>JBATDM010000075.1:0-6395 GCA_049663465.1 Pyrinomonadaceae bacterium
AGCTTTTGCAGAAACTGATCGTGATAGACAGCGTCATCATTCATCGTGACGATATAGTCGGGCGGCCATTTCATCGCGGCCTCTATGCCTCGGTTAGTCCCACCAGCGTAGTGGAGCGTACCGTCGCCGGAGATCAATTCAACATCTGGATACTGCTCACGGATGGCATCGGACGTTCCATCGGTCGAGCCATCATCTACGATAAATATTTTGATCGAGAGGCCAGTTCGATCGATCCGCGCAAGGCTTCGCAGGCACTGTAGCGTGATCTCCCGGCGGTTGTGCACGGGAATAACGAAAGCCACCCGGATCAAGTCTTGGTTCATTAATGACAATTAGACGGCGGTTGAAACCGTCTGCGGACTGGCGGCGAGACTTCGTAGCACCTGCTCCTCGATCCAGCGGTATGTCGGGGCGAGGCCGTCTTCGAGCGAGATCGCAGGTTCCCAGTCGAGAACCTCACGGAGTTTCGAGTTGTCAGAATTACGTCCACGAACGCCTTGCGGCCCATCAACGTGTTTTTTATTGATCGATATCCCAGCGATGCTCGCAATAATATCCGCCAGCTCGTTTATTGAGACCATACGATCTTGGCCGAGGTTTAGCGGCTCCGAATGATCGGACTGCATTAGCCGATAAATGCCCTCGACACAGTCGTCGATGTAGCAAAAGGACCGCGTCTGTTCGCCGTCACCCCAGATCTCGATCTCGTCGTAACCGGCGAGCTTTGCCATGGCGATCTTACGGCTTAATGCCGCCGGAGCTTTTTCGCGTCCGCCTTCCCAAGTGCCGTTCTCGCCAAAGATATTATGGAACCGGACAGTCCGTGTCTCGATACCGTAATCCTCCATATAATGCATACAGAGCCGCTCGGAAATTAGCTTTTCCCAGCCATAAGCATCCTGCGGAAAGGCTGGATACGCATCATCTTCTTTCAGGGGAGTGACATTCACATCTTCCTGAAGGTGTTCAGGGTAAATACACGCGGAGCTTGTATAGAGATAGCGTTTGACGCCATTTTCGCGTGCGGCGTCGAGAGTGTGGAGATTTATCAGCGAATTGTTGTAGAGGATCTGTGCGTGATGCGATGAGATAAACCCCATCCCGCCCATGTCCGCGGCAAGCGCATAGACATGGTCGATACTTTCGGCGGCTTTGAGACAATTCTCCCAACGCCTAAGATCTAGCAGCTCAAATTCATCCGCGGTCGTCGGCTCGAATTCGGGCAGTTTGATATCAACGCCGCGAACCCAATAGCCCTTATTCTGAAGGTACGTCACCAAATGGCTGCCGATAAAGCCGCCCGCACCCGTAACCAACACTCTGGTTTGCTCACCCATAATTACTGCGAGATATGATCCCTATTGCTGTGTCTCATCGCCCGAAACATAAGTGCTGCGATGATAATAGCTCTGATAATAGTAGTAGTTGTCTTTATTGTTTAGATTGACGTTGTTGAGCACGACGCCAAAAACCTTAGCCCCGATCTCTTGAAGCAATTGCCTCGAACGCCGAACAACTTGCCGCGAACTCCGTCCCGCATTTACAACCAAGATGACACCGTCAACCATTGATGCGATCAGCACGCCGTCGGTAAATGAGGCGATCGGCGGCGAATCGACAACCACGTGTGTGAATTTCGTCTGAAGAAGCTTGAGGAGCGTTGCCATCTGTTCCGAGCCAACGAGTTCCGCTGGATTGGGTGGAATCGGGCCCGATGTGAGTAGAAACAACTTTGATTTTTCGTCCTGCTTGATCGTTGCGGTCAATTCGAGGTCGGTCATTTCGCTCGATAGCAGCGTGCTAAGTCCACTTCCATTCTCAACCCCAAAAACCGAATGAAGACGAGGCCGACGCATATCAGCGTCTATGATCAGAACGCGCGCACCCGTTTGGGCAAGGCTGATCGCCGTATTTGTTGCCGTGGTTGTTTTGCCTTCTGAGGGAAGACTCGATGTAATTAGCAGCGATTTTGGAGCGCGACCGGCAGTAGAAAGCAAGATCGAGGTCCGGAGATGACGATACGCCTCAGCAAGCGAGGAACGCGAATCGGCCGAGATCAACAAAGGCGAGTCAGGCGACGCTTCCTCGGCTTCACCCGCACCTACGAGCAACAGCTTGCGTTTGGGCAGTGAGTCCATTGTCGGTATCGCGGCGAGTGCCGGAAGCTGGAGATAGTTTTCGACCTCCTCGGTAGTCCGGATCGTGTCATCCAGGTATTCGAGGAAAAGAGCAAGGCCCATTCCGAAAAGTGTAGATAGAACCAGGGCCGCCGCTACGGTCATAGTTCGCCGGGGAGCGACCGCATTATACGACGGAACAGCGATCTCGGTGACACTGATGTTATTGTCGGTTCCGGTGGCTGCGATATCGTTGCCGCTTACCTGTTTTCGAAGATTGTCCAAAAAGCCGCGTTTTGCATCGATATTTTGCTGGAGCAGCTTAATGTTTACAGCACTTTGGTTCTGCCCCTCGGCCGACGAATATTGTTTGTTGAAATCGACTCGTATCTTTTCTTCCTGGGACTTTGCTTGAAGGTACTTCGTACGCAAGTTTTCTAGCATTTCCTTAGCGGCCGTCGATCGAAATGCCGTAAGCTCACTACGAAATTTTGAGACAGCCGAATCTATAGAGTTCTGGTACGACTTTATTTTTTCGTCGATCTGCTTAAGTTCCGGTGCGCCTTCTTCAAAAAGCTGCTGTTTGTCGAGCCTCGCGACCCGCAGATCGGCGATCTGCTTTAGGGTCTCAGCCTGAAGGGTTGCAATGCTGTTCTCCTTCGTTGCCGTGAACTGCTTGATATCAGCCTCCGCAAGTGCCTTGATCTTTTCTGGCGAATTGCTGACCTCAAGAAAATTTGCCTCTGCAGTCTTTCGGATATTTTCCGCTTCAAGCAGCTGTTTGTTCAATCCAGAAAGCCGGTCCAGGACGATCGTCTGATCGTTCTCCGTTTTGAGAATGCCGGCGTCCTCGGTTAATTTAACGAGCTTTTGCTCATCCGTCTGAATGTCAGATTCGAGCGTGGCTATCCTGTCGTTCAAAAAGGTGTTTGTCTTGCGGCTGGTGCCCGTTCGCTTTTCCTGGTTGATCGTCGTAAATGTATCGCCGACCGAATTTACAACAAATGCGGCCAGTTCCGGATTTGTATGAAGAAAAGTAATGTCGATCAGCCGTGTATCCTTCACTGTCCCTCGCGATTCGCGTCTTGGATCGATCACGATATTTTTCTTTAATACCTCAACAAACGGTGCAAGACGAACCGCTTCGGCTATCTCTTCGGGCGTTGCGATCGAACTTTCGGAATACGCTTCGTTGAGCGAGCCGCCATTATTCGCCTGAGGGTCGGTGGCAAGGCCGATGGTGCGCAAAACAGCTCTGACTGGTGACACAGACGCTTCGTCCTTGGCTTTTTGAAATTCCTCGTTGGTGTCGAGATGGTGTTCTTGAATAACCCTCCGAAGAAGGCTGTCGCTCAATAGCAACTGGAGCTGAGTATTAAAATATGCCGGATCTGGATTAGAGATCGGCCGTTGGCGGTCTACCGTGACCAGATCGGGGTTTGTCTGTTCAGTATCGACCTGAACGACCGCTCGCGCCGCGTAAATGCTTGGCCGCCGGACCATATAGATCGCCGTCAGCGTCGTGATCAAAACGGCAATACCTATGACCAGCCACAGACGCTTGCGGATCGCACGCCAGTAGTCAACAAGTTGAAATCCGTCCGCAGACTGGATCTCGCGATACGCCGGATATCGGCCATCGGGCGCAGATTGAGGATCAAACTGTATCTCAGCCTCACCTAGCGGATTTCGGATGATTCCACGGGTTTCTTTCATAGCAATGCGTTCTTAAGGAACAGGAATGCGGTAAACCGCGCTTGGCAGTGAGGTTTTGATCGCGTTTGCAAAACCCTGAATGATCGCTTTCGTTCGGTCTTCCGAAACAGCAACGATGTCGTTAGGTTCAAGAAATGGGTCAGGGATCTTACCTTTGTCGATTTGATTGAGGTCAAAAACAAGTTCCTCGCGGTCAAGCGATCCAGCTTTTTGTCGCAGGATCCGGACCTTGTCTTTTTTTGCCGCCGGTTTTAGTCCCTCGGCGGAAACTATCGCTTGCGTTAAGGTAATGTTTTCACGAATTCGTATCGCCCCCTGCTGATGGACGTTGCCATAAATATAAACAACGTCTGCGTCCAGTACTGAGACGATATCTCCGGGCTCCATCCAGAATGTCTCTTTGCCCTCTTGAACGTCGCGGATCTTAAAGCCGATCACTGATACGTCATGGTCATTGTCAGCCGATTGCTTGCAGTTCGAGATACTACCCGTCCGAGCAACTATCAAACGCGTGCCCGACTCTTTATTTGGACCGCCCGCCTGGGCAAGGATCTCGAGCAGGTGAACACGACGGTTCACATAGTAATAACCCGGCGTGGTTACCGCACCCATGACGCCGACAGCCTGCGATTTCTGATCGGCCACAACGACCGTAACTTCTGGATCCTTGATAAATTTCTTTTTGTAAGCCGCAGATATCTCGGCGGCCAGTTCCATTTCTGACTTGCAGACAGCAACGATCGGTGCATCAAGGCGGAACAATGTGATTGTTCCCGTCGAACTTACAGGGGCACGTTGGCTAAGATCCGGGTGGCGAAAGACGTGAATATCAAGCACATCCCGAAGTCCGATCCGATAGCGGTCTTTGTCGTCAGCCATCCCGGCGAAGCTCGTTTCTGTGGGTGTTCCCGAAGGCGGCGGATCGACGGTCTGAGTGCGAACAACAGCCGAGGCACCAATTACGAAAATAGTGGCGATCAAAATAAGTCGTAGGTCGTTCATAATTTCTTCCTATGTGCGGTACTCACAAAAGTACCAAAAAAAACACCGGATTCACGTCGGAATTATCGCCCCGAAACAGCCCCCAAAAGCTGACAAACTACAATCGACTATATTAACAAATACAAGGGGCATTTGAAACAGAAGTTTGCAACCTCGCCGGTTTTAGCTAAACTCTGATTCACACGCTATCTGCACGAAAATGGAAACCGCGACGCCGATGCTTCGGCAATACCTCGATATCAAAAAGCTTTATCCCGGAACAATATTGTTCTTTCGGCTCGGTGATTTTTATGAGATGTTCAATGAGGACGCGATAGTTGGCTCTCGTGAACTCGAGATAACACTTACTGCGCGTCAAAAGGACTCGCCCAATCCGATTCCAATGTGCGGTGTGCCGCATCACGCCGCATCGAGCTATATAGCCCGGCTCGTTCGCAAAGGCTATCGGGTCGCTATCTGCGAGCAGACAGAATCTCCGTCAAAAGGCGTAAAGCTCGTAAAACGTGAAGTTGTCCGCGTCATAACACCGGGCACAGCGATCGATCCTCAGCTGTTGGAATCAAAGGAATCCGTTTATCTCGCGGCTGTTTTTGGCTCGGGTGATCGTTTCGGTGCGGCATTTCTTGAAACATCGTCCGGACATTTCTCTGCCACCGAATTTGCGGGATCCATGGCTTGGCAGAGGATATGCGAAGAGATCGAGGCGTTTGGACCGCGTGAGTTGCTATATGCGCAAGCTCAGGAAAGCCATGTGCAACAGGCCTTCGGCACGGCGGCAGGCGGACTGTTTGCTGAGTCGTCGCCAAGCCGATCGTCGATAACGCTGACAGCGCGAGCAGACTCTGATTTTGACCAAATCTATGCCGCCGAACTTCTTAAAAAGCAGATGGAAGTGGCCGAGCTGGCTGGATTTGGCCTTGACGGTCATCACGCGGCTGTGAGCGCCGCCGGAGCTTGCCTGAAATACGCTCAGGACACGCAGAAAGCGGCGGCAGGGCACATTAGCGAGATCAAGTATTTTGAGGCGTCGGATTTTATGGTCCTAGACGCTGTCAGCCTGCGAAATCTCGAAATATTCGAATCTCGCGGCGAGAAATCAAAAAATACACTGTTTGGCCTCATTGACGAGACCGTTACAGGAATGGGCTCAAGGCTTTTAAGGCAATGGCTGCTTCGTCCATCCTTGAAGAAGAGTGAGATCCAGACACGTCTCGCTGCCGTTACGGAGATCCTCGACACAATACTGCGCGAAAAACTGCGGTTTTTGCTTAAGGAGGTCAGCGATCTCGAGCGGTTGACCGGTCGTCTGAATCTTGGGACCGCGTCTCCCCGAGATCTGGTAGCACTTCGGCGTTCTATCGGACAGGCTCCGCTGGTAAATGAAACGCTGGCCGACATTAGGTCCCTTTTACTTCAGGTTCTCTCGGAGAATATCTTCGAATTGCCCAAGATTCGCGAACTGATCGAGCGAGCGATTGTCGACGAACCGCCCGCAAATGCCAACGACGGCGGTGTTATTCGCAGCGGCTTTAACGTCGAACTAGATGAACTTAGAGC
>JBATDM010000076.1:0-5974 GCA_049663465.1 Pyrinomonadaceae bacterium
TCCGCGTTCCGACCGGATACCGTCTTATAGGGATGATGTTTGAAAAGGTCGAGGCCAAATACGACGAGAACGGCAAACGCTCGCTCGTCCCAACAGGTGAAGACGATGTTTTCTTCCCGGCGGATGATGTTCTGATCGCGGTCGGTCAGGAGAACAGTTTCCCTTGGATCGAGCGTGACTGCGGAGTCGAGTTCGACAAGTGGGAGATGCCTGTCGTTGACAAAGTCACGTTCCAATCTACGAATCCGCGAGTGTTCTTCGGCGGCGACGCGGCTTTCGGGCCCGAGAATGTGATCACCGCCGTGGCTCACGGACACCAAGCCGCCGTTTCGATCGACCTGCATTGCAACGACAAAAACATCCACACCGAACGCCTCGATCCTTTCGTCAATCTCATCTCGCAGAAGATGGGCATCCACGAATGGGCGTACGACAGCGAGGTCGATCCGTACGAACGCCTTATCGTTCCTCAAACCGACAAATCGATCACGCTCAAAGACCGCAAGCAGGAGGTCGAGCTCGGTTTCGATCCGCTCGCCGGTTACGAAGAGGCGCAGCGTTGCCTCAACTGCGACGTGCAGACGGTCTTCAACGCTCCGAAATGCATCGAGTGCGACGCGTGCGTGGACATCTGCCCGACGAGCTGCATCACCTTCACGGCCAACGAGCCCGAAGCCGAGCTTCGCCAGCACACTAAAGTTCCTGCCCTCAACCTCACGCAGGACCTCTACGTCTCCGAACCCGTGCCGCAGACGCTCCGCATCATGGCCAAAGACGAAGACGTCTGCCTCCACTGCGGCCTCTGCGCCGAACGCTGCCCCACCGCCGCCTGGGACATGCAGAAATTCTTCTACAACGTCACCAAAGCCGGCGGGCACAAATACGCCAACCTCGTCCAGATCCAAAGGAATTGAAATGATGCGATTAAAGGAGGAGATCTTGCGAACAAAACTAATTATTCAAATATTTATTCTCGCCCTTCTTACGGGTTCATTAATACTAACCGTATCTGCTCAACAAAATGTTTCCTTCGTGAGCCTATTAGCAACTCCCGAGAAATATGATGGCAAGAAGGTTAGAGTCTCAGGGGTTTTGCACTTTCAGTTTGAAGATAGCGCTTTATATTTCCACAAAGACGATGCAGACTACCTGCATCTAGCGAATGGAATCTGGATTAGTTATGCAGAGAAACGAGTGCTCGATCCACGTTGCAAGAAAGATTTCGTAGCGTTTGGTTCCAAGGCTGACTACTTTGATGGACGATACGTATCCGTTGAGGGCACATTTAATATGAAACAGCGCGGACACTTAAGCGCCTTCGCAGGCACGATTGAAGAAGTTACCTTAGTATTCGAAGAACGGCGATGGTTTGACGGATCACGGAAAGTGGCCTTAATGGACGGTGACGGTCGAATACTCAACGACTGCAAATAGGTCACGAAGCTAGGAAGTCTTCATCGCGTAGCGATGGTTTGAATGTAGCCGTGGGTTTCTGGCACAAAGAACGAGCCAGTGTTGCGGTAGGCCCGCAACCGTAACCCACGGAAAGGATGAAAACGGATCCCCGTCGCGTAGCGACGGCTGACCATCGCGACGCGGATCCAATTGTCGCTGACGCGACAAGGTTGTTTGGTTTGACGCACCGTGGGTTAAAACCCACGGCTACAATCACAAGACCGCTACGCGGTCGGTTATGCGACACGGATCGATCTCCATGCGGCTTGGAACGTGATCTAAGCGACTCGGAAAGCATTCCAAATGGCTTGAATGATGATTTAGGTGGCTTGGTCAATATTCCAAATGACTTGGACGACATTCCGAACGACATAAATCGTGTTCCAAGTGGCTTGGACAGCATTCTGAATCGGGTTTATTATGAAAATGAACGGGAGATAACGGATCTTTCGCTTTGGTCAAACCTAATAAAACACTAACTAATAAGGAGAAATCAGATGGCAAAGGTTGATAATAAGAGTACGAAGGAAAAATGTAACGTAATGAACGACGCCTGGGTCGAAGGTGCTAAGACCGTCGATTTCAATGGCATTTCACAAGCCGCATTCAGCTCTGACATCACGGCGTGTGCGGCTCTGGACGCGGAACTCGCCGATCTTGAGGCCGAGATGAAGATGAAACGCGACGTTCGCGATGACAGCTACGCCGCCCTCAACGACAAACGCACAAAAGTCGGCCAAGGCGTCGTCGGCAACCCCGCCTACGGGGACGATTCTCCGCTCTACGGAGCCATGGGCTTCGTCCGCAAATCCGAAAAGAAATCCGGTTTGACGAGGAAGACGAAACCAACGCCATAGGGTAAAGGCATAGGGACACTGGTTTTACATCGCGTAGCGATGGTTTGAATTTAGCCGTGGACGTTTGTCCACGGAAAGGATGTATAAAAGGTTTCCGTCGCGTAGTGACGGGTGAACAAAACGTTGGGATTCAATCGTCGCGACGCGACGGGATCGAATATTTCAACCTTCCGTGGACAAACGTCCACGGCTAAATTCGATGTCCGCTACGCGGCCTTAAGATTTAAGATTGTATGAAACCCGAAAGAGTATATGCACTGATCTTTGCGAGCGTGTATCCGCATTATGTGAAGAAGGTGGAGACTAAGGGTCGGACGGCGGAAGAGTTGCACGAGGTTATTCGTTGGCTGACGGGTTATACGCAGGAGGGATTGGAAAAGGTGATCGAGGACCGAGTCGATCTGCGTGACTTCTTCGACAAGGCCCCGAAGATGAACCCGAACGTTTCCCTCATCAAAGGCACCGTCTGCGGCATCCGCGTCGAAGACATCGAAGACCCTCTAATGCAAAAGATCCGCTACATGGACAAACTCATCGACGAACTCGCCAAAGGCAAAAAGATGGAAAAGATCCTGCGGAGGTCGGAGTAAATAGTAGTGGTAGCCCAAAGAAATGTTTCGTGGAGCTTATGTTACCTACTGCTGTGTACGGCAGTCGTATTTGGCTGTACTGCAGTGGAAGGAAAAGACCCAATTGGCGATAGCAATCGAACGGCTTGGACGTTGGGGTTAGTTTCAGCTCTGTTTGTAACGGTCACCATCGGTTTTTATTTCCTTCGCTTGCGCAAGGGACGTTGGGCATGCGTCTTGAGCATCATTCTTTTCATTTTCCACCCAGCATGGTGGTTTAGTGCATGGCACGGAGACTGTGGCATGGCGAAAGTAGATTACTCGCAGTGGTTTACTGGTTTCCTCATCGTGCTCACAATTTATCAAGGAATTCGATGGCTTCAGACGAAGCGTATTGAAGAGTTACCGATATGAGAAAGCTGATTGCCGCGATGAATATGACGCTTGATGGTTTTTGCGACCATACGGTGGGGATCGCGGATGATGAGACGCATGAGCATTACACCGAGCTGCTGCGGAGTGCTGACATCGCTATTTACGGGCGGAAGACGTTTGAGCTGATGGAGTTTTGGCTGACTCTGCTCGCGAACCCGTCGGGGAATCGGGCTATGGAGGACTTCGCGGTGGCGATGGACAATATTCACAAGATCGTCTATTCGCGAACGCTTGAGAGCACCGATTGGAAGACCGCTGAGGTGAAACGCGAGATCGTTCGAGACGAGATCGTCGAACTCAAGCAGCAAGCAGGCAAAGACATCTTGGTCGGCAGCCCGAGCATGATCATCCAGCTAGGGAATCTCGGTCTCGTCGATGAATATCAGCTTGCAATTCACCCGATAATTGTCGGCGACGGCTTACCGCTATTTAAGAATATAAATGATAGGATTGACCTCAAACTCATTAGGACAAAAACGTTCGGCTGCGGTGTGGTGATCCACTATTATGAGCCGAAAAGAGAGAGAGCATAAGTTATGGCAAGGGTAACTGGAATTGGCGGTGTGTTTTTTAAGAGCAAGGGCAAGGGAGCCGAGCTTGGGGCCTGGTATAGAGACAATCTTGGGATCGAGCTCGAAAGCTGGGGCGGAGCGATCATTAAATGGACTGATGACGAGGTTAAGGACGGCGGCCTGACCGTCTGGAACGCCGCAGACCATGACACGAAATGGTTTAGCCCAAGCGAGTCGTCGTTTATGATCAACTACCGCATCGACAACATGGACGAGATGCTCGAACAGCTTAAAGCGAACGGCGTCGAGATCGTCGGCGGGCCGGATTCGGCCGAGAACGGCAAGTTCGCTTGGATCATGGACCCCGACGGCAACAAAGTCGAGTTGTGGGAACCGATGGCTTGGGATGTAAAGAATAAAAAATAACCTCGCGCAACGAACGCCGGAACTCGTACGGCGTTTCTTCAAAAACTTTCGGATGACCTTTTCAGACGCTAGTTGATCTTCTGCATCGTTATCGTCGTCATTGCGTAGTCTTTGAGATTGATGCGGCTGTAGGCGATCCAGTATTTCGCGGCCGAATTGCGCACCCTTTTGTAAATATTTCCATTCTCCTGCGGGGTGATAATAACATCGTTGCCAAAGATCTCGGTCGCCGCCGGGGCCTCGGCGTCTTTGCCGTTGTAAATGACGGCGATCATCGTCACGGTTTTCCCCTTCTTGATCTTAAGCTGCATCGACTCGTCATTAGACATCTCAAAGAGCATACCGGTCGCGTCAGTAACCTTTGGCTTGCCCAGCACATCCTTGACCTCATTCGCGGTCATTCCGATCTTTATCCCTTTCAGGCTGTCAACCATACCGGTCGTCTGGTTGGCGGAGGGAGCCGTGCCCATATCGCTCTTCATCTGTGCCCCCGCTGTCGGCACCGCCACAAGGGCGACCGCCGCGAGCAGCACCGGCATCATTATTCCTATCGTATATTTCATTATTCGTGTCGTTATCATTAGAACCTCCTCAAAACAAATGGTTTCCGAGCCTGCCGAAAAGGACGGTAATTGGATACAGGTATGAATTCAGCAG
The DNA here is from genome assembly GCA_049663465.1 of Pyrinomonadaceae bacterium. Taxonomy (GTDB): domain Bacteria; phylum Acidobacteriota; class Blastocatellia; order Pyrinomonadales; family Pyrinomonadaceae; genus OLB17. The sequence goes on from JBATDM010000076.1 coordinate 4,912, forward strand.
GGTAAAAAGAAACTGTCCGTTGCTATTATAGCACGGACCCCAGTTTTCTTGGATTTTACGACTTTTTGGACCCACAAATAGGGCACGGTGGCCGGAGAATGTAATATAATCTTTGCGGACCAAACTTATGTCAACAAACGATTTCGTAGTCAGATTTGCGAATGTCAACGGGACCGGCTCAGCGTCGGCGAACGCCCTGTTTACCAAGGCGATCTTTCGCATGGGCATTCCCGTAACGCCGAAGAATATTTTTCCGTCAAATATTCAGGGCCTGCCGACATGGTACGAAGTTCGCGTCAATGAAAAAGGGCACCTCGGCCGACGCGATGGCATCGACCTAACCGTGGCGGTCAATCCACAGTCAATGAAGAGGGATTACGCCGACGTTAAACCCGGCGGCTATTTTCTCTATGACAGTTCGAAACCGCTGCCACCAGGATACGACCGCGACGACATTACGCATCTGCCGATTCCGCTGATGGCTCTTGCCAACGCCGAATATATGGATGCTCGGCAACGGCAGCTATTTAAAAACATCATTTATATCGGGGCGTTGTCGGCGCTTCTGGATATCGAGTTTCCTGTTCTCGAGGGGATGATCGGTGAGCAGTTTAAGAAAAAGGAAAAGCTGATCGAACCGAATATCAAGGCCCTAAACATAGGTGTGAAATACGCGCGGGAGAATTTTGAATGTCCCCTCGGCATCCGCGTCGAACGCCGCGATGCGGTCGGTGATCAGATATTGTTTGACGGAAACTCGGCATGTGCACTTGGGGCGATCTTCGCAGGGGCGACTGTCGCCGCTTGGTACCCGATCACGCCTTCGACCTCGGTTGTCGATGCGTTCACGAAATATGCCGCAAAATATCGCGTCGATCCGGTCACGGGAAAGAAAAACTACGCGATCGTTCAGGCCGAAGACGAACTTGCCGCGATCGGAATGGTCATGGGAGCGTGTTGGAACGGAGCAAGGTCGTTTACAGCAACGAGCGGGCCCGGCGTTTCTCTGATGCAGGAATTTCTTGGTCTCGGGTACTTCGCCGAGATCCCGACGGTGCTGATC
>JBATDM010000077.1:0-22811 GCA_049663465.1 Pyrinomonadaceae bacterium
TCTCGCCGGAGGAACCGGCGATTGCGGACGAGGGCGTCCGCGTTCCTACCGGCTGCAACTCGACCGTCCAGCCGAGAGCCTCCAAATGATCGCGAAGATAAAACCCAACCGGCTCTTCCTCTCCAGAGGTTGAGGGGATCGACATCAATGATCTTGTAAGTTCGAACAATGTCATTCAAATTGGACCGATCTACGCTATTTAGCTTCCGCCTTGCTTATCGAGATCTGTAGAATCTTTGCGTCGCCGATCACCTTTGCTTTTTCGGTCTGCCACATCACCATGTAAACATTGCCGGAACGGTATTCCGAAAGGATCTTGACGAAAGGGATCGGTTTAAACTTCGCACCTTTTTTTCCCTGATTCAGGCTATTGAGCGAACTCGCGGGCGTGACCCTTACACCGTCAATGATAAAGGAACCCTGGAATGTATTCGAGGGATTAAACTCGAACTTGTTTTCCTTCACATCCAAGACAATGCCGATCTCATGGTAATCGTCAGACCCTAGCTTTTGATATCCGACCAGCCCCAGCTTATCCCAAGTAGAGACCTTGTTCACACCCTCGAGTGATCGATCAGGTTTGCCGATAATTTTCTCAAGTTCATTCGCCGTGATCGGCAGCTTGACCAGTTTTGATGACAGATAGAATTGAGAATTCTTGATCTCAATTCTAACATCCGAGGTTTTCGTTTGTCCGAATACGGAAACGGCCAACACCAAGATAAGAGCTATGAAAACGAACCGCCCTATACATTTAGCCAAGTTGGCCTGCTCAATTGTATTGATTGACACAATCTGAGAACGCATCAGAAGAGTTCCTTGTGCAGTCTTTTTATCACACCTGCCACTACATCCTCAGTAACCACAAACGTCAAATTCACGCTCGATGCCCCGTGCGAAACGAGCGCGATATTGATGTCGTGGATCGTTGAGAAAACACGGGCAGCTAGTCCGGTCGAGGCACGCAGGCCCTCGCCGACGACGCAGATGACGGCATAGCCGGGCTCGATCTCGACATCCCCGAGGCGTCTTAGTTCCGTGGCGATCTTGTCGAGTTCCCCTGTGTTATCGAGCGTAAGTGCAACCGAAACCTCAGACGTCGAGATCACATCGATAACGGTGCGATATCGCTCAAATACCTGAAACAGCGCACTCATAAAGCCATAGCTACCGAGCATTCGCGCCGATGTGATCCGCAGGATCGTGATGTTCTTCTTATGAGCGATCGACTTGATCTTGCTCGGTGCCTCGGCGGAGTCGCTGAGCACCATCGTGCCCGTTATGTCTGGCTCAAAAGTATTGCAGACCCGCACGGGGATCGCATTATCCACCGCGGGTTTGATCGTTTTCGGGTGCAAAACCTTTGCTCCAAAATACGCAAGCTCAGCCGCCTCTTCGTAGGAAAGGACAGGGATCGTCCTGGCCGAGTCGCAGATGCGCGGGTCACACGTCATCACGCCAGTAACGTCTGTCCAGATCTGTAGTTCATCAGCTTTCAGAGCTGCGGCAACGATCGCCGCCGAATAATCCGAACCGCCACGTCCGAGCGTAGTCGTCTCGCCGCCGCGGTTGGCCGCTATGAACCCGCCGAGAATTGGGACTTCGCCGACAGCGATCAGCGGCTGCAGCTCAAGCTGAACCAATTCGTTTGTCTCATCAATAATCGGCTGGGCGGCCCCAAATTCATCATCGGTCACGATCAGCCGCCGCGAATCGACCTGCCGGGCTTTCACACCTTTGGCTTTCAAAACCTCAGCCAAAAGCCGAGATGAAAGCTGTTCGCCATAAGAAACAACTGCATCCTTGAGCATCTGCAACGGCAAACTCCGACGCGAAACACGCATCAGGAGGTCACTCAATTCCTCTCTAGCAAATTGAAGCTCGGCATCAAACAAATTCGAAGATTCTTCCGGGATAAAGTGCTGCGAAACCTCTTCGTGCCGGTCAAAATGCGGATCGAGCGAGGCGACCGCATCCGCAAACTCGCCCCTTTTTGCTGTCTCAAACGCGGCTAACAAAGCGTCAGTCACCTTTGTCATCGCCGAAACGACAACCACCGGCCGCCGCTCGATCTGCGTCGAAACAATATGAAACACGCGCTCAAACGCCGCAACATCGCCTACCGACGTGCCGCCAAATTTCATAACAACAGGTGCAAGAGTATTGCTCACAGTATTTGAGAAGTTCAACCGTTTCTTATGGGAATGTCAAGTTTCGCTAATGGCAGTCAGTGCCGAGTCGGTTGATGGTCTGCTGAGCTGGCATTTTTGTAGTTTTCGAATGAAGGGCTATTGTGCTTCTGCTGCGGCCTGATCGATGCGGCCGATCGTCTGATAGCCGAAAAGCTCGACGTGCTGCGAAAGATATTCCGGCTTCACAGGCTCTTCGCGAACAAGATCTGTGCTCAGGTATTTCTTGTTATCGTCCGAAAAAACGGTCGCTACGATCGCATCTTTTCCAAGCCTTTCCATCGCAATAAGAGCACCGAGAAAGTTAGCGCCTGACGAGATACCAACCGCGAGGCCAAGATCTGCCGCGAGTTTCTGGGCCATCAAGATCGAATCGCCATCCGATACGCCGATAACCTCGTCAAGGTTGGGGAGATCGCAGATTGCCGGGATGAATTCGTCGGAAATGCCTTGAATGCGGTGGCTTCCGACCTTATGACCGGTCGAAAGCGTCGGCGATTCGGCCGGTTCGAGGGGATAAAGCTTGATGTCCGGATTCTTTTCCCTAAAAAAGCACGCACAACCCATGATCGTGCCGCCCGTACCGACGCCGGCGACGAATGCGTCCGGCTCAAAACCGACTTTGTTTAGCTGTGCCCAGATCTCGGGGCCGGTCGTTAAATAGTGAGCTTCGGGATTCGATAGATTTGAAAATTGGTGCGGAAGAAATACGCGGCCGTGCTCATACTTGAATTCATCGGCCATCTCGATGCTGCCGACAAAACCGCCTTGTTCATGCGTCACAAGCGTCACGTCCGCCCCGTAGCTTTTCATTAGCGAAATTCGTTCCTTGCTCATCCATTCGGGCATAAACACATGGACCGGATTGCCGAATGCGTGTCCGATCGCGGCAAACGAGATGCCGGTGTTTCCGCTTGTAGCCTCGGCAATAATATCGCCCTTGCGGATCGCACCGTCACGATAGGCAGATCTTAGAATATGAAATGCCATCCGGTCCTTTATGCTTCCGGACAAGTTGAGATGTTCGGCCTTTGCAAATACGGTCCGGCGCTCATCCTTAAAATGGCAGTGCACCGCGAGCAGCGGTGTATTGCCGATCAAATTCTCGACATAAGTCGAGTTAGAAGGAACCGCCGCATAATGGCTTTGATAATCACTTAGAGAATTCTTATTCATATTTTGTGCAACCTTGAAACCGGATACCACAGATCAGGCGTCGATTCTGTGCTTTTCATCACAAATCAGCCGCAAAGCACGGCACCTCCGTTCACATTTAAGATCTCGCCCGTAATATGGCGGGACCAATCCGAGGCGAGAAATACGATGGACAATGCAATATCGTCGGCGGTCGCCACCCGCTTGAGCGGTATGTCGTCAACCACCCGCGAGACAAAGGCTGAATCACAGAATACAAGGTCATTCAGTCCCGTGTCGACCCAACCGGGAGCCACCGCATTGACGCGTATATTTGGCGCAAGCTCATTGGAAAGGGCTTTAGTAAATGCTATCTGGCCGCCCTTTGACGCGGCGTAATTTGAATAGCCAGCCTCGCCCCTTTGTCCAGCGGTTGACGAAACGATGACGATCGAGCCGCCGCCGTTTGATTTGAAATGTGGTACCGCTGCCTTGCAGACGGTCCACGTGCCTTTCAAATTTGCGTCGATCACGCGGTCCCAAGTTGCCTCAGTCATACCCTCGACCGGGCCGCCTTCCCAGATGCCGGCGTTTGCGACGACGATGTCGAGGCCGCCAAATTCATCGAGTGCCGCCTGATTCAGACGCTCCGCCTCACGCGGAACCGAGACATCAGCCTGCACCGCGATCGCCCCGACGCCGTAGCCGCGGCATTCGCGAGCGACCTCTTTTGCCTCGGCCTCATGCCACAGATAATTGACGACAACGTTCGCCCCAGCCTCGGCGAAACGCAGAGCCGTCGCACGACCGATGCCCCGCGAAGCTCCCGTAATAAGCGCCGTTTTGCCGCTAAACAGGCAAAACGGCAGTTTTTGTTCGATGGTTTGTAAACTCATATTTTTCATTACAGCTGTTCTGTGCGGCAGAATTTCTATTCGCTAGGAAATGGAATGGCGTTTCCTCGTTCTCGGGCTCAAGTATCTCGCGCAGCACGCGCGACATTTCGCCAATATCGCTCAAAAACGCATCATGCCCGTTGTCGGACTCGATCTCGTGGTATTTCGCATTTACACCGAACCCAACCAGACGATCCCGCAATGCACGGACGTCAGCTGCGGGAAACAGCCAGTCGCTCGAAATGCCGACGAGCGATACTTTTACTTTGACGCGTCTGATGCCCTCGTCTGTCAACTCGAAGAGGTCCATTGCCTTTGTAATAAGGTCATAGCTTTCGATCTCGAACCGCTTCTTAAATGCGTCGCCGTGATGATCAAGATATCCGCCTACATCGAAGCGATCTCCGCTCTTCGCCTTCGGATTCTCACCATTTCGGTTTGGCCTCCGTCCAAAGCGGGAACCGAATTGCCTCGGCGATTTATACGAGACGACCGCGATCTTGCGTGCCAGTTCAAGATCGTTCTTGCCTAGCGCCTGCCGCTGCAAGTGGTTGAGTGCGAGGCCCATCGCCGAAAGCGGTGTCGCGGCTATCGATATGATCTCATCGGCCAGATCAGGAAGATCGACCGCGAATTGCAAAGCCAGCATTCCGCCGACGCTACCACCGATCACGGCACAAAACTTCTTGATGCCTAGGTGGTCGAACAACAATGCATTCGACCGAACGATATCGCGGGTGGTGACGATCGGCAGTTCGCGGCCACGCTGTTTGAGCGATCTCGCACTTGTGGAGCCGTAGCACGAGCCGAGATAGTTAACACACACGAACGCCATCTCCGACGTATCCAGAGCACCGCCATCGCACATAATGCCGTTCCACCAATCACCGACCCGCGAGCTGCCGGTCAGGGCATGAAATACGAGTATCGCATTCGATTTGTCGGCATTCAGACGGCCGTAGATATTACACCGAAGTCTTATCTCATCGAGAATCTCGCCCGATTCGAGTTGGAACGGGTCGTTCAAACGAACATCAATTTCAAACACTTCTCACCTCCTTTTGAGGCGGCGGCCACGGACACACGAAGACAGAGAATGCATCCAAACAAGACCGCCGCCTCGGCTATGCCAATGGTTAAGCGACGGCCTTGCTGACCCTTTCTACGGACAAGCTCAGTGCCCGGTCGAGATCGGCCAGAATATCGCCGATATCCTCGATGCCGACCGAGAGCCTGATCAAATCGGGCGTCACTCCGGTCGACGCCTGCTCCTCGGCGGCAAGCTGCTGATGTGTCGTGGATGCCGGATGGATCACGAGGGATTTTGCATCGCCGATGTTTGCAAGGAGCGTGAAAAGTTCGACTGAGTTAATAAAACGCTTCCCGGCCTCAAACCCTCCCTTGATGCCAAATGTTACGATCGAACTGCCGCCGTTCGGCAGATACTTTTCCGCTAATTCCCTGTAGATGCTTGTCTCAAGTTTTGGATAATTCACCCATTCGACGAGTGGATGTCGTTCCAGATAGCGGGCGACGGTCAGTGCGTTTTCGCTGTGGCGATCAACACGTAGCGGCAGCGTTTCGGTTCCCTGAAGCAATTGCCAAGACGAAAACGGCGAAAGGGCCGCTCCGGTATCCCGCAGCCCTTGAACGCGAGCTTTGATAATAAACGCCAGCGGGCCAAAAGCCTCGGTGTACGAAATTCCGTGGTAGCTAGGGTCGGGCGTGCTAAAGTCCGGAAATCGTCCGCTCGCCGCCCAGTCGAAATTCCCGGCGTCCACGATAACTCCGCCGATCGTCGTTCCATGGCCGCCAATGTATTTTGTCGCCGAGTGAAGAACGATATCTGCTCCCCATTTGATCGGATTGCAGAGCGCGGGCGACGGAACAGTATTGTCGATGACCAGAGGCAGGCCGTGGCGATGAGCGATATCTGCCAGGCGCTGGATATCGATGACGTCGAGCTTCGGATTGCCGACCGTCTCGGTATAGATCGCTTTTGTCCGCTCATTGATCGCGGCCTCGATTCCCTCGTAGTCAGCACCGTCGATAAAGTGAAACTTGATGCCAAGCTTTGGCAACGTATGGTGAAACAGATTGTACGTCCCGCCATAGAGCGAGGTCGTCGAAACGATCTCGTCACCCGAACCTGCCAGGGTCAAGATCGCGAGCGTCTCCGCCGCCTGTCCGCTAGCGGTCGCGAGTGCCGCGGCTCCGCCCTCGAGTGCGGCGATGCGCTTTTCGAAAACATCTGTCGTCGGATTCATCAGCCGCGTATAGATGTTGCCGAACTCCTGCAATGCAAACAGACGAGCCGCATGATCCGCGTCGTTGAAGGCGTACGAGGTCGTCTGATAAATAGGCACTGCCCGTGAATTGGTCGTAGGATCGATCTCCTGTCCGCCGTGAAGTGCCAATGTGTTAAAACCAAAGTCTTTGTCTGACATATTTTTTTCTCCTGTATTTCGTCTGGCAACTTCACCGAACAAATAAAAAAAGCCCTCGTGCTAAATTGCACGAGAGCCTTTAAAAAAGTTCTTCGTTTTCGACGACAAATACGGATATTCGTCGTTAGTCTTTAGCAGTTTTTATCGTGGAGCAAGTTGCCTTAAATCGCCACGTTTTTAGATTTTCAAACTTGTCAGCATTTGCCGCTGACGTTTTCAAGATAAACAAAACGCATATCCGTTGTCAAACACCGCCTGAAAAATTACCCGCAGAGCACCGCCCCACCGTTGATGTTTAGTATCTCGCCGGTAATATGCCGCGACCAGTCGGATAATAGAAAGCAGATCGACAACGCAATATCGTCCGTGGTCGCGATGCGTTTGAGCGGTATCGAATCGATCACGCTCTGCTCATATTCTTTGTCCTCAAAGACGGGGCGAACCATGGCTGTCTCTATCCAGCCGGGAGCGACGGCGTTGACGCGGATCTTTGGGCAAAGCTCGGAGGCGAGAGCCTTGGTGAATGAGATCTGTCCGCCTTTGGACGCGGCGTAGTTAGAATAATTTGCCTCGCCACGCTGGCCAGCGGTCGATGAGACCATCACGATCGCAGCCGAATCACGCTTCTTCATCGCCGGCACGCACGCCTTCGTCATCGCCCACGCGGACTTCAGATTTGTGTTAATGACCTTGTTCCAAAGCTCCTCAGACATGTCCTCGATCGGCGCACCGTCCCAGACGCCTGCATTGCAAACCAGCAGATCGATACGACCAAAGCGTTCGAGCGCTTGCTTAGCGACTTCCGCGGCACCGGAAAATTCGGACACATCAGCTTTCACAGAGATCGCTTTGGCACCTCTCGCGATGCACATCGCAACAGTGTCCGCCGCCTCGACATCATTGCTAACAAAATTAACAACAACGTTGGCCCCCGCCTCAGCCAGCCGCAAAGCCGTCGCCCGCCCGACACCGCGTGAAGAGCCTGTGACAATGGCCGTCTTGCCCGAAAAGAGATCCTTCGGAAGCCCGATCTGAGAAACATTTTCGCCCATTTTGCCTCCGTAGCACTGTTAAGATAGCCGCAAATCGGTTTTAAAATCAAAAACGGCGACACACTAGTCATCGCCGCCAACTGACAGTTCCTTGACAAACTATTTCTCGGCGACCGATCCTTGGGCTAGTTTTGCCAGTACCAGTACAACCGGAAAAAGATAGAGCCCGTAAGAGAAGTACAACTTGCCCTCGTCTATCCCAAGAAAACGAGAAAGTATCGAAAAACCGATTGCGACAACGATCGCCGTTCCCATCACCGTTCCTGGAACCACTAGATTTTTTGCCTTAAAAATGCTGCCCGCACCGGCGAAAGTCAAAAACGCCGTAAAGAGAAACGTCATAAATCCCTGAAAACCGAGACCGAGGGTCGGATAAAAAGTGATCACACTTAGCGTCATAAAAAACAAGCCAAAAGCTCCCGGGCCAAACATAAACACCTCGCGAAGCAAACGGGACCATTTATCTACATTTTCGCTAACCTCAGGGTCGGGACCAACCAACGCCGACACTTGCCCGTTATACGCCAGTTCGAAACGGCTCCGATCCGGCTCATTTTCAAAGAACGTATTTAGAGCATTCTCGATCCGTTCGTCAAATTTTACTTTGTTCATTATTTATCAGCTCGACGAGATTCCTACTAGATTATACTGTGCATGTCTGAGACGTTCAACAAGTTTTTTCGCGTACTTTCCACGACCGTCTGAAGATCCGAATTCATCTGTGTTAATCTGTGGCTAATTTTCCAATGAACGAAGCAAACCTTCTCGAAGATCAACCTATCGCATGGACGCCGACGCCCGACGTTATCGAACGCGCGCAGCTTACGCGATTTATGAAACAAGTCGGCCTATCGACTTGGGAGGAGCTTTACGCTTTTTCGATAAAAGATGTCGAGAAGTTTACCGAAGAGGTCATAAAGTTTCTCGACATCAAATTCGAGCCGCCATACGACAGGCTGCTCGACACAACCGACGGCATCGAAATCCCAAAGTGGTTTACGTCACCGCAGAGTCGCGGTGACGCAGAGGATTCCGACTCACCACTCACCAGTCACCACTCACCACTAGCAAGCGGTCTCAACATCACCGAAATGTGCCTCGACCGCTGGCAGACGGACGAGATGAAAGATCAGCCGGCGGTGATCGCCGAAAACGAACGTGGCGAGATATGGGAGTACTCCTATCAAACGCTTTTCGAATCGGTTTCTGAATGCGCACAGGCTTTAAGGCTACTAGGCCTAGGTAAGGGAGACGCTATTGGTATTCACCTGCCGATGCTCGTTGAGACTGTTGTCGTTTTACTCGCGATCAACAGAATCGGAGCTATCGCCGTCCCTGTGTTTTCAGGTTATGGTATCGACGCAATTGCCAGCCGCATGAACACCGTTGCAGCCAAAGCCATGTTCACATGCGACGGCTTCGCGCGTCGCTCGAAATATTACAAAGCTTCCGAGGTCGCAATTGAAGCAGTGAAAGCTGTTCCAACGATTAGGCATTTAATAAGTGTTCGCACAGATCTGACAGTTTCTACTACGTTGAATGACTTCAAAGATCGGCTCGACTATGAACCATTCGTCTGCACGGGCCATAACGATCTAGTCAAGAACCCAAAAGGCTATGAGGCCGAAACCACCGCCGCCGAAGACCCGCTCATTATCCTCTATACCTCCGGCACGACCGGCAAGCCGAAAGGCATCGCTCATACGCATGCGAGTTTTCCGATCAAGGCGGCGCAGGACATGGCGTTTGGGACGGATGTCGGCAAAGGTACGCGGATATCCTGGTACACCGACATCGGCTGGATGATGGGTCCGTGGCTGATCTATGGGGCGCTGATAAACGGCGCGACGATCTGCATCTACGACGGCGCTCCTGACTATCCGACTACCGACCGCATGTGGGAATTCTGCGCAAAGCATAAGGTCGAGGTGCTCGGCATTTCGCCCACATTGGTGCGTTCGCTTGCTGCGGCAGAATCCGCAGTTTCGGGCGTTCGCGAGCTTGTCGAGGTCGATGATGACGCCATCGAAACGGCCGAGTCCGGTTTCCCTTACGTTCCGCCGTTTGGACGTCACGATCTGAGTTCCCTGCGTATCTTTGCATCGACTGGCGAGCCCTGGAATCCCGATCCGTGGTGGTGGTTATTCGAGATGGTCGGTAACAGCAAATTGCCTATCATCAATTACAGCGGCGGTACCGAGATCGCGGGCGGCATATTGATGGGGAATCCGCTGCTGCCGATCAAGCCTTGCTCTTTTCCCGCTCCGTGCGCCGGAATGGATGTTGATATTCTCGACGAAAACGGCGATCCCGTACAACCTGGCGAGGTTGGCGAACTAGTCATCAAACAGCCCTGGATCGGCATGGCCCGCGGATTCTGGCAGGAAAAGGAACGCTATCTCGACACGTACTGGCGGCGGTTCAAAGACATCTGGGTCCACTGCGATTTTGCGATGCGCGACAAAGACGGCCACTGGTTCATCCTCGGCCGCAGTGATGACACCCTAAAGGTCGCTGGCAAACGCGTCGGCCCCGCCGAGGTCGAGAGCATACTCGGCTCGCACCCAAACGTCATCGAAGCCGCCGTCATCGGCGTTCCCGACGAAGTAAAAGGAACGGCCATGGTTGCGTTCGTTGTGCTCAATGCAGAGTGCAAAATGCAGAATGATGAATTGAAAACTTCTGAAGACTCATCACTCATCACTCATCACTCATCACTCGAAACCGAGCTGAAAGCTCTGGTTTCGCGCGACATGGGCAAACCGCTCGCTCCGTCAAAAATTCATTTTGTTTCAGCGTTGCCAAAAACACGCAACGCCAAAGTAATGCGCCGCGTCATCCGTTCTGCGTATCTGGGCGAAGATCCGGGCGATCTGTCCTCGCTTGAGGATCCGAAAACAATTGACGAGATCTCGCGAGCACGAAAATGACGACGATCCACTCCATCGGCCACGGTCGGCATGATTTCAAGTATTTTCTTGAGTTGCTTCAGCAGCACGAGATCGAGTTTCTCTGTGATGTGCGTTCTTTTGCGCGGTCACGATGGCCACAGTTTAATGGGTTGGTGCTGCATGAGCTGTTGAATGAGAACAGGATCGGCTATGAGCATTTGCCGGAGTGCGGCGGGAAATTTACGCCTGACCCGGTTGAGATCGCACGCGGTGTTGGCCGGATCGTTGAGATCGCGTCGGACCTGCGGACGGTAATGATGTGTTCGGAATCAAAGCCTTTGACCGATCACAAAGCCCCTCGTGCGAGATGTCACCGTGTCGGAATGCTCGCACCAATGCTGCGTGCGAAGGGCTTCGAACGGATCGTTCATATTTTGCCCAATGGCGAACTGTCGGAGTTTGACGAGAGCGGCTTGGCGTGGGCGTGGTGAGAGTTTGTAGAGTTTGTAGGGTTGATAGAGTTCGTAGAGTTACAGAATTAGCTGAGACGCAGAGCTATTTTACGGGGGCGGTTTAGCTTTGTAACCACTTCGGTGCGGAATCCAGCAGCGAATCGCTTTGGCATATTCGACGTACTGCGGCCCAAAACGCTCGGCGAGATCATCTTCCTCCAGCGGTCGAAATATCAATTGCCAGATAGCCGAACCCATCAGGGCATAGACAGCAACGAGAGGCGATCCCAGAAACAAAGCGACCGCCAGGCCTTGTCCGATCCCAGAAACTGCCATTGGATTGCGAACATAGCGATACGGCCCAACGACGACCAGATCTACAGCATGATCGAGCGGAAGCGGCGTGCCTTTGCCGACCCGTGACATCACAAACGCTGCCCAGACACCAACGGAACTTATGGCAATAAAGATCACGACGGCGAGCGGTCTTTGATAGGCAAATTCGAGGCGGGGAAATCCAAGTTTCGCCTCGACCAGCGTTATCAGGTATGGAAAGACCACAAGTATCAGCGTCCACACAACGGCGATCTGGGTAAAGGTCTTGAGCAAGACATAGTTCGTCGAGGTCGCCCTCGCCTGGCGAAACATATCGTTCTCGACGGTCAGCGATGTTGCGAAAACGCCGCTCCAGAGCATCGACGGCAGCATTAGCACGACGCCCCACCAGCCGCGATCGGTCATCAGTACAAACGCGCTCGTATAGAGAGCCGCGTAGCTGACCGCTCCCGTCACGAGCCACATCGCCGCTACCGAGTATTTGTTCCGTTGCCCGATCAAAACAGCCGCAACGAGCGAACCGACGGCCATAAACAACAGGTCAGGCAGCCAGAACGCAAGCAGCGAAGTTTCCCTGTTAGGTTCGAGGACGAAAAAGAGCCGTGATTCAGGATAAAAGACCAGCAAGCACCACCACACGATCACACCTGTGCCCTGAGCGGCAAAAAACAGCAAGGCCGAGCGGCGTACCTTTCTGAGCCCAGCACGTTCTACGTTTGGCGTCGATTCCAGGTCCGCTTTATTCATTTCTCCACGCATGCTTGTTTTTTATCAATTTGGCCGAGCCGCTAATGTAGCACAGATTCGGCTGCCGATGAGATGAGATGGTAGTATCTCATCTGGTGCAAAACAAACGTCTGACAAGATTTATGTGGCTGTCGATAGCGGCAGCCGTGGCGACCATATCGCTTAAGACCGTGGCATATTTGCTCACGGGCTCAGTCGGCTTGCTTTCAGACGCTTTGGAATCCGTGGTCAATCTTGTCGCAGCGGTTTTTGCATTGTGGATGCTGACCGTTGCGGCTCGCCCTGCCGACGAAGATCACCCTTACGGCCACACCAAAGCCGAGTATTTCTCCGGAGCTCTCGAAGGTTCCCTGATCGGTATGGCGGCCTTGAGCATCGGTTGGGCCGCGATCCAGCGTTTGATGTCGCCCGTACCGATCGAAAACATATCGTTCGGGTTGGCGATCTCGGCGGTTGCATCGATCATTAATCTAATTGTCGGTCAGATCTTGATACGACAGGGCAAAAAACATCGTTCGGCCACGCTCAGTGCAGACGGTAAACACTTGATGACAGACGTGGTTACGTCGGCGGGCGTCATTGCGGCGCTGATTGTCGTAAAGATAACAGGCTGGGTGATACTCGACCCGATCATCGCTTTAGTGGTTGCCTTCTACATCTTATGGAGCGGCTATGAGATCGTGAGGCATTCGGCCATGGGCCTGCTGGATACCGCGATCGAACCGAACGAGCTAAAAGAGGTTGTTCGCGTCCTTGACGACTACAAACGAGAGTTTCCGATCGATTACCACGCATTGCGCACGCGGCGTTCGGGTGTTCGCACATTCGTCAACGTCCACGTGCTGATGCCTGACGAATGGACCATCATTCGCGGACATGACCTCGCCCACCAGATCGAGCATGACGTCGCGGCAGCGTTGCCTGGAGCCGTCGTTTTTACCCATATCGAACCGATCGACGACCCTAAATCCATGGAAGACATTCATATCGGATGATCTCTCAACTTGGTAAATATACGCTTGCAGCGGACGAAACACCGCACCTTTGCAAGGCCCGTCTTTTCGGTATTTCCGGTCACTTCGAAACTTGTTTGATCACTTTCTCGACGCGATTCCGTTTGCTTTCTTTTTCGATTTCATCGAGCCGCGATGACAACATTTGAACAAACCGGCCCCGATTGGCCACGTTGATGATCGGCACCGCTTTTTCAGCGTACATCGGCAGTTGGTTGGTCGGGCAGGTCATTAATTGTTCGACCAAGAGCGGAAATGTTTTCTCTGCATATTTAGCAGTTGCCGAAAGCGTGATCAAAATATTTACGCAATGGTCGCGCGTGATGACCGAGCCTTTATCGGCAGCATCGACGATCGTCGGGAGGGCTCCAAATATCTCGTCCGGTTTCTCTCTCGCTATGCATCCCAAAGCCGTCATCGCTCCCCACTGCAAACGATTGTCTTTGCTGGACAACAGCGGCAGAAACGTCGCGATGTGCCCGGCTATCAGTTTCGCCTGTACCCAGCCGACCTCGTAGAGTACTTTGATACAGTCGTGCCGAATGCCCTTATTTTTGTTGGCCAGATTTTCGATGAGTTCGATAACTGCGGTTGTATCGCGGCGTCTGACGATCTCGGCGGCGAGTTCCTGATTCGGAACTTCATCACGCCGATTGAGTGAGTTCGCGAGTTTCGGGATAATGCTCATTGCCCGCTGATAATAACGCCAAATCAACCAGATGCCAAAATCGCTAACCGCAACCTCACTGAAACGTGCCTATCGCAATCTCGCGGCGGAACACGCCGAACTTGCCCGCGTCTATGAAAAGTACGGAACGCCGCCCCTATGGGATCGCGAACCGGGGTTTGCCACGCTGCTTCAGATCATTCTCGAACAACAAGTATCACTTGCATCCGCAAAGGCATGCTTTGATAAGCTTAACGCTCGACTCGGACACGTTTCTCCGCAGAATTTGCTGGCCCTAAGCGATGTAGAGCTAAAGGCAGATGGATTTAGCCGCCAGAAAACATCCTATGCACGGCATTTATCCGAAGCAATTCTCGAAAAACGTATCGACCTTGGCACGCTGCACAAATTACCCGACGCAGAGGTAAAAGACGAACTCATCAAACTGAAAGGCGTCGGCGAATGGACGAGCGATATATACCTACTTATGGCTTTACTCCGGCCAGATGTAATGCCGAAGGGCGACATCGCACTGCACACAGCGTGGCACAAACTCTCGGGCGAGCCGCGACCCACGTCTGACGAGTTCGTCGCGATGGCAGAACGTTGGCGGCCCTTTCGCTCAGCGGCCGCGAGATTGCTGTGGCATTTCTATTTAAGTCAGAGAAGGAAAAAGTGAAAAAATTTGGCTCACATCACTTTAGCCGCTTTTCACTTTTGCACTTTTTCACATTTTCACTTAGTTTTTATTCCGATGAAGATCCTCGACGTCGGCTGCGGCACAAACAAAACCAAAGGGGCGATCGGCCTGGATTACAACCCGCTCACGAATGCCGACGTTATTCATGACCTCGGCGAGTTCCCTTACCCATTTCCCGACAGCAAATTTGACCTTGTCGTCTCCAATCACGTTGTCGAACATATCCCGAACGTAATGGGTTTCATTACCGAACTTCACCGCATTACAAAACCAGGTGGACGCATACGGCTATTGACGCCACACTACACCAATGCCGATTGGGCGGCGGACCCGACGCACAGAAACCACCTAAGCTCATATACCTTTAATACTTTTGTCCCCGGAAAAAAGGAATTTGAATTTTATACCGATGTCGAGTTAAAACCGATCCGAATCTACGTGACCTTGGCCAATCTCTGGCGAGCCTTGGGCATCGAGTTTTTGGTCAATCTCGACCTGCGAATGCCGTCAATGCGATTCCTGCGAAAATTCTGGGAGCAATATTTGAGCTACATCATGCGCGGAAAAGAACTGCAGTTTGAGTTTGAAGTACTCAAAAAAAGTGGGTGAAAAATAATTGCCGGTTAACAAATCGGCCGCCCATCGCGTCCTTCAAAAAGGCAGTATCTTAAGACGTGGTTCGCGCGGCAAAATGAAAACCAGCCAACATTTTCGAACCAAACCGCATCTGTTATCGTTAGGAAGTTACGCCAAGAGGTTACACGATGAAAACTAGATTTATTGCCTTCACCGCCATTGCGGTTTTGCTCTCAAATGTCGCTATTTTTGCCCGCCCTGATACGCGAGCAAAGACCGCTAAGCAGATCCGGACCGGCAAACTGGTCGCGATGCTGCCCGCATCCGACGCCGTCGTCGCATTTGATTCAAAACGTTTCCTTGATGACGCATTGCCAAAAATATTGTCGTCTAACCAGCCAATGCTCGCAGAGGTGATGGCAAAGGTCACCGAAATGGAGACACGTACAGGCATCGATCTGCGAAAATTTGAACAGGTCGCGGTCGGCATCGCTCTCAAGAAAGTATCGGCCAAAGAAACGGACTACGAGCCGGTTGCGATAGCCAGCGGCGACATCAACGCCGGTGCTCTCGTTGCGGTCGCAAAGCTTGCGTCGAACGGCACCTATCGAACTGAAATGATGGGCGAACGTACGATCTATGTTTTCTCGGCAAGAGATGTCTTAGAGAATACGGCTGGCAAAACGCCAAACTCAAAGATCGCAAACATGCTGGACGGTGCTCTCACGGGACTAACAAAGGAAGTTGCCGTAACTGCGATGGACAGTACTACCTTGGTAATGGGCTCGCTTGCTCGCGTTCGCGATACGCTTGAGGGCAAGTCAAAGGTCGCCAGCGATATATCGGCGTTGCTTTCCGCCAAGGACAGCGCGGTTGTGAGTTTTGCCGCAAAACCGCCTGCTGGTGGGCTTTCGCAGCTTTTGCCGCTTGATAATGACGAGTTTGGCTCGAACGTCGACGCGATCCGATACCTTTCCGGCTCGATCGATGTTTCCGCCATTGGTACGTCGTTACAGCTAAACGCGAAAACCCAAAAGCCCGAACAGGCCCAGTCGCTGAAGGAAACCGTCGCGGGCCTGCAGATGCTCGGCGGCGCAATTTTTGGCGGTTCAAAACGCCCTGACCAACAGGTTTACGGTCGCATGATAAAGGCCGTCAAAGTGATCTCACGCGGCAGCGAAGTGACGGCTGACCTTCTCGTCCCGCAATCCGATATGAACTCTCTCATCGCCGGGATGAAATAAATTAGCCACCAATTTTCACAGAAAGACACGGATCAGAAATAGAGCTTATCCGTGTCTTTCGTTGTGATCGGTGGCAATATTTCCCCTACCGCTGCCGTCGATATCCGCCGCTCGATCTCTGGCGTGAAAACTGATCAAGATCGCGATTATACGTTCCGTCCTCGCCCAGTAGCGGAAAAAGCTGAAGGTCAATGGACAGATAACCGGCACGCAGTTCGACAGGACGCGGCCCGGCTTTGATCACACGGACGCTCGTGCCGCGAACCTCGCTTATCCACGCAGCGAATTCATCCGCACGGCCGACAGTCGCGGATAACAGCAGCATTCTTATCCTCGGCGGTGACAAAATGATCGACTCTTCCCAAACGTGGCCCCTATCTTCGTCCGACAGGTAATGTGCTTCGTCAAAAATAACAAAGTCAGTCTCAACCTGTTCGCCGCTGCGCAGGGCGTCAAATAACAGATTGCGATAGATCTCGGTCGTGCCGACGATGAGTGGTGCGTTGGAGTTTTCTTTGCGATCGCCCGTGAGAATGCCTACATTCGCCTCACCAAATTCGAGGCCAAACTCGGCATATTTTGAATTTGTAAGAGCCTTGAGCGGAGTCGTGTACCAAGCACGCTTCCCCGCAGCCAGCAGCCGTCGAATTTCTTCGCGGGCGATCCACGTTTTACCGCTGCCGGTCGGGGCAGTGACGAGCACGTCCTGAGTTTCTAGGGCCGCCAGGGCGTCCATCTGAAATTTGTCCGGCGTCAGCGGACGCGGTTCTGGAACGCCAATTCCCGCGAGCAAGCGTTCTACGGCACGAAGTTGGCGTGGTGTTTGGGGTTGTACTACTCGACTTTCGGAACTTTCACGTGCAAAAGGGCGTTTACCTCTACGTTCATCTCTTGAGGATGACCGGTTGGAATGCGACCGCTTCTTACCTTTGTTGTTTGGTCGGCCACGGCCCATTAACCGAGATGTTAAAGGTTTGCCGTTGGAAAGTCTAATCTTTCCTTTCACCGTCGCGAGGTGCTAGAATATCGTTTTGCTTCGCAACGTTTTGCGGGGCGCAGGCGTATAACCATGACAGCAAGCTTTACCTGCTAAATAGTTCGATTCGCCGGAATTAATTTATATGTTTGAGCAGTCATTATACGAACATCAGACGCCCGTCGCGGCCCCAGAGGTCTATGAAACTACGGGCGGCGAAATGTTTAACAATTACGAGATCAGAAATTGGGACATTAGTTCGCGGATCTATAAGATCATCGGCATTTCTGCGGTCGCGAATATCCTTGCCCTTCTTATCGTCGGACAGACATCTCTGTTGACCCTCAAGGGCTGTGACAGTCCGCTGGTTGGCAGCGTTTGTCAGGTCCTCGACACAGTATATGTCGGCAGCCTGCTCTTTGGCACGGATCGCGAATATGTCGATGCGGTCTATGAAAAGACGGAGCTTGGCGACGCCGAGGTAACATTTGTGGACGTGACGGGCGAAACCCCGCCCCTGTCCTATCCCGAAGGCTATTTTCAGATCGCTAATCCGCTCGAGTATCAAGCAATGCTCGATGCTCAGAATGGCGTGACCGACCCGAACAATATAGCGGGTATTCCGCCCGGAATTCCGATCAGTCCGCCCTCAACCGGCGGCGGCAGCCTTTTTGACACTCAGCCAAATATCCCGCAGTTAAACGGTGACGTTATCGACGGCGATCTGCCGACATTTAATAATGGCGGTATCGCGTCAAATCCGACGCCGACCTATCGCAAGCCGCCCCGCGGACGCGTAAGGCCCCCGGCAAATAAAAACGTCAAACCGGACGAGGATGATACTGTCGCGAGCGACAACACGAACGCGAACACCGCAACCGTTCCAAACGCCAACACCGTTGCCGGTACCGGCAATTCGAACACTACCGTCAAGGTAGAACCGACACCGGCCGTTGATGAATCTCAGGCCGACAAATTCGGCGTGTACATCAATAAGCGCCCTCTGCGTGATCAGGCGACGGAAACCGTCGACAAGATCGACGCCAATGAAGTCAATATCGCTTCTAATTTTAAGGTTTCGGTTATCGCGACGATCGGTATCGGCAAGGACGGAAAAACCGTTGTATTGAAAGATCCTAAGCCTGTAGATCCCGCGAAAGGCCTAAAGAATGATCCGGTCATGGAAAAGCTTGTTCAAGATTGGATCTTGGCCGTCGGCGACGCAGGATGGTTCGGCTATATTGAAAGGCTTGACGAAAATAAAAAGCTGAAAGCGAAAAAAGTGCTTGTTACCGTCGAACAGAACGACACAGATTTCTTCGCCGTTATCCGGACAGAGCAGCCTGACGAAAATGTCGCCCGCACCCTCTCGAGCGGCCTCAATGCCCTGCTGGGCCTTGCGGCGCCAGCCGTGAGTGGCGATGAGCAGGTATTTCTTAAGGCAGCAACCTCAACGTCGGACGGGAAGGCTCTTCTGCTAAATATCCACTTGCCCAAACCACAGGTTCAGGAAATGATCCAGCGAAAATTGGCCGAGCAAAAGGCCCCGCCAAAGCTCCCCAACGGCAACGCGGCCTTTACTACGAGGAACAATCTCGCGATCAAATAGGTGACCACCTCACGCCACAAAAATTCGATCATCGCGCTCGCCACCCTCGGCGTGTACCTCGGCCTGTTGATGGCCGGCGGGACGCCTGTGCTTGGTCATCAAGGGGCGATGACGCGGACGTTTGACGTCAAGGACGAGCTTGAGCTTAGAGAAAAGCTCGACAAAAAGCCTGACGACGAGCGTTCACCGGTCACGGCGTCGGTCCAGATCTATCTCGAGGACGTTGAGTATTTCATCGCATCGCTCGAACGCCTTCGTTCCAAAGGCACGTTCGACCCTCGCAAGGACAGATTCAGCGTAGCGCAAAACACGCTCCTCCCATGTATCAACAGCAATCTTGCCGGCCGCTACACGCCGATCCGGTTTGAGACCACAAGCACTGCGTCGCGAAAGTCGCTCGAATATTTCAGCCGCGGAATGCAGTACGGCTATTCGCTCGGCGATTGCATTGTTAATGCCGAATTTGACGGCATAAATGCAGCCGAGTCGCGATTTAGCTTTGGCCTGGACGATCGCGAATTTCAGGTCAACGTCAGTGTCCGAAAAGATTCGCCTCAGCGTGCCGTCGAACTCGCACGCGAGGTAAAAAGCACCATGCAGCTCTACGCCGCAAACGGTGCGACCGATCTCCGTCAAAAACTTGTCGCAAAGACTGCCGTCAGAGCGGCAAATGATCAGGTTTTCGTAGTCACACGCCTTCCCCGTGCAGGCCTCGTTTCGCTGCTTAGCAATTAGAACAAAAGTAGCGGCGAGAGCACCATCACATTCGCCATTTCAAAAGGTTTTTATTTGTAAGAGTTGCGTCCATTGACGCGATAATTCAATCTATTGCGTTACGCATCACGCCTGAAGGCGTCACTCTTACCACGAGGAAATCATGGCAGTTAATAGTTTTGCAGATAAATTAGTAAAGAAAGTTTTCGGTTCGAGCAGCGACGTTTTTCTAAAGAACGTCAAGTCGCTTGTCACCGAGATCAACGGCTGGGAATCAACCATCGAAAAGCTATCTGACGATGAGCTTAAGGCCCAGACCCCTAAATTCAAAGAGATCATCGCGAATGCTCTCGAAGGCATTGACGATAAAGAAGAGCGGCGAAAAGCCGAGCAAAAAATACTCAATGAGATCATGCCCGAGGCGTTTGCGACGGTTCGCGAAGGCTCACGCCGTGTAACAGGAATGCGTCATTTTGACGTGCAGATGATCGGTGGCGTCGCCCTGCATCAGGGCCGCATCGCCGAGATGCGTACCGGTGAAGGTAAAACGCTCGTCGCGACCTTGCCGTCGTATCTCAATGGCCTGACCGGACGCGGCGTTCACGTCGTCACGGTCAATGACTATCTCGCATCTCGCGATGCCGAGTGGATGGGCAAAATTCATAAATTCCTCGGCCTCACCGTCGGCTGTATCCAGAATGATATGGATGACGTCGAGCGAAAGGACGCCTACGCATGCTCGATCACTTACGGTACGAATAACGAGTTCGGCTTCGATTATCTTCGCGATAATATGAAGTTCGACGTTGAGTCGCTCGTCCAGCCGGACCATTATTTCACGATCATCGACGAGGTCGACTCGATCCTTATCGACGAAGCCCGTACACCGCTCATCATCTCCGGAGCTTCCGACGAAGCGACGGATAAATACTTCACAGCAAACGAGATAATCCCCAAACTCGAACGCGGCCACAAGGACGAAGAGACCAAGGTCACGACCGGCGATTATCTTCTCGACGAAAAGAACCACTCATCCGTACTAACCGAGGCAGGCGTCACAAAGGCCGAAAGACTTCTCGGCGTTTCAAACCTCTACGATCCAGGCAATATGGACCTGCTCCATTGCGTCGAGCAGGCCCTCAAGGCCCACACACTTTACCGGGCAGATCATCACTACGTCGTTCAGGAAGGCGAGGTCATCATCGTTGACGATTTCACCGGCCGTCTCATGCAGGGCCGCCGCTGGTCGGACGGTCTGCATCAGGCTGTCGAGGCAAAAGAGGGCGTCAAGATCGAGCGGGAAAACCAAACGCTCGCGACGATCACGTTGCAAAACTACTTCCGAATGTACGAAAAACTCAGCGGCATGACCGGTACCGCCGAGACCGAAGCGGAAGAGTTTAATGAGGTTTACGGCCTCGATGTCGTCCAGATCCCGACAAATATGCCGCTTGTCCGCGAGGATAATTCGGACATGATCTACCGCACGCTGCCCGAAAAATGGGACGCCGTCGTCGAAGAGATCAAGGAACTGAACACCCTCGGTCGCCCTGTATTGGTCGGTACCGTTTCAGTTGAAAATTCAGAACTTGTCGCCGCGAAACTAAAAGCGATCGGCGTCCCGCACAAAGTTCTCAACGCCAAATATCACGAACAGGAAGCCGAGATCATCGCTCAGGCCGGCCGCAAGGGCTCGGTCACCATCGCCACCAACATGGCAGGCCGTGGTACAGACATTTTGCTCGGCGGCAATCCCGACGAGCTTGCCCGCGACTACCTCAAACGGATGGAAATAAATCCGGATGAGGCGTCTGAGGAGCAATTCGAGGAGCAGCTCAAAAATGCAAAGGCGGTCGTCGCTGCGGAACACAAAGCGGTCGTCACGGCTGGCGGCCTACACATCCTAGGCACCGAACGCCACGAATCGCGGCGTATCGATAATCAACTTCGCGGACGTGCCGGCCGTCAGGGCGATCCAGGTTCGACGCGGTTTGTTCTCTCGCTCGAGGATGACCTGATGCGTATCTTCGCGGGTGATAAGGTCCGCTCGATGATGGAATGGCTCGGCATGGAAAAGGGCGTCGCCATCGAGTCACGAACCGTGTCAAAACAGATCGAGCGTGCCCAAAAGGCCGTCGAGGCCCGTAATTTTGAAACACGTAAACACGTCCTCAAATACGACGACGTGATGAACCGCCAACGCGAAACCATCTACGGCCTTCGTCGCCAGCTAATGTTCGAACCCGAACATCGCGAATACCTGCTCGGCGAGACGGGCGTTGCCAAGGACCTTCTTCGCGATCTGACTGGCAGCATGCTCAATATGGACGCCGGGCCCGAAACGTGGGACGTCAACACGTACGCCGCCGAGATCGAGAGCATCTACGACGTCGATCCGTCGGTCGACGCCGATGTCGATTTCAAGGCGATGTCGCCCGAACAGATCGAAGAAGCTATCTGGGCAAAGGCCATCGCGAATTACGAGGCGAAAGAAAAACTCGCCGGTGCCGAGAGCCTCCGTGCGTATGAGCGTTACATTATGCTCAACATCATCGACTCGCAGTGGAAGGACCACCTTCTATCGATCGACCATGTAAAGCAGGGCATCGGACTCGTCGGGTACGGGCAAAAAGACCCGCTTGTCGAGTATAAAAAGCAGTCGTTCGATATGTTCCAGGACATGCTCGACCGCATCGACACCAACACGACCAAAGCACTCTTTAACCTAGAGATCGTCGACCGCAACGAACAGGAAGAACGCGAACGCCTCGAACGTCTCGAAATGCAGCGTGCCCGCCGACAGGCAACCGGCATGGCGTTCACCGGAGCAATGGCAACCGCCACTGCCGCCGGCGACACCGAAGAAACGCGCCACACCCCGTTCGTCCGCGAACATCCAAAGGTCAAACCAAACGAACCCTGCTACTGCGGCTCAGGCAAAAAATTCAAAAAATGCCACGGCGCAGGGGCTTAGCAGCTTAAGAAGCTTTTGCCCGCGAATAACGCGAATCAAAGCGAATAAGAGGAACTACATACCGTTCCTCTTATTCGTGCCCATTCGTGTAAATTCGTGGCAAAACTTCTTCTGTTCGCGTCCTTTCGCGTATTTAGCGGTCAGATCTCTTATCGGCAAAGTCGGCGGAACCTAACAATCTCGGCGAAGCACTA
>JBATDM010000078.1:0-2285 GCA_049663465.1 Pyrinomonadaceae bacterium
TGGCCCAAGGCTGGCAGGAAGTCTTTCGAAATATCCATCGAGCCCTAGATCTAACTAACTCCGGCAAGGCCACGCGAAGCAGCGCCCTCAATCAGTTTTGGGCAGAGCATCAACGCTGCTTTCGCAATCTGATCACAGCATTTAAGGTTCCGACGCTGATCCGTGAGATCGAGGAAGCCCTTGGTAGAAAAGAGTCCATTGTGGTGTCGATAACGGGCACGGGCGAGAGCCAGACCAAAAAGCAGATCGAAAGGGCAGCAGATCAGGAAGAAGCGATTGACAGCCTTGACTTTAGCCCGAGAGAGACTCTTACACGTCTGGTAGCTAATTGCTTTCCAACCAACTGTTTTCAGGAAAGAACCAATCCTTACAGCGGAACCATTGAGTACGTTCCTCTTGTCGATGCCAATGGCGATCAAGTCGAGAGTCGATCCGCTGTGCAGCTAAGGGCTGAGCTTCTGGATAAGCTGTCGATTCTGGAAGTGCCCGAACATCCACTCGACCAACTCGTAAACTACTTTGGTGTCGAGAACATTGCTGAGATGACTGGCCGAAAGAAACGCCTGATCCGGACGGCGAAAGGCACACTTGAGTATCGTCCACGCCAACTCGCTGGTGTCCCTTCAAAGCTTATAAACCTTCACGAAAAGAATGCCTTTCAGAACGGTGACAAAAGGATCGCGGTCATGTCTGAAGTAGCCTCGACGGGAGATAGCCTTCACGCAGGCAAATCCGTTGGGAATCAGCAGAGACGTCTCCATATTGCTGCGGAGCTAAAATGGTCAGCCGATAAGCAGATCCAGGACTTCGGGCGCACACACCGGACCGGCCAAGTGGCACCACCAGTCTATCTGCTTGTCTTTACGGAACTCGGAGGTGAGAAAAGGTTCTCCTCAACTATCGCCAGAAGGCTTGGCAATATGGGAGCCCTTACCAAGGGTGACCGCCGTGCCGAAAAGGCCGGCAACCTTGATAAATATAATCTTGAATCGAGAGAAGGGCGTTCGGCGTTAAGTGTTGTGCTCACTGGCATCATGAAAGGCCGGGAGATCGAGGGGCTCGAAGATCCGAAACAGGCACTGAGAGATATGGGCCTTGTTAAAACGGTTGATGGTGACGAGCAGATCCCCGACAGCGAAAAGACAAATATCCCTCGATTCCTAAACAGGCTGCTTTCGCTTGAGGTGGACCGGCAGAACGCTCTTTTCGACTACTTCTATTCAACATTCCTCGAAACCATCGAATACCTAAAGCAGAAAGGAAAACTCGATGACGGAATGGAAGACCTGAAAGCCATGTCAGTCGCCGTCTCCGGATCGCCGCAGGTTCTTAACTCAGATCCGTTGACCGGAGCAAAGACTGTCTATTACAAGTTGGAACTTAGAGTCGCAACTACGCCGGCTAGATATCAGGACATGGCGGCCAGCGAGATACACCAGTTCTATCAGGACCGGCGAGACGGATCGTTTATATCGGTCAGAAGAACTTTATCCCATACCGATCCGGAAACAGGGGAACGGTATCAGATGTTCTCGATCACAAAGCCTTCCGGCCGCAACGTAGCCTATTTACGCGAGAGCGAGTTGAATCAGCGGTTTCGGATCGTTCCGAAAACCAAGGCGGAAGAGTGGTGGATCAAAGAGGAGACCAAGATACCTGAATTTGAGAACAGGACCGTCCATATTCTCAGCGGTGCATTGCTTCCCATATGGAAATATCTTAAGACACTCAGCCACGATGCACTGAATATCGTTCGAACCACCACTGATGACGGTACGAGGCTTGTTGGCGTGAAGATATCGGAAGAATGGCTCAGAGATATCCGTCAGCACTTTGGCCTTCGATCAAGTATTCCAACAACGGCGAATGAAGTATTGCGAGTAGTCGATTTTGAGAAGAACAGCGTCAATCTGATCGACGATATCACCGTGCGGTCGTCGCGGTTCCAGGGCCAACTGCTTACAGAGATATGTCCTTCCACCTTCGAACAGATCAGAGAGCTACGTGGAATGGGACTCGTCAATATCGTACAGCACGGGCGCCAGAGATTCTTTCTTCCACAGGAATCACCAGGGCTCGCTCTTGAAAAAGTCTTGTTTCTTTATCCGCCGGAATCGACAAGCATATCGTTTCTTCCGGAATTACAGGCCGCAACCGAAGAACTCACAAAACAGGAACCTGTAATCCTACCAGAATGGCTTGTCGAACCAGCTCTCGAAACCGTAACCAGTCTCGGCGGCTCCGCGAAAGTGTTTGTACATCAGAACGGTATTCCACTATTGAAC
>JBATDM010000079.1:0-10515 GCA_049663465.1 Pyrinomonadaceae bacterium
ACCCAGTTCCGCTTATGAAACTGGTTGAGGTTATCCGTGGAATTGCAACATACGACGAGACTTACGCTAAAGTTAAATCGCTTTACGAACAACTTGGCAAGGTACCTGTCGAATGCAACGACTATCCGGGCTTTGTGTCCAATCGCGTTCTGATGCCGATGATCAATGAAGCGATATTCGCCCTTCACGAAGGTGTCGCCACCAAAGAAGCCATCGACGAGATCATGAAGCTCGGAATGAATCACCCGATGGGGCCGCTCGCTCTCGCTGACTTCATAGGCCTCGATGTTTGCCTCGCCATCCTCAACGTGCTCCACGACGGGCTCGGCGATCCGAAATATCGTCCATGTCCGCTGCTTAAGAAATACGTTGACGCAGGCTGGCACGGACGCAAGACCGGCAAGGGATTCTACGATTACCAGTAGGCACCGCGACCTGTTTGCCGGCCGCTGCAGAAGATCATTCTCAGGCGGTTCGCGAAGCATATGCACCACAACCTTCGTTCCTTTATCGACCTGCTTCGCGATGAAGACGAGATCGTCGAAGTCTCCGTCGCGGTTGATCCCTTTCTTGAGATCGCGGAGATTCACAGACGTGTCATTGAGGCAGATGGCAAAGCCCTGCTTTTCTCCGATGTGAAGGGCTCCAAATTTCCCGTCGCGACAAATCTGTTTGGCACGAAACGCCGCATTGACCTCGCATTTGGCAACAAACCGCTTGATTTTGTGAAACGCGCGGTTCACGCCGCCGAGGTGCTTCTCCCGCCAAAGCTTGGCAAGCTCTGGGAGTTTCGCGATCTCGGCCTGACGGCTGCAAAGCTCGGTACCAAGTCTATTAGTAGCGCTCCAGTCTTGCAGGCACGCCAGCCTACCGTTGATCTGGGAAAGCTTCCTCTTCTTCAACTCTGGCACGAAGACGGCGGACATTTCGTCACGCTGCCGCTCGTCTATACCGAGAGCCCGACGGACGGCAAACACAATCTCGGGATTTACCGAATGCAGCGGTACGACGAAACCTCGACCGGGATGCACTGGCAGATCGGCAAGGGCGGCGGATTTCACTACTTTGAAGCCGAGCAGCGGAATGAACCGCTTCCGGTAACGGTTTTTCTCGGCGGACCGCCGGCCTTGATCGTTTCTGCGATCGCTCCTTTGCCCGAAGGCGTTCCCGAGCTCATGCTCGCGTCTCTTCTTTCGGGCGGAAAGGTCAAAACCGCAGCGAATCCGCTTGGCGGTGATCGCCATCGTCTCATCGCCGAGGCTGAATTTGCGATCTGCGGCACCGTCGCACCGCATACTCGGCGTCCCGAAGGCCCGTTTGGCGATCATTACGGATATTATTCGCTGACGCATGATTATCCCGTGTTTACTGCCGACGCTGTTTTCCATCGAAAAGACGCCATTTACCCCGCGACCGTCGTCGGTAAGCCTCGGCAGGAAGACTTCTTCATCGGCGACTACCTTCAAGAGCTTCTCTCGCCACTGTTTCCCGTCGTGATGCCAGCCGTACGTGATCTTTGGAGCTACGGTGAGACCGGATTTCACTCGCTGGCGGCGGCGGTTGTGCGTGAGCGATATGGACGCGAGGCGTTGTCCGCCGGATTTCGCATTCTTGGCGAAGGCCAGCTTACGCTCACTAAGTTTCTCTTGCTCACCGACACACCGCAGGACCTTCGCGATTTCAAGAGCCTCTTCGAGCACATCCTCGCCCGAGTCGATTTCAACCGTGATCTGCATATTTTCAGCCAAACGGCCTTTGACACGCTCGATTACGCGAGCGGCAAAGTCAATCACGGCAGCAAGGCGATCCTCATGGGCGTCGGTGACGCGAAGAGGGAACTCGCGGCCGAGTTCACCGGCGATCTGCCAACCGGGATCCGCTCCGCCGAGCCTTATTGCAAAGGCTGTCTCGTCGTCGAGGGCGACCCGTATGACACCGACAAAGATCTCGCGTCTCGCGTCGCATCGTCCGACTCGTTCAAAGACTGGCAAATGGTCGTCTTGCATGACAAGGTCGAGTTCGCCCGTTCAACGGACAAATTTCTCTGGGCGACCTGGACGCGATTTGACCCGGCAAGTGACATTTATGCCCGCGAGGTCGCGACAAAGAACAACCATATCGGCTACACCGCCCCGATCGTCATCGACGCACGGATGAAGCCCTGGTATCCGAAAGAAGTCGAGCCCCGCGAAGACATTGTCGAACTCGTTGACCGCCGTTGGGCCGAATATTTCCAATAGATACCGACCGATGATCCAGCCTAAAAGACTTTCTCTTTACCTCTTTCCGCTCGCTGCGGCGATTGCGGCGGCGTGCCTCGGCTACGCATACTTTGTCGAGCCTCAGCGGCTTGTTGTAAACCATTCGACGCTCGCGATAAGGAACTGGGATCCGACGTTCGACGGGCTGCGGATCGTGATGTTGGGCGATATTCACGGTGGGTCCAACTATGTCACGGAAGAAAGGCTACGCGAGGTTGTTGCAAAGGCCAATGAACAGGAAGCCGACATCGTTGTTCTCCTTGGCGACTACGTTTCTGAGACGGTTGAGGACGAACCGGTCACGAAAGTCGGCCTCAAGATGCCGATGAAGACCGTCGCGGACAATCTCGCCGGGCTAAAGGCGAAATACGGGGTCTTTGCGGTGCTTGGCAATCACGACGGTTGGTACGACGACCGGACGGTTGCGGCCGAATTGACGCGTATCGGCTACAAAGTCCTGCAAAATGAGGTCGCGGCGATCGAAAGGGATGGCAAACGGCTGCGAATATTCGGCTTTAAGGACCATCTGCAGCTCAAAAAGGGCTGGAAAGAGACCTCTGCCGACGCAAAAGCGATCGCGGCGGCCGGCGGCGAGGGCGATCTTATCGTCCTCGAACACAGCCCCGACATTATGCCGATTATTACCGGTGATCTTTCGATCTCTGACGATCTGCGGCTCGTTCTCGCGGCCCACACACACGGTGGACAGGCCTGGTTTCCGCTGTTTGGCCGCCCGGTCGTGCCGTCAACCTTTGGCCAAAAGTACGCTTACGGCCACGTTCTCGAGAATAACGTCGATCTTTTCGTCACCAGCGGCGTCGGCATGAGCGTTTTGCCCATCAGATTCCTCGTCCCGCCCGAGATCGTAGTCCTCACCATTCGGACAGCTTCATAACCTCATCCGGGCAAAATGAACTACGACCAGCCTCAGCTAGTTTGGTAGGTTAGTGATATTCGGAAGAATTGCTTCCGAATGAATTGCCACTAACTTTAGTTAGTGGTAGGAATCCTGAAAACTTCCGGGCTTTAGCCCAAAACCACCGCAAAACCCGAGAATTCTATTTCCTCGAACACACATTAGCTATTGCCTGTACTGCACTCATTACCAATGGGTTAGCCCGATTCGCAGCCAAGTTTGTCCCGATCTTGTCCCACCCTTGTCCCAGGTTTGTCCCAGCCCTTGCTTGTGACAGTAACTCCAGAAGTATCAACCAGTTACCGTGTCTTTTGAGGTCGTTTTCCTGTTATTTTAAACAAAACCCCTGTGCCACATTGTGCCACGGCTCGAAAATTGCTAAAAACCCAGGGCTGAAAACCAAAAGCCAGTTAAATAAATTATCAAAGATCACGCCCCGCTACTGAAAACAGGGCGTCGTTGCAACGATAGCACAGCATTTCACAAAAGTCAAGGTTTTTATGGGATGAGAAGAGGCGTGGGCGGTCAAAGTTTGGCTCGCCGGACGCTCAAGCGAAGCCTTTGGAAGATCAAAAAACCAATGAAAGTATGGCCGCTCGGGATATTTTCGCGGAGTTCGCAAGCCTCAGGTGAAAAAACTCCTCCAAATCACCAAGAAACCCACAATTTTTCAGCCAAACCGACCTTTCAAAGACACCAAATTACGGTGCAGATAATATGAACCCGTTTGGATAGGAGTGTCAAGCCCGGTCGTGGGCCGATTCGGTATTCTTGTGGCACTGTCCGTAAGGATGTACACTGTGGGCTAATACGATTCACCGCATTTCAAAGTAAATTCTCAGGGAGTCCAAACGGTATGTTGAATTCTTACACTTCTTACGCCCGTACTCTAATTGTTGCGCTCATCAGTTTGGGAGCGCTCGGAGCGGCCGGCGGTTACTTAAATCTCAGTTCTATTTTGGCAGAGGGGTTCTTTTCGAATGGTGGAGAACTTAATAATAGTTCCGAGACGCGAACTGAGCCATTGGGTATAAATTGTGCCCCGCTACCGTCGGGAGCGGTCGCATGGTGGAAAGGCCAGAATGACGCAAACGATGTCTTCGGTGTAAATCACGGCACTCTTGAAAACGGTGCGACATTTGCCCCCGGCAGGGTTGGGCAGGCGTTTAGTTTTGATGGAGTTGATGATCTCGTATCCGCTCCTGACAATCCCATTCTCAATATTACCGGCGACCTCACTATTGAAGGATGGATCAATCCGACAACCGTCGGTGGGCAGCAGAGAGTGATCGTTAACAAACGTAATTTCGACAACAGCAATGTGACCTATGCATTCTTCGTCGACACAAATGGCCAACTAGCCTACTACGCGAAAACCGGCGGATCATTTCAATACGCAAGATCCAAAATGGTTATTCCAACGAATGTTTTTACACACGTTGCCACCACCATAAGCGGCAGCACGATCACCCTATTCATCAATGGCGTTGCCGATGGCTCTACAACCTTAACTGTTGGTCGTCCGGCTACGTCGGGCCGCCTCTCAATCGGCCACGGGGAAGATGTTACAAACGCAGATGACTATTTTGCAGGGGTCATTGACGAGTTGTCACTCTACAGTCGTTCACTTTCTAGCGGTGAGATCCAAGCCATTTATAATGCTGGAATTGGAGGCAAGTGTGGGACTGAGTGTACTCCACTGCCGTCTAATGCTGTTGCCTGGTGGAAAGGCGAGGATGACGCAAACGATGTCTTCGGTGTAAATCACGGTTCCCTTGAAAACGGTGCGACATTTGCCCCCGGCAGAGTTGGTCAGGCGTTTAGTTTTGATGGTGTTGATGACCTGGTAAACGTTCCAAATTCGGCAAGTCTTGACCTGCAAACAGCTATTACTCTTGAAGCATGGTTTAAGACTTCAAACCCAACACCATCTGCGACAAAACTCATTGCCGGAAAGATCCTGGGCTACCAGATAGTCGTGCTTCCGAATGGGCAGATGCGCTTCACTTTTCCAATTGGCGGAGGAGGGGCGGTAAACCAGGATATAGATTCGGTCTCTATCCTATCGGCCGACACGTTTACACATCTTGTAGGAACATATGACGCTCCAACTGGTCTCGTCAAAATTTATGTTAATGGAGTCCTCGAAAATACCCTGCATACCTCAGGAAACATTGACAGCATCAACAACCCGTTTCAGATAGGAGGTTTCACAAATTTTCCGGTTTCATTCTTTAATGGCGTAGTTGATGAGGTGTCACTCTATAACCGGGCCCTTTCGGCATCAGAAATTCAGGCCATCTTCAACGCCGGAAGTGCCGGAAAGTGTGAAACGCAGTGCGCTCCGGTCCCTGCAAACGCAACAGCGTGGTGGAAAGGCGAGAATGATGCAAATGACGTTTTTGGAGCCAACAACGGAACACTGCGGAACGGCGCGACATTTGCCGCTGGAATGGTTGGTCAGGCGTTTAGTTTTGATGGTACTGACGATTTTGTTGAGGTGGATCACCAAGCAAGTCTCAATCCCGGCAGTGGTTCATTTACTGTCGAAACATGGGTCAATCAGAGTGGAGTAGGTACCTTTGGAGACCAAACAGTACCATTTTTAAATAAGGTGGCGACCGATTTCGGCAATGGCTGGTTCTTGGGTGTCACGGCTCCGGCATTCGGTTCCGTTTATCTTTTTCAGATACAATCGGGTGCCGACCCAATAAGATTTGTATCAACTCCGGGGTCCGCTGTGCTGAATTCATGGGTTCACGTGGCCGGGGTGTATGACGCCGAGGCAGATCTTCTTCAAATCTATACTAACGGCGAGCTTCGAGGCACGACAAATGGAGTATCGATGGGCCCCATCGATCCTGTTGACAGTTTGCTGATTGGCAAGTACAAGCGGTTTTCTCTTTCCCGAGATGAGTATTTGCCGGGGAGACTCGATGAGCCTACACTTTACAACCGCGCCCTTTCTGCATCGGAAATTCAAGCGATATTCAATGCAGGAAGTGCCGGAAAGTGCTTGCCGTCTGGCACGCCCACACCAACGCCTACTCCGACGGCGACCCCGATGGGATTTGAGGCAGACGTTACACCGCGAGCGGCAGGTGATGGTGTCGTCATTTCCGGAGATGTAATCCAAATGAGGCGTTTTGCGACCGGACTCGATATGCCGAGCGTTGATCCAAATGAATTTCAGCGGGCGGACACCGCTCCGCGTGCTACATTCGGCGACGGAGTCATCAATGCGGGCGATGTTATTCAGGCGCGAAGGTATGCAACAGCTCTCGACCCAGCCACACCAGCGGCGGGCCCGACTGGATCAGCCCCAGTGCCGGACCCAGCCGCAAGGGCAACAAGGGGAAAGGTTCATTTATTGACGAACCGCTTCGAGTTCTTTTGGTAGACGACTATGCCGCCGACATCTGTGTCGCCCGCTCAGGCGGGCTCCGCGATCTTTTGGGTGGACGGTTCCCCAGGTTTCGCTGCTCTTCATGCTGGGGCTAGAGTTATGCCGCTGCTCCGTAGCTCAGCGAGGTTCTTTTGTCGTTGCGGTGTGTGCCGCCTACGCTGGCGAACTGATTTGTCTCCAACGGAGACCGACAATATAGCGTAGGGTGAAACCCTACGAGAAGGTTCATTTCGAAAGTGCCGTCCCTGAAAGGACGAGCATGTGTTCGTCACCGTTGGCGACGCGGTGGGTTGTTTGGGATCAACGTAGGTTTTGCACCCAACGCTATATTGTTTGTCACCTTCGGTGACGTAAGGTCCCGGTCGCCCGCTCACGCGCGTCTCCGCGATCTTTTGGTCGGGCCGGTCCCCAGGTTTCCAGTGCGCTTCACGCTGGAGCTAAAGTTATGCCGCTGCTCGGCACTTAGGAAGGTTCGTTTGGCTGTGTGCCGTTTGTCGGGAGCCGGATAAGATGTCGAGGTTCTCCGCCAACTCTGCGTAACTCTCTGCGTTCTCAGCATTTAACTGCGTTCTAACGCAAAGACCGCCGAGGAGGACGCAGAGATCGCCGAATTCTTTAGAGACTTTTCAGATATCCTCCGATGGCTAATCCGCGGCTGCTCCGCAGCTTCGGAAGGTTCGTTTGCCGTGTGCCGTTTGTCGAGAGTCAAGGTCGTGCCGCCCGCTTACGCAGGCGCTTCTGGCTTATTTTTTGCACTTTGTTGCGATATCCGAACAACCTTCCGGGGTGTGTTAGAATCGTAAGTGGCAGGCAGGCACTATTATGCGTCTCCGCATCCTCATTGGAATCATCATTCTTAATCTCGGGCTTGTGTTGCCCACTGCGGCGCAGCCTGATGACGGTGTGCGTGGGCCGGTGACGCGGAGGGAAGTCAGGCGTTGGCTGAATTTTACGCAGGACGATCCTGTTCTCAGCCAGGAAGCCAACGAAACACTCATCGACGAGATCCACCATCGCGGGGTGAGTTTTGTGCTTACACCTGAGGAAGAATGGGCATTCCAACTGCTTGAGGCAAGCACTGACCTGATCGAGGCGATCCGCGAGGCTGTTCCGGCAGAACAACGCGAGGCAATGATCAAGGCTACTCAGCAGAGAAGACTCTACGATGCCTTTGCGACAAATTACCGCCTAAATGATCTCAACAGCCGCCGCACCGCGCTCGACGCCGGGAAGGAATTTGTCAAGCTCTTTCGCAATGACCCATCGGTAAAAGACGCTGTCTCATTTATTAACCGCTATATTCCTAACCTGCAACGTTCTGTGGATATGATGGATCGCGCCACGCGCGGCCGTCGCGGTAAAAACTAGCAAAATTAGCGCAACATCTGCGAAACACGTTCCAACTTCCCGTCATTCTTCGCTGGTTTTAGGCCGAGTATCTTACACATCACGTTATAGACCTCGATATTCTCGAACGGCTCGGCAACATAGCCGCTCTTGAATGCTGATCCGTGAGCGATGAATGTCGCCCCCATTTCGGGATATTTGTTGTCGTAACCGTGGGCGCCGCGCGGACGCTGTTGTTCGCTCTGATTCTTGTACCAGTCGTCGTAACGTCTGTGGCTGGTCGTCATCCAACCGATCTCGCTCGAACAAACGATCGGCGCAACCCGCTTTCCATCGTTGTAATGCAGTCGCGCGGGGATCTCGCCCTTTTTCCAACAGGTCGTGTGTTTTAGATCCTTGATCTTCGCGTAGATCGCGTCGGTTTTTCCGTCTTTTGGAAAGATCTGAACGATCTCATTCGTCCATAAGATCTCTTTCGCATCGGCGAAATCAAAATAATCGTCGAGAAATGTCGTGTTTCGAAAGTAATACGGAGCCATTCCGTGGTCGGAGACTAGAATTACGTTCACCTCTTCGTCGATACCGCGTGTTTTAAGGCCGTCCATGAGGCGTTTGATATACGCATCGACGTTCCAAACGGCGTACTTGGTCTCCTCGGCGTCGGGGCCAAAAGTATGGCCTACATCATCGGTCTCGCTGAAATACATCGTCAAGATAGTAGGCCGCGTCGTGACGGGCTGGTCGAGGTAACTGAGTATTTTGTCAACGCGCATCTCGTTCGGCACCGCTCCGTCATAGAGGCGCCACGTGGTTGGCGAAACGCCTTTTATCTCAGTCTCCGTCCCTACAAAAAAGTAGCTCGCAGCACGCTGGCCCTGCTTTTCAGCGGTCACCCAGATCGGTTCGCCGCCCCACCAACGCGGGTTCTCGACCTCTTCGCGCTTGCTCATCGAGAAAACCGTGCCGAAATCGTAAACGTTATTTTCCACGATGCCGTGGTTCTGCGGATAAAGCCCCGTCGCGATCGTGTAATGATTGGGGAACGTTTTGGTCGGGAAGGACGGGATCATCCATTTGGCCCGCACGCCGTCTTTTGCGAGCGCCGTGATGGTCGGCGGTGCATATTTGTCGATGTAATCGTATCGAAATCCGTCGAGCGAGATCAATATGATCGTCGGACGCAGATCTTTGATCTTCTGCTGCGCCGCTGTCGGCCAATTCATCACGGCAATAACCGTCAAAAGAAGAATATATAGCGAACAATGTCGCGCGAGCTTCATAAATGTTTCCTCGAGATGTGAATGCGAACGAGCTTTAGACTATTATATTCGCGAAACAAGGTTTACAGAACCCAGCTTAAGGAGATTCGACATGAAACGTCTAAATTCGAGCGTAAATCTGATCGTCTGCCTTGGCATTTTGGTGATCGCGGTTCTTGCGTGCAAAGGCAGCTTTTCGACGAATGATAGCGCCGCGAACGACGCCCCGGCCAAGACCGAGACTCCGGCGGTGCCAAAGAACATTGCAGGCGAATATGACGCAAAAGGAACCAATCCGAACGGGGCAGGAACCTACGAGGCTGATCTGCTCGTGACAAAGCGGGACGACGTTTACCAGTTTTCTTGGAATTCGAGAGGACACAAATATGACGGCGTCGGCGTCATGACAGACAGTGCGGTCGCGGTTGCCTATGCGGACGGAACCAACGGCAAGGGCTGCGGAGTCGTGTTGTACAAGATCAATGATAACGGTTCGCTCGACGGTAAAGCCGGATATTGGGGCGTCAACACGATGGAAACCGAAAAGGCAACGCGCACGTCAGGCTCAGACCTCGAAGGCAAATACAATATTTCTGGCAGTAATACCGATGGCCAGGATTACAAAGGAACTCTGGAAGTCTCCACGAAAGGGCAGGGGTATCTTTTTGAGTGGAACGCCGCGAACACTTTTGATGGTTTTGGCATTCGTGCCGGCAACCTTGTCGCGGTCGGCATCGGCGGCAGACAGTGCGGGTTCGTCGGTTATGACGTGAAATCAGACGGAACGCTCGATGGCAGGTGGGGAAGCCAAAGCTCGAAAACGCTGGGAACCGAGGTCGCGACGAGGAAGAAATAGATCTACGAAGGTTCCTTTTCTTTCTCCGCGAGGTGATGAACGAACCGCTGTCCGCTGAATAATCGTTCTGGGTTTACTGTCCTTGTTGGCAGCGTCATCTCGTGATCGATCCATGTTTCGTGCTCGGCGGGGATCGATATTTCCATGACTTCAGATCCCTCAGTACATTCGAGCACGCGATGTCTGATCTCGGGCGGCTGTATCACATAGTCGCCCGGCTCAAGCCAGAACGGTTCGCCTTGGTCTTCGTAAACGACCTTGATTCGCCCCTTCAGACAGCGGATCAATTGAAAATCTACCTTGTGATAATGAACATAGTCCGGCACCTCGCCGCCCTTGGTAAGCCGAATATGCGATGCGATCACCTCACCATCCATCCGGTCGGGTATTAGGTCTCGATATTCCATTCCGGCCCGGCCGGTGATCCAGTCCTCAGTTGCGGAGGCCCGCGCGTGAGTAAGGGCGTTATC
>JBATDM010000080.1:0-4421 GCA_049663465.1 Pyrinomonadaceae bacterium
TCGGCCTTTGCCCCCTTTGCTGCGTCCGGCCGGTCCTTTTCGGTCGCTGGACTTTCCGGTATTGTCTCGGCGACCAACGACTCGGCCTTGATGGGGGCATCGGCCGGCACATTCATTTCAGTCAAGATCTGTTGAGCGATCTCCTTAAAAACGGGTGCAGAGACCATTCCGCCATCGCGAGCCCCAGACTTTGGCTCGTCCATGACAACTGCCACCACGATCTCCGGATTCTCCGCCGGTGCCATGCCAATAAATGACGAAATATATTTGGAGCGATCAACCGATCTCGACTTAGCGTTAAACTTCCAGGCAGTACCCGTTTTGCCGGCTGCCGTGTAGCCATTTAGCTGAGCCCTGCGGCCTGTTCCGGTAAGCACAACCTGCCGAAGCATCGTTTTCAAACTACGCGCCGTGTCAGCCGTAACCACTTGTGTTTGCTTCACTTGCGTAACAGACTTTGGCTGACTATTTGAATGTCTGATCTCTTTTATTACGTGTGGTTGGGCTCTTACTCCGTCATTTGCTATGGTCGCAAAAGCAGTCGCCATTTGCAACGCCGACACGCTAATTTCATACCCGATCGACATCGATGCAAGCGAATCACCGTTCCACTTCTCAACTGGCCGGACAATCCCCTGCGTCTCGGTAGGAAGTTCGATACCGGTACGCGAACCAAAACCCATTTTCTGAATCAGAGCAAAGAAATCTTCCCTGCCTACACGCAAACCCGTCTTGATCGCACACACATTGCTCGAATGTGCCATGGCCTGCGAATACGACACGGTGCCGACTCCGTGTGAATCCGTAAATGTATGATCAGCAACGGTTATCGTTCCATTTCCGGCGCTGATCATATCGTCCGGTGAGAACAGGTGCCTTTCCAACGCCGAACCGTAAGTCACGATCTTAAATACCGAACCGGGCGAATAAACAGACTGTATAGCCTTATTGCTAATATTGTCCTTAACCGCCGCAGTGATCGAATTTGGATCAAAACTCGGATAGTTGGCCAGCGCAAGGATCTCGCCCGTTTTTGGGTTCATCACGATGGCAATTCCAGATCGTGCATCCGACGCTCGAACACCGCGCTCAAGAGCCTGTTCCGTCATATACTGAAATCCCGCGTCGAGCGTCAGAACTATGTCGCTCGGAGTATCGCGTTCAACTATCGTCTCATCATAAACACGCCCAAGTCTGTCTCGCTCCTGTAATTTCTTGACTATTGCTCCGTGTAGCACGTCGTCCTGCGACATCTCGATCCCAGCCTGACCATTGTCATCATTGTCGGCAAATCCAATGACCTGGGCCGCCAACTGCTGATACGGATAGTTCCGACGCTGGTCCTCACGCCAATGAAGCCCCTCGAAATTTGGGAGATCTGCTTTTTTCAACTCCGGTGTATCAAGAGCCTTGTTGATGCTCTGGACAACGTCGTCTTCGATCTTTTTCAGGATCGGAAGAAAACGTTTCTTATCCTGTTTTCCTTGCGCGATTTGAGAGGTGAGTTGTTTGGGATCAAGCTTTGCGGCCTTTGCGATCACTTTTGCGGCGGCGGCTGGATCAGATATTTGTGTCGGGTCAACATAGAGCGTTTTTA
This sequence comes from Pyrinomonadaceae bacterium, assembly GCA_049663465.1. GTDB lineage: Bacteria > Acidobacteriota > Blastocatellia > Pyrinomonadales > Pyrinomonadaceae > OLB17. Next base: position 1,598 of record JBATDM010000080.1, read on the forward strand.
CGGGCAGGCTAAGGGCGAGGTGCCGCTCATTTCGGTCAAGGATCGTCCCCCGGAGCATTCGGGTGTGTCTGACATCCTGCCGCATGTCCAGGGCCTTTCCTTTCAACCATGAATGCTGATTGACCTGCAAATGCACAAGCCTGACGCTAATACCACCGATCCACAGGACAAAAACAGCCACCACGAGCATAAATCTCGTGAAGGCTACCTGTCGCATATTTCGTTTTTTGGACCTCGCCTGTCGCTTCATCTTTCTCCGCACGCTCCGATTCGCAAGTTCAAACTCAACTATTCAGCCGCTAAAGTTCGTTTTATCGGGCGTGAAGATCTCTTTGTTTCCAAACTTACTGCCTGAGCTGGCAATGAAGCCGGAGTGACCGCAGCCGTCCTAATAACAAGAGGTTTCGCATTCGAATCACCGCCAGAAATTGCCTTCTCCTTTGTCATCGAAGCAACCTGAGCCACCTCCCCGTCGGTGTTCTTTACATCAAAGCTTACCTTCTGGATCGCTTTCTTTATCTCGTTCGGCGTCAGTGACACCTCACGTGCGAGCATCAGTCGCCGCTTCTCTGCTTGGAGAAGATCAACCTGGCGTCGGAGCTTTGAGTTTTTCATTCCATAGTCCATCGATGAGAAATGCTGGCGTCCGGCGAAAAAGAAACCGCTTACCAATAGCAGGGCGCAGGAAGCAATCAGGAAATATGTTCGAAAGCGCTTGGGTCTTGCCTCGGGCCGGTTTACCTTGATTCGTCTGGTGCTGCGTTTCTCTCTTTTGTTCATGGTGTGATCCTCCGGAAATGAATAAAATGGCTACTGTCCAATTTTTCTAGACGCCCTCAGCTTTGCACTTCGAGAACGTGGGTTCTCGTCCTGTTCTGACTCGGAGGCCGTCAAAGGCTTCCTCGTCAGTATCTCGACCCTTTTTTTGGCACCGCACATACACTGCGGTATCTTTGGCGGGCACAGGCACTTGCCTGAGAGCCGCTGAAATGCCTGCTTCACGATCCGATCTTCGAGTGAATGGAAGGTAATGATCGCGAGTACGCCGTTAATTTTCAAAATATCGACTGCGTCGTCGATGAACTTTTCTATAATCTCGAGTTCGCGATTGACCGCGATCCTCAGTGCCTGAAACGTCCGCGTCGCGGGGTGGATCTTGTCCTTCTTGCTGTGCGGAACCGAACGCCTAACGAGATTCGCTAGTTCAAATGTCGTTTTTACCGCCTCGCCTCGCTCTCTTCTCTCGACGATTCGCCTCGCGATCCGGCGTGAATGACGCTCTTCGCCATATTGGTAAATAATATTGGCGATCGCATCCTGGTCTTCGCTTTCCAATAACTCTGCTGCGGTAATTCCACCCGAGTCCGTGTCCATCCGCATATCGAGCGGAGCGTCAAAGCGAAAACTAAATCCGCGTGTTTCGCTGTCAAGTTGGAGAGACGAAACTCCAAGATCCGCAATTATGCCCGATGGCTGCCTCTCACCGACTACTGTCTTTATCGATTCAAAGTTCCCGTGAACGAGTTCGACCCTCGAACTAAAACGCATTAACCGAGTTTCGGCCAAAGCCAAAGCCGCAGTGTCTTGATCGATCCCGATCACACGTGAATCGGCAGAAGATAAAAGGATCGCCTCTGTATGGCCGCCCATTCCAATCGTGGCGTCAACAAAAAGTCCGCCATCGGATGGTGCGAGCAAAGACAGAGCCTCATCCAACATTACCGATGTGTGAACCTTTTCGGCGTCGTTGTCCGGCATATTCAAAGAGCGTAGAACGGCCCCAACGCTTGGCAAATAAGCGCTTAGTTGCTTAAACAAAACTTTAGGATTTCGATTGACCCCCAAAGACCTATTTTGGGGAAACCTCAATGTACTCAAGCATTCTAGCTTGAGAATCGAAATCGTGTCAAGGATTATTTGAAAGGAATTTTTAATCACTCGCTTAAACTGTGCATAAGCGGTGTTTAGCCAATAATATTAACTATTTTGCTTTTTTCAGTTCCACTGCTATAGATAGAACGGCACCAATGACGTCATTATTCTTACAGCTTCTTATATTCGGAATTCTCGCGGGCCTGGCCAATGTCCTCGGCGGACTGATGCTGTTCCCGGCAAAGCTCCATCCGAATTACAAGAGTCTGCAAAAATATTTGCTGGCCCTCGGTGCTGGTTTTATGCTTGCGGTAACGCTCGTCGAGATACTGCCGAGGTCGATGGCTCTTTGGCAAAAATCAATGCCGGCCAACAGTGAAGATCTCTTCATACCTATGCTGCTGATACTTGGCGGCTACCTTTTGACCCAATTTGTTGAACACACGATCGCACCGCATTTCCATCTTGGAGAAGAGATGCACTGTGACGACCACGACCACGGTCATGAATTGATATCTACATCGACAGCCTACACAGCCGTCGGTGGATTGCTGGTGCACACTTTTTTCGACGGGGTAACTATCGCAGCTGTCTCGCAAGTCGATGTGAAGATCGGCTTTTTGGTTTTTGTCGCGATCGTGATGCATAAATTTCCCGAAGGATTCACGATCGGGTCGATGGTCATGGCCGCCGGCAAGGGAATGCGGCAAGTAATGCTGGCGACGTCGCTTCTCGGAGCTACGACACTCTTGGGAGTTCTCGCGTTCTATTGCGTAGGTACATATCTGGGCATCTCGGTCGCCTATGCCCTTCCGTTTGCGGGCGGCGTTACGTTGTACGTAGCGGCAAGCGATCTTATTCCCGAAGTAAACCATCATGGCGGCAATAGCCCTTGGGTTTCCCTTTCTGTCTTTGCCGGCGTCGCATTTTTTTTCCTCGCCCACTTCGCCCT
>JBATDM010000081.1:0-3857 GCA_049663465.1 Pyrinomonadaceae bacterium
AGCGAAGCGACCGCACCCGAGGACAACGCCATCAGGCCGAGGCCTTTGCCTGCTGACGAGAGAAATTTCCTACGGTTAAAATTCGCTGACAATATATTCAACTAATCGGATGCCTCCCTAGAAAAACCTCTTCTTCGCGGATAGCTAATATTAAACGACGATTGAGATTTAGTAATTCAACGGTGGCCTCGCCCTTTTCTGTCGTCCCAAATAGGACTACACCATCCCAACGGAAATGATCGTTCCAGTTATCTTCCCGCGGGTGGAAGATCCTGGTCTCGGAGCCTGTGACCGCGACAAATTCTCTCGCCCCTTTTCGAAGGGAACAGGAAACACACGCTAATGTCAGATTCTCCGAAATCGTTTCACCATCGGAAATTATGGGGACAATATGATCAACATGAAAGGTTGCTTCCTGTCCTTCTTGCGATAGTTGGCAGTATTCGCAACGGCTTTTTGCCCTGTGAATTACCAGTTTTCGCAAGAATAACGGGATGTGACTCATTTGCCGCTAGACAGCGAAGTCCTTTCCGAACGAAGCCGCATCAATGAAAGCATCTCAGCCAATTCGACTAGTCCGTCCGCCTCTCTCTTTTCCGCCGCAGTTAACTTTTTCCCGCTATCCTGACGGTCGAGCAACAGTTTTAATCTGTCATCAACGCCTTTCGGCAGCTTGATTCGCTTAGCTGAAATGGGCATTTGAATAAGAATATCTGCATTTTGAGCCATAACTACACCTCTAAGAAATCATATCATTCAGCGATCCAACAAGCTGATCAATATGCCCACGTGAGTTCGTCTCCGTCACACAAACAAGAAAATCGCTCTCGTGCCCGCTGTAGTATTTCGACAGCGCGAGGCCGCCAATAACGCCGTCCTCAGTTCGGGCCTTTTCAAGTATCTCGCTCGCCGGACGTGGGCCGCGGACCACAAACTCGTTGAATGTCGGGGCCGAAAAGGGAATCGAGTAGCCATCGATCTTCGCGATCTCACCTTTGGCGTACGCGGCCTTTTGGGCGTTTTGCATCGCGACCTCCTGAAGGCCTTGCTTGCCCATTGTTTCCATATATATGGTCGCGGCGAGGGCGATGAGGCCCTGGTTTGTGCAGATGTTTGAGGTCGCCTTTTCGCGGCGAATGTGCTGTTCGCGGGTCGAGAGCGTTAGGGTAAATCCTCGGTTGCCGTTCTTGTCATACGCGATCCCGCACAAACGCCCGGGCATTTGGCGAATGTATTTGTCCTGCGTCGCGAACAGCCCAACGTGCGGGCCGCCAAAGCTCATTGGCACACCCCAAGATTGTCCTTCGCCAACGACGATATCGGCACCGCAAGCACCGGGCGACTTGAGCAAACCAAATGAAATTGCCTCGGTTACGACGACGACAAACAACGCGCCTACTGTGTGCGCCGCACCCGCGAGTCTTTCGAGATTTTCAACGCAGCCGAAAAAGTTTGGCGACTGCACGACCAAGGCTGCGGTATTTTCGTCGATGGCAGACAGGTCGCCGACGCGGCCGGTCTTTTCGTCAAAATCTACTTCGACGATCTCCGCTGCTCCTTGCTGTGTGTAAGTCCGAGCGACCTCGCGATATTCGGGGTGAACGCTCTTTGCAACGACGATCTTATCTCGCCGCGTTACGCGTTGGGCCATCAGATACGCCTCTGCCATCGCGGTCGAGCCATCGTACATCGAGGCGTTCGCGACCTCCATTCCCGTGAGCTGGCAGACGAGCGTTTGAAATTCGAAAATGTACTGCAGCGTGCCCTGTGAGATCTCCGGCTGGTACGGCGTGTAGGACGTGAAAAATTCGCTTCGCTGGATCAGATGATCGACGATCGTTGGCGAAAAGTGCGAATAGACGCCCGCGCCGAGAAACGAAGGCTTTGCCGCCGCCGTGTTCTTCGCCGCCATAGCTTCCATAGCGCCGATGACCTCAGATTCCGCAAGCGGATCGGTGACGTTAAGCGGGCGTCCAAGCTGTACATTCTCAGGGATCGAGCGAAACAGATCGCTCGCATTAGAAAGCCCGAGCGAAGCGAGCATTTCGTCGCGTTCCTCGGGCGAATTTGGTATATATCTCATCTGATTCAATGAAAAATGCTAAATGCAGAATGCTAAATGCTGGAAATTATTGTGCATTTTGCACTGTGCATTATGCACTGGCCGCTAGGTATTCTTCGTACTCGTCCGCCGAAAGCAGAGCATCAGCTTCGCCGGGGTTGTCCATTTTCATTTTGATCATCCAGCCGGCAGCGTACGGGTCGTTGTTGACGGCCTCGGGCGTGTCGTTCACACCGTCATTGATCTCGGTGATCTCGCCGCCGACGGGCGTAAAGACCTCTGAAACGGCTTTGACCGATTCGACCGAGCCAAACGCCTCGTGCGTCGCAAACGAATCGCCGACGCGCGGCATATCAATATAAACAACATCGCCCAACGAATGCTGTGCATAATCGGTAATGCCGATCGTCGCGACATCGCCTTCGACGGCGACCCATTCGTGGTCTTTGCTGTAACGTAGGTTTTCAGGAATGTTTGACATAGATAGATATCGATCCTAAATGATATTTGAATCCAAAAACTATTTTTGCCGCTTGTAAAACGGCGTCGGCACGATCTGTGCTTTCAGATGCTTACCTCTGACATCAATTTTAATTTCTTGCCCCGGATTTGCAAAGTCAGGCGGCACGAACGCGAGCCCGATATTCTTTTTTAGAAAAGGTGCGGGCGAACCTGAGGTGACAACACCGCGTTTTTCGCCGTCGATGTAAATGTCATAGCCATCTCGGGCGATGCCCGGCTCGGTCATTTCAAAGCCGACGATCTTGCGTTTCAGCCCCGCCTCTTTCAACTCAGCCAAGGCGTCGCGGCCGATAAATCCGCCTTCCTTGTTCAGCTTCGTGATCCAGCCGAGGTTAGCCTCGAGCGGAGTGATGTCGTCGTCGAGTTCGTGGCCGTAGAGCGACATCGCGGATTCGAGCCGGAGTGTGTTGCGTGCTGCAAGGCCGCAGGGCAGTATGCCTTCGTCAGTGCCGTAGCCGCCTACCGCAAGAAACTTGTTCCAGAGCCGCACGGCAAATTCCGGTGCGGCATAAACCTCAAAACCATCCTCGCCCGTGTAACCGGTTCGCGAGATGATCGCTTCGACGCCGTCAACGGTTCCTTCCTCAAAATGGTAATACTTGATGGCATCGAGGTCGGTGTCGGTCAGTTTCTGCACGATCCCGGTCGCGTCCGGCCCTTGAACTGCGATCTGGCAATACGAACTGCTCGCGTTTGTCAGCAGACAATCGTCCACCGCCGCATCGTGGTGCGACGATATCCATGCGAAATCCTTATCCGTGGTCCCGGCGTTCACAACAAGCAGCAGTTTGTCCCCGGCAAATCTGTAAACCAGCAGATCATCGACCGTTCCGCCGTCGGGCCGCGTCAGTGCAGAGTAATGTGCCTGGCCGTCCACGAGCTTCGTCACGTCGTTGGTCACGAGCCGATTTACAAAACCGATCGCACCCGCACCTTTCACCCAGATCTCGCCCATATGCGAAACGTCAAACAGGCCCGAACGCGTCCGGCATCGCATATGCTCGGCCACCACGCCCGCCGTGTACTGTACCGGCATGTCCCAGCCGCCAAAATCCACCATCCGGCCGCCAAGTTCGCGATGCACCGCGTTGAGCGGCGTCTGCTTCAGATTTCCTTCAGACATATAAAGATGAAGTGTAAATTAGCCCCAGTAACCGCACAAGCCGAGAGCGGGGAAAATACTCGATTTTCCGATCTACCCTCAGTATGGCCGTACGTACTGAGGTTCGCCCGAGTGCTCGGCGCCGCGCCCCGAGTGCTTTGCGCCGTGCTC
>JBATDM010000082.1:0-2189 GCA_049663465.1 Pyrinomonadaceae bacterium
CACTAAAAACATCCTCTTGCGTAACCCAACGGCCGCGAATATCATTCAGGCCGCCATCATTCGTCTCCGCAACAACAGGATTTATTGACCGCACATTCTCATTGCCCGGCATGCCGAGCATGTAGTCCATCAGGAAATCTGCGGTTTTGGGGACGGAAAGCGTCGACGTCAGCAAGATCGGCGTCTCAATCTCACCGAGTTCGTTTACTTGTGTGGAACCCGCGAGCTTTCCAAATCCATTGCCGACAAAAACGGCCCCAGGAACCTTTTCCGCAAAAAGATTCCCAGAGTGTGGAACTATCGCTGTGATCCCCGTCCGGATATTTTGTCCGCGAATGATAGTTCTTTGTCCGACCGCCACACCTATTACATCCGTAATCGCATTCAGCGGCCCAGTCGGCAAAACACCGATTTTCACACCTATTTCGCGGGCTCGCGGCCTCACCGCCTGAGTAGAAGTTTGGGCGCGAACCGCGGTTAAACTGGACGTAGCCACGATGATCAAGGCCGTAAGGACTAAATGGAATTTATTCATATGAGCATTCAAATAATACCGCGAGGAAGCATAGCGCTCAAGAATCGAATCCCGCGTTGCCCAAGCGCAGTTTCGGGGTATCACCATGTAATACCCCGAATGCCGCAATAATAAGATTCCTGCTAGAGACTTATTTTATCTCGACCCAGTCGCCGGTATGGATCTCCTGCGCGGTCCGCGTAATTACGACCGTTGCTGTATGCTCTTTGACATTGAGCACGACGGCTTCGCCCACCACTTTCCGAAGGCTGGCCGGACGAGCATTTCGGACGTCGCGTGTTCGGACTTCCTGCCCGTTCGCCTTGTCGCCTGATTTGCGGGCCGATTGATTTGAAAATTTGCCGCCCTTATAGGCCTCGCTCTCAAAACCATAATCGCGCGAACTTACCGACTCGCGATCCGGAAGAAGAGTCAGATTGCCCTTTGCCAGGGGCCGAAAGACCGTCAGACGGTCACCGACACGAACATTGTCGTCGGCTCCAAGATCAACATATGCAATATAGTCCCGGGTCAACATTTCCGCACCGTGTCGCGACATTAAGATCCTACCGGTAGCCTTACCTGACGGATCACCAAATATATCCATCGGCTCGCCCGGATCGTATATAGGACTGGTTCGAGCCTCACTTAGGTGGACCAGGTCACCAAAGTGGAACGAATCACACGAGACTTTTACGCGGGCCACGGACACATTGTCCTTGACGTTTACCACCTCGAGGGCACCTACTTCCTGAACGAGGAAACCCAAGTCCGTTTTTTTGGACCATTGGCTCTTAACGGCCCCGCGGGGGCGGACGACTGAAAATCTGTCACCGACCGACACCCCTTTGTCACGGCCCATATTAATATAGACAAAATCGTTCTGTGAGTAATTCCAGCCATCTGCCTCGTTTTGAGCGCCAATAATATGATTACCGGTGCTGATCGAACTGGATTGGATGTAACCCGCGCAATAAAGATTGTTGCCGGTCGCGACAGGCTTTGGCGTCGTATTGGCTGCCTGTGAATATGCCGCCGCTGAAAGCATCAGCACAACGACGTTGAAACAAATAATTCGGACAAAGACTTTTTGAAAACTCACGATTTTCTCCTTTATGCTATCGGATGATTCTCGCCGCGTGAATGTGGAACCAATGCGTCGCGGACTTCGGACTATGGTAATACCCAGTGGGCCTCTATTATTCTATGGTATTTGCAAGAGAATGGTCAACAAGTTTTTACATCGCTAAACCAAGGTCGGGCAAGGACAGGATTGATCTATTGACGAGACCGGCCACCCGAAGTATATTGTGATTTAGGCTGCTTGGCTTGGTGAACCACTTTACCGATCTTGGGAACCGTCGTAGTGAGCTGAGCGGCCTGTGATACGTTTACAAGTAAGCGGCCTAAGAATTTTACCCCAAGCTCACGATCTCGACTTCGCCACCCGAAGTTTGCCTACCACTCCACCTTTTTGCTAGTATTTTCGTTCGCGCGACAGACACCCCGTCTATCGCCCGCAAGCCGGTGTAGCTCAGTTGGTAGAGCAGTTGATTTGTAATCATCAGGTCGTAAGTTCGAGTCTTATCACCGGCTCCATTTTAACTTCCTTATTGACAATGTGTTACGGCACTCATCTGCGTTTCCGGTGGGACTTTGACGGTATGTTGAGCTC
>JBATDM010000083.1:0-42271 GCA_049663465.1 Pyrinomonadaceae bacterium
GACCTTTATATTCACGGTTCGTCGGCCAGTAGAATGCTGCGGACCCTGGCTAAAGGGGTCGATGTTTGCGTCACTGTAACGCTGATAGATGGACTGGTTCTGGCAAGATCGGCGTTTCACCATTCGATGAATTATCGCTCGGTCGTCGTTCTTGGCAGAGCCGAGTTAGTCACCGACACCGACGAAAAAAACAAAGCTCTCGAAGCTCTCACCGAACATTTCGTTCCGGGCCGTTGGGCCGAGGTGCGCTGGCCGACCGAACTTGAGCTAAAAGCAACCAGCGTTCTTAAACTTCCGCTAACCGAAGCCTCAGCAAAGGTCCGCACCGGCGACCCGATCGACGACGATGAGGATTATGCAATGAACGTCTGGGCGGGAATAATTCCGTTGACTCTTACACCCGGCGAGCCGATCGCCGATGCAAGGCTTATTCGGAGTATCGAAACGCCGGATCACGTCACAAATTACAGAAGAAATGGAAGGAAATAATCCCGGCTCCAACTCCTACGGCTGGGTGATCGTCGCCGTCGCAACGCTCACACTCGTCATCAGCAACGGTCTGTCGATCGGTGGACTGCCGCCATTTTATAAACCGATCCGTGAGGAATTTGTAGCTCTCGGCATGGTCGATGCGTCGCGGGCCGAAAGTTTTATCGCGACGGGGGCAAACGTCACGTTTTTGATGTCCGGCGTCTTTTCCTTGATTGGTGGCTGGTTGATCACGCGGTTTTGGCTTAAACCAATAATGATAGCCGGATGTGCAATGCTCGGAGCCGGACTCGTTCTGCATTCGCAGGCAGCGAGCGAAAATGCCGTTTATCTCTCACGATTTTTGATGGGAGCATCGCTCGGCTTTGTCGGCGTCACGCCGTGCGTGATTCTCGTCTCGAATTGGTTCCAAACGGGCCGCGGCACCGCTCTTGGCATCGCACTGACCGGCACAAGCCTCGGCGGGTCTCTCGTCTCGCTCGTTGCCGGGCCACTGATCGCAAGCTACGGCTGGCGAACATCTTTGCTTGCACTGACTAGCGTCGTTTGGTTCGTCCTGTTGCCCGCGATCATATTTTTCGTAAAAGAAGTTCCGTCGAAACGCGGGCAACCTTGCCCGCCAGCGACCGAAGGTACGCTGCCCAACGCTGGGAATATTAGAGAAGAGGGGAACAAAACTCTATCCGAATCCGTCGACGGCATAACACTTCGCCAAGCTCTCTCTACGCCATTATTCTGGGCGTTCGCCGCAGCTGCGGCCCTTGTCTTTTACCCGATCTTTGTCATTTTGCAGCAATTTATCCTCTACGTACAGACGCCGAAGATCGGCATTTCGGCGCAGACAGCGGCGTTCGGGCAATCGGCACTGTTTGCCATAAGTATCGGCGGCAAGTTTCTCGCCGGATACCTGAGCGATAAATTTGGTGCGGTGCGGATCATGGTTTTTTTTGCGGCGTTAATGTTCGCATCGTCTCTCATCCTGCTCGATCTGACCGCCGCGAATGCGCTTTTCTTTCTGCTGCCCTTCGCCATCGGCTACGGCGGCACTTGGGTCATGCTCCAGCGCCTCGCCGCAGATCTTTTTGGCCGTCGCGAGATCGGCAAGATCCTCGGCCTGATCACACTCATCGAGGTCTCGGGTGCAGCCATCGGTGGGCGCATCACCGGCTACCTAGCCGATCAGGCGGGCGGCGATTACACCTTTGCTTTTTATGGCGTCACGATCGCGGCCGGGTTCGCTTTACTCGCGGCAATCGCGGTATTTGCTCTAGTTCGAAATCAGAATAATAATGAAGAACATGCTTAGTAGATCTGCACGAATCGTTTTTTCCCTTACAATTGTCTTGATCTCGGCTCTCTCTGTCATTGCCCAGAGCGAAACGACAGACATTCCACCCGAGTGGCAGACGACGGCTGAGGCAACCAATTATGCTAAGACCTCGCGTTACAACGAGACGATCGAGTACGCGAAAAAGCTCGCCAAAGCCTCCGACTTGATCACCTATCAGTCGATCGGCAAGAGCAACGAAGGTCGTGACATTCCGCTGCTGATCGCGGCCAAGGACAGGGCATTTTCACCTAAGTGGGCAAAGAAAACAGGCCGAGCGATCATCTTTATTCAAGCCGGGATCCACGCTGGTGAAATTGACGGTAAAGATGCCGGGTTTGCCTTGTTCCGCGACATCGCGATCACAAAAACTCGGCTCGATCTTCTTAAGGATGCCATCATCATCTTCATCCCAATCTACAGCGTCGATGGCCACGAGAATTGGAGTGCCTACAACCGCATCAACCAAAACGGCCCCGACGAAATGGGCTTTCGCGCGAACTCAAACAACCTAAATCTCAACCGCGACTACATGAAGGCCGACACGCCGGAGACGCGGGCGTGGCTTGAACTATGGAATACGTGGAAGCCTGATCTTTTCATCGATTGCCACGTCACTGACGGAGCAGATTTCCAATACAACGTAACTTACGAATACGCCCATTTTCAGGAAGTTGCCCCATCAATCAAGACCTGGATGGATGAGCATTTTGACAGCAACGTTGTGCCAAAGGTTGAGAAGGAAGGCAATCTTTTGACACACTACGTCGAATTTGCGGGGCGTGAGGTGACCGGCGGAATTGCGACATTTATCGCCACGCCGCGATTCGCGACGGGCTACACGCCTTTACGAAATCGACCGGGGCTGCTGATTGAAACTAATGTTTACAAATCGTACAAATCGCGTGTGCGTGGAACCTATGACGTATTGCGGTACTCCGTCGAGGAAGCGGGCAATGCAAAGTCGAGCTTGTTCGTGGCAAACATTACTGCTGAGACCCAAACCGTCGAACGGGGAAAAACCTATGATGAAAGTCGGCAATTCCCGCTGATGCTTTCGATCACGGACAAATCGACTCCGCTCGAATTCAAGGGCCTAAAATACACGGTCACAGATAGCAAAATCTCAGCCGGCAAAGAGATCACATACGGCACTGAGCCGCTGAATATTACGATCCCACGATTTGACGACGCTCGCGTATCACGGTCGGTCGCTCCGCCGCTCGGGTATGTCATTCCGGCGCAGTACAAAGATGTGATCGACATCCTAAAGGCACACGGCCTCCGGTTCACAACGCTAAAAGAACCTCTCACGACCGAGATCGAGAGCTATCAATTGTCCGAGCCAAAGTGGGCGACAAATTCGTTTGAGAACCGCATCACTCTGACCGCAAAGCAAACACCGGTCAGGGAAACGAGGACTTTTATCGCCGGTTCGGTAATCGTTCCGATGGATCAGGAAGCTGCAAATGTCGCGATCCATCTGCTCGAACCGAACGGGCCTGACTCCTTTCTCTATTGGGGATTTTTCAATTCGATCTTTGAACAAAAAGAAGGCGGTTCGGGCTACATCCTCGAAAAACTCGCCCGCGAGATGCTCGCCAAAGATCCGAAACTACAAGAAGAATTCGACCGCCGCCTCCTCGAACCCGCCTTCGCTCGCAGCCCGCAGGCCCGGCTCAGATTCTTCTACGAAAGATCGCCCTACTATCGGAATCAGAAGATCGGCGTTTATCCGGTAGGCAGGATCCTCAAACAAGTTTCAATGAAATAATTTCAATGAATACCTGGAAGTTTCTTCTTTTGACCTTGTGTCTTTTTACACTCAGTAGCCTATCTTTCGGCCAATCAAGCGCTGATAAGAATGTCGCGGAGTTGACCTGCGACGACTCAGCAAAGAAGGTCGTCTGGCGTTGGCTCCGATCTCAGGAATGGTTTGATGATTTTGGAAAATGCAGTGAGCGCCTAGAAACGAACCAAATCACTATGGGAGTTTCCAAAGGCCTTGTGGTTCGCGGCTTTGGGTCGGGAATGTGCGGTGCAACCGGAAACTGCCTAACATGGATCCTTATCAATCACGGTGCTCGTCCAAAAATAATTATTAACGTAACGGCTATCAAGAGAATTGAGATCAAGCGAACAAAAGACAAACGGTCGCCATTATTGTTGTTTAAATACAATATGAGTATCGGTGAGCATTATGTCAGTACATTCCGCTTTCGCAACAACCGATTAACGTTTCTCCGATGTCAAAATGAGTTCGTTGACACCGATGGAAACCGATCCATTTCAAAGGTTTCGTCAAAACACTGTCGCGAATAATAATGGACGAACCAAAATGGCTCGCCCATGACTTGGTGGAGATGACAAGAGTCGAACTTGCGACCTCTGCATTGCGAACGCAGCGCTCTGCCAACTGAGCTACATCCCCGAAATAGTTGAGAATTGCGAGTGGAGAATTGAGAATGAAAACACTCCCATGACGATCAAGTTCTCAAATCTCCATCTTTCAATTATCCATTTTCAACTTTCAATTTTCAATTCTATTGAACGCCTGCGGGCAGCAGAGAGCCTTTCGGGTCGGATGCAAATGCGTAGCCGTCCTCGATCTTGCCGATGAGTCCGTGAAAAGAGATCTCGCCCTCGCTGTTTACGACCACGACGACATCGCCCGGGCTGCTTTGTTTCTCGTCGATCTTAAACTTAATTATCGTCGAGTTGCCGTTCTCGGCCGTAACCGATTCGTATTCAAAAGTATCCGTATTAAAACTGTGTGTCTGACAAAAAGCTACTTCCATTAAATATTCTCCAAAAGCACTGAAAGGCGATCCCTCCGTGCATCAGTCGTAAATCTTATCTTTTGGTGATCGCAAAGTCCAAAGTGATCGGGTCGTGGTCGGACAGCGGATTACCGTCTTTATCCATGAGCCCGGCGATCGTCAGCGGCGGCTTTTCATCGATCGGTTCAATGTCCTTGCCGGTAAACCAATCCAGCCTGGCTGAAACCTTACCGCCAACCCTCCCGGCCGCCCAAAAGATGAACGGAAAGCACCATTCCGGAACCCAATCGCGTAGATTCGTATTCTTCTCGATGCTTCCAACATCGTAATGAAGTGTTCCTACACCTATATTGTTCAGATCGCGAAAACTGTAGCCCCGTGATTCGAGCTCGCCAAACAATCGACGTTCAAAGAACCGTTCCGGATGAGGCAGATGATTCAACGCGACATTTTTCGGCCCCATCAACACACGCCGCCAATATCCCATGATCGCCCGAGTTGAGCTCTGCGAATTAAAACCCGTCGTATTCCAATCGCCGCCGATGATCGTAGGCCGCGGCGACAGAGTATCGAGATGGTCGAGAATTATCCGCATCTGGAGAACACGGTGAGCACGCGAACAGTGTGCATCAAGATGAACCGAAACTGAGCGAAACTCTCCTGCCGGATGCTCAATATCTGCAAATAGGGCACGCAGCCAGCCCAGACGTTTTTCCTTGCCCCACATCTTGTCCTTACCATTTGGCAAAGGAACCGCGTGGACATTTTTCATCGGGTAACGCGACAGCATTGCCAGCCCGTGTATTGAGGCCGTGTTCTCACCCTCCATATCTGATTCAACACCGCTGCCTTTTTGGAGCGGAATATAAACCGGAGCGAATGCGTAATGCAGTCCGAGTTCCTCAGCTAATTCTTTTGCGACAAAACGGTTACCGCTTCGTGCCATGCCGTGATCGAGCTCGGTGAATAGCAATAAGTCCTTCTCGCTCAGGTCTTTATGATCTTTCAATGCGTCAAGGATCCCTTCGAATCTTATTCCGCGTTCGAGATTCCACGCAACGGCACCGATATTAGTACTGGCTCCGTTGATCGAGGCTACGAATTTACTAACGCCCGTGCCGCCCGCTAACGCAGGCGGTTCTGACACAACCACAGCATTTAATATACGCTCAGCTTCGGCACCGATCTGTTTCCAGATCGCCGATGCCTCCAATTCAGGCGTCGATTCGAATTTCAAGAGTTCGGGAAAATGCCGATTGAGATCATGGGCCAGGATTGACGGCGGTCCGGTCTGGGCGGTCTCGTACGATGTCATATAACAAACTCAGGAGGAACGCAGGTCGATCTCGATCAATTTTGCCGTGTTGGCGGTGGCTACGATCTCAGATTCGATTTGAGAGGCTCTCACCGCAAGACTTTCGATCCGGGTGTCAAAGCACAGCGAAACAACCACAACAACGGAATACCTTTCCAGATTTTGCTGATATCTTAGATTTCTGTCGGCAGTGAGGAGATAGGAAATTTCCTCCGTATCCATCGCGGCCAAAAGTTCGCCGTTCTTTTTGGACTGCCATCCAAGACCGGGAACCGATGTTACGTCAAAGTCAGATGAGAATCGGGACTTGAGCTGCCTCGGAAGATTTTCGTCAAGCAAAAGTCTCTTCATAGACTTCAGCTCCCGCGAACGTAAAGGTCATCTCTGCAATTGTCAGCAATTCGATCACTTGTTCCCGGGTTACAGATGGAAACTGGGTTAAGAAGTCGTCCACCGAATCACCTCCCTTCAGATAATCAAATAGATTCTTGACCGGAACACGCGTCCCGGCAAAAACGGGTTCGCCGCTCTGTACTTCTGGCGAAATTGTGACAACGCGATTCATATCTACATTTTGGCAGAAGCCGGCGGCCAGTTCAATCATCATACCGCTCTTTCACCGGAGCGACCGCGAGGAAATCGCTTGTTATTCTTTCAGTGTACGTCTCCAGCAGCTCGCTGATCCGCTTCGATTTCGTTGACCGAAATATTAGGCCAACGTGCTTTGGCTTTGTCACGCGATAAACGATCTCATCGTCCGTGTAATGCGACGTATCGGGTTCGTCAACCTTTGCAAGGGCGAGAGCGATACCGGCCAGGTCCTTTTTAAGTTTCGGCAGTTTGTACGGGTTCTCTCGTGTCGCCGTTTCGAGCCTTGCCCATTCTCGCCATAGATTAAAGTTACAGGCATGTTCGAGAACGTTTGCGATGTAAGCCCCGCCGACGCGGCATGCGACCTCCAGCAAAAAGAATTCCCCGGTCTCGCCGCTCTGCAAAAACTCGGCGTGAGAAACACCTTTTTCATATTCAAATGCCATCAACAGTGCATTGTTGAGCACCTCAAGCTGCTTCCTTTCTTCTGAGCGATACGACACGATCGACGATGTAAAGACGCCGCCGTAGTGCGAAACCTTAAATGGCGTTGTCCCATATTGGCTCACGCCGCAGGCACGGACCTTGCCGCCCTGCACTACCGAATCAACATGAAAAACACGCCCCTCTACAAATCGCTCGATCAGAAATTGCGAGGGATGGTCACGCCAGTTATTGCGGCTATCTAAGTCGTTTAGAACACTCCACACTTCATCTGCCGTCTCACATTTGCGAATGCCAAACGCCGAGACCTCGTGCCGGGGCTTGACGACCCACGGGGCCGGAACATTATTTAGAAACTCCGTGATCTTTTCTGCATTGAATGCTCCGACAAACTCTGGACACGGTATTCCGGCCTGCAATGCCAGATTTCGCATCGTCAGCTTGTCGCGAAAACGTCTTAAGTAAGAGCTGGTCATTCCGGAAAGCTGCAGATGTTCGCGAGCAAGAGCGGCCGTGATAACGTCAAACTCATCCAACCCGACCACGCGATCAATCGGTCGGGAACCAGCAATATTAGTGACCGCACGCACGTAATCGACCGGCTGTGCTTCATCTGCGACCGTCTTTGAGTCGCTAATAGCCGTCCACGCCCACGGGCTATCGAGCAGCTTCTTTCGCGTGACAAGCGTCACCGTCCAGCCTGCGTTGCTGGCTTCCTCCAAAAACTCATTCCCCTTGTGTTCGCTGGCGATGCAAACGATGTGCTTATTCATACAATAGTGCTGCGAAACGATGATATGCGTTCACCGATTTCCCCAAATACGATTTTATTTTGAAATAAAAGAATGTCACAATTTAGCGGTTAATACAATAAAAAAGCTTTGAAAAACAGCTTTTTATACCGGTTTGGAGCTTTAATTTATGGGCGATATCGATGTTGTTGATCTGGTGAGCCATCTGGTCATCTATATGGTGGTCCTGTTGCTTGCAATATCGGCCCACGAAGCGGGCCACGCCTGGATGTCATGGAAATACGGCGATGACACGGCGTATATGCTAGGCCGCGTTACGCTCAATCCGGTCAAGCACACTGATCCGATCGGGACTCTACTGATCCCTATTGTCAGCTTTGTTCTTGGTTCTGTCGGAGGTGCTCTTGGTAGTATTCCGCTCATCGGCTGGGGTATTCCGACGCCTGTTAACCCGAGGAAATGGACAAAATATAAACAGGCTAATGTAATGGTCTCGATCGCCGGCATCGGTGCGAACCTAATTCTTGCCACGATCGGATTTATTATCTTTAAGAGCCTGCTTGAGTTTGGCGTGATCAACGCAGGCAATATCGAGTCAGGCTTGATGAGACCTTTCATCATTTTGCTTCAATACATGATCATGCTAAACGTCTCGCTGGCCGTGTTTAATCTGCTGCCTTTTCCGCCGCTCGACGGCAGCAAGGTACTCTCGACATTTCTGCCCGACAGTTTTCAGCCGATCTTTGCCGTGCTTGAGCAATATGGTTTTCTCATCCTGATGCTGCTCGTATATTGGGGCGTCATCGGCGTTATTATTCGCCCCGTGTTCCGGCTCGTGCAATATCTGCTCATCACTCCCTGGTTCTAGTTATGAAGAAACGCATTTTTAGTGGAGCACAGCCGACGGGTCAGCTTCACGTAGGCAATTATCTCGGTGCCCTAAAGAATTGGGTCGCTCTGCAGGACGAATACGAATCGTTTTACTGCATCGTAAATCTGCACACGATCACTCTGCCGCAAGATCCGGCCGATCTGCGTCAAAAAACCCTCGACCTCGCCCGCATATATCTCGCCGCAGGCATCGACCCTGAGAAAGCAACGATCTTTATACAATCAGATGTTGCCGAACACGCTGAATTAACCTGGATACTCTCTTGCATAGCCCGAATGGGCGAGCTAGAGCGAATGACGCAGTTTAAGGATAAGGGCAAGGGAAATGCAGAACGTGCCGGCGTCGGCCTGTTTACTTATCCGGTTCTGATGGCGTCGGACATTCTTTTGTATCAAACCGATCTCGTCCCGGTTGGCCAGGATCAAAAGCAGCATCTGGAATTGAGCCGTGATCTTGCCGAACGGTTTAATCGAGATTACGGCGAGGCTTTCAAGATCCCTGAGCCATTTATCCCAGCGGCAGGTGCGAGTATCAAATCTCTGCAAGACCCCGAAAAGAAGATGTCGAAGTCTGACGAGAACCTTAACGGCTCGATATTTCTTCTTGACGACCCCGACACGATCACAAAAAAGATAAAACGTGCGGTCACGGACAGCGGAACAGATATCACGTTTGACGAAACGCGTCCGGCAATCTCAAATTTGCTCACTATTTACCAGCTTCTCACCGGCAAGTCGCAGAACGAATGCACAGATCATTTTGCCGGCAAAGGCTACGGACAGTTCAAGGGCGAGCTTGCCGAGGCGACTGTCGAGTTTCTCCGCCCATTTCAGGAACGCGTCAGTCATTACGACGACATCGAGCTTTCGTCCATCCTAAAGATCGGTGCCGAGAAAGCGAGGTCGATCGCATCTGAGACGCTAAAGGACGTGTATCAGAAGATGGGAATCCGGTAGAGACATCAGATGTATCTTATCGCCGCTTTTGGTCTTTTACTGATGGTTATCAGCCTGCTGATGATCGTCGATCCGGCAAAATTCTCGCGGGGAATTGTCGGCTTTAGCGAAAAATGGTATTTCCATCCGTTTGAGATCGTCAGCCGCTTTGCTTTTGGAGTGGTATTCGTCATTTTCT
This sequence comes from Pyrinomonadaceae bacterium, assembly GCA_049663465.1. Classification (GTDB taxonomy): domain Bacteria; phylum Acidobacteriota; class Blastocatellia; order Pyrinomonadales; family Pyrinomonadaceae; genus OLB17. Next base: position 9,725 of record JBATDM010000083.1, read on the forward strand.
CAGCTCAGACAGGCTTTCCCAGTTTAATTCTCGCTATGGGTTATATGCTGATCCTTGTGAGTATCGGACTGCTACTGACGCCGCCGTCACGCCACCGAAAATTTGCGGTGTGGTCAGCTGATAAATTTGGGGCGTGGTTTAGACCGCTCGGATTCCTATCGCTCGTCTTTGGAGCCTTTCTGATATACGCCGCGTTTTCCGGATAGACCTTTCCCGCTTTTCGGATCGGTTCAAATCAACTTAGAATAAAGAATCATGAATAATAAAAACATTACCGTTTACGAAAAACCTACTTGAACGACCTGCCGTAATCTGGCTACGCTGTTTCGTGAAAACGGCATCGACTTCGACAGGGTTAATTATTTCAAAGAGCCTTTCACCGAGAAAAATCTTGGTGAACTCATCGGCAAAACTGGTCTGCCGCCGTATAAATTGGTTCGCGGGGCCGCCTCTGCGGGAATTACAGACGAAACGCCCAACGCGGAGGTCATCGCTGCAATTGTCGCCGACCCAAATCTTCTCCAGCGGCCGATCGTGGAGGTTGGTGACAGGGCAATTATCGCCCGGCCGATAGATAAGGCGTTGGAATTGATCAAATGATATTCGAGGGCATATCATGAAGAAAAATGAACCCGAAGATGAACTCCGCCCGGAATACGATCTTTCGAAATTAGGAGATCCTGTTCGCGGCAAATACGCAGAACGTTATCGCGAGGGGTCAAATATCGTCCTTCTTGATCCTGAAGTTTCTAAGGTGTTTCCTGACTCTGATTCGGTAAACTCAGCTCTTAGATTGTTGATCGACGTAGCCCATCGCGAGGTTCGATCTTAGTAGAGACAGACAACGGCATGAAGAACCTGACGGTACTACTCTGTTTTTCTCTTTTCGCGCTCCTCGCATCTTCCTGCGATCTGCGGAGCGGTATCGCGAAAAAGAATATGGAGAAATATACATCGAACGCGACGCCGTGGCCTTCGATCTCACCTACTCCGACCGCAACGCCGGTAGATCCCGCAGACATTCTCACAGTTGACGCGAGCGTCGAGGGCGACCTGATCAATATCAACGGTTACGAAATAAAAAAGACAGAAACCTGCAAAACATTTAACCGCGTGATGATAAACGGCGACAAAAATGTGATCACGCTCAAAGGCGGCTGCAGCCAGATAATGATAAATGGCGACGCAAACGAAATAACCCTCGACGCCGCAACAGAGATCGTCCTAAACGGCAGCGAAAACAAAGTCACATACACGCGCCTCATAAACGGCAACCAACCCACAATAACCGAGAATCGCCCCGGCAACACGATCGAAAAGATCTCGGCCCCAAAACCGGGCAGACAATTCCGCGAATTTTGACGCTCAACTCACGCAAATCGAGAAGGCGTGGCATAATTGTGCGAGAAAATAAATAGGATCCTGAATTCGTGAGAAAGGAAGATCGATTCAAAGAAATTAAAACCAGTTTTCGTTTTCTCCGCGAAGCGGCAAATAGCCACGCCATTTATGGCGTGGTAGATACCAACGAACGGATCGTGAGGGCGTTTTAACGTCCTTTTGTTGGGCTTTGAGCGAAAATGTCAGACGCTGTCTATTCCGAGATAAACTTTCATATCACTTGGCACACGAAATCAAGTTTGCCGATGATCACCGAGCGGATAGAAAACCGTCTCTATCAATATCTTACTCATAAAATTCTCGAAACTCCCGGCGCACGCCTTCATGCTATCGGAGGCATAAATACACACGTTCACATCGGGGTGAGTTTGCAACCCAATATATTGGTTTCTGATTGGGTCGGAAAGCTAAAAGGTTCGAGTGCTCATTACATTAATCACGAGGTTCAGCCCAAAACTCTGCAATGGCAACGTGGCTACGGTATCGTGACCTTTGGCACAAAAGATCTGAAATGGGTCGTTGAATACATCAGAAACCAAAAAGAGCATCATCGGAAAGGGACAATCTATGAGCGACTGGAGAAATTTTCTAACGATACTCGCTAAACGGAACAAAAGGACGTTAAAACGCCCTGTGAAAACGGTCGTTGACCTATCCACGTGCTGAAGCACGTGGCTATTTGCCCTTCGGGGCGGAGTTATTGGGCATGGCGGAACGCTCTATATTCGTCCGCCTTATCAGCGGGAGTTTTTTAGCGGCTGGGAATGGTATTTGAGAAGCCAGGAATGACTTTTTAGGTTGGGAGAATGATATTTGAATCTCTCAGAATGATTTTCAGTTAGCTGAGAATGACTTTTAGTTAACTGAGAATCACTTTTGAGTCTCTCAGAATGACTTTTGGTTAACTGAGAATGATTTATGAATCTCTCAGAATCATTTATAGATCTCTTGGAATCATTTATAAATCTCTCAGAATCACTTATGGATCTCTTAGAATGAATTTTGGTTAACTGAGAAAGGCTTTTTGGTTTGTGGTTGATAGTGAACACTGAATAGCAAGGTCGTCGGAGGTTCCGGCGGCCTTTTCTGTTTTGTGAAATGTGTAAATGCGGCGTAATTTTGACATAATTGGTTCACACTTTTGCTGAAATCTCCTGCGGCGAACAATATGAGCTATACGAATGGAAATGGTAATGGCAACGGACACGCGCCCAAGCCTAAAAATGTTCTCGGCGGTGTGCTAGAGTCTTGCTGCACTGATCCGATGACTGGTTTTTATCGTGACGGCTTTTGCCGAACCGGTGTAGACGATACGGGGCGGCACACGGTCTGTATCGAGGCCACGGATGAGTTTTTAGAATTTTCTAAGGCGGCCGGCAATGATCTGTCGACGCCGATGCCGCAGTATCAGTTCCCCGGGCTGGTTGCGGGCGATAAATGGTGTCTGTGCATGCTCCGCTGGCGTGAGGCACTCAATGCCGACATGGCCCCGCGTGTTTTTCTAAAGGCAACACACGCCGCTGCACTCACCGTTGTCACTCTCGAAGATCTAAAGCGTTTCGCCGTCGATCTCGACTAATATTTTGAGCGAAGAACTGGAACAATTTACCTTTGACTTTCATCGCGAGACGGCTGAGATCGTCCGTGACGGTTCGGAGGAGCTGAAGATACGCATCGGTGAATTTGCCGGGCCGCTCGACCTGCTTTTGTTTTTGATAAGGCAGGAACAGGCGAATATTTTCGACATTCCAATTGCCAAGATCACGCAGAAATATCTCGAGTATATTCAGATAATGAAAAAGCTCGATATCGCCGTTGCGGCTGATTTTCTGGTAATGGCGGCGACCCTGATCGAGATCAAATCGAGGATGCTGCTCCCGCGTGACCCTTCGGTCACTGAGGAAGAAGAGTTTGAGGACCCGCGTCAGGAGCTGGTCGATCGGCTGCTCGAATACGAGAAATTTAAGACCGCTGCGGGAATGCTGTACGAGCGTTCGACGGTCGAGCAGGCAATTTTCAAACGCGGGCCGATCGAGTCAGACGATAATAACGCCGAGGTGGACGCGTCGGTCTTTGATCTGTTAACCGTGTTTCAAAAAATAGCGGCACGGCACGTCGACGAGATCAAGATGGAGATCGAACGCGAGGAGATCTCCCTTGCGGATATGATCAAGAGCCTCAGAAAACGCATCTTCGACCTCGGTGAGATCAATCTGCTCGAATTCTTTGAAGAAATGCGTTCAAAAACCGAACTAGTCACCGCCTTCATCGCCGTGCTCGAAATAGTACGCACCGAAGGCGTTAAATTGCTCCAAAGTAAAACGTTTGGCGAGATAATCCTGCGAAAAGTCTCAGAACCGCCTGCGGTCGCGACCTAAGATATTTTCGGTGTTGAGCAAATGAATTTCTGCCACGAATTACACGAATCACACTAATAATTTTTCTTACCATTTGTGTAATTCGTGCAATTCGTGGCTAAAACTCCGTAAAGACACTTTACAACGACGTTCCAGCACCGTCGCGTTTGATTATCCTGCAGATCCTGTCTATTCTGATTGTTTATTTGATGGAAGAGACCGAAGAACAAAAAGAACCAAAGATCGCACGTTCGCCTGCCGAGTTGATGTCGCTGGTCGAGGCCTTGGTCTTTGTTGCAGACGAACCCGTGACGGCAAAGCTTGTAGCTGAGGTTTTAGAGGAAGAAAAAGAGAGCGTCGAGGCTGCGATCGAAGAATTGCAACGTGAATACTCCGAGCGTGGCAGCGGCTTGCAGATCCGAGCGATCGCAGGTGGTTGGCAGATCGCTACACGCACTGAGCTGCATGACGAGGTGAGAAAATTCCTTCGCACACGCCCTTCGGCAAAGCTCTCGCTCGCCTCGCTCGAAACGCTCGCCGTTATCGCCTACAAACAGCCGGTCACGGTCCCAGAGATACTTGAGATCCGCGGCGTCCAGTCCGCCACGTCGATCAAAACGCTCCTCGACAAACGCCTCATCGTCGCCAAAGGCCGCAAAGAGGCCGTCGGCCGCCCGATGATGTACGGCACGTCAAAAGAATTCCTCGTCCAATTCGGCCTGAGAGATCTCTCGGAACTGCCGAGCATCGAGGACTTCGAGGACCTGACTCAAGGCATTTAGCTCAAAAGCAGGAGTTTTTGCCACGAATTACACGAATGGCACGAATGACCGGCTCCTATTAGTGGTATTCGTGTAATTCGTGGCTAAAAATTTCTTTTCCTGGATCTTATGCAAGAACGTCTTCAAAAACTTATCGCCCAGGCAGGCATTGCTTCGCGGCGTGCTTCTGAGCAGATAATTCTGGCCGGCGAGGTTACGGTCAATGGCGAGATCGTGACCGAATTAGGCACAAAGGCCGACCCTGAAAAAGACCATATAAAGGTGCGTGGACGGCTGATAAATACCAAGCTACAGAACCGCTCGAACGTTTACGTTCTGGTCAATAAACCGAAAGGCTATCTCTCTAGTGCCGCCGACCCCGAAGGGCGAAAACTCGTCACCGACCTTGTCAAAGGCCATGGCCGCCTCTATCCTGTCGGCCGCCTCGACTACAACACCGAGGGCCTAATTATCCTTACCAACGACGGCGATTTTACAAATCACGTTGCATCGTCTAAGTCGATACCAAAGGTTTACGAAGTAAAGACAAAGGGGCTTCCGAATGCGAATGCTATCTCAAAGCTCCGTCGCGGCGTGATGCTCGAAGACGGTTTTAAGACCGCTCCCGCCGACATCCGCGATCTAAAACCGACCGATAAAAACGGCTGGTACGAGGTCACGCTCTACGAAGGCCACAATCAACAGATCCGCAAAATGTTCGACGCCGTCGGCCACTCCGTCGTCAAACTCCGCCGCACAAAGATCGGCACCGTAACCGACCCGTACCTCAGAACCGGCCAATCCCGCGATCTCACGCATGAAGAAGTGAAAGCATTGTTCCCGAAACAGAAAAGCCGCTAGTCGATTTGGGTTCAGGTGTACGTGTTCCTCCTTATGTGTATAGCTGCAAATAATTTATAATTTTCGTTTCTAGGTAGCCGATGAATGTGCACCAACTCATCGAGAAGATACTTGCGGGAAGGTCCGACGCGAATTTTGAGTTTAGCGATCTTCGTCCGGTATTGGATACACTTGGGTTTGTAGAAAGGATCAAGGGTAGCCATCATGTATTCAATCGCGAGAATATTGACGAGATCATCAATATTCAGCCCAACCGCTCTCAGGCCAAGCTCTATCAGGTTAAGCAGGTTCGTAATACTATTTTGAAATATCGACTAGGAGTAGGGGATGAGTAAATACGAAATAATCATCTATTGGAGTTCAGAAGACGACGCCTTTATCGCCGAGGTCCCCGAACTTCCCGGCTGCATGGCAGACGGCTCTTCCTATCAGGAAGCCTTGTCTAACGCTGAGGTAATAATTCAGGAATGGATAGAGACCGCGACGGAGATCGGCAGGGCCATACCTGAACCCAAAGGACGGCTAGTCTTTGCTTAGATCAACATGGAACAAGTAAATATTGGAATAATCGGCGGCAGTGGTTTGTACCAGATGCCGGAGCTGGAAAATGTGCGTGAGATCGCGGTTGAGACGCCGTTTGGGCGGCCGTCGGATGCGTTTATCTTGGGGGAATTAGACGGTGTAACGGTGGCGTTTTTGCCGCGTCATGGGCGTGGGCATAGGCTAACACCGAGCGAACTTCCCTTTCGGGCGAACATCTACGCGATGAAGCTGCTCGGTGTCGAATACATCCTGTCGGTGTCCGCCGTCGGCAGCTTGCAGGAGCAATATGCTCCGACCGATATGGTCATTCCCGACCAGTTTTTTGACCGCACACGGGCACGTGCCCACGAATCGACATTCTTCGGCGAGGGCATCGTCGGACACGTCACATTTGCCCACCCGGTCTGCAATGAGCTGGGCGACATCCTCGAAGCCTCGTGCAGCAGCGTCGGCGTCAAAACGCATCGCGGCGGCACGTACATTTGTATGGAAGGCCCCGCATTCTCAACCGTCGCCGAGTCAAACGTCTATCGCCAATGGGGAATGGACATAATCGGGATGACCAATCTACAGGAGGCAAAGCTCGCCCGCGAAGCCGAGATCGCCTACGCCACGCTCGCCCTCGTCACCGATTACGATTGCTGGCATACCAGCCACGACGCCGTCACCATCGACATGGTCGTCGAATACCTCAATAAAAACGTCCGCAACGCCCAACTGATCCTAAAAGACGCAGTCAAACGCGTCGCCGCCAAGGAAACACCGAATCAGTTCGCCGACGCGATCAAAAACGCCATCTTCACCGCCCCCGACCACTGGCCGACGGAAACGGCGAAGAAGTTGGAGGCGATAGTTGGGAAATATAAGTCATGAGGGCTGTTAAAAACATTACACTTATATTCCTTACTCTTTTTGCGATTTCGTTGTCGTATTCCGCCGAGACGTTTGCTCAATGTAGTTGCTTGAAGAGGGATATCACAGCCCTTGAGGAGTATGCCGATGCTTCGGTCGTTTTTACAGGCGAGATCATTGATATCCAACAATCCGAACGCGACAAAGATGATCGATACTACGAAACCGTTAGAGTGGCCTTGAATCTGGCTTGGAAAAAGGATGTCGAACCCATCGTCACAATCAAGAACTACGTTTATGGATGTGTTCAAGGTTGGAAGAAAGGGGACAAGTATTTGATTTACGCCTACCTGAATGACGACAAGATCACTTACTGGACCGGATGTTGTTGTTCGCGTACGGGGCCCCTTGAAAAAAGTGCAAATGACCTTACGGAGTTTCTGAATGCCGGCCATAAACAATCAAAAGTCAACGCACCGAAAAAAGAGAAGATAATTTCTGCCGGATGGATGAACAGCAGGGCCAAAAATTTTGTCAGCCCTAAATACCCGGGCACAATATCGAGGAACCGAATCGTAGCACGAGTCGAAGTAAGAATATTGACGGACGTGGAGGGCAACGTATCCTTGCGGAAATAATACGCGGGCCTGTTGACTTTCATTCAGCAGCGATCGAGGCGGCCAAAACTCTCAAGTTTATACCAACAACATTGTCTGGACTTCCGACTAAAGTTTCGGGTTGGGTTTCTTATGATTTCAGGCCCTAACAAGCTCCTATGAACCTTTGTCCAGAAGTATGCATCAAACCCCTCTATGCGGATTAAATTTGTCATTCTTTTGTTAGCTTTCGTTGCCTGTATTGGGCTTCCGACGAGTCTCAAAGCCCAACGCAACGTCACGCCCGCTATCGACCGAGATCCATTGATGGAGGCTGATGCGAAGCACAATCTGGATGTCGCACGTCAGGCGTTTACGCCGCACAAGCAGGCTTATAAGCAGGTGATATTCCGCTTCGAAGAGACTTACGCGGCTTATCCCGAATTCTCCGGCATCGACGAATTTCTCTACCTCGCCGGCATGAGCAGCTACTACCTCTCAGAAAACAAGGGCAAGCAAAAGGTCAATCTCAAGAGCGAAAAGGAAAAGGTAAAGTTCGCCCCTGCAAAACTCAAAGAAGAGGCCATCGCCTATCTTGGAACTCTCGTCGAGAAGCATCCGGAAAGTAAGTTCAAAGAGGACGCTGAAAAGGCCCTTACCGAACTCAAAGCTACACATTAGCAACGATTAATTCTAACAGGATGGACACGATAGACAGGATCGACCTCTTCTGAATATCCTGCTTATCCTGTCCATCCTGTATGAATTAACATCGCAAAATGAATCTCAACCAAGTCACCATCTACTCCGAAAAGCCCGTCGAGACGGTCGAGTTCTTTGAGAAGCTCGGCCTGGTCCGCATCGTCGATTCCCTGCCACGCTACGCACGGCTCGAATGTCCCGTTGGCGATGCCACTCTCTCAGTGCATATCGCTGACGAGGCGATCTCGACCAATAACATCGTCCTATACTTCGAGTGCGAAGACCTCGACGAACGTGTCACCGAGCTAAAATCTCTCGGCCTCACCTTCGACGAAGACCCCACGGATCGCGATTGGCTCTGGCGTCAGTCCTACCTCACCGACCCCAACGGCAACCGCATCTGCCTCTTTCGTGCAGGCGAAAATCGCAAAAACCCGCCATGGCGAATAAACTAGCCTCATGCCAAATCCATTGGCAAAGATCGCTTTTACGGACGGCGTTAAAAAAAGGAGAATTACGGTATGCTGCGCGCTAACGAGTGGCATGAGAACCTCGCCCGGCTCGACGAGATCGAATCCGGAACTAACCCCCTCCGCAACCGCATCACGAAACTCGAAGCCGAGGTCGAGAGGGCTAAACGTGACCTGTAAGCGAGAAAATCTTGTCGTTTCGCGTTTTTCATGCAAAAATGTGATTTAGAGAGGCTAAAAAGTTATATGAGTGCAACATTAACGGTCGAATTGCCCGAGGACGTTAGATCAACGCTTGGCAAGGCCGCTCGCGAAGACGGTATCTCAGAAAAAGCTTTTGCTGTCCGTGCTTTGCAGGATTATCTATTTTTGCGCCGTTTCAGAAAGCTACGGACTGAAATGATAACCGAATCAGAGAAAACCTATACCGACAACCGAATATTTGCGCTTGTTTCATAAACAAAGATGATCGAAGAGATTCGTGCAAAATTTGCCGCCGGGCTTTTTGAGTTTTCCAAGCACGCGGTTGATCAGAGTATTTTGCGGCGAATAAGTCTTCAGGAATTATTAGAGGCAATTGATACGAGCGAGATCATCGAAGATTATCCTGAAGACAAATACGGGCCGAGTTGTCTGATCTTTGGAGTTACAATAGTTGAAAGGCCTCTGCACATTCAATGTAGCTATCCGTCGAGGCCGTTGCTTAAGGTCGTCACTCTTTACGAACCCGACGAGGATCAATGGATCAATTTCAAAGTGAGGAAATAGCAAGATGAACGGACAAGAAAAAATGCGGGACGACAAGGTGACCTACACGCTCGAAATGGACGGTAAATTTTATATTATCGAGAATGTCCCGGCTCGTGTATCTGAGGAAACCGGCGAACAGTTCTTTTCCCCCGAAACCCTCGAGCGGCTGCAAAGCACTATCTGGGGACACAAAAAGCCAAAGAAAACCATCGAAACCCCGATCTTCGAATTCGCTGCTTAACCTTTCAGAAGCTGTGAAACGTATTTGAATTGCGGCTCTGGACTGCTTTTCATTTTCCACTCTCAATTATCAACTCTCAATTAGCTCCCCGCCTCATCACCGGCGACAAAGACTTCTGAAGAAGCCCAAAAACTGGTCACCACCACGATCATCTCAGTCTCGAAATTCAAGAGGCTTGTAATTAAGGATTGGAATTAACTCGCCAGCAAAACCTCTGTGAATGATTCGCCGAAGTCGAAGCCGAAGGAAACAAAAATGGCTTTGATGGTCTAATATGGTGATAGAAACTTGCTCATCATGTATAGCCATAGACTCTTTCTAATTCTTCTCGCAACACTTGCCTTGCTCTCGGCATGCCTACCAGCTGGCTTCCCTTTGAGACGTGAGTTTGTTGAATCAAAGAGCGTCACAAATTTTACGGTTGTCGGCGAGGATATCTATTTTGGCGCCGGATACTCGATATTTAAGTTTAATTCTTCTTCTCGGCTAATCACTGAAATCTACAGAACCGATAACGCGCGAGTCGAGCAGCCGCTACTCGCAGACGGAATTATCTACTTTGGTGGGCTTGATGCGTTCAGTAAGCACGGATTGCGTGGGGAGAACGAAGGGTTCTTTGCGTACGACCTTCGAACTGAACGGCTACTTTGGAAATTCCCTTTGCACGAGGGCTACGGCACGTTCGGTACGTTCCCTGTAATAAGCGAAGATCGCATCTTGGTTTGTTCAAGATGGCATCTTCATTCTATCGACAGAAAGTCAGGAAAGGAATTATGGAAAGTAGACAATTGGATGGGTTCTACCGGAGACACAGTTATTTTACCGTACGTCTTCGATAATCAAGTCTATTTCATGGTTGAAGAAGAACATGTTGCTGGAACAAAGAAGACTGACGAAAACGATGGTCACTGGGCCGAAGTCAACATAGAAAGTGGCGAACGGTCGATTTTTCAAGTTGCCGACCGTCCAGGTACCTATGAAGACTCGTCCGGCACAGGTATTGGCACACTCGCCGATGGCGTCATTTACGGCAATAGCCGCGTTGATCGCTTCGGAGCCCTAGATCTTCGGGCAAAAAAGTATTTGTGGGAAGTTCCAACCGATACTCTCATCAAGCCTGTCGTACAGGACGGCAAGATATACCTGATTCGTAACGAGGAAATCCAAGCTCTAGACCAAAAAACCGGAAAAACATTATGGGCAAAGCCGTTAGATGTTTTTTCCAACACCATTAAGAGTAATTCAATAGACCGACGCTACGAAGAAAACTATACGAGACGTGTGACATCAGACGGACGGTTCTTAATTATTCAAGGATCATTGGCCGTTGGAGCACTTGAACTGAGTACAGGCAAAGAACTTTGGCGAAAAGATTTGGCTTCAAAATCAACGTCCGTTGCTCCCATAATTATGGGTTCAAGTACCTTCGTGATTTCAGAAAATGACTGTTCTATAGTGCAATTTGACTTGCCGACAGGTAAGGAAATGTCTCGCACACAGATTCCCGATTGTTCTTATTATCGAATGCTCGACGATTAAATCGCTCTAAATATCCCCATAAGCCTCCGCAGTTTTACATACTCTCTACGTATTTTTATATTCTCACAATATAGTTGTACATATTCGAAGCATAGTTTTATAGACTCTTAATATATGCTTACACACTCTCAACCGCATTTTACAGAAACGTTCCACGTATTTACATACGCGAAACCGCATATTATAATAACCTAGAACGCTTTTACAGAGACGTGCGCATATTATGCTTATTTTTAACTTGCCGAGGGTTTTTGCACTTCGGGGGATTGCGAATCCTTACCAACAGCTTGTAAAGCTTGGCATTTCGCGGCCGACGGCGTGGAATTTGCTTGATAATAAGGTGAACAGCATTCAGGGAAAACACCTTGAGAAGATATGTGAGTACCTCAACTGCGAACCCAACGATCTCTATGATTGGAAACCCAACAAGAGCACGCAAAACGTCGAGACGCATCCGCTCAAAGCTCTCCGCCGTAACGAAAGCGGCGAGCAGTTCCGAGCCATGATCCGCGACCTGCCTCTCGACAAGATAGCCGAAGCCAAAACTCTCCTCGCTGGCCTGACATCATCCGAATAGACCATTGGCTCCCGCCATTTGAAACCGCTTTATACTCCAAATGAATGCAAAAACCCGCCGTGGCGTGTAAAATAGCAGATTGTCAGTTTTCAGTTGTCCGTTGCCAGTTGTCAGAACAATTCTGACGGCTGATGACCACCGACAACTGACCACCGACAACTGAATATTATGTCATTAACAGTAGTTGGTTCGGTCGCGTTTGATGCGTTGGAGACGCCATTTGGCAAACGTGATCGTGTTTTGGGTGGTGCGGCGACGCACTTTGGGTTGTCGGCGAGCTTTTTCACCGATGTGAATGCTGTCGGCGTGGTCGGCGGTGATTTTGGCGATGAGGAATGGGCTGTTTTCAAGCGGCACAACATCAATACGGACGACGTCCAGATCGTACCTGACGGCAAGACGTTCTTCTGGAGCGGGCGATACGATTTTGATATGAATACCGCCCACACGCTCGACACGCAGCTAAACGTGTTCGAGACGTTCGATCCAAAACTCTCGGAAAACTCGCGTTCGGCGAATTTTCTATTTCTCGCAAACATTCTGCCGATGCTTCAAAAGCAGGTCCGCGAACAATGTGCGGAAGCGAAGTTTGTCGCGATGGACACGATGAACTTCTGGATCTCGTCGATGAAGGACGCTCTGATCGAGACCATCAAGGTCGTCGATTGCATCATCATCAACGACGCCGAGGCGAGGCAGTTGACGGGCGAGACGAGCATTCACGTTGCTGCACGCGAGATAATGAAGTTCGGCCCAAAGGCCGTCGTTATCAAACGCGGCGAGTACGGTGCGACACTGTTTACAAAGGACGCATACTTCGTCGTGCCGGCTTATCCGCTCGAGAGCGTATTCGACCCGACCGGTGCGGGCGACACGTTTGCCGGCGGCTTTATGGGCTATCTAGCCGCACAGAATGACGTCTCGGACGACACGCTCCGGCGGGCATGCGTTTACGGATCGGTGATGGCGTCGTTCAACGTAGAGAAGTTTGGCACCGAACGCGTCGATGCTCTCGATTATCCTGAGATCAACAAGCGGTTCGCGGATTTCAAAACGATGACACATTTCGACGATATTCCGTTCGAGCGTGCAGCGACCGCTTAGTTTCGCAATCGATGCCCAAGAAAAGTAACAATCCGCTGGCACGAATGGAGCCGCACAGGACGAATTACCCGCTGATCGCAGCGGGCGTGGTGCTGTTTGTCATTTTGATCGGCGGAGTAGTCGTCACGGCTCAGGCACAGCTATGGATGGCGGTGGTCTTGTTCATTGCGGCTACCTTTGTTCTCATTTTGGGAATACTGCTGAACGCCGCTCAAACGCGGAGTCTGGAGGCGGTGGATGACCGAAAGTTCATCCATTGGGACGCAGCAATCCCTGAGATCCAGCGGCAGAATGTAATTGTCGAGGTGCGTGAGCTTGGACGACTTCTTGGGGTCGGAGACCAGCAGCTCACTGATCTTCTGACTGCATACGTTGTTGCCGAAGACCTTGCCCTTCGCCAGATCCAGCAGGAAGAGGATCGTCCGCTGATGCGTCACGTCAGCATCGGCAAGATGCCGTTTGACGGCATTCTCGTCGATCAAGACCTGATCACCTGCATTGAGGTTGCGTTCCTCGTCGTACCCGATGTGCGACAGGAAAAGATCGAGTCAATGCTCAAAAAGATCGTCCAAGCGAAGAAAAACCTTGCCGATCAAAAGAGCCGACTGCGGCTCCGCCTGATGCTCGTCCTCGTCACGCAGCTCAACGAAGACGAAGAAGAACAGCTTCGCGGTATGCTCGTAACAAAGCGTTTTACCGACACGCCCGTCGATATCGACATTCGGCTCTTAGATTTTGAAACGCTGCAGAAGATATATGTGAGCGAATGACGATGATCTTTGACTTTTGACCTTTGATCTTTGATCGATCCAAAGTCGAAGATCCAAGATCCAAGATCCAAGATCCAAGATCAATATCCGTATATGCTTAAAGACAAAATAGGAATGATATTCGGCGTGGCGAACAAGCGTTCGATAGCGTGGGCGTGTGCTCAGGCTGCAGCCGAACACGGTGCAAGAATGGCGTTCACCTATCAAGGCGAACGACTCAAGGAGAATGTCGAGGCTCTCGCGGGCACATTGAATGATTCGCTTGTCATCCCATGCGATGTGACGAATCAGGCAGACGTTGACGCCGCTTTCGATGCAGTCGGGAAACGGTATGGCAAGCTCGATTTCGTCGTCCACTCGATCGCGTTTGCACCGAAGGAAGCACTCGAAGGTGAATTTGTAACAACGACACGTGATGCCTTTCGCACGGCCCTTGAGGTCAGCGCGTTCTCACTTACGCAAGTCGCCCTCGCCGCCTCACCGCTTATGACAGACGGAGGCAGCATTGTGACTATGACGTATTACGGTGCCGAAAAGGTCGTACCGAGCTACAACGTGATGGGCGTTGCAAAGGCAGCCCTCGAGGCCTCAACCCGCTATCTCGCCGCTGACCTCGGCAAAAATAACATCCGCGTCAACGCAATTAGTGCCGGCCCGATCAACACGCTCTCGGCACGCGGCGTCAAAAATATGGGATCGCTGCTCGGCCACGTTGGCGAAAAAGCCCCACTAAAGCGCAACGTCACCCAAGCCGAGGTCGGCAACACCGCTCTTTTCCTTGTCAGTGATCTCTCGTCGGGCATCACCGGCGAAACGATCTACGTCGATTGTGGATACAATATTATGGGGATCTAGTTAGGAAGTTTAGAGAGTTTCCTGAGTTGCAGAGTTTGGGAATCGTGACGAGTCGATCTCTGAAACTCTGTAACTCTGCAACCTTTTATGGCAAAAACAAAATCACCTAAACCAAAAACCAGTACGCTAAAGAAAAAAGGCACCGAACCGAAAACGGTTGCCGAAGCCAAGGAAATGGCCGGTGCCCCGGGCTATTGGCATCTAACTGACGATGAGGTACTGCTTCGCTCGCCCGAGCCCGAGGACATGTACCACACGTCTGACTCTTGGCGTGTGTTTCGTATTTTGGGTGAGTTCGTCAATGGTTTTGACGAAATGGCTACTATTACGCGTGGCGTTTCGATCTTCGGCTCAGCCAGAACTGAACCAGGCGAACCGATGTACGAGGCGGCACGCGAAACCGCCCTACTGCTCGGGGCGGCGGGATTTGAGATCATTACCGGAGGCGGCCCTGGCATTATGCAGGCCGCAAACCAGGGTGCTCATGAGGCCGGAGGAGTTTCGGTCGGCTGCAACATCGAACTTCCATTCGAACAAATGCCGAACCCCTACCTTTCAAAATCGCTTACCTTTAAATACTTCATGGTCCGCAAGACCATGTTCATAAAGTACAGCAATGCATACATCATCTTCCCCGGTGGTTTTGGAACTATGGATGAGCTTTTTGAGGCTTTGACATTGATCCAGACTCGCAAGATACGCAACTTCCCCGTCGTGATGTTCGGATCGACATATTGGCAAGGGCTACTGCAATGGCTAACTACCATGATGCTCAACGAAAAGATGATCAACCCCGAAGACCTCGGCCTGATCCACCTAACCGATTCGCCTAAGGACGCGGTCGATTTCATCATCAAGACCTGTTACGCCGGCATCGATAACGAGAAGTAGCTACAAAGTTTCCTTGATCACGTGAGGGTCGCTTCGACCCAGGCTCGATATTTTTTCGAGACTCTCTCAGCGTCGATCGCGACGATCTCAGGCGTGTCGTAGCTGTGATTCGCGGTGATAAAGTCTCGAACCTCGTCCCATTTCCCGGGCAATGTTTTAATGAGCAGGAGATGCTCCCCTTCTTTTTGTAGCTTGCCTTCCCAAACGTAGACAGATGTCATTTGCGGCAAGATCTGAACGCAGGCGGCAAGACGCTCACTGACTAGTTTTTCAGCAAGTGTCTCGCCCTCGGCGGCGGTCGGAACTGTGGTAAGAACGATCAACATTCTGGCCGGCAAAAAGGAGACTAAAAATTCTGACTAGGCTCGAAGCTGTAGAGGATCGATGCGAGCTCGCCGCGAACACCGACCTCGACGGAGCTGTTCACGTCACCGCTTAGAGATGTGGCGAGCATAGTTATCTCGAAACCGTTGCGTACGCCGGGCCGTGCGGCCGGCATGAAGAGACGTCGTCCCCACACGGATAGCTTTTCACCCGACGGAGTCGTGCCGCCAGCCTTAAACTTCACTTCGTAGGCTCGCCAGTCGCCATTGATGCTGATCTCGCCCTGTGAAACCATTTCGTAGCCTGGAAGCAGCTTCGCGAGCGTCTCATTGGTTTCCTTGACCAACTCAGGGAATTTTTCTGCATCAGCGGACATCGTCCCTTTGCTTGGGTAATAGCTGACGAGCATTTGCTCCTGCATCCGGCCATCCGGCCCGATGCGCGCGACATCAATGAACTTACCGCGAGTGTCTGCTGACGTGCCGGATTGCGGCCCATTCACCTTCCAGGATTTTGGAACGAACATTGTAAAGCCGACAAAGTTCCGCAGCAGATCGCCCCTCAGATTCTGTTTGCTGTTCTGAAAGTAATTAGAATTCTCCGGCTGTGTAATGGTACGCGGGAAAGGCGGCATCTCGGTATTCGCCACTAAAGAGGGAACATTTGCATTCTGGGTTCCGCCCGTATGATCCGCCTGAGCCGGAACATCAACCGTCTCCGGACGATTCACGAGATAATACCAGCCGAGGCCAAGTACGGCGAGAAGTGCGAGGATGCCTGCAAAAGCCAGCCATTTCGCCCTTGAAGTCTCGACGGCGGGCGGCTCGGGTGAGCGATTTTTCCACGCCGGTTCATTAGCAGCCTTTTCAGGGGAAGCCACCGCCGCAGCGACTGGCCGCTTTTCCTGGACGCTCGGAGCAGGTTTCGGTGAGGCTTCCGGCACCGCTGGCTGTACTATCACGGTGTTTGTCGAAACAGCGGCTGGTGTAGGCTTGGCGTTGACCGCCACGGGCTGTGGAGAATCCGAGACCGCTGAAAATAACGCATCCCCAAAATCTCTTGCCTTGGTGTAACGGTCGGCCGTACTGTACGACATCGCTTTAATGAGCACGTCATCGACTGCGGGTGATAGGTCCGGCCGCAGGTCGCTCGGCAACGCTGCATTTCCGGCATTCTGTGCCCGGACGATCTCTTTCGCGTACGACCCGTTGAATGGCAGCTGCCCTGTGAGCATTTCGTAGGCGACGACTGCGAGAGAAAACACGTCGCTGGCGATCGTTGCGATTCGCCCTTCGAGCACCTCAGGTGCCTTGTATGCGGAATTTTGCGGGGTCGGATCACCATTCGAAGCCCCAAAATTCACGAGCTTGGTCTGCTCAGTTCCGCCCGTGGCGTCAAGGATCAAATTCTGCGGGCGAATATCTCGATGAAGAATACCTTCCTGGTGAGCTTCGCTCAGGGCACTTGCCGCCTGGCGTATGATGCGGGCGACCCGTGGCGGACTGATCTCACCATGGATGCTTATCACGTCATCCACCGAGAGAGCATCCACGTATTCGCTTATCAAAAAATCTGTGCCATTGGTAAACTGCCCGGAATCAATAAGACGAGCAATATTTGGATGGCTCAAATGGGAAAGTGAAACCCGCTCCTCAGCAAGTATGCTGCCGATGATCTCATCCGCCGGATCGTCAAGTAGTATGCGGACCAGCACTTTTTTGTCGCCGTGGATCTTATCATCAGCAAGGTACGCGAGGCCGGTCTCATCACCGCCCAAAAACTCCGAAACCTTATACCTTCCCTTTACGATGCGGCCAACAAAACTCTCGGGGTCACGTTCGTTGAAATCAACCTGAAACGGCGGTACTCGATCGGCACTTCCAAGATCTACATGGCCGGCCGGAACATCTTTCGGATCGACCTTTCGCCCGATCCTCTGTGGTGCGGCAGACGCCGGTTCCGCGGAGATATGAAAGACGTCCTCGCGAACTGGCTCTACATCGATCTCATCCAACTCAAAGAAAATATTGTCAGCAGTGTGTTCGGCAGTAACAAACGGGATCTCGAGTTCGGGTTCGCTGACCGCAACTCTCGGTACATTTGACCGCGTCTCGTCGAACTCGGAATGGGTCTCGATCTTCGGAATAAGGTTCGCAAAGATACCGCCGCCAGTGTCGCGGCTCTCGGAGGCTTCCGAGATAAGGCGTGCTCCGTCGGTCGGACAAAATCGTCGCGATCCTTCCTCAAAAGATTGTTTACATTTTGGACAATACATCGTTTCGGAGACCACAACACCAGTCGCATGAACATAACGCCAATGCGAACACGGTTCCTAACCCAAATAGACTTAATAGGATCGAATTTTCACTAAACCGGTTGGTTATCACCCGAGAGCACGAATCAGCCCGCCCGTCGATCCGGGAGTTTGTCAGCGATCGACTTATTATCGCCATCGAGAGCAAACGCTTGTCGGTACGACCTCTCTGCTTTTACCAGATTTCCCGCCTTACTAAAAGCGTCGCCCAGCCGCTCAAATTGCTGTGAAAGCCCGCGTTTCTCAAGCGGCGTGACAAATCGCAATGCTTGAAGCAGAGCATTCTCAGCCATATCAAATTTTGCTTGCCGCAAAAAGAGCGAGCCGAGCAAATTGTTTGGCATATATGCATTGGGGCTTACGGTAACGCTTTTTCGCAGGGCCTGTTCGGCATCGACATACTTGGCCTGGGTCGTCAGTGCCCGCCCGAGCAGCAGCAGTCCGGCGGCGTTTTGGGGGTCATTGGTCAGAGCCCGGCGGAGAAGTGATTCGGAATCAGCGTATCTCTGCTCAGACTGCATAACTTCTGCAACGAGAACCAAAGTGCCCACATCGTTCGCCCGTGAGATCGCCTCTTTGTACGCTGCCGCCGATTCGCTCATCATACCTCGACGCCGCAAAAATCTGCCAAGGTGAGCATGGGCCGGGGCGAAAGTCCGGTCGAGCGATATCGCCTTACGATACGCTTTCTCGGTCTCGTCGCCGATGAGACCCAGTTGCTCTCGAGCCACGCCTAGCTGATCATATGCAAGAGCGTTTGCCGGAGCAAGCTGCGTAGCCCGCCGGGCAATGGCCTCGGCCTCGGAATAACGATCTGAAAGGTTTGATACGAGCAAGGGTTGGGTTAGAACGTAACTCAGGGCAATGTGCGTAATGGCGTTTGTCTGGTCGATCTTCAGGGCCGAACGATATGCCGTCTCGGCGTCTTCCCATCGCTGCTGATCGCTAAATAGATTACCCAAACCGTAGATCGCCCGCCAGTCATAGGGTTTAATGACACTTGCCTGCTTGTAAGCGGATTCAGCAGCGGGATAATTTCGGTTGTCGCGGGCAGCATTGCCGCTGTCGATCAATTCTTCAAAACGGCGTTCATCCGCCGGAGAGACCTTGGCCGCCGGTTTGCTCCTACTAGCGAACGCCTCAAATTTTCGGATTGGCACACCGGCCCCGGACTTTGCCTGAGTCGAATTTGATGACTTGGCAGGCGTGGTCTTTTTCTTGGCGGCTGATCTTACTTTCTTTGAACTTGCCTTTTTTGAACTTGTCTTCGGCGGTGCCTTTTTTGTAGTTTTCTTAGAGCTTGCGGCTTTCTTGCCTTTGCCAAACAGCTTATTGGCGCTACCGAGATCTTGTCCTAAGGTCACCGCCGCCGACAGGGCGGCACAGACGATCAAAACTGCGATCCGATTTACTGCCAAATATTTCATCAATTCTCACCATCATGTCCGGTCGATCTTTACTTTTCTTTGACCAGACGGAAACCGAGTGTCTTATCCTTCGTATCTTTCGGAACCCACGCCCGATAGGTCGATGTGACTTTGAGCTTTGACGGGTCCTCAGCAACCGATCCGCCCCGAATCGCGATCTGCCCCTTTAGGGCTTTCTCGGTCTCTTTATCAACAAGAACAACCTCGGCACTCCCCGGATATCTATAGTATTCGGTGCTCGTCCACTCAAATACGTTGCCGATAAGATCGAGCACGCCCCACGAATTGGCACCTTGAGGTTTCGAACCAACCTCGAACGGTTCCGAATCGGCCTTTCCAACGGCCGCGTTTCCGTCGATCCAATCATTCCCCCAAGGGAAGAGGCTTTCCTTGTTGCCATTTCTGGCTACATACTCCCATTCCTGCTCGGTCGGAAGTCTGTATGTACCGCCAGCGACCTGCGATTTCCACTTTCCATAAGCGATCGCGTCACCTTGGGATACGAACGTGACCGGTTTCGACTCAGTGCCTTTCACCGGAGCTCCGTTTGACCAATTCTTCGGCGGCACATGCCCGCTTTCCTTTACAAAATCAAGATACTCGGCATTGGTGATCTCGGTCTTACTTATCAAAAAATCCACGACCTGCACTGTGTGCTCGCCGTACGAATACGCTTCCTCATTGCGTCCCATAATGAACGCTCCGCCCGGAATATCGACCATCTCCGACTTGGTCAGAGGTGCTGGGGTCGTCGCACCCGGCGACGATACCGGTGTCGGCGTTGCTCCATTCGTGCCCGGCCCCGTAGAGAACGGGAAAACTCCAAGCATATAGGTGACTCCGATGCCGCCTCCTACGATTACTAAGAGCGCCAATAATCCGCCGATTCCCAAAAGGAATGCCTTGCCGCCCTTTTTCTCAGGAGGAACAGTTGGAACGCTAATGCCGGTGTTACTGGCTCCCCAATTCTGCTGAACGGTCTTCGCCATGTCATCGTGCATGTCCGAAACCGTGTTCGGCCCCGTCGCGATCGTTCGCTGGCCGCCGCTGACTGAAACGTCAGGCCGAGGGATCGCCGTTCTGGAATCCGAATCTCCGACAACGAGCTCCGCGACGACCTCTTGCGGTTTTCCGTCACACACCACGTCACCCAACCAATCCTGAAACCCGTTGTGGCTAACCCGCAAGTGATGGTTGCCGCTCTGAACTCCCTCGAGAAGCAACGCTCCGTTATCGTGAGTCTGTCCGACCGACACATTGTCGATAAAGACGACTGATTTGGGTGGTTTTGACCAGACTTTGAGTGACGAAACCGGCAATGCCTGGCTCATCGTGCCATGGATCGAAGCGCTTCCGGGATGTATCGCATTTCCGAGTTCCCTAACAAATGCATCAACTGACGGCGTCCGATTGGCAGCATTTTTCTGAAGCGCGTTCGAGATCGCCCTCTCAAGCTCCGGAGAAACTTTGATCCCGGCATCGGCAAGCGTAGGCGCCGGATCGGATATATGCTTTTTCATGATCGCCGGTATGGACGACCCTTTGAACGGCACATCGCCGGTCAGCATCTGATACAGCATCACCGCCAGCGAGTAAACATCAGCCCGCGAGTCCGGCTCTTCGTCGGCCCATTGTTCGGGCGCCATGTAATAAGGCGAACCCATCAGTCCGGTAGTTTGTGCCTGAACGAACGAACCCAGCAGTTCTCCCGATTTGATCTTTGCGAGGCCAAAATCCAATATCTTCACCGACTGCGCCAATGTCGGCTTGTCGCTGCATATCATCACGTTAAGCGGCTTGAGATCACGGTGAACGATGCCCTGCTGATGGGCCGCAGAAACTCCTGCACCGACAGCCGCCATCAGCTCATACGCCCGCTCAGGCGATAGCGCCTTCTCGCGTGCAAGCAGATCATGCAGTGCCTCACCCTCAACATACTCCATCACCAGGAACGGCAACGTGCCGTCGATGACGCCATAGTCCGTAACGCTAACAACATTTTGGTGACGGATCGCGGCAGCGGCCAGAGCTTCCTGGCGAAAGCGCGTGACAAGTTGTGGATCATTTCCAACCAGGTCGGGGAGAATTACCTTGATGGCGAGTTGTGTCTTTAGATAGGCGTGCCGGGCCTTATAAACAACCCCCATACCGCCCTGGCCGAGGCGGCATTCGATATGATATTTGCCTTCCAGAACGGGCTCACCGGGAATCGTATGCACCGTAGGCATCCCGTCGTTCGGACAGGTTTCCACTTTATCGGCAAAGCAATTCTTACAAAGCTGACACTCTCTCATTTACGAATCAAAGGTTAGCAGAGCTAATTTTCAGTTGCATCGCTCTCAAAGAAAGACTCAAATCCCCGAAAATTGTAGATTATCACGATTAGATTCTAAAATCTTTGGTATCTGCAATCAAGGTTGGAGATCGAACACTTGATCCTCTGTGGCGTTTCCTCAATTTTAATACGAAACTATTCGGCAGTTTGTTCTTTTCGCACTCTGAGGCCAACACAGTCGAGGAGTGCGGAAAATCGCGTATCGGGCCGGAGTGAGAGAAATTCAGCGCTAACTATCAGCACCATCCTGCTGTCGCGCTCGGAGCAAGCTGTTTCGAGGGCCTTGATCGCCTTGTCCCGCTCACCAACGAGAGCATAGTAATACGCAATATTAACCGGGGAGACGCGTTTGCCGCGTGCCTTCTCTCCGAGAAGACGGTTCAGATCGAACCGCCTAACCTGCTTAAGACCGGCCTTTTGGGCGATTCGCCTAAAGGCGTCGATCTCGGCGGCAGTCTTACCTTGGGCGTGCATCATATCGGCGATCTCATCGATTGCCTCCCGTTCATAACCCAAATGTTCATAGGCAGCCGCCCGATGCTGGCGGGCCATGGCAAAATCAGGCTCCCGCTCGATCATCGTTTGCCATTGACGAAAGGCATCTTCCTCGCGTCCGGCGATAAGAAGCAGATTCGCCCGGTCGGTCTGGATGACAAGATTAAGAGGATCTAACTCTGCAGCTCGCTCGATCGATGCAATGGAATCATCAAATCGGGCCATCATCATTAAATTGAACGCTTGAACGTGATGTGCCCGGGCATAGCGGGGATCGAGTTCGATCGCACGGCTCAATTCAGCAGACGCTTCGGCCCATTTCCATTCCATCCCGTAGGCACCGGCCAGTGCGGTATGAGCCTCGGCCGACGTTTCATCGAACGATATTGCCTTGAGTGCAGCATCGCGTGCCTTCGGAAAAACCTCCGACGCCACAAACGGCACGTGCCAAACCCCTTGGACATAGCTGTCCGCCAGCCCTGCATAGGCGAGCGAGTATTTCGGATCGTATTCGAGAGCAAGTTTGTAGTGGTCGATGCTTCGTTTGATTCCGTCGGCGGTCCGTTTGTTCCACTCGTAGCGGCCCTTCAGATATTCCTGATAGGCAATGCCTATCTTCGTGTTTTTCTTGTTTTCGCCGCCGCAAAGCTCAGTCGTCAGTTCCGAGGCGATGTCGCACGCGATGGCATCCTGGAGATCGTATGCGCTGGTTATCAACCTTTCGAAGTCGTTGCTTGTCCACGCGACACTCCCGTCACGAATGCGAACAAGACGCATCCGCACATTTACCGCATCACCTCGCCGCTGGAGGCTTCCTTCCAGGATCGCATCGGCATTGAGTTGCCTCCCAACTTCGAGCGGGTCACGGTCATTGTTTTTCGATGAGTAGAGCGAGCCGCCTGGGAATATTTTCAGTTCATTCGACCTCGACAACTGCGTAATAACACTTTCAGTAACGCCGTCGCTGAGATATTGATTGTCGGCTTCGCCGGACACATTTCGGATCGGCATTACAACGAGAGAGCGGATCGGAGCGTCGGCGGGTGCCGTGCCGGCGATTGACCCCAGCCATCCGAGCGAACCGGTTACAAAAACTACTGCAAAGACGACCAAAGCCACAGCGAGCACAAAAACGACGATGAGCCTTGGCCCCCAGGCGATTAGCTTGGAGGGCGACGAAACTGACGGGACACGGCCATTCTGCCCAAAGTTGGCGGTATAGTGCCCGTTCGACCCGTTAGTACCGTTCTGAACGATCGATCGAACGTCGGCGACAAACCTAAATCCGTCACCATAGCGAGTCTCAATGAATCTCGCCGGCTTACCGCTGTCACCGAGAGCCTTGCGTATCGCCGCGACCGATTTTCGCAGAGCGTCGTCGTAAACATAGCGTCCGTCCCAATATTTGTCGAGAAGTTCGTGGCGGCTCACAACACGTTCGCGGTTCTCGACCAATTCAACAAGGATATCGAACGGTCGATGTGCAAGCCTGATCTCTTCTCCATTCTCCGCCAGCGTGCGCGAAGCAGCGTCGAGGGCGAAACCCTCGAAAAGAAAGGCACGGTGTTCTGTCGGCAGATCGGACATTGCAGATGCTACGGCCAATGATTTTCCGGAAGATTTCCGTTTTCTTTCCGGCAGTCAGATCAAAAAAGACCTAGACTCGGCGCAAAAGTTAAACCGTTTCCTAAATTATAAACCCTTTTCTGCGAAGTCTCCAAGACTTTTCGCCTCGTTCGGAGATGATTTTATGCTGGTTAGAATTTCATTGAAACTGCATGCTATTTCCCTTTGTTTTGGCGGTGTCGTCCTGGCGGCCGTTTCGATCAGTTCGCCGTGGTTGATCGGCACTGCATCGAACGCAAGCGAATTCGTTAACTCTGTGAATACAGAGTTTCTTGCCCCCTCCTCCGGCCCGGCTCACCAAAACACGGAAGTTGACCCGGAATTTCTGTCGTCGGGTGCCGTATCCATATCGGGGCGCATACTTTCTTCATCGTGTAGGGGCGTACGAAATGTTCAGGTGGAATTGGCCGGTCAGGGATTCGCGACCAGGTACGTTACGACGTCAACTTTCGGGTTTTATCGCTTCGACGACGTACCGTCGCCCACGATTTATACAATAAGCGTCAACTCAAGACACAATAATGTTCTTCCGCGCCAGATCGACACTTCCGGTGCAACAACCAACATCGACCTGATCGAGGGCGGCGGTCACGGCCCATGCGTTTTCGCCGGAGTGGACAATTCGATCATTTTGCCGGGAACCGCCGCGTTAAATGGCAGCGCCGCTAGCAGCGCCGTGTCGATATCGACGACTTGGTCAAAAATAAGCGGACCGGGCGAAGTTGGATTTGCCAACCCGGCAGACGCTTCAACCGTCGCGACGTTTTCCGCCGCTGGGCTCTATATTCTAAGGCTTTCGGCCGACGACGGTTCGATGACAATGTCGGATGACATCCAGATCACCGTCGAGCCGGTCGACGTCCCGCCGCCGCCAGACCCGGTGATGATGGCGCCGCCACTCAGTAAGACCGTGGCGACGAACATCTTGACAGCCACAAAATTCCTATACACCGGTCCAAACCCGATCCAAACCGGCGTCGATCCTGACGACATAAAACCCGTGAGAGTCGGACTGTTCCGCGGAAAAGTCGTCGACAAAGCCGGTACGGCGATCCCGAATGTATCGATCTCAATACTCGATCACCCCGAACTTGGCCAGACACGCACCCGCTCGGACGGAATGTTCGACATGGTCGTCAATGCCGGAGGCGAACTCACGGTCAAGTACGAAAAGGCAAATTATATTGCTTCACAACGAACGGAAAATATCGATTGGCAGACCTATATGACCTCGGACGACGTGGTCATGCTCCCATACGACCCAAATGTAACGGAGATCGACCTCAATTCAACCGCTCCGATCCAGGTTGCTTCCGGATCGATGAGCGACGACGCCTCCGGACAACGTCGCCCACGGTTGCTCTTCAAGCAAGGAACAACCGCGACGATCACACTGCCAAATCATTCAACCCAAACGCTCACAATGCTCCATGTCCGCTCAACCGAATTTACCGTCGGCGAAAACGGGCGCGAAGCCATGCCCGGCGATCTACCGCCGACAAGCGAATATACCTATGCGTCGGAGTATTCTGTAGACGAGGCCGTTGGGTTAAACGCAGTCTCGACGACATTTAACCAAGCTGTGATCCAATATTTGGAGAATTTCGTCGGATTTCCGACCGGGGTTGTGGTGCCCACTGGATCGTACAATAAGGCAACTGGCAAATGGGAGCCCGAAGAAAACGGCAGAGTAGTAAAAATTCTGTCGATAGACGCGGGTATGGCGAACTTAGATCTCACTGGCAGCGGAACTCCCGCAACAGATCAGGAATACCTCGAACTCGGCATCGATGTCGCCGAACGCCAAAAGGTCGCCGAATTCTACCAACCAAACCAAACCCTTTGGCGGGTACCCTTAAGCCATTTTTCTGCCTGGGACTGTAACTATCCGTTTGCCGACAAGCCGCCACCTAACGCACCCCCGCCATTTTTCCCGGCCAAGCCAAAGAAACCATGCGAAGATGAAGACGGCTGCACGGAAGAAATCCAGAGCCAGACCGTCACTGAAACGATCGAAATACATCAAACAGGCTACCAGATCGAAATGCACAAAGAGCCTCAACAAGCGGGAGCCGTGATCCCAATTGTCGGGCCCACACCGCAAGACGACGTTATCGAGGCGGCGGCGATCATCAATATTGCCGGCCGGACAATTAAATCCGATATCCTACCGGCGACGGCTAACCTAATCGTAAATTTTGAATGGGATGGCCTAGACGACTTTGGGCGAAGGGCGCAAGGGAAACAGCGCGCCTTCGTTTCGATTGTAAATTTTTATCCCTTGCAGTACGCGATTCCCGGCCAAGTCGGTGCACCGCAATTTGGCCAAACCGGGAACGGAAGCGGGCAGATGGTCTCCGGCACCGGCAAGAGCATTGCAATTCGGAATTACGAATTCGAACTTGGCGGCTTTGACCGTCCGGTTAATGATCTCGGCGGGTGGGACTTCAACATCCATCATGTTTACAATCCCGTCACTCGGACGATTATCGAGGGGAACGGTAGCCAACGGAGCGCAAGTACAATAACACAAAGCGTGGTAACCACCGCCGGACAGGCCGATTCGGGATTTGACGGTGACGGCGGGCCAGCGACAGCCGCGAAATTCAACTCGCCCTCTGACGTGGTATTTGCTCCCGACGGTAGATATTTCATTGCGGATACAATGAATAACCGTATTCGAATGGTCTCGACCGACGGTATTGTAACGACATTCGCGGGAAACGGAGCAGAATGCGATCCGACGGAGCCGTGCGGCGATGGCGGTATGGCGCTCGATGCACAGCTTTTTCAGCCGCAGGGCGTCGCTGTCGCCGCCGACGGGTCCGTTTTGATCTCGGACACGAACTCAAATCGCATTAGGCGAGTCGATCCAAACGGGGCTATCACGACAATTATTGGAAATGGAGTTCCGTGCCAGCCGATGGACAACTGCGGCGATGACGGACCGGGAAGCGCAGCTACGCTTAATTCTCCACGTAAGATACATCTCGCCGAGGACGGATCGATATTTATCGCCGACAGCGGCAGCAACCGCGTCAAGAAACTCAGTACGGACGGCACTATCACAACTGTTGCAGGCAACGGAATGGAGGGTTGCCCGAGTGACAACGTACCGGCGCGAATGGCATGTATCGAGTCACCATCCGGAGTCGCACTTACCTCGAACGGTGCACTCTATATTACCGCTGACGCCCCGGCCCATTCGCAGGTTGTACGGCTTGACACAGATGGTAAGATCCATCAGATCGCGGACGGGATTTGCAACGGAGCACGCCCCGAAAAACCGGAAGGTTTGCGTTCTATCTGCAATCCAAAGGGCGTGGCGATCGGGGCGGATGGAAATCCGTATGTCGCGAGTTCGGGCGAAAACCGTATCTACAAATACGATACGGATGGCATATGGAAAGATATTGTCGGAAGCGGCAGTTCAGGGTTAAACGACGAAGGTCAGCCCTCATTGCTGGCGAGTCTCAACCATCCGGCTAGTTCCGTATTTGCTCCAAACGGCGATCTTTATATCGCCGCCACCGATGACAATAAGATCCGCCGAGCCGCGTCGCCCTTGCCCGGATTTACCAATTCCGACGCCCTGATAGCGTCTGAGGACGGCTCCGAGGTTTTTGAGTTCGATGGCGACGGCCGCCACACACGGACGTTAAATGCACTGACGGGAACCAACAAATACGTCTTTGCCTATAATGCCGATGGCAACCTGGTGTCGATCACTGACGGCGACAATAACGTCACAACGGTCGAGCGCAACGGCGCCGGCAAACCAACCGGGATCCGCTCGCCCTATGGCCAGCTAACGTCATTTACACTCGATGCCAACGGCTACCTCGCCTCGGTGACCAATCCAGCGGGTGAATCAAACCAATACACCTACAATGCCGACGGCTTTCTCCTCTCAAAACGCGACCCGAACGGAAACGTAAATACGTTTACCTACGACGACAAAGACCGCCTCATCCGCAACGACAACCAGACCGGAGGCTCACACAACTTCTCAAAAAACGGCACCGCGAGCGACTACACCGTCACGCACAAGAGCCCGCTTAATCGCACGTCAACATTTCGGGTGCAGAATTCCGTGAATCAGGATGAAACCCAAACTAATATATTCGAGGATGAGTCAGTATCTCGATTAACAAATTTTTTCGACGGATCGAGTACCGAGATCGCCACAAATGGCAGCACGGCTGAAACCATCGTTTCGGCAGATCCCCGTTGGGGCATGCAAGCACCGATTTCCCTATCGTCGAACCTGGTTACGCCCGGAGGGCGCAGTCTCAATCTAGGCCAGGCTCGATCGGCGGTGCTTTCCGATTCGGTAAATCCATTCAGCCTTACAGCCCAACAAGATACCCTTGACGTGAACGGCCGTCATTTCACGCTCGGTTACATGTCATCAAACCGGACATTTACTCTTAATTCGCCGTTGAACAGGATCTCGACATATGTGATCGATCCTAACGAACGCCTAACACAATTTCAGATGGCGAACATAAATCCTCTTATCTACTCGTACGATTCTCGGGGCCGTTTGAGTACGCTTGGCTCCGGGACAGGCGACGAGGCTCGTACATTTACAAACACCTATAATGCAGCCGGATTTGTCTCACAACGAACTGATCCGTTTGATCGGGTTACTGAATTCGATTACGACGCCGTTGGGCGGACTACGCAAATCTCTCTCTCCGACAATCGACTGATTGGCTTCGGTTATGACGCAGTGGGCAATCTAGCGTCGGTCACGCCGCCTGGCCGCCCGGCACATACATTTAGTTACAACAATCGCAATCTGCTATCGTCATACACTGCACCGAACATCGGCGGAAACAGTACGACGACCTACGAATACAATGCCGATCGTGACCTTACACGCATTGTGCGGCCCGATGGACTCCAGATCAATTACGTCTACAACCTGCGCGGCCAGCTTCAGTCAATGACTACGCCGAGCGGAAGTTACGATTACATCAACAACGCTCAGTCCGGCCAATTGTCAGGTATCATTTCGCCCGGTAGTGTTACAAACAGTTTTCAATACGACGGATTTCTCGTGACGCGGTCTTCGTTGGCGGGGCCGGTATCAGGCGATGTTTCATATACCTACAATAACGACCTGAAGCTATCGTCTGTAGCGGTAAACGGAGCTACAGCGATCGATTACACTTACGACGATGACGGGCTGCTTTCCGGGGCAGGTGGGCTGACACTCGGCAGAAGCTCGCAAAATGGACTGCTTACGGGAAGCTCAATTGGAAATATCACAGACACCATCGCATACAGCACATTTGGCGAAACATCCGTTTACGACGCTAAATCCAATGCCGTGACCGTTTACAACACCCAATACACAAACGATAAACTTGGACGAATAATGCGAAAGGTCGAGACTATTGGCGGCTCGACCACGACCTATGATTATGGCTACGACACGTCTAACCGTTTGGCCACCGTAACGGTAAACAATGCTCTACAGCCTATTATCACCTACTCGTACGACTCGAACGATAATCGAACGAGCGTCAATGCAGGCGGCAACATCACAGGAGCGACCTATGATGCCCAGGATCGGCTGACCACATATGGCACGACAGCCTACACGTACGGATCAAACGGTGATCTGCAGTCAAAAAATGCTGCCGCCGGCACCACTAACTACAGTTATGACGTTTTCGACAATCTGAGATCCGTCACGCTTCCGAACGGTACGCAGATCGAATATGTGATCGATGGACTTAACCGAAGGGTCGGCAAGCGTGTAAACGGTATAGTTACACAGGGGTTCCTGTATCAAGATCAACTGCAGATTGCTGCAGAGCTTGATGCCTCCGGCAACCTGTTGGGCCGGTTCGTTTACGCCAGCCGCTCAAACACGCCTGATCTTATGCTGAAAAACGGTCAAACTTTTCGGCTGATCTATGATAACGTCGGTAGCGTCCGCCTCGTCATCGAAATTTCAAGTGGTAGCGTAGTTCAGCGTATCGACTATGACGAATTCGGGGTAGTCCTACAGGACTCGAACCCAGGCTTTCAACCATTTGGATTCGCCGGCGGGTTGTATGATACCCAAACAAGGTTGATTAGATTCGGTGCCCGCGACTATGATCCTGAGACAGGCCGCTGGACAACCCGAGAAACGCCCACTTTCTTTGGAAACGACACAAATTTGTATAGCTATGCCTTCGCAGACCCAATTAACTTCTTCGACGCCAATGGACGAAATGCCGCGATCGTCGCAGGCGGGGCGATCGCTGGGGTCGGCACTGCCGGGCTTGCGATAGGAGTTTTGGAGGGTTACCGATCTGGGGATTGTGAATGCGGCGTTGAAAAGGGGAAGAAAGCCGGTCTCATACTAGGTGCACTTCTTGGAGGAGCGTTAGGCTCAGTCGTCGGGCAAACTCCGGCTGGCGCGGCCGTAGGGGCAGCTGTCGGAGCGGTGACAGGAGCTGTCGGCGGTGGTTGGGGAGGATCCGTAGCCAAACTTGTGAACGGTGGAAAACAGGGATTGCAGAACCAAACTGATAGCATCAAGGGTTCGTTTCCGAAATGTAGTTTGGGGCGGCTAGCAAAATAATTCTTTCTAAACGAGAGAAATCTTTTCCTTGAGGACTATATTCACCAGCCGCTTCGGCACGACGATGACCTTGACGATCTCTTTGCCGTCGGTGTACTCGCGGACCTTTTCGTCGGCGAATGCCATTTTTTCGAGGTCCTCGTTTGGGGTTTCCGGTGACGCGATGACGCATGAACGAAGTTTGCCGTTGATCTGCACGGGGATCTCGATCTCGTCGGCTTTCGCTAGCTCTTCTTGGTAGTCGGGAAAACGGGCGTCGTTTGCCAGCATCCCGTCCTCGTTGCCAACGAGCACTGAGTAGAGCTCTTCGGCGGTGTGCGGCGAGAATGGCGCCAGCATTAAAACAAGACTCGTCAAAGCCTCGCGAACCGCCTCGACAGTACCCGAATCGGCATTCTGCGGCTCAACAGTGACGTCGCCGATGGCATTCGATAACTCCATCAACGCCGCGACCGGTGTGTTGAACTGCAAACTCTCAAAACTGTCGCCAACACGCTTAATTGTCTGATGCGTTTTTTGACGGAGCTTCCTTTCGGAACCGCCTGCGTTAGGGGGCGGCTCGGACGCGGCCTTCGAATCAACGTTCGCGCCCCCCGATGACGCAGGGGTTTCCGACAACGCCGTGTTCCACCTGTTCACCAGCCTCCAGACACGCTGCAAAAACCTAACCGCTCCTTCGATTCCCGCCTCGTTCCAAACCAATTCATTCTCGATAGGAGCGGCGAACATAACGAAAAGACGTGCGGCATCCGCCCCGTAGATCTCGACCATCTCGTCGGGATCAACCCCGTTGCCCTTTGATTTGGACATCCGCTCGATGGCATGTTTGAGCGATCTCAGATCTCCAATTTCAGATTTCGGATTTCTTTCGACCGCAGAAGTAATTCGCCCTTTCTCATCGCGTTCGACCCCTACCTGATCAGCCGTGAAATAGACTCGTTTCCCACTCGAATCATCAAAAAACGTCTCACCAACCACCATTCCCTGCGTCAACAGCCGTTTGAAGGGCTCTGAGAACGGGATCAGCTGGAGATCACGCATGACCTTTGTCCAAAACCGGGCGTAGATCAGATGCATTATCGCGTGGTCGTCGCCGCCGATGTATTGATCGACCGGCGTCCAATATGCCGCGACCGCCGGATCGAATGGCATGACCTCATTCTGCGAATCTGTGTATCGGAAAAAATACCACGACGAATCAACGAAAGTATCCATCGTATCCGTCTCACGGCGTCCCGGGCCGTCGCATTTCGGACAAGTGGTTTCGTAAAACTCAGGCACCTTTGCGAGCGGCGATTCGCCCGTTCCGGTGATCGGAGCGTTCTCAGGCAGACGTACCGGAAGATTCTCATACTTTTCCGGAACCGTTCCGCAGGTCTCGCAATAAACTATCGGTATCGGCGAGCCCCAAAATCTCTGCCGCGAAATGCCCCAATCACGCAGGCGATATGTCGTCGCTCCTTCGCCAAAACGATTCTTCTCGGCAAACGCCGTCATAGCGGTTTTGGCGTCCGCAGACGGCATACCCGAAAAGTCACCCGAATTGATCAAAACGCCGTATTCGGAAGTAGCTTTCTTGGGACCGCCCGGCGACGGTTCGTATGGGCCTATCACGACCGGGATCTGCAGGCCAAATTTCTTTGAAAATTCAAAATCGCGCTCGTCGTGTGCCGGCACACTCATCACGGCACCGGTGCCGTATTCCATCATCACGTAGTTGCCGACCCAAACCGGCAACTCCTCACCGCTGAATGGGTTAACGGCACGCAGGCCGGTGTCGATGCCGTCCTTTTCGATCTCAACCTCGTGGTCCGCGGGTCTGGCATTCTCGGTGCGGATAAAACCGATCTTTTCAGCCACATCTTCCGAAAAATTGTCGATATTCGCCTGAATTACAGGATGTTCCGCGGCCAGAACTAACGCATTGGCACCATAGATCGTGTCGATCCGAGTTGTAAAAATGCGAACCCGAGCCGCTCCGTTGTCCGCCGAACTCGTCAGCCCGTCAACGATCGGACACGCAAATAGCGAGTCGCCCGACGCATTGACCTCAAAATCTACAAACGCACCCTCGGAACGCCCCATCCAGTCGGTTTGCCGCTTGATGACGCTCGCCGGCCAGCCCGACTCGATCTCGGCCATGTCGTCGAGCAGTTGGTCGGTGTACGCG
>JBATDM010000084.1:0-19920 GCA_049663465.1 Pyrinomonadaceae bacterium
GCCGAGCACAAACCCCAATGAGTTCCAGCGGGCCGACGTGGCTCCACGCTCTACCTTTGGAGATGGTGTGATCAATTCGGGCGATGTTATTCAGGCAAGACGGTACGCAACTGGACTCGATCCCGCAACTCCGGCAGGCGGCCCGACCGGGCAGGCTTCTTCAGCGGATCTATTGTCTGTAATTCTTCGTGATGTATTTGCCCTTCGTGGCTATTGGCGGTGAAAGGCGGCTGAGTCCGAAACTATCGGTGCCAAGCCTTCATAGGTTTTGCGGCTAGGCCGCTGTTCCCGATGTTCGAGGAGTGCGGCGCAGCCGCTTGAGAATTTTTCAACTTCGCTGGAAAAGCACAGGTTTTCCGCTCGGCGAAACGACGACCGATCCGACCCGCGACCACTCGCAACCTCCAATTTCGGCTCTCTAGCCATCAGCTCACATCATAACTCCGACCAACTCACACCGCGAAACATCGCACGCCCGGCCGGCGCGTTCCTTTCTCGACATGTGTGCAATGATGTGCTATTGTTGCAACATATATCCGTCTGTCCGATTCTTGGCAGATTGCTCTTTGAAAATTGAATGTAGCTTTTGGTTTTCGATCTGGCGACTCGCCTTTTGGGCAGTGCGGTCGCGGCTTGCCCGACCGCTTTGCATCGACCTGCCTTTTTCGGAGCCCGCCAGAGCGGGCGACAAGCTAGTCGGCGGAGCAGCCGCCTCCCACGAAAAGTAGTGAACGCTTCCGGGGATGTCTGAAAAGACAATTTCTTTTCCCTGCAAGGGAAGAATTTAATAGCGGCGGGTAAAATGAGGCTTTGCGAATGACACCCGCCGTTGCGGTTTGAGGCGCTCCCGACGCTGTAAGCGTCGTATTCTCAATAAGTTAACCGACTCCTTCAGAGTCGCGTTCGGACGTTGTGCTATTAAATTTATCGCTTTCAGCGATTTTTTAGGACTTTTCAGACATCCTCCAGTAAAGGCACCTTGTAATCGGTACTGCGGCACCAAGTGTCAAGCTATATCAGGACTAACGAACCAAAGTGTCAACCTATTTCAGGATTAGACGCTGCGCCAATGTGTACCTCATTTGTGCCACAATGTGACAGCGTTTTGTTTAAAATCAGCAAAAAATGCCTGTTTGACGGGTTATAAACTGTTGATATACAACGAGTTATTTGTCCCAGGCGGGGTCTGGGACAAGGTTTCGGAAAACGGGTGTAAGCTATTGATCACAAAGGAGTTATTTGTGCCAGCGAGGTGCTGGGACAAGCCTGGGACAAGCTGGGACAACAGGCGACCGTCAAGTCCGTAAGTGACGCCAGCCAAATGGTTTACGTGTGATCTTGAGATGATGCCCGATGCACGTTCACGAGAGATTGCTTTCTGGATTTCGGCTGATTGGGCGAGGCCGAATTCGGGGCATTTACGATTTCGCCGGAAATGCGGTAATCTTTTTTCCTTTGGGCTTGCTGAACAACGATTTGCGCAAATACATCAAATTCATAATCCTGCTGCTCGTCGCGGTCTTTATCTTTTGGTATTTTGGCCGAAATTTGAATTGGGCCGAGGTCAATGCTGCCGTTCGTAGGGCAGATCCTTATTATCTAGCTCTCGCATTTCTTGGCATCTGTCTCGGATATTTTCTGCGGGCAGTGCGATGGCAAGTTTTATTGGCGCCGATCACGGAATCGAGGCTGCGGGACCTGTTTGCAACGACCACGGTGGGTTTTGCCGCCATCCTCATTGTTGGCCGGGCGGGCGAAATAGTTCGTCCGATGTGGCTACCGATGCGGGACGATCGAGTCAGGCCGAGTGCGGCTCTGGTCACGATATTTGTCGAACGGATGTTTGACCTGGCGTCTCTGCTGGCGTTCTTTTCGATCAGCCTGATCTGGTTCAGGACCCCAGTTGGGCACGAGGCGGAGTTTGCAAATGTTAAGTTTGCCGGCAACATCATGATCGCGGCGGTTGTCGCGGGATTTATCGGCCTCGTGGTTTATCACCGATTCTCGGAAACGTTCATAGGATGGGCTAAGCTGCTCATTGACCGTCCTTTCATTCCGGGCAGAGTACAGGAGCTTATTCTCAGCCTGATGAAAAATCTCGCAAATGCTCTCGATATTCTTAAGAGCCCTCGCGAGATATTTTGGGTCACTTTCTGGTCATCGGCGTTGTGGCTTTCGATCGCCGTTCCAACGTGGCTGATCCTGCTGGCGTTCGGGCTGGACATGACGTTTCTAAACTCTACGTTTGTAATGGGCGTAGCGTCGCTTGGGTCGCTGATACCGACGCCGGGCGGAGCGGCCGGTGCCTTTCATGCAGCAACCGCAGGTAGTCTGATAATCCTTGGCGTGGAAAAAGAGACGGCCGCTGCCATCTCGATCGTCACTCACCTGATCTATTTCGTCCCGGCATTGGTTTTTGGTTTATACTATTTGTTCCACGGTGATATTAGTGTCGAGAAATTTCGCAGCCTGCTCTCGAGCGAGAACGCCGAACGCGAGATCGAAACTGATTCGCCGGACTTTGAAAAAAGTGAATAGTGAACAGTTTCGGAATCGAATATTCACCGTTCACCGTTCACCGTTCACTAATTATGCGTTGTCCATTTTGTTCACATATCGAAGATAAGGTCGTTGACTCGCGAGAGGCAAAGGACGGTGATTCGATCCGCCGTCGTCGCGAATGCCTCGGCTGTGGCCGCAGGTTCACGTCATACGAACGTATCGACGAGATCCCATACATGGTCGTCAAAAAGGACGGCAAGCGTGAGCACTTTTACCGCGACAAGGTAATGTCGGGTCTCTCGCGAGCGTGTGAGAAACGTCCGATCTCGATGACGCAGCTTGAAAAGATCGCCGACGAGGTGGAGCGAAATGTTCAGGATTCACTTGATCGCGAACTCTCAACCACAGAGATCGGCAAGGTCATCATGCGCCGCCTGAAAGCCCTCGATAAGGTTGCCTATGTAAGATTTGCGTCCGTATATCTTGAATTCGCAGACGTTTCAGAATTTATGTCCGAACTTAAGATATTGGTTGGTTCGCGCAAGATCGCGGAAAAGAAACCAAAGAAAGGTAAGAAGCCATAGCCGACCGGCCAAAATGGGCATTCTCTTGCCACGCCTTTCTACTTTGCCCTTTACCTCTGATTCTCATAACATAAAAGTTTATGGTTGATCTCGAAGAATTCCCGGTCGCCCTGGCCGAAGCGGATGCGATTGAGCCGATGGTGCAGATACCGGACGAGCTGCCGGTGCTGCCGCTCCGCGATATTGTTATTTATCCGTTCATGATCGTGCCGCTGTTCGTCTCACGCGATCGTTCGATCCGCGCCGTCGAAGAGGCACTCAGCAAAGACCGCATGATCCTCTTGGTATCTCAGAAAGACGTCAGTAAAGAGGAACCCGAGCAAGATGATCTCTACACAGTCGGCACGGTCGCGATCATCATGCGGATGTTAAAGCTGCCGGATGGACGCATTCGCATATTGATCCAAGGCCTATCGCGATGCCGTGTCGATAAAGTCGCAGGCAGCGGGCCATATGTAGTTTCGAACGTCACAGCGATCAGCGAGCCGATGGCGACGGAAAATTCGCTTGAGGTCGAAGCTCTGGTCCGCAACGTACGAGGTTCTATGGATCGTGCGGCGAGCCTTGGCAAGAACATTTCCCCGGAGGTTCTCGCTATCATCGCAAATCTCGATGATGCCGGACGCCTCGCCGATCTCGCAGCTTCAAATCTTGAATTGAAAGTTGAGGATGCCCAGTCGGTTCTGGACATCGAGGAACCGGTCGAACGCCTTCGTCGCGTTAATGATCTTCTCAGCAAGGAGATCGACGTTTTGACTGTCCAGCAAGAGATCAACACACAGGCCCGTGCTGACATCGATCGCTCGCAGAGAGAATACTTTTTGCGCCAGCAGCTAAAAGCGATTCAGGGGGAACTCGGGGATAGCAACGAGCTTTACGAAGAATTAGAGCAGTATCGCGACAAAGTGCTGAAGGCGAAAATGCCTGAGAATGCGGAAGAAGAGTCTCTGCGGCAGCTCAAAAAGTTGGAGCGGATGCATCCCGACACTGCAGAGACGGCTACGCTAAGAAATTGGCTTGACATAATGACGGACCTGCCCTGGTCAAAGGCGTCGAAGGATAATCTGAATCTCAAGAAAGCTGAGAAGATTCTTGACGAAGATCATTACGGTCTTGAACGGGTCAAAGAGCGTATTGTCGAGTCGTTGGCCGTTCGAAAACTTCGTGAAAAGCCGAAAGGCTCGATCCTATGCCTAGTTGGCCCGCCGGGAGTCGGTAAAACGTCGCTGGGGCGTTCGGTCGCACGAGCTTTGAATCGTAAGTTTGTTCGTCTTTCGCTGGGCGGGTTGCACGATGAAGCTGAGATCCGCGGCCATCGCCGCACCTATGTTGGGGCGATGCCAGGTCGTATCATTCAAGCGATCCAACAGGCTGGTACTAACAATCCGCTGATCATGCTCGATGAGATCGACAAGGTCGGTGCGGATTTTCGCGGCGATCCGTCATCAGCGCTGTTGGAGGTACTTGATCCAGAGCAGAATTCGACGTTTCGCGATAATTATCTCGGCATCACTTTCGACTTGTCGAACGTAATGTTCATGACAACGGCGAATATTCTAGACACCGTACAACCGGCACTTCGCGATCGTATGGAAACGATATCGTTGTCGGGCTACACCGAGGAAGAAAAGCTTGAGATCGCCAAACGGCATTTGATCCCGAAGCAGGTCGAGGAGAACGGACTCGCCAAGAGCGACGTGAAATTTGACCGCAAGGCCATCGTTAAGGTCATTGCCGAATACACGCAAGAAGCCGGACTTCGCCAACTTGAACGCGAGATCGGCAAGGTTTGCCGCAAGGTCGCCCGAAGCAAAGCTGAGCAGGAGGGCGATTTTAAGAGCCACCGAGTCACTGCGGACAATCTTAAAGATTATTTGCGCGTTTCGAGAATATTCAATGAAGGCGCGTTGAAAAAAGATCAGATCGGGACTGTTACCGGCCTTGCCTGGACTGCGGTTGGCGGCGATATTCTGTTTATTGAAGCGTTGAAGACAAAGGGCAAAGGCAAACTCCAACTGACCGGCCAACTTGGCGAGGTCATGCAGGAATCGGCCCAAGCCGCATTTTCGTATGCAAAGGCCCGGTCCGAAGAACTCGGGATTCCTGACGACATATTAGAAAATTTTGATATTCATATTCACCTGCCCGAGGGTGCGATTCCAAAGGACGGGCCGAGCGCCGGCATTACGATGGCGACGGCTCTAGTTTCGGTTCTTTCGCAGCGGCCGGTTCGCAAAGATGTTGCGATGACGGGCGAGATCACCTTGCGCGGCAACGTCCTTCCGGTCGGCGGCGTCAAAGAAAAGCTCTTGGCGGCAAGGCGGGCAAAGATAAAGACGGTAATCCTACCCGAGCCGAACGAACGTGACCTCGAAGATCTTCCGCAGGAAGTTCGTGACGATTTGACGTTTATATTTGTGGAGAATGTGCTTCAGGTTTTTGATGCGGCACTTCGTGAAAGCAAATTGCCCACCGCTAAGGGCAAGGTCACGGCATTTAAGGCGGCTTAGAGAACGCATTACCCTTTATCTATATGGGGTTTCGCCGTTGACCGGTGGGGTCGAACCTGCTATATTTGAAAGGTTAGTATGTACGCGATTACTGTCCGATCTGACAGTAGCGGAACTTTTGTATTTACATAGCGTTAGAATCATTTGATGAAATTTAGTATTTATAAATTTTTTAGCTTTACAGCACTGATATTTTTTGTATTTTCTGCGGTTGGTAATGCCCAGATCACGAGTTCGCGCTCGAGTGACGGGACCAGCACCGCTGAGATCGCTCGTGCCCGCGATGCAGTAAACAAGGTTTTGTCCGATTCGGGACAGTCTTTTAGAGAAGGGCTTGACGCCTATGTGAGCAACAACCGCTCCGTTGCCGGCGAGAGATTTAATAAGTCGATCGAGGTTTTCCTGTTCTCAACTCTTAACATACGGGGCGATCAAAAACTCCAGAGCTGCTACAACCAGCTTATAGAGACCATTTATCGAATAGAATTCCCATCTGATAGCCAGATCCCGCAGATCCGGAGCCTCGCATTAACCTGCATCTGGACAAATATCGATGCGGGGCTTGTGGACACGGTCGGTAGAATGGCCCGGGCTTCGACGAATGGTCAGATCGGGCCTGGTCTTCCGTCGGCGGTTGCGTCCACCGGTGAAATGCCGTCGGATTCGCTGGTCGCAGGATTTAATAGTCAGGAATTTGAGCCTTCGCCCCTCGATGAGCTTGCAAAACTAGAACTCAATGATGACGAGCAGCAGATCGATACAAACCCTGTCGCTCAACAGCAATTTCAATACATTCAGGTAGCGGTCGCAAACAAATCGCTTGGTTTTTCGTTCCAAGTCCACCCGATGATCCAGCAGTACATCAACTACTATCGCGGACGCGGACGTAAGACGATGGAAGTTGGTCTTTACCGATCGGGAATGTTCATGCGGATGGCCCGCCGTATCTTTAAGGAAGAGGGTGTGCCTGAGAACGTTGCATGGCTTGGCCAGGTTGAGAGCGCATGGAAGCCGGTCGCAATGTCGCACATGGCTGCCTCCGGTCTATGGCAATTCATTCCCGGCACCGGTGCTCGGTATGGCCTCAAGCGAACAGCCTACGTCGATGAACGAAATAGTCTCGACGAAGCGACGCGTGCCTCGGCGCGTTATCTGAAGTTTCTTTACAATCGATACGGCAACTGGGAACTTGCCATTGCCGGCTACAATTGCGGTGAGGGCAACGTGGATAAGGCGATTCGCAGGGCGGGCGTTTCAAATTTTTGGGCGGCCTATGCTTATCTTCCAAGAGAAACGCGAAATTACGTTCCGAACATTCTTGCCACGATCCTTATCGCTAACAATCCCGGCGAATTTGGTTTCGGCCATATCAGGCCAGCGGCCCCTTTGAATTATGATCGGATCCGTGTACCTGCCTCGACAAGCCTTAACTTGCTTGCTCAGGCTTCTGATTCGACAGTCCAGTACCTTCGTTATCTAAACCCGCACCTGCGGAGCAACACGACGCCGCCGGAACCGTATATCATAAATGTTCCTGCTGGAATGGCAAATGAGGTTGTTGCACTTTTCAGACGCATTCCCGCATCGAAGATCAACAACACGAATCTCGCGAATTCGGCAGTGGGAGAAACCTGGCAAACGATCTCGAATCGTACGGGCGTGAGCATAAATGAC
Organism: Pyrinomonadaceae bacterium; assembly: GCA_049663465.1. Classification (GTDB taxonomy): domain Bacteria; phylum Acidobacteriota; class Blastocatellia; order Pyrinomonadales; family Pyrinomonadaceae; genus OLB17. The sequence goes on from JBATDM010000084.1 coordinate 7,271, forward strand.
CTGATGGCTGCGAATCCGGGAATGACGTTGCCTAAGGGGAAGGTTTTTGTTCCGGTTGCTGGAAACAACGTCCAGGCGACCAGCTATTCGCGGCCGACAAATATTCCGACCGCAACGGTCGCCAGCAATGTCAAGGTTGTGAAGGCAAAAACGGGCGATACGGTCAGGAAGGTGGCTGAACGTTACAATGCGAGCCCAAGCGAGGTTGCAAAGTTCAACGGGCTTCTTCCAAACTCTGTTTTGGGAGCGGGGCGTGAGATCAAGATTCCGACCAAATAGCCCAATCCCCAACTTAAACTGAAAGCCGGAGTCTGTGGGTTCCGGCTTTTTTTGTGGACGAACACCGGCTCTTGACAATCAACGCAACTGTAACTATACTTGTTACAGATATGGCGGCTAATAGTCAATTCTCAATGGCAGTACACATCTTGACAATGCTGGCGAAGGCGGGCGACGAGAACGTCAAATCTGAATGTATAGCCGGCAGCGTGAATACCAATCCCGTGGTCATTCGGCGCATTTTGGGTCAGTTGAACACTGCCGGGCTGGTCGCATCGCAGACCGGGGCTTTCGGCGGTACGAGATTGGCGAAATTACCTGGTGATATCTCGCTTTGTGAGATATATAAGGCCGTGTCGTGCGGCGAGGTGTTTGCGCTTCACGCCAAAGCTCCGAATCAGGATTGTCCGGTGGGGAAAAATATAGAATCGGTTCTGTGCAATTTGCAGAAGGAGATCGAAAAAAGTGTCGGCGAAAAATTGGGTCAGTACACGTTGGCAAAGGTGATCGATATGGTGTCGGTCGTACATGCGTAAAATTTTTTTGTTCCTATTTGTATCAAATAAAGTTACAAAATAGGGAATGGGATGTAACAAGGAAGGAATTATGACAGCGATAATGGCGAATTGGGTTCCCAGATTAGTGGAATCGCTCAAAGTAGTTTTGAGATTTTGGGGACTTTGATACAAAAAGGGGGCATGTGAAAGAATATATTGAAAAATCAATGACCTACACAGAGTACTTAACTCTGATTGACACTGTAGTTGCAGATGGGCGAACGACAGGCCCTCGGCAGTCTGAAGAATTGGCGGGATTCACAAAACTGAATAGGCAAAGGATATCCCGGTTGGACAAAACGGCAGCAATCGAAGATGCAACGCTCGAGGCCGTCGCCAAAACGAAACTCCCCATGATCTGGATGGTAATCACGGAAGCATGGTGTGGCGACGCGGCACAAAACGTGCCGTGGATAGAGAAAATTGCGGCCGGAAACGATAAAATTGAAACTCGTTATGTTTTGAGAGATGAGAACGCCGACTTGATGGATCGGTTTCTCACCGGTGGATCGAGGTCAATACCGAAGCTTATCGCAATTGACGCCAATACGACAGACGTATTGGGCACCTGGGGCCCACGCCCGGCGCCGGCTGAAAACCTCTTTACGAAATTGAAGGGCGACGGCATCGAAACAGCAGTGATCAAAGAGGAAATTCAGCGTTGGTACAACGCCGACAAGGGGCGATCGATCCAGACTGAGTTTATCAAACTAGTTGCTCAATGGGATTCGAGGTGCGCGGTAGCGTCTGCGGCCTAATTGGCATGGAATGAAATTATTATTAGGAAGAAGTTTATGAAACGCATCTTGATCGGGATATTATCTGCGGCTGTATTTGCGGTTGCATGTGCGGATCCTGCAGCAAATAAACCGAAGGCTCAGACATCAGCCCCTACGGCCAACGATGTCGTTCAAACCGAAGCAAAAAAAGCTGATGTGCTGTCGGACTTCAAGGCGAATGGCACGGCTCTTGAGATCAATGCCGACAACTCAAAGGTCGAGTTTACCGGTTCAAAAGTTACGGGCAAACATGATGGCGGCTTCAAGTTGTTCAAAGGTGTGATCGACTTGGTTGGTGAAAAGGCCGAGTCGAGCAGAGTCCTGTTCGAGATCGAGATGAGTTCAGTTTTTACGGATACGGACGGCCTAACGAAGCACTTACGGACGGGCGATTTCTTTGAGGCCGAAAAATACCCGAAATCGACGTTCGAATCGACAAAGATCGAGTCAGACATGTCGAAAACCTCCGGCAACTTTACCGTTACCGGTAAATTGGAGATGCGTGGTGTGAAAAAATCAGTTACGTTTCCGGCAACGATCGCTATCACGCCTGAGAATGTTTTGGTTGCGGCTGAGTTCTCGATCAACCGAAAGGATTTTGGGATCGTTTATGCCGGAAAGGCAGACGATCTCATCCGAGATGACGTCGTGATCAGGCTCGAACTCGAGGCTCCGCGAAAAAAATGAAAGCATTTGAGATACGAGAATTTGGCATCGACAAGCTTGCCAGCGTCTTGCGTGATACACCCGAACCTGGCCCAAGTGAGGTACTTGTAAAATTTCACGCCGCCTCGCTCAACTATCGCGATGTGATGGTGGTTAGCGGGACGTATAACCCGAGAATGAGATTGCCCGCAATTCCGCTATCGGATGGGGCTGGCGAGGTTGTTGCAGTCGGAGATAAGGTCACTAAATGGAAAGTTGGTGGCCGTGTGATGCCGATCTTTGCGCAACGTTGGTTTGATGGCGACGTTAGCGAGGAAAAGCGACGGACTGCCCTCGGTGCCGGTTCCCAATGGGATGGGGTTCTGAGGGAATATGCTGCATTCGATGAGGAGTCGGTGCTTTGCATACCCGAGCATTTGAGTTATGAAGAAGCGTCAACGCTGCCGTGTGCTGCGTTGACGGCCTGGAACGCTATAGCGGTTTCCGGGGGATTAAGAGCTGGCGAGACGGTTCTAACCCTCGGTACCGGTGGCGTTTCAATCTTTGCCGTCCTGTTTGCCAAGATGTTCGGGGCAAGGGTAATTGCGACGTCTAGCAGCGATGAAAAGATCGAGAAATTGAAATTTCTTGGTGCTGACGAAACGATAAACTATCGGGAACGCGAAGACTGGGACAGGGCGGTAATGGAGTTGACAGGAAATGCCGGCGTTGATCACGTGATCGAGGTTGGCGGTTCTGGCACGCTCGCTAGATCGTTGAGATCGGTCCGAATTGGTGGACACGTTGCGATGATCGGAGCATTGAGTAAATCTGGCGATTTTGATCCGATATCTGTGTTTATGAAGGCTGTGAGGCTGCAAGGAATTTTCGTTGGTTCGCGGACGATGTTCGAACAGATGAATAGGGCACTGAGCGTTTCGCAGGAAAAGCCGGTGATCGACCGGGTGTTTAATTTTGATGAAGTTCGCGAGGCTCTGACCTATATGCAAACGGGATCGCATTTTGGGAAGATAGTAATTCGATATTGATCGAAAAGTATTTGAATGAGAATAGGAATAATAGGTTCGGGCGGTGTCGCGCAGACGTTGGGTAGCGGATACCTTGCAAAAGGGTATGACGTAATGCTCGGTACGCGTGATGTCTCCAAGTTAGACGACTGGCTTTCCGCCGCGGGAGAACGGGCTTTGGTCGGCAGCTTTGCCGACGCCGCAGAATATGGCGAAGTCATATTTCTTGGCACAGCCCCGACAGCGTTTCAATCCGCGATCGACCTGGCTGGTACGGAAAAGTTTGCCGGAAAGACGGTGATCGATCTAACGAATCCGATGGATTTTTCGGACGGCGTTCCGCCGAAATTTACCGCCACCGTAGGCGATTCGCTCGGGGAGAAGATCCAACGGGCATTGCCTGAGGCGAAAATTGTAAAGGCCTTCAATTCCATAGGGGTTGCCGTAATGACGGATCCGATCTTTGACGGGCAGGCGGCAACTCACTTTATTGCAGGCGATGATGAGGCGGCGAAAGCCGAAGCTACGGCCCTGATCACGGAGTTTGGTTGGGATGTTGTCGATGTGGGCGGCATCGAGCAGTCGTTTTTTTTGGAGGCTCTGGCATCATTGTGGGTAAATTATGCATTTAAGTCGGGAACTTGGAATCAGGCGTTCCGTCTATTGCGTCGGTGATCTAGGGAGTCGAGAGGACTTTTTAGGGTGAGTTGGTTAATATTTAAAGCATTCTTACAGAATAATCAGGAGAAAGTAATGGCACATTTTGCAAATGAAATAACGGACACTAATTTTGAAACTGACGTGATCGGCTCAGATAAGCCGGTTTTGGTCGATTTTTGGGCGGAATGGTGCGGGCCATGCCGAATGATAGCCCCGACGGTCGAAGCGATCGCGGAAGAGTATAGCGGCAAGGCAAGCGTCTACAAGATGAATGTTGATGAGAACCTTAACATACCCCAGCAGTATGGGATCCGGGGCATCCCGACATTGATACTGTTCAAGGGCGGGCAGGAACAGGAGCGGATCGTAGGAGCAGTTACGCGTGAAGCGATCGCTCGAGTCATTCAGAAGTACGTTTGATCCGAATCAAAACGAGAAAATGGCCGGGACGTTCGTCCCGGCCATTTTTGTATTGGATCAACCAACATCTATCTTAGTGGATATCCAGGATCGACGGGATATCCGTTGGCAACCCCCAACGGCTATAAGAAAATCCGCCAGAGGAATTGACGACAAAGAACATACTTCCTCCTGATGCCCGCCATACGGCAATGTCTGTCTTGCCATCTCCATCGTAGTCACCCTGTGCCTCGAGGTCTCCTGCCGAGATCGTTCCCCAACCGACTCGGGTGTCGGGGCCACCGCTGCTCGGCCTATAGTACCAGGCGATCGTATTACCTTCGCCTCGGCTAACGGCGAAATCCGTCTTACCGTCACCATCATAATCCCCGGGAACAACGAAGTCTGGTGTCAAACCTGACAAGCCAAACTGCGTGTAGGATATTGTGCCCGTCTGCGTATACATGATGAAGAAGTTTTCTCCGTTAATGTTTCTGGTGATACAGAGATCGTATTTTCCGTCACCGTCAAAATCCCCTTTGGCCGCAAAATCGCTACCGAGACCCCATGGCTGTACTACTTGCACGCCCATATTCGGGCCGCTGCTCGGAAAGTGCCAGAAGAAGCTTTGGCTGGTCGGCGTGGCTCCCGGGCGATAAATAGCCGGATCGTCTTTTCCGTCACCAGAATAATCTCCAACGATCGTCGGGTCATCCCCGGGCAATCCAAAGGTAACCTGCTGCATAGTCCCGTCGCTGCTGCGAAGGATAAAGAATGCCGGTGTTCCACTTGGACGCCAGAACGCGAGATCGTCCTTTCCGTCACCGTCAAAGTCACCTGGCGTCGCAAGATCACTGTTAAGACCCCATTGCTGGATGGTGAACGGGTCATTTGGCGTACCCTGATTGAGCGATGTGTACCACGTCGCTTGCCCAGATCCACCGCCTGCTCCTGGACGGATAATGCCGTAGTCCGAATCACCGTCACCATCGGTATCAAATCGCGGTGTGTTGACCTTGATCTGACCGCGAATCTCTCCGCCGGCATTATTAGTGGTGTGAACGTTAAAATACCAAAGCCCTGCCTTGAGGTCGGCAACCTGAGCCGGCGAGACCTGGAACACACGGTCAGTTGCTGAACCACTTGTCTGTCCAGCCGTTACGTTCATATTGAATATCACGGGACCGTTCGTTCCCGCCGCCGCTGGGCCGTGAATGTGGCCAGCTGTCACGTTGCTTGAAAGGCCCTCGTAATAGACGGAAGCGGTGATCTCAGTTTCACTGGAATTGAGAATGACGCGGCCAAAGCCCGTGGCGGTCGTAGCGACGGGCGGATTTTCCTGAGCCCCGCTAAGATTGGTCTTGAAAAGTTTTGGTCCTGGAAGAGGAGCGACCGCCCCGCCGCCGGCGACATCAGACCAAGCCGTTCCGACGATAATTCCATCGGCATTGAGCGTTGGAGCGGTTGCTGCCGATCCCTGGCGTAGAGCCACCGCACCAGGATCAATGTCGCCCGCACCGACGTCAGGAGCTGAGACCGTGGCGACGGGTTCCGCCCCGCCAAGTGTTGGGTTAACGAAAAGCTCGACAGTGTCGTTGGTGGCTCCAGCTACGATCGTATATTTGACCACCAAGAGGTGTGTGGTATTACGTGCGTAATTGAAGGGGGTAAATGAGATATCAGATGCGGTCGATGAAGTTGCTTTTGTTATGCCAAAAGCCAGCATATTCGAAGCGTCCTTCTTCACAAAAACCCGCCCGCGAAAAGTAGTGCTGATCGGATCCGGTCCGAGATGGAAGATATACCCCCCCAATGCATCCTCAGCTGCTTCGCTGACATTCACCATAACTGCGGCATATACTGAGCCCGAAGTCTGAACGGCATATGTCCGATGGGCGTCTTCACCTGACACGGTCATCGCCACGGCATTTCCAATGCCCGAGCTTGGATAGCCTGCATAAGTCAGGCCCGGGGCGACGGTCGCCAACGAATTTGTTCCGGCTCCGCTATGGGCCGTCCAACCATTTGCCGTGAGGAGACTTCCTGGTGCATAGGTAAAGTCCTCGGTAAGGAGCCCTGCTTGTGGGGCTGAAAATCCGCCTTTCGTAAATTCTGCGGGCATTTCAGATCGAGCTTTCTGAGCCGATGCTGTATCTACAAAATTCAAGCCGATGGCGATCGCCAATGAAAGCACCAGGCCAAAAATGATAAATCTCTTCATTACTTCAAATCTCCTCATTCACGGGTAAATATCTATATAGAAATAAGCGTGTAGGCACAAACAAATGGCCGCCGAATATTTCAAACGTCTGCGAACAGACAAGTTTCCAAGAAGGTGTCTGATAAAATATATCACATCGGCAAGCGGAATCCATACTAAAAACCAAACCTCTTCAGGGCTTAGGCTGAATTTTTTGCTACAATTGCCATACAATGCGAGGTATCAACAGATGTGTCTGAGAGTTTTTTGTCTGCTTGCATTATTGTGTACGGCATTGTCTCAGGACATCCTTTCACAGGAAAAAGGCACTCCCGGAAAGGACGACGTGATCAGGGTCGAGACCCAATTGGTCAATGTCCCGATCGCCGTCGTTGACGCCAAAGGGGTTCCGCTTCGAACCCTGAAGTCGTCGAATTTTGTTATCTACGAAGACGGAAAGCCTCAGGAGATAGCTGATTTTGCTGCTACGTCGGCTCCATTTGAGGTCGCTTTGCTATTGGATACCTCGGGTTCGACTCGGAATGACCTTCGGTTGATCCAGCGGGCCGCTCAGGACTTCGTTGCGAGCATGAGACCGGGCGACCGCGTCGCGATCATTGCATATAACACCGAACGGAGCGACGGGTTGGCTCACGCAACGAGCGAGATGCTAACTCGCTTGACTGATGACCGTACTTTGCTCAAAGGTGCCGTTGAGCGAATGAGCACGAGCAACGGCACGCCCTATTATGATTCTCTCGTTCAGGTGGCAGAGAAAATATTCTCTCAACGGCCAGCGGATCAATTTCGCGGCCGGCGAGCGCTAGTTGCCTTGACGGACGGCGTGGATTCGACGAGTGCGTTCGATTTTGCGCTCGCGAAAGAGGAACTTGGCCAGGTCGGTGTTATTTCGTTCTTTATTAAGGTCGATACGCGCGAATTCTTTGAAGAAGGCCTTCTGGGTGATTGCGAGGTCGCGACGCGATTTTCGAGTGCTCAGATCAGGCGTTATTATCGCAGCATCGCATCGAAGCCAAATATGGAAAAGGCCGCGAGCTTTTGCCAACTTGGTGATTTTGAACGTCTTGCGATCAGTAAACGTCTCTACGAAGTTGCCGACACGGAGATGACAGAACTCGCTAATGCCTCTGGCGGCAAAGTGTTTCCGGTCGGAGATCTTTCCGAGGCACGCATTGCATTCAAGCGTGTTGCGGACGAGATCGGGACGAGTTACACACTTGGTTATTATCCGACGAATGATAAGAAAGATGGCACACATAGAACGATAAAGGTAGAGCTAAAAGGGTTGCCAAAGGGGACAGAGGTGCGAGCCCGCGAAGGCTACACTGCTCCCTCTAACTAATCGGGGCGTCGGCGGCAATATTATTTTATGGGTAAGTTTGGACGAATTTGTTTGGTCGTTTTGGACTCTGCGGGGATCGGCGAGATGCCGGATGCGGCCGCGTGGGGCGATGCCGGGGCGGACACACTCGGGCACATTCTGGAATCACGACGTGTCGAGCTGCCCAACTTGCAGAAAATGGGGCTCGGGAACATCACTCCGCTCAAGGGTTTGGCGGCAGCGGCAGATCCGACAGGTTCATTCGGTAAATGTACTCTCAAATCAGACGGAAAGGACACGACGACGGGGCATTGGGAGATGGCCGGGATCATTTTGAAACAGGGTTTTCCGAAGTTTCCCGATGGATTTCCGCCGCGGATCATTGATGAATTCATTGCAAAAGCGAATGTGCCCGGCGTGCTTGGCAATGTGCCGGCGAGCGGCACCGAGATCATCAAACAGCTTGGCGAAGAGCATGTTCGCACGGGCAAACCGATCGTTTATACGTCGGCTGACAGCGTATTTCAGATCGCCGCGCACGAAGAGATCGTTCCGCTGGAACGTCTATACGAAATTTGCGAGATCGCGCGAAATATTCTGCGGGGTGATGACGAAGTGGCACGCGTGATCGCACGCCCATTCCTCGGCGATAACGCTGCTGATTTCAAACGAACTGAGAATCGTCACGACTACGCCGTTCTTCCGCCCGAAGGCAATCTGCTTCCGCTCTTAAAAGACGCGGGTTTGGACGTTGTTTGTATCGGAAAGATCGCCTCGATCTACGATGGGATGGGCGTAACAGAGGAAATTGCGGCGAAGAACAACGATCAGACGATCGATCAGACGATAAATGCCTTAAATGCAGATTCTCACGGGCTGATCTTCTCCAATCTGGTCGATTTTGACATGCTTTACGGCCACCGACGCGACACTGAGGGCTACGCGAAAGCCCTCGAACACTTCGACAAACGCCTCCCCGAGATCATCGACGCCCTAAACGACGACGACCTGCTGATAATGACCGCCGACCACGGCAACGACCCGACCAAAGAGGGAAGCGACCACACCCGCGAATACGTCCCGCTGCTCGTTTACGGCAAAACTGCGAATAGATCCATCGATCTCGGCACCCGCCAGTCTCTATCCGACATCGGACAAACGATCGCGGAGAATTTTGGTGTCAAATTGGACGACGGAGTGAGCTTTCTGGCGAACGTAGCTCCTAGTTTGTAAAACCACGGCGAGTTTTTGGTTTCGGCAGGTCTCTTTCCGCGCTCTGTAGGCGGCTTTTCGTAGTTTGCGAGAGACGTTTCGAAGTTTGTAGTTGGTCACCCGACAAACGCAGAAAACAAAACGCATTTAAGCGTTGTGCGATTCCACGTGCGGGTCAGTTTCCTTTTTTGTCGTCGGTGTCCTTTGGCAGGAGGTAGATGAATTTTACCCCTGTGAGGTCGATCTCGTCCAGGAGCCAATCGACCTGGGCTTTGGTGTCGGGGTCGAGGTCATCGAGGACGGGGCGGTTATTGCGTTCGATGATGCTCGAATCAAAAATGATCATCCGCATGATCGGCAAGCGTTAGGGGAGGTTTAGATCCTGATGGCTTCGACTGAGCAGGGAGATCTTTCGGCGACGGCGGCGGCGGTGCTGCCGAGTAGGAAGCGTTCGACACGGCTGGGGGACGCGGTGGCTCCGACAAAAATACAATCAGCTCCCCATTTCTGAGATTCCTCGACAAGGACTTGTTTGGGATTTCCAGCACAGGTGTGCAATGTTGCTTTCATTCCCGCGTCGTTTAATTTCTTGAGTTCGCCTTCGGCGATATTCTCGATCCACTCCCGTTCGGCCTTTAACTCATTGTCGACCCAATCTGCGACGGGTTCCACGAAACGTCCGATGGCAGCCGGCAGGACGTGATTTGTGGCTGCAATGAGGCGAATCTCAGTTAGGGCCGGCCAATTTCTGGCTAAAACCGCTTTGACAGCGGCCCTCGATCCCTCGGAGCCATCGAAACCTATCACGATCCTTGTCGGCGATGGATCTACCTCTATCCGTCCGCGAGCCACACGAACCGATTGGTTGGCCTCGGTTAAAACCCGCGTCGAAATACTTCCCAACCAAATACGCCCAAGAGCAGTCCTTCCTTGCGATCCGACAACGATTAGATCCGCTCCGAAATTTGAGGCCGCTGTCAGGATCTCCCATGCCGGTGAGCCATAACTTGTTTCGGCCGAGACATTCCAATTCGGAAAGTTCTGTTTCACCCGCTTTTCCGCATGTTTGGCAAAAGCTTCTGCCTCTGAAAGTAATCTGCCGCCCTTCATATAGGCTTTGAATGGCTGCGGCTCGGTTTGCAGAAATTCGGCGTACTCATGGAGACCTTGTTTATCGGGTGGCGGCGGGAGCCAGATCTCGGCAACGGATAGGATCAAAGCGTCGGCGGTATCGGGCAAACCCGCCTTTTGGAGGTCATCCAAAGCCGAGTCAGAACAACTCGAACCGTCATATGCAATCAATATCTTCACTTTGCTACCTCTCTATATGAATTGCCGGCCCCTCGTTCCCCATCTTATAGTGCGGCTATCCGATCTTATGGCTCAACGCGAGCTGAAAACGGACATGCAATGTCTGATTGCAACATTTGTGCCATCCCGAACGCAGTAGTTTCGGCATTCGCGTGGGGCTGACGTGTAATTCAGCACCATTAGGTGCGAAAGTTTTCGCACTTTTCATCTTTAGGAATTCGAAATATCCATCTATAATTGGAACGAAATAGCGAGATAACATGACGCAGGAAAAGATTTTGATTGTCGATGATGATCGCTCGATCCGATGGGCTCTGGACAAGACTCTCGAGTCGTGGGGGTACGAGACGGTTCAGGCAGAAACCGTTGCGGAGGCCAATGAGAAATTTGCCCATGAGGAACCCGCCGCGGTCTTGCTCGACATCGATCTCCCCGATGGCTCAGGTCTGGATGTTTTAACACATATTACCGAAGCCGATCCAAGCGCGATCGTGATAATGGTTACGGGCAACGTTGATGTAAAAAATACGGTTGCGGCTCTGCGCGGAGGTGCTCACGATTTTATCGGTAAGCCTGTAAATCTTGAGGAGCTTCGAGTTACTTTGCGAAATGGTCTTGAGGTAAAGGGCCTTCGCCGGGAGGTGGTGGCGGCAAGACGCGAAAGAAATATCGAGGGTGGATTCGAGCATATTATTGGCGAGTCCACATCCATGAAAAAAGCTATCGAACTTGCAAAGAGGGTTGCCGCGTCGGACGTGACCACCATCCTTTTGCAGGGAGAGACCGGGACGGGTAAGGACCTCTTTGCACGTGCAATTCACCAAGCGTCTGAGCGTGCGGATGGACCGTATTTGGCGATAAACTGCGCGGCTCTTCCGGCAACGCTGATCGAATCAGAACTTTTCGGCCACGAAAAAGGGGCATTTACGGATGCGAAGGCTAGAAAAGAGGGCCTGCTTGAGCAAGCGCAGGGCGGCACGGTGTTTTTGGATGAGATCGGCGAAATAGAACTGAGTCTGCAGGCGAAACTTCTGAGGGTTTTGGAAGCTAAGGTCTTTCGACGTGTCGGTGGCCTTAAGGATATTCCGCTGAATGTACGCGTCATCGCCGCTTCTAATCGCGACCTAAAGAAGGAAAGTGCTGAGGAACGTTTTCGACTCGATCTATACTATCGCCTAGCGGTGATCCAGGTGGACATTCCTCCGTTGAGAGAGCGTGGTGATGACGTTCTCGATCTAACTGAGTTTTATCTTTGGAAAGCGAATGTGAAAGGGCGCTCGGTTAAGCTGCGTGGGCTTTCTAAAGAGGCGATCCAGATCTTCCGGGCCTATGAATGGACAGGCAATGTCCGTGAACTTCGAAATGTGATCGAACGGGCATCGATTTTGGAGGACGGAGAGCTTATTACCACAGAGTTTCTCCCGGCTGATCTACTTGGCAAATATGACGGAGGATCAGTTGGTGGAGCGGGGATTCGCCTTCCGCTTGAAGGCATTCCAATGGCGGACGTGGGGCTCGACCTTGCACGCCAGGCTTTTGATCGCGAGAAGGGGAATCTCACTCGTGCCGCCCGGCTACTGCACATCTCGCGAGATCAATTGCGCTACCGGTTGAAGAAAGGTAAAGATCCTAAAGAATGACTCCACGAGATACCCTCAAATTAGAGAAACCATCGATCGAGCGCGAGTTGAAAAGGACCCTCAAGGAGCTTTCTGACATCAAATTTGCGCTCGATGAATCAGCAATTGTTGCGATAACTGACCAGACCGGCAAAATTAGCTACGTCAATAAGAAGTTTTGCGAGATCTCAAAATATAGTGAGAAGGAGTTATTGGGAGAGGACCATCGCATCATCAACTCCGGTTTCCACTCCAAGGGGTTTATTCAGTCGCTTTGGAAGACGATCGCAAACGGGGATGTCTGGAACGGCGAATTATGTAACCGAGCAAAGGACGGCTCGATATATTGGGTTGACACGACCATCGTTCCGTTTGTAAACGAGAGCGGCAAGCCCTATCAATACGTTGCTATTCGTTTTGATATTACTGAGCGAAAGAAGGCAGAAGACCGTATTCGCCAGCAGGCTTCACTCCTTGACAAGGCCCAAGACGCGATCTTGGTCTGTGATCTTAATTTTCAGATATTGTATTGGAATCAGGGGGCCCAGCGTATTTATGGTTGGGGATCCGATGAGGTTCTGGGCAAAGACCTTAGGGATTTTATCTGCGGGGGTGACCC
>JBATDM010000085.1:0-4041 GCA_049663465.1 Pyrinomonadaceae bacterium
GTTATAGAGCATGCACGAAAGGGGAGTCGCCTTTGTGATATGCGAAATGTGGTATTTCATTTCGCGCCAATCGCCCCGATAAATATACGGCGGCAGGACCATCAGCCCACTGCATCCGGCAGACGCGGCCTCGACCGCCTGGGCACACGCATCGGCTGTTGTCATTGAGGCAATTGCCGCAACAACCGGAACACGATCTCCGACCGCGCCGACAACGGTTTGCCAGAGTGCGATCTTTTCTTCAAGCGAGAAGGTTCCGCCTTCGCCGAGCGAGCCATTTGTGACAATACCCGTACAGCCGTTATCGACGAGCCAATTTACGTGGCGGGCCGCAAATTCGTGGTCGATGTTTAGTTCTTCATCGAAGCAGGTAGTGATCGCGGGCATTACGCCCGTCCATTTCATCGTCATAAGTTCTCCATTTTAACCGGAAATATCGGCGGCCGCACGTTTGGGCGATCCCAACCGAACAGAAACTCGGTCGCGGCACCGCAAATACGCCCCTGGCACGGCCCCATCCCGCATCGCGTCTGCAATTTTGCGTCACGAAAATTCTCGAACTTTGCGAGTTGGCCGAAGGCTACGTCCTCGCATCGGCAAACGATCGTCTCGGTATTGGCAAGTGTTTTGAGTTCGTCTCGGAGGGCAAACGTGTGATTCAGAGGGATGCCGAATCTATTCGCTTTGTCTCGTTGTTTGACGAGGGAATAGGCGGTGTTAGTCGTGCCGGTTGCCGCGAGTCCGGCGATCTTACCTTCTATCAACGAAGATTCGACGCCCGCGATGCCAGTCGGTTCGCCTGCACAGAAAATGTCTCTTATCGAGGTTTGCTGAAGTTCATTGACTGTGACGGCCCCGTTTTCGATCTTGCAGCCGAGGATCGCGGGCAGTTCGAGATTGGCCACGAGATGGAATCCGCAGGCAAGAATGTCGCATTCTATATGCGATAGCCGTCCCTTGCGTCTAAGCATCACTTGATCGACGCGGCCATCACCGGAAACGGACTCAACCCAGCAGTCCGTTATGTATCGCACACCGGCCAGCCGCGTGCGGAGAGCGATAGCCTGGGTGATCTTTGATGGAGAACGCCAGAGGCCGAGGGCGAATTTGCTGATCTTTCTAGCGGGAGATTGTTCTGCGATAGCAACGACCGTTGCACCTTTTGTCTTTAGATACTCGGCCACCACCAGCAGCAGGGGGCCAGTGCCCGCGACGACGATGCGCTTGCCGCTGACCGGCAGGCCCCCTTTTACCAGGGCTTGAAGGCCGCCGGCCCCGAATACGTTTGGCAGAGTCCAACCCGGAAACGGCAGAAACCGCTCACGGGCTCCGGTTGCGAGGATAAGCTTGTCGAATTCGAATTCGAGAGTGCCATCGGGCCTTTCGGCGTGCAAAACATTATCGCCAACGGCGGCGAAAACTTGTGCGTTGTTGATCACCGATATCGAGCCCGAACTCACGGCGTCGATCAATTTCTTCGCATCCGGTGATTTGATCTTGCCCATCTCCGCCCGCCAGATCTGGCCGCCGAGATTTGGATTGTCATCGACAAGCACAACCTTTGCCCGTTCAGATGCAGCAACAGCGGCGGCGAGTCCGGCGGCACCTCCGCCAACGATAAGAACTTCGGCAGCGATCCTATTCATCGGTCACGACCTCCATTCCTTCGGTCGCGACGATATTGCAGCTACGCTGATGAGCGCCCCCGTTGATCGTTACGCGGCATTCGAAACAAATTCCCATACCGCACAACGGGCCGCGTGGCTGGCCCTTAACGGACCGCTGAAAATGGTCGGATCCATGGGCGATGACCGCCGCAGCGACGGTTGTGCCATCGCCGACTGAAACGGAACGTTTGTTAATCGTGATCGTGATCAATGTTCCAGTATCTCTCTCGCCGGTGAATATGGCCCCGTTGGTATTGCCGATTTGCGGCCGAGTATTGCGTCAGCGATCAGTGCGGCGGTGCCCAACGAAGTCGTTATGCCAAGACCTTCGTGTCCGGCGGCAACGTACACATTCTCTCGATCTGACACCTGACCGATATATGGCAGATTGTCCGGTGTTGCGGGGCGAAATCCGGTCCAAACGCGGGTAGCGGAGAGATCTCGCAGTTTGGGCATATATTCGAACGCGCGGGCCGTCATTCGCCGCAGAATGTTGTGATCAATGTCGCCATCAGTCGCCCCAAATTGTCGTGACGATCCGAGAATGATTTGTCCTGTCGCTCTCGGCTGAACATTGAAAGCGACCGAATCTGTTGAAATTCCGTGAGCCGATTTTAGATAGCCAAGCTCGACCAGTTGGTGACGAGCGAAATTCGGATAGCGTTCCGAGACTATGAGATGACCTTTGCGTTTTACGATCTTTAGTTCCGGCGTCAGGTCCGCGGCGGCAAAACCGGTGGCATTTACGATCTTGTCAGCGACGACGATCTCGCCGTTTTCGAGTTTCACTCCGTCGTCTGTAATTTCGACCGCTCGTTGTCCGATTCGAAGTTGCGCTCCTCGCTCAACTGCCTTTTGCACCAGAAAGTTTGTCGCGAACATTTGGTAAACGACGCTGTCACCGGTTACGAGCAGTCCGCCAGCGAGGCCTTCGCGAAGGTTTGGCTCAGCTTCACGCAGAGACTGTTCGTCGAGGATCTCGGTCGCTACACCCTGATCGCCATAATATTGATGTTTCCGCCTCACCTCGGCCATTTCTTCCTCGTCCGCGGCGACCCATATCGTGCCGCATTTTTCGAACTCGGCTTCGGGCGGCAGTTCATCGGCGAGATCGTTCCAGAGCTGCTGCGAATATCGGGTTAAGGCAAACTGTGCCTCGCTGTCGTCCATAACGACGATGTGCCCCATACCGGCGGCGGTCGTGCCCGAAGCGATGCCGTTCGCCTCGATCATCACGACCTTGAGGCCTGCGGATGAAAGGCGCGCGGCGCACGCCGCACCAACTATCCCAGCCCCGATTATCGCAACGTCAAAAACCATTTGGAAAAACTAAAAAGTAAAAAGTGAAAACTCAAAACCAAAGATGAACAGTTGTATCAAAGGTTCTTGATGCCGAAGCAAAAAGGATCATTTTGATTGAGGATTAGGTCAATCTCGGCTGTAACGTGGGCGGTGCCCGTGATGATCGGGACTATTCGGTCGCCGTCGATCTTAATCTGGCCTTCAAAAATGCTCCCGATGATGCTTTCCTGCCGCCACGTTTCGCCTTCGCGAAGTTTGCCGTCGGCGTAGAGACATGCAAGTTTTGCGCTCGTTCCGGTACCGCATGGTGAGCGGTCGTATTCTAGGCCGGGGCAGAGCACAAAATTTCGGCTGTCGGCTGTTGGTGTTGGTGAGAATAACTCAATGTGATCGATCTCGGCAGCGTTTGCTCCGGTTATTTCGTTTGTGGTCAGAGTATTTCTGACCGCGACGGAAAAATCTGTAAGGTTTTCCAAAATAGCCAATTCGATCTCCAAGCTGTGCTCGCCGATCAGAAAAAACCAATTCCCGCCCCACGCAATGTCGCCTATCACGCGGCCATATCCCGGTACATTGACCGAGACATCTTTGGCGTGACGGTAACTCGGGACATTTGTGATCGTGACCGAACCGTCCTCGTTCAGAGTCGCTTTGACTTTGCCGACAGATGTTTCGATCTGATGAGTTCCGATGGCGATGCGGTCGAGGTGTTCGAGCGTTTTGATGAGGCCGATAGTTCCGTGTCCGCACATGCCAAGGAAACCGACGTTGTTGAAGAAAATGACGCCTGCTGCCGACGCCGGGTCGACGGGTTTGCACAACAAAGCCCCAACTATTGCGTCATGTCCTCGTGGTTCGCAAACGATCGCAGTACGCAATTTGTCGTGATCGCGTTCAAATAGCGCGAGCCGTTCCGCCATAGTTCCATTTCCCAGATCAGGAAAACCGTCCACCACCACGCGCGTCGGCTCGCCGCCGGTGTGCGAATCGATCACTCGAATTCTGTGCGAATTAGTCATCTGGTTAAAATCGAAATATACCACCTAACGCCTTTCTGCTCGAACGGTTGGAG
>JBATDM010000086.1:0-2222 GCA_049663465.1 Pyrinomonadaceae bacterium
GCGGATATTGGAGCACTAGTAGGAGCGATGTCTTCTATTGCAGCCGGAAGCGGACTCGGCATTGGGGTAGGTGCTCGTTGAACGGTTTCGCGTTCGATATCTCGGAGCCTTTCCAGAAACTTGCTCAGAAAAATATTGCGGATCGTTACTTCTTCGTGCGACCGAGTCATGTACTCAGCACCTTTCCAGAGCTCCAACCCGATCTGCTGATTCGTCTGCCCGCTACCTTGAAATCCAGCGTTCTGATGTACTTCAGACGCGAGTGTTTGGGCAGTAAAGATCAGTTGTTCGATTTTCTCGCGATTATCAAGAGGAATGAACGAACCGCTATTCAGAATTTCCATATCTCTATCTCCACAGTCCTATCTACCGCTCTTTTGTTCTCCAAATGAGCCTCGAACAAATAAGAAAAGGCTCGCGAAAAACTCGCGAACCTTTGACCAAGCGCCTTTTGAAATGCCTATGCTGCAGCCGCAAGTGAGCCAGATGCGTTTGATGGAGTCACAAACCGTTCCTGATTCTTTTTCAGAATGCGGGAGATAGTTGAATGGGTGGTATTGATTGAACGGGCGGCCCGGCGAAGATTTCCGTTAGAACGCTGTAAGGCGTCTTCGACAAAAATTGCGGCGGACTTGATGTACACGCTATCAAGGTCGTCTGTCGCCGGGTCGAGAGTGACGGTCAGGTAGTTGTTTTCCTTTTCGTCAGCTAGTTCTAATTCGGAACGGAATCTGGTCTCTCCACTTAGCATATTGTTAACGACCTGAAGAGTGATCGCCGGTTCGTCAATGGTTTCGACCGCAAGGCGGGTTGCGAAGTTTCTAATCTCTCGATAGTTCCCCTTCCATTCGAGTTCCTGGATCGCTACAAGAACTTCTTTTTCGATTTGCAGAGGCTCCTCAATCCCTATAGTGCCACTATCGGTCTCTAGCTGGTCGAGGAATGTCTCGACAATTCTTTCTTTTTGATAACGAAGCGGCAAGGTTTCAAGCTGTAGGATATTCAGACGGTCGAAGAGATCGGCCCTAAATGTCCCGTTCTTGACCATTGATCGTAGATCTCTTGAAGTCGCAGCAACAACCCGCACATCAATTTCGCGTTCCATCGTTCCGCCAACCCGACGAATGCGTCTTTCTTCGACCGCTTTTAGAAACTTCGCCTGAAGTCCGAGCGAGAGTTCTCCGATCTCGTCGAGGAAGAGTGTTCCGCCTTGTGCGGCTTCGAACAGACCCGCTTTCGCAGCGGTCGCACCGGTAAAGGCACCTCGCTCGTATCCAAAAAGCTCTGACTCCAAAAGTTCAGACGTAAAACTGGCGCAGTTGACGCTTACAAAATCTCGTTTCGACCTGGGACTAAGATCGTGCATTTGGTGGGCAATGGTTGTCTTTCCAGTGCCTCTTTCCCCCGTAATGAGGACGTAATGCGGAACTCTGGCGAAGAGGAGGATTTTTTCATCCAAGATCGATCTTCCCTTGAAAGCACTGTCATCAACATAATTATCGGCCATAAGGTAACTTCTCCCACGAACAACTTTCGGCTTGCAGAGCTGTTTCGGCTACAAATCCGGTCTTCCCATGCGAGAAAAACCCGATTCACCCTTTCGATACTTAAGCCTGCATAACTAAAAACCCGCGATAAACGCGGTGGTTACCTATTATATGCCTATTTTGTCGGATTTTTTTACATCGCGAATGTTTCGTTCAATAGTGGAATACCGTTCTGATGTACAAACACTTTCGCGGCGCCGCCGAGACTGGTTACGGATTCGAGAGCTGGTTCGATAAGCCATTCTGGTAGGATTACAGGTTCCTGTTTTGTGAGTTCTTCGGTTGCGGCCTGTAATTCCGGAAGAAACGCTATGCTTGTCGATTCCGGCGGATAAAGAAACAAGACTCTTTCAAGGGCGAGCCAGGGGGATTCTTGTGGAAGAAAAAATCTCTGGCGCCCGTGTTGCACGATATTGACGAGTCCCATTCCACGTAGTTCTCTGATCTGCTCGAAAGTGGAAGGACAAATTTCTGTGAGCAGTTGACCCTGGAACCGCGATGACCGCACAGTGATATCGTCGATCAGATTGACGCTGTTCTTCTCAAAATCCACTACACGCAAAACTTCATTAGCGGTTGTCGGAATACTTGATCGAAGGCCAAAGTGCTGACGGATATCTCTGAGCCATTCTTCCGATATCTTCACGCCAACAAGCCTCGTACCGTCATCAGTGG
>JBATDM010000087.1:0-51314 GCA_049663465.1 Pyrinomonadaceae bacterium
GTTATAGACCCCGCACCCGCGTATCAGGAAGATACACGGGTCTGGACCGTATCAAAAAGCGACGGCTCGCAGACGTTTTATGTAAGATATGGCGATTGGTTCGCGTGGTTGTGTACCGGACTAACGCTCTTGCTACTGATCTTTAGCTTCAGAAGAAAACTCGCCTCTTCTGCGATCTCTGCGTGAATCTCTGCGGTCTCTGCGTTAAACTAAGTCTCAGCGCAGAGACCGCAAAGTAAGACGCAAAGAACGCCGAGAAGAAATAGGAAATGGAATTCACAGACCTCCAAACAAAATTCGAAGAGATCAGAGATAAAGTTGCCCAACTTGGGAGGTTTCTTTGACGCTCCTTCAAAGCAAAAGGAATTAGACGAATCGGAAAAGCTTATTTCCGCACCGGGTTTTTGGGATGATCAGGAATCGGCCCAGAAGGTCGTGCAGCAGCGTTCGCGCATCGAAAAGGCACTGGAGCGGCAAGCCGCCTTTGAGACGGGTGTTTCTGATGCCGAGGTGTTGTTTGAGTTCGCACAGACCGATGCCGACTCGGCGACGGAACTTGAGACGCTCATAAACCGTTTAGACAAAGAGGTTGCCGCCGCAGAGGTCCAGTCGCTGTTGTCGGGTGAGACGGACGTGAATAATGCGATCTGTTCGCTTCAGGCGGGTGCAGGCGGAACTGATGCGCAGGATTTTTGTCAGATGCTGCTCAGGATGTATCTGCGTTGGTGCGAGAAAAAAGGATTTAAGGCGGAGATACTCGACGAACAATCGGGCGGCGAGGCCGGGATCAAATCGGCGACATTTCGCGTCGAGGGCGAATATGCTTATGGCCTGCTCGCGACCGAGGCGGGCGTTCATCGACTTGTAAGAATATCGCCGTTCAATTCGGGCGGCAGCCGCGAGACCTCGTTCGCGTCGATGTTTGTCTCGCCCGAGATCGACGAAAATATCGAGGTCAACATCGAGGACAAGGACCTTCGCGTTGACACCTACCGCTCAAGCGGAGCCGGAGGCCAGCACGTGAATGTGACTGACAGTGCCGTACGAATCACTCATATGCCGACCGGAATTGTGGTAACGTGTCAGAATCAGCGTTCGCAGATCCAGAATCGGGCGGTCGCGATGCAGGTCCTGCGGTCAAAACTTTACGAACTGGAACTAGAAAAACGCCGCGAAGGTGCCGCCGAACTCGAGGCCGGCAAGATGGATATCTCATTCGGCTCACAGATACGCAATTACGTCCTGCACCCGTACAAACTGGTAAAAGACACGCGAACGAAGTTTGAAAAGTCAGATGTCGATGCGGTCTTGGACGGGGATATTGATGAGTTCATGCAGGAATTCTTGATGTTTAAGAAAGGTGCAGAAGCCCGCGCCTGAGCGAGGGCGATACGATCAAGTTGGATGTTTCGCCCTTGCTAAGGCCGGGCTTCCGCAAATACATGAAAGTTTGCCCAACATGCAAAACAGTCTATAAGGACGACGACATTAATTTTTGTCTCGCCGATGGGACCACTTTGATCGCCAAGAAGGGGAAGGCGGCGAAGCATTCGCATTGGAATGATGTTGTTGCTTTGATCGTTGGGGCCTTGGCGTTGTTGGTTTTGTTGTCGTTGTTGACGGCGAGTTCGACTGACCGGTCGTTTATTTCGACCGGGAACGGAGCGGCTTCGACATCGAACTGGATCGGGTTTGTTGGGGCGAATATCGCGGCGGTTTGTTTTAGCACGCTTGGCTGGACGGCGTATCTTTTGCCCGTGCTGATCGCGTTGATCGCGTGGCGTATCTTTCAGTCGGATTCGCTGATGCCGAGGGCGTCGCGGGTGGCGGGCTTTGTGTTTTTTGCGGTGTCGCTGGCGGGATTGACCTCGTTATTTGGCGGTTACGGGGCGATGGTCGGCGAGGCCGCCGCACAGGGAGCGTCGTATTTTATTGGGAAGATCGGTGCGGGAATTTTGCTTGGGGCCATTTTTGCGGCGTCCGTGGTTTTGGTCACCAATGCCACTCTCGCAGGCTTTTTGAGCCATTTTGACGTGGCGTGGGAAAATCTGCGGATCCGTATCGACGAATGGCGTGACAAACGTCGTGCGGGCCGTTCGCCTGAGATCGATGCCGCGAAAAAGCGTGCCGACAAACGCCGTGAGATGCGTGACGGCCAGCCGGAAATTCTGCCGCCGACCATCTCGATCGGCGAGATCGAGGCGATGGCCGCGGCTGCATCCGTCGGCCGTTCGACCGAGGCGGAAGAAGAGCCGTCGATACCGACGATCGATACGAATGAGAATCCGTACGAGACCGTAAAGGTCGAGGAACCGCCCGAGGTTGCCGAGGCTTTCGACAAAGATAAGGAGCGGGCCGAAGTAGACACCGAGCCGGAAGTCATCGAGAACGAAGATGATTCCGACGAAGCTCCATTCTCGAGCGAACAGGATTTTGAGCACTACATTCTTCCCGACCCGAGTCTGCTGACCGAGGCACCGCCGATGATCGCTCATCAGGAATCCGAGCTTCGCGAGGTCGCGGCTTTGCTGGCGAGAAAAACGGCTGAGTTTAACGTGCCGGGCAAGGTGAAACACATCGCTCCGGGGCCGGTCGTGACGACATTCGAATTTAAGCCCGATGCAGGTGTGAAATATGCCCGTGTAGCGGGGCTGGTTGATGATCTATGTCTTGCTCTAAAGGCTCCATCCATCCGTATCGATCGCATTCCGATGAAAGCCCACGTCGGTATCGAGGTTCCGAATCAGAAGCGGGAGACGATCTACCTGCGAGAAGTGATCGAATCGCCAAAGTTTGAGTCGGAATCGTCGCTGCTCACGCTCGCACTTGGCAAAACTATCGACGGTGCAAAATACGTCGCCGATCTGGCCAAGATGCCGCATCTGTTGATCGCGGGTGCGACCGGTGCTGGTAAATCGGTCGGCGTGAACACGCTCGTGATGTCGATCCTTTATAAGGCGAAGCCGGATGAAGTGAAATTCATCATGGTCGATCCTAAACGCCTCGAGCTCGGCCTCTATGCCGACATCCCGCACCTTGCGGCACCGATCATCACCGATCCTAAACGTGCCGCGACATCGCTGAAATGGGCCGTCACCGAGATGGAACGCCGTTACAAGGATCTCGCGGGTCACGCCGTTCGCAATATTGACGGCTACAACGAAAAAATAAAGGCCTACAGGGCCGAAGGCCGCCTCGATGACAACGGCGACCTGTACCGCAAGCTGCCGTACATCGTCATCATCATCGACGAACTCGCCGATCTGATGATGGTCTCGGGGAAAGAGGTCGAGGAATCGATAACGCGTCTGGCTCAGATGGCACGGGCGGTCGGGATTCACCTGGTGCTGGCGACGCAGCGGCCCTCGGTGGATGTCATTACTGGGCTGATCAAGGCGAATTTCCCATCGCGGATCTCGTTCCGCGTGTCTTCGAAGGTTGATAGCCGCACGATCATCGACGGCAACGGTGCCGAGGCATTGCTCGGTAATGGCGATATGCTATTCTTGCCGCCGGGGAATTCGCAGGTGCTTCGTGTGCACGGGGCATTTGTAAACGAGGCCGAGATCGAGAAGGTCGTTGACCACGTTAAGGCCCAAGGCAAGCCCGAATACGACCAGACCATCACCAAGACCGAAGAAGAACTCGACGACAGCGGCGATCTGCCCGGACGCCGCGATCCGCTGTTTTTGGACGCTCTCAAATGTACGGTCCAGGCAAAACGCGGTTCCACATCGCTGCTCCAACGCCATCTTCGCATCGGCTATGGCCGTGCCGCCGCCATTCTCGACGCCATGGTTCGCGAGGGCTACATCGGCGAAATGGACGGCTCGACCCGTGCCCGCCCGGTGCTGCCAAAGGCATATGAGGATGTCCAGGATATCGAGGAAGGCGCGTTGGGGGACCAATAGCATTGGACAATGAAGGTTACTTTTACCAGAACTGGCGAGCGGCGATATCGCGTCGCGGTCGAGGGCAAAGGCGTTATTGCGTCCTTTATGGAGCCCGCCGCAGGATACGACGAACGCCTGCCGCATGATCTCGCCCATTTTGTGGTGGAACAATATCTCGGCCTGGACGGGGCGGTATATGGCCGTCTCGCTGCAGGCGGTCACCAGTTTCAACCGCTCGCCGACAAGCAGCCGAGACGGGGAACCAAGCTGCGGGACAAGATCGCCGCCGAACAACGTCGCGAGGCTGAATTTGCCGAACGTGTGATCGATATCGCATGCCGCCGTTGGAAACGCGAACGTTACGACGGGCCGCCCGCCAAAGGCGTGACCGACGAAGATATCAAAAGCATCTGCACCGAATACGATGCGGTCAGCTCCATCTGGTCAAAGCTCGGTGTCGGTCAATCAATGACACTTGAATGGCAAGGGAAGAAGGCCAAAAGGTAAGCAGTAAGCGGAAAGTAGTAGCCCGCTGCCTTTTGCGTCTCGGCGTCTTTGCGGTAAAATCCACGCTGATTTTAATTAAACCTAAGCGAATATTTCGATGCTCCGGATCGTCGTTATCATTTTTGCCACGCTGTTGATCGCTTCGTGCTCCGCACGAGTGGAATACGCACCGATAGCAAACCAGTTCGATCCTAATGCGATAAACATCAATACTGCCCCCGCCGAGGAACTCGAACGCCTCCCATCTATTGGCCCCAAGACCTCCGAAGCTATAATCCAATTTCGGGACGAGAACGGCCCGTTCCGGCGTGTCGAACATCTGATGCTCGTTCGCGGCGTAAGCGAACGCCGTTTTGCTGAAATCAGGCCTCACCTGCGTACCGAATAAATTCTCACAATGTCGGATCGAACAGACGGACAATTCAGCCGCAACCCTGTGCTCTGGCTTGCGGTGTGTTTTGCGTCTGGGATAGTCGTGGGGAAATACGCGGCGTTTGATATACGGTTGCCGGTTGCGGTCTGCGTGGTATCGGCATTGTTGGCTCTAGCGTTTCACTCGCGGGCGGGCTCAACGGTTTTTATCTTCGTCGCATTCGCAGCCGCCGGTTCTCTTTTCTATCAGATGGACGCAAACGCCATTCGCGCGGACCGTCTAAAATTGCTCTACGACAATGCAACGTTTGCGTCGGGCTCAGCCGTCGAGATCGAAGGTATTCTCCATGGCAGCCCCGAGGCAACCACAGAAGGCGAGATCATCACGCTTGAAGCAAACGCGGTGCGGTATCGAGGCTCGGATATGTCGGTGTCGGGCAAAGTCCGAGTCTTTGTCCTGCCAGGTAGAAATTCAACTGCATCCGATGGCGATCTCAAATCTGAAATTTCAAATTTGAGATCTGAGATTCCGGATACGGAAGCTGACCTGGTTTCGACAGCCGTTCCTAACGCCGACATCTCAATTCTCAACTCCCGGCTCTCACCTCTAAAACACGGTTCCCGTATCCGCGTTGCCTGCCGTCTCGAACGCGAGGACGAATTCCTCAACCCCGGCGTCCTCACCCGCCGCGAGATGCTCGACCAGATGGGCATCGATGCGACTTGCTCACTCAAAAGTTCACTGCTTATAGAACACCTCGGCGAAGAAGGCGTGTTTCTCCCGCTTGCGTGGGTTTACGATCAACGGGCGAAGCTGATAGATGAATTTCGCCGAAACCTTAGCCCGACGTCGGCGGGCGTAATGATCGCGAGTTTGCTCGGCAATAAGCATTTTCTCGACAAGGAGACTGCTGATCTCTTTCGCGATGGCGGGACATTTCATGTGCTGGTGATATCGGGGCTGCACATTACGTTTATCGGCGGGATTTTGCTGCTGATCATAAGGCAGTTTACGAGGAATCGATGGCTGCAGTTCGGCACAACGGTCGGAATCCTGTGGGTATATGCACTCGCCGTCGGCGCCGACGTACCCGTGGTGCGAGCGGCGATCATGTTTACGTTCGTGCTCTTTTCATACTCGATCTATCGACCGGCTAGCATGCTCAATTCGCTTGGCATGTGTGGGCTGATCTTGCTCATTTGGCGGCCGTCGGATCTGTTTGGAGCTTCGTTTCAGCTAACATTTGTGAGTGTTGCCGCCATCGTCGGATGTGCATTTCCGCTAATCGAACATCTTTACGCGATTGGTTCCTGGTCGCCGTTGGCTTCGCAGCCATTCCCGCCAAATGTTCCGTCATGGCTCAAGCGGTTTTGCGAGATGCTCTATTGGAGTGACGAACGCCACGCGGTCGAAGCCAAGCGGCAGATATGGACTGCGAAACTGTTCAAACAGCCGTTGTTGGGCCGGCGAGTTTCCGGTCCGGTACAGCGAATTGCTCGATACGTTTTCGAAGGTCTGCTAGTATCGCTGATCGCTCAGCTTTGGATGCTACCGCTAACTATCGTCTATTTTCATCGGGTGTCGGTCGCGGCAGTCTTGCTGAATCTGTGGGTCGGGTTCTGGATCGCGGTTGAAAGTTTTGCTGCCCTAGGCGGTGTGATCACAGGTCATTTCAGCGATCTGCTTGCGACGGGATTCTACGCCGTTGCGGATGCGGTCAACTGGATAATGGTCATGTTGCCCTGGTTCTTTGTGGACGGCGGATGGGCGAGCTTTAGACTGCCAGCCTATTCGGAAAAGGGATTCCTTCTGTATTTCGTCTATTTCCTTCCGCTACTTTTTCTTGGGGTTGCCGTGAATCGTTGGAAGCCCTTCGCAATCAAAAATCAGGCCGCGATATTGCGGCTGACGATTGTAGGGCCGATTGTGGTTTTAGCGGCGTTATTGTTGGCCCTATTGGTCTTGCATCCATTTAGTGCGGCAGCCCCGGATGGGCGGCTGAATATTGATTTTCTTGATGTCGGGCAAGGAGATTCCGCATTGATCACATTTCCTAACGGCAAGACGATGCTTATCGACGCTGGCGGACGTTTCGATTATCGTGACCGGGGAGACGAGGTGGAGCCGTTCGAACGGGATGTGCGGGGAATTGGCGAGTCGGTCGTTTCAGAGGTCCTGTGGTCAAAAGGTATAGATCGCATCGACCATATCTTTGCGACTCACGCTGATTCGGATCACATTCAGGGACTGATTGATATTGCGAAGAATTTTCGCGTTGGGTCGGCGGTGTTTGGTCGAACACCGCCCGATGATCCCGAATTTTCAAGCCTTGCAGATGTGTTGCGAAGACGGGGAATTCCACTAGAGATTGTCGCTCGCGGTGACACGTTTGAGCTTGGAGGAGCGCGGGTTGAAGTACTTTCGCCAACAATGAGTGACGATCCGAACGCTCTATCAGACAACAACAGCTCGATAGTTGTGCGTATCACGTACGGCTCGCGCTCATTCCTTCTTACGGGCGACATCGAGAGACAGGCTGAAAGATGGCTGACGGAGAACGGTGGAACACTCGCCGCTGACGTTGTAAAAGTTCCGCATCATGGTAGCCGTACGTCATCAACCGGGGAATTCGTCGATGCCATTAGTGCCAAATACGCGATAATTTCTGTGGGCCGCACGTCTCAATTTGGACATCCTCATTCTGAAGTGCTCGATCGCTGGAGGAATGCCGGGGCGAATGTATTGACGACCGGCGAACGAGGGATGATCTCGGTCTCAACCGATGGAAAGGATCTTGTGATGAATAGATATGAACGAGATTAGGTTCCGAATAGTGAATAGTGGAAAGTGAAAAACGAATAGTGGAGGAGTCATGGGAAAGAGTATCTTACAGGAAAAATCGTATCTGTTTGCGCTGAGGATGGTTAAACTTAGCGAGTATTTGAATAATGAAAGAAAGGAATTTGTGCTGGCCAGAAAAGTTCTGGATCCGGGGACGAATATTGGGGTATTTATTGAAGAAGCCAATCAGGCATCGGATCATACGGACTTTATTGGAAAATTCTCGATAGCGAACAAGGAAGCCTTCAAAACCAATTTCTGGCTTCGACTCATTCGAGATTCAGAATTCATCAGTGATAAACCTGCCGAATCCTTGATCTCAGACTGCGAGGAGTTGCAAAAAATGCTCATCTCGTCGTTAAAAACAGCCCGTAGCCGAGAATGAAACTATTCGTTCTCAGCTGTACGTTATTCGTTATTTCGAAAAAAAAAGGTCGAAGCGATAACTCCGACCTTGGTGAGAACGGATGCGGCGATTAGCCAATAGGTGTGCCCATGGTCATTAGGGCACGCCAGGTGCCGCCTTCTTTGATATAGACGGTGGCACCGAATTCGGGCGGGATGCTCTGGCCGCCGCATTTGCCGTCAACCGCCGATCTAAAGGTCAACAGTGCGTAGTCGCTGCCAAAGGCAACGCTTGCCGGATCGGTGACCGAGACCGCCTTGACCTCGCAGCTCGGGTCGGCCCAGCGTTTGAGCGAAGATTCGCGGTCCGTCCAGCCTTCGGTTGCCGAGAGCGAGACCATATCTTTGGCGGCGAATTCGTCGAGGCCCTTGGCATTTTTATCTTTCCAGTCGTCCCATGCCTTTTTCTCGACCGTCATCAGAGCTGTCGTCGCCGCATCAGGTGCGGCCTCGGCGGGCTTGGTCTCTTCTTTTTTGGCAGATGTCGCAGGGGCCGCCGCAGCCGGAGCCTTTGGATCAACGGCGGGAGCCTCGGCGTGAAATGCACCTTTCCATTTGTCGCCGTCACGGACATAAACGCCAACCGCCCATGTATTCGCCGGTACCTTTTGCCCGCCGCATGTGCCGTCCATCGTTGTTTTGTAGGTGATCATCGCCGCATCTGCACCGAGCGACGTCATCTTGTCGTCGGACAGTGCGTAGCTCTTGATGTCGCAGTCAGCACCGACGTATTCTTTCATCGCCGCCGCTTTGTCGAGCTTGCCGCTGTTACCATAGCCGACGAAATTCGCGGCGAGAAAGCCATCCCAGAATTTGGCATCTTTGGTCTTAAAGGCCTCGTACGCACTCCTTTCGAGCGTCATCAGAGCTTCTTTGGTCGGTGCCGCAGCGGTTGGCTTTGCAGCATTGGCGTTGGCGTTTGATGTGTTGGAATTCGCCGGCGTGTTGCCGGCAGGTGCTCCGCAGGCGGCAAAGAATGCCGCGACGATGACTGTCAATGCGGTCAGTGTTAGACGTTTCATGGAACTCTCCTTCTGTGTTTGTAACTGCATGCCGGAATAATAAACTCTGGGTTCGACCGGCCCGAGCGTTTACTTAAAATGTGTAGAACAAGGTTACTATACACCTTAAATACGATCTGGCAATTACCCAAACGAAAAAGGGAACCGCCATTTTGAACGGTTCCCCTCTGTTTGGCTTATCAACCAAGGCTTACATTCCCGGTGTCTCATGCATAAATGCGAGCTTCCAGTCATTGCCTTCTTTTACATAGACAGCGGATTGATAGAGCGAGCCGTTCTTTTGACCGTCGCATGTACCGTCCGCAGTGCCTTTGAGCGTAAGGATCTCAACGGTCGGAGAGACGGCGGTTGCAAATCCGTCCTCAACCTTTACCGTATTGATACCCTCGCACTTCATCGTCTCGGTCCACTGTTTGATGACGTTATCTTTGCCGCTGATCCAGTCGCCCATCGGGCCGACAACTGCGAAATTCGACGACATTAGCTCACCAAATTTCTTAGCATCCTTTGCCTTGAATGCATCCCAGCCAGAGGTGTGGAGCTTGACGAGGGCGTCGGTATTGGCACTCGGTGATGGTTTCGCCGGAGCACTATCTGAGGCTGTATTCGCAGCCGCCTTGTCATCTGTCTTAGCAGCGGCATCGTCTTTCTTAGGCTCCTCTTTCTTGGGCTCTTCTTTCTTGTCTGACGCGGGTGCTGCCGCAGGCGGATTCTTGGAATCAATTATCACAGTTTCGCCATGAAACGCTGCTTCCCATTTTTCTCCATTTCGGACCCAAACAGTCGCACCGCGAACCGGGCTCGGGATCTTCATCGATTTGCCATCCTCACCTGCACATGTGCCATCAAACGTGCCTTTGTAGCTGAGGGCGTAAGTGTCGTCGTTGATCTTGGACATCTGCGGGTCTTCGAGATTCCAGGTCTTAACATCGCACTTGAAGGTGGCGATCATTTTCGTAACATCGGCCTTGCCCATGCGATTTCCCTGGTTGTATTCAACAAAATTCGCAGACAGCATACCGTCAAAATGCTTTGCATCGCCTTTGATCCAGGCTTCGTTTGCTTCCTTGTCCTTAGCAAGCAGAACTTCAGCTGTAGGTGCGGCTGCAGTCGGTTTTGCCGTGTTAGTGTTAGCCCTGTTGCCATTTGTGTTGGCGGCCGGTTCGCCGCAGGCGGTGAACATGGCTGCGACCAACGCCATTATTAAAATTGTTCCGATCCTTTTCATAGTTTTCTCCTGTCGCCCGTTAGGGGCATAAAATGTAATACGGACACACGAAAGGTTTTCCGAAAAAACCTTCCGAGCGTTCCCAAAAACAGTCCTTATTGGGTTAAGTTTTAACACTGGTACAAGATATTGTCAAGGGATTTTTTGACAATCGACTTGTAAGCGTCTGGAAAGGTTGGAAACGTTGGCACGTTCATCAGGCGGTTTCCAGGCCAGTATTAGTGCTTGAAATGCCGAATCCCCGTAAAGGCCATCGCTATGCCGTGTTCATTGGCGGCGGCTCTCGATTCTTCGTCCTTGATCGATCCGCCCGGCTGGATGATCGCTGTCACGCCGAATTTGGCAGCTTCGTCCACATTGTCGCGGAATGGAAAGAAGGCGTCCGACGCAAGGGCGGAGCCTTGTAATGGGAGTTCGAAGCGTTTCGCACGCATCGCTGCGATACGGACTGAGTCGACGCGATTCATCTGGCCGGCACCGACACCGAGAGTCTGGAAAGCGTTGGCAAATACGATGGCATTCGACTTTACATGTTTACAAGCTTTCCAAGCGATCTGCATAGCGGCGAGTTCGGAGTCGGTCGGTTTGCGGTCGGTGACGATGGTGAGATCGCTGGTCTTTAGTTGGTGATTATCAGCTTCCTGTAAAAGGAATCCGCCGGAGATCTGCTTGTGTTCGAGCAAAGAACCACCCCGTCCGCCCATAGCGGCGGTCACCCCTCCTTCGTAAGGAGGGGAGCATTTCAGAACCCGTAGGTTCTTTTTGGTTTGGAAGATGGCGATCGCTTCGTCATCAAAATCCGGAGCAACTATGACTTCTGAGAAAACCTCGATGACTTGGCGAGCGACTTCGGCATCTACCTGGTTGTTGAACGCCACGATCCCGCCAAACGCTGAGACGGGGTCGGTCGAGAGAGCACGTTTGTAGGCTTCTTCGTTGTTTGAACCGATGCCGATGCCAGATGGATTTGTGTGTTTGATGATCGCAACGGTAAGTTCGTCAAAATCGTTAACAAGCTCCCACGCTGCCTCGGCATCGACGTAGTTGTTGAAAGACATCTCTTTGCCATGAAGCTGCTCGGCGTTGGCAATGCCGTCGGATTCGCCCATCGAATACAGGGCCGCACGCTGATGCGGATTCTCGCCATAGCGAAGGTCGGTAATCTTGGCTAGATCGATGGACTGGTATTCGGGCAAGGTCGTCGTGTCGGGGTTTGACCCACCCGCTACCGCAGGTGGTACTGACTCGATGTCGCTGGCGTCCTCTATCTCTATGAATGCAAGATGAGCAAGTGGATTGAGCGGTTCGAGACGGTCGAGGTCGTCGTTTGAAAGCTGGCGTGCGAGATAGGACGAGATGGCCAGGTCGTAACTCGCGGTGCGAGTGTAGGCAAGAGCGGCGAGCCGAGCACGGGTTTCGAGCGAGAGCGAAGTGTCGTTCTCATTCATCTCGGCTATGATCTCTTCGTAGAGTCTCGGGTCGGTGACTACGGCGACGTCACGCCAATTCTTCGAGGCCGAGCGGATCATTGCGGGACCGCCGATGTCGATATTCTCGACCGCATCTTCGAGCGAAACGCTGTCGTTGGCTATTGTTTCTTCAAACGGATATAGGTTTACAACTACGAGATCGATCGGTTCGATGCCGTATTCGTTCATTGACGCGACATGTTCGGGATTATCGCGTAGAGCGAGGAACGCTCCATGCATCTTTGGGTGAAGCGTTTTTACACGACCGTCCATCATCTCTGGAAACCCCGTAATGTCGGCAACATCCTTTACAGATATTCCAGATTGCCGCAGTGCGTTTGCGGTTCCACCCGTCGAGATGATCTCGACGCCATGCTTGTCGAGAGCGGCGGCAAATTCTGCCAGTCCGCTTTTGTCTGAAACGCTCAATAGAGCACGTTCTATTTTTCTGAATTCGGTCATAACAAACGAAAAAACAAGAAAAAGACGGCTAACTTAGCCGCCTTTTACATCAAACCAGGTTCACAAACACAGAGGAACGACTGGCGTTCCCATTTGACACAGCGAGATAGATGTCGGGTGCAGCCACCAATTAGAAAAAGAACCGACCCAAAAATAGCAGGCTCATCATAAAGATCATCATGTAAATAATGATTTTGATTAGACTCATAAAATCTTCTATCCTGAAACGAGTCCCAAGAAACGCGTCCGGTGCAAAAGCCAATTCTATTCCTGCGGTTCGTACGATGTCAAAAAATCCCTGCCCATTATTGCTGATATCGGCGGCATTCGTGCTGATTTTACAATTCTTTACATATTCTCCGGCTCAGGAGTTGGATGTCCGGATCAAGATCGTTGCGAGCGAGCCGACGTCGGCGGACATAAGGGTAAATTTGCCATCGGCTGACGCAGGAAAAAATAGCGAGATTTGGTATCTCGATGAATATGCGGGCGTTGCACAGCTTGTTCAACGTCTTTCACCGATCTATTTTTATGATCGGCAAGGCTATCTCTTTGCACGCAAAAGCATTGCGGTTTCGGATACATTCAAGACGGCGAACGTCGGCGGCATAGGATATTTGGTAGATCTCACACCGCGGCCTGGTTCGACAGCGGCGGGGCATGTGTCGTGGGTGAATACTGAGGGAGGTATTTTGTTTCTCGACGATCTTTTGCCGCAGGCATTGGCAAAGACCGCAAGGATCAAACTGGAACTGCCGGAGGGCTGGAAGGCAGCTTCGACGGATTATTCGAGTTCGATGGATCAGAGCGAACCATCGGGCAATGACCGGAATAGCTTCACGGTTTCCAATCCTGAGAAATCTGTCATCTTCGTCGGCCCGGCGGACAGGCGGCGTGTCGTGTGGTCAGGAAAGGCCCGTTTAGTATTGAATCAGAGAGGCGATTGGCAATTCAGCACTGACGAAGCTTTGTCCACCGCCACATCGATCTTTGCAAACTACGAAAAGTCATTTGGTTCACGCATGACCGGGAGTTTTCTGATCGGAATGAGCAAATTCCCTAACGCCATGCAGCTAGGGAATTGGGAAGCTGATACACGCGGCCGCACCGTAACGATCGTTTCGTCAGATATGCCGTTCAAGTCGCAATCGATGCAGCGTCTGCATGAGCAATTGCGGCATGAGATGTTTCACCTTTGGATACCGAACAGCGTAAATTTGACTGGCAACTACGATTGGTTTTATGAAGGGTTTGCCCTGTACCGCTCGCTAAAATTGGGCGTCGCGGTCAATCGCATACGATTTAATGACTATCTCGACACGCTTTCACGGGCATATATTATTGATTCGATGCGTTCACAGCAATTGTCGTTGATTGATTTATCAAGAAACCGCTGGATTGGCTCGAATACCCAAGTTTATGCACGCGGAATGCTGTTGGCGTTCCTTTGTGACGTTGCTATGCTCGATGCGTCGAAAGGGAAGAGATCGGTTGACGACCTACTTCGTGAGATCTACGCACGGCACGGCGGAACAGCGTCACCAACGGATGCAAATGCTGCCGTGACGACCATAATGAAGCAACACAAGGAACTGCTGCCGCTTGTCGAGCGTTATATTGTGGGCAGGGAAAAGCTCGATTGGAGTGCTCTGATCACGGCGGCGGGCATTGCGGCTGAGACCAGGTATCAGTTGACCACACTCAAGGTCGTGCGGAGGCCATCAGGGCGGCAAAAAGATTTATTGGATAAGTTGGGTTATAATAGCTGGCGAAAATTGAGTAACGAAGAGCAATGAAATTAAGGGTTTTAGCAATAATAATATTCACAGCGGGACTGCTCTCATTATCAGGTTGTGGTCTCGTTGGGGGCGGTATACTTGGGCCGAACGATACGGCGACAGTGATCTCGAAAACGGCTCAGATCCGCACATCGTATGCGGTCGTTGCCGCCGATCTGCTTGAAGTAAAACGCGGTGACCGCCTCGAAGTGATCGACCATATGGACTTCGAAAAGGTGCTTTGGTATCGCGTTCGTGCGTATGACGATGCGTCGACCGAGGGCTGGATCGAGGCACAGAATGTCATCACGAGCGAGACTCTGGCAAAATCAAAGGAGCTTGCCGAGAGCTTCAAAGATCAGTCTCCGCAGGCTGCCGGCCTTATCCGCTCGGCCTCGAATCTTCGCTCAGCCCCGGATCTGAGTCCGGAAAATATTCTGTTCAAACTCGCCAATGGTTCGACTTTCGAGATCATGGCATGGCAGTTTGTGCCTAAACAGGAAGCCCCGGACGTGGACGACGCAGCAAAGGGTGAGCAGAAAGCCGGAAAAAAGACCAAGAACGAAGAAATTGAGGCCGCTAAGGTAGCGGGTGAACCGGACCGGATCGATGAGAAATATGATATTTGGTATCAGGTGCGGCTTGATCCTTCGGTCTCTCCCGCTCCGGCCGGCTGGATCTTTGGACGTCAGGTTGAGCTTCAAGTGCCAAGCGACATCGTCTTCTTTCAGCAGAATAACCGCAAATTTGTCACCTGGCAGCGGCTCGATGCCGATTCGGCGAATAAAGTAGGCGTCGGCGACAAATCACTTGCTCCAGGAAGCTGGGTCGTTCTTGCCCGGAATAACTATTCGAAGCCGATCGACGGTGTCGAACCCGATTTTGACTACATTTTGGTTCTCGCCTTTGATAAATACGATCAGAGCTATTACACGGTCTGGCGCACGTCGAACAACACCGAGGTTTGGGGTCAACTTCCACTGACGGTGGATGGTAAGGGAGACAACAAGACCTTTACGGTCAAGCTGCGAAATTCATCCGGCCAGATCGATGAAAAGCGATTTATTGTTTTTCGCGATAAGAACCGAATGAAGGTCACGCCGCCCGAAGACATTGCCCAGTACGAGACCAAGTCAAAATAGCGATGCAAGACGCTGAAAACCCATTCCCCGATCCGGTTGATATCGAGATCACGGATTCTTTAGATTTGCATTCGTTTGGACCGCAAGAAATCCGTGCGGTTGTCGAGGCGTATCTTCCGGAGGCCCATAAGCTCGGATTTTCTGTGGTGCGGATCATTCACGGCAAAGGTGTTGGCGTCCAACGCGAGATCGTGAGGAAAGTGCTCTCCGAGACCGACTTTGTAAAGCAGTTTAAGAATGCACCGGAGTTCTCAGGCAGTTGGGGAGCGACGATCGTTGAGTTTGAACTCTAACGTTCCTCGATCACGTCCGCCCATGTTTCGTCAGACCTACCGCGATCTGGACAAATGGTGTCAATTAGCTCATTTTGTTTGGCAATCTGGAGTTCGGCGGCTGCGAGACGCCGGGTCAGACGTGCATAGCGTTTTTCAAGAGATTGTAGGTAATGCTTGCGTTCGCGAAAAATACGATCGACGAAGAAAAGATATGTAAACTGCAGACCGACGATGCCGATCAGCACAAACAAAAGCCCGATGAGAAAATACATGAGCATAAACGCAACCCACGCCACTTAGATCCTTTCTCAAATTATACCTTTGACCTACCGGAAAGGAAAAGTACAATCAAATCAAAGGCAACAGACGGTCGACAAAGTTTGAATTAAATGAATACACCCAACCTTAAATTAATGTACACGCTACTCTGTGACGATGTTCGCATCGAGATGGGCAACAAGATCTCTCTTATGGGCATTTTTCAGAACATCATGGTCGAGAAATTGCCTGTCTCGCTGATCAAGTTTGCCGTGATAAATCACTGGCAAGGTTCCGGCGACCATCAGACCGAGATAAGAATACTGTCGCCTGACAAATCAAATCTGATCGTCACATCCCAGCCAACCAAGATCGAGCTCGCTGAGGGCGGATTTACCGATAACGTCAGTTTTTTTGTAAACGTCGTCTTTCCAAACGCCGGTACGTATTGGATACAGACAATCGCAAATACGGTCGTCCTCGACGAACTGCCACTAATCGTGACTGATCAGGCCGGTGCAAACTCGCTGCAACCTGCTGAAGAGATCTCTGAAACAATTAACTAAAAGGCCGCCGGTTGCCTCATTCTTTTGTCCGGTCAAGCGCAAGAATTATCGACAGTCGATAGATCGCCGCGGTGTCCACCTCGACATCCTTGCTGCCGGAAACGCCTTTATGCGATACAGTGATGCGGAAGGTCGCTTTTCCCTCGGCTTGTCGAAAGGTAAACTCACCGCTTTCGCTGGTCGAGCCTGTTCCCATCTTGCGGGTCGAACCGTCGGCATTGATGCGTTCGATGACGACCTTAGCACCCGCAAGGCTTGTACCGTCCTTGTAATAGACGCTGCCGTTTACGATGACCTGTGTGCCGCGATCGACGGAAAGATAAAGGCGGTCGCCTAGGTCCAGCGTTTTCCCGCCCGTTACCTCGACATTATATTTTACACTGGCACTGTACCCGCGTTTGTCGAAGACAATGTTGTAGGTGCCGGGTTCGAGTCCATCCAGCACAAAATTGCCATTTTTTGACGAAGTCGTGCTCTTCACATCTTTACCGCTCAACCTTGCTGTAACGATTGTTCCGCCGATGCCATCGCCGCTGAGGTTTTTAACCTTGCCCTTTACGCTGCCGGTTGACTGAGCAAGCGAACTCGCCGCCATGCAGAGCGCCAATAGACATGCGGCCGAGATGAGTTTGAATGAAAAAATTCTCATTAATAAATCGTCGGAACGCAGGCAGCCTGCCTGCGTGTCAATCCTCTAAACGCCGATGGTGCGAAAACGGTGCCCCTACTTCGTGCAGGCTTTTGCAACTCTAAGCAACGCCCGCATCGGCATGACCTGATTCGCCTCGCAGTTCTGCCGCTACATCATTGATGATGTTATCGAGGGTGCGCGTTGGCTGATAACCGGTGAGCCGCTTGGCTTTGTCAAGGCTTGGCACACGCCGCTGCATGTCTTCAAAGCCCTCGCCGTAAACCTGATCGTACGGAATATATTTGATCTCGCTCGTGCTGCCGGTCAGCGTTATGGCACGTTTTGCCAGGTCATTGATCGTTACCTCGGCATCACTGCCAAAATTGACGACCTGGCCAAAACACTCGGGTGTTTCAAGAGCGGACGTCAATCCATTGACCACATCCAAAACGTGACCAAAACACCGCGACTGCGAACCGTCGCCGTGAACCTCGATCGCTTCATTCTTAAGTGCTGCCTGAACAAATCGCGGCACCACCATTCCATATTGCCCGGTCTGACGCGGGCCGACCGTGTTGAATAAACGAGCAACGACCACTGGCAGACGGGTTTCTTTATAGTGAGCGAGTGCGAGGAATTCGTCGAGAGTTTTCGCGCATGCGTATGCCCAGCGGTGTTTGTCGGTCGCACCGGTGAGCAGATCGTCCTCTTCGCGAAAGGGAACCGAGATACCCTTGCCGTAAACCTCGGACGTGCTCGGGATCATCACGCGTTTGCGGTATTTTGCACATTTGCCAAGCACAACATCGGTGCCGTGAAAGATCGTCTCGATCGTTTTCACCGGCTGCTCCATTATGAGCCGCACGCCGACCGCGCTTGCCATGTGATAGACCCGGTCAGCGTCTCGGATCAGCTCTTCCATCAGATCGGCATTTAGAACCGTATCGATGATCAGCCGAAAGTCGGCATTTTCCTCAAGGTGCTCGACGTTTGAATAACGTCCGGTTGAGAGGTCGTCAATGACCGTAATGTCATGGCCTTCGCCGATCAGTTTGTCTGCAAGATGGCTGCCAACAAAACCGGCACCGCCTGTGATTAGTATTTTCATAAAAGGTTCCTACGATGTCTCCGAAGGAGACAAACAATATAGCGTAGGGTGAAACCCTACGGAACGCAAAAAATCCGATCACGTCCCCAACGGGGACTAACAATCAATCCCAAACATAACGCTCGTCGTATTCGACACTATATTGTTTAAGCAAGCCCCGAAATTCGTCCTTAAAATCCTGCCGTGCGTGATGCTGTTTTTGATTCTCGATATAATCAACCACCCGCGGCACCTGCGATTCGCCAATCGAAAACGCACCGTAACCTTCCTGCCAGTAGAACGAACGTTCATGCTGCTTCATCCATGCGGAGCTATCCCGTTTGATGTCGCCAACAAGATCACTGATATCGATCGTTTTGCCAACCGAGATCAAAAGGTGACCGTGATTCGCCGTGCCGCCGCCGATGATCAGTTTCGATTTGTTGTTCTCAACGATACCGTGAATATAACCATACAGGGCTGCCTCAACTTCTGGATGAATGAGATCGAGGCGGTTCTTTGTCGAGAAAACTACGTGTACCAGTATCTTGACCAGGGACTGCGGCATATTGTTCGTCACCTTCGGCGACGGTTCTTTTATTGATCTCTACGTAGGGTTTCACCCTACGCTATATTGTCGGTCTCCTTCGGAGACAAATCCATCTTTTCAGATAACGTCGGCAAAATACCCGACCGTCTTTTTCAACCCCTCAGCTAACGAAACCTTTGGCTCCCATTCTAGCAATTTTTTCGCTCGCGATATGTCGGGGCGCCTTTGTTTCGGATCGTCTGGCGGCAGCGGCTGGTATTTGATATTTATAGCTTTGCCGCTTGCGATGCCGACCTGCTCGGCGAGTTCTTTCATCGTGAATTCGCCCGGATTGCCCATATTTACGGGCAGGTGAATGTCGTCGGCCTCGGCGTTCATCAGCTTGATCAGGCCAGAGACCATATCGCTGACGTAGCAGAATGCTCGTGTTTGCGTGCCATCGCCGTAGATCGTGATGTCCTCGCCCCGAAGTGCCTGCACGATGAAATTTGACACGACGCGGCCATCATCGACCAGCATATGTTCGCCGTATGTGTTGAAAATACGCACGATACGCGTATCGACGCCGCTCTGGCGATGATAGTCCATCATGAGCGTTTCGGCGACGCGTTTCCCTTCGTCGTAACAACTGCGTAGGCCGATCGGATTCACATTCCCAAAATAATCCTCGGTTTGCGGATGAACCAGCGGATCACCGTAAACCTCGCTTGTTGATGCCTGCAATATCCTCGCTCCGACACGTTTTGCCATCCCGAGCATGTTGATCGTGCCCATGACGTTGGTCTTTACGGTCTTGACCGGATTGTGCTGGTAATGGACGGGCGAAGCCGGACAGGCGAGGTTGTAGATCTGATCGACCTCGAGCAGGATCGGTTCGGTCACGTCGTGGCGGATCAGCTCGAACCGCCGGTTATCGGCGAGATGATCGATATTTACCTTGCGGCCCGTGAAGAAGTTGTCGAGGCATATGACCTCGTGGCCTTCGTTCAAAAGCCTTTCGCAAAGATGTGAGCCGATGAAGCCCGCTCCGCCAGTTACCAGTATCCGCATAAACGCTTATTTTGCCATATCGAGCCGTCATTCGACAGCCGATATTTGCTAATCTGAAAAACCCTTGTCCCCAATTTTGTCCCTCGTTTGTCCCGATCTTGTCCCAGGCTTGTCCCAAGTAGGCATCTGGTTTGATAAACCCTTGTTATTCAATAGGTTGCGATGGCCTTTCAATGGTCCTTTTGCCATTTTTTAAAAAACAAATAATTCTTGCGCCACAATGTGCCAAACTCCAGTCATTGCGTTGCAAGCATAGCACAGTGTTGCATAAAAGTCAAGCAAAATCGACGGATCACAGTGTCGCAAGTTGGTAGAACCCTTAACATTGCTTTTCTCCCTTTGCGTCCTCTGCGGCTTTGCGTTAAATAATCTCGCGCAAAGCCGCCAAGAACGCAAAGTTAGGAAAAGAAGCCGAATCAGAATACAAATCAGGGGACATTCGCTGCGGAGCACCCGAATCATTTCAGGTTTGTTTCAAATAGCTTAAAGATGCGCTTGTATTCGTCTGCCCAGCTGGTTGGTTGTACGAAGCCGTGATCCTCGACGGGATAGCCAGCGAGTTCCCAGTTTTCTTTGCGGAGTTCGATCAGCTTTTGGGCGAGGCGTACGCTGTCCTGGTAATGTACGTTGACGTCAACCATGCCGTGACAGATCAGAAGTGCTCCTTTGAGCCCGGCGGCGTGGTAGATCGGTGAACTCCGACGATA
Organism: Pyrinomonadaceae bacterium; assembly: GCA_049663465.1. Classification (GTDB taxonomy): domain Bacteria; phylum Acidobacteriota; class Blastocatellia; order Pyrinomonadales; family Pyrinomonadaceae; genus OLB17. Next base: position 20,245 of record JBATDM010000087.1, read on the forward strand.
GGCTTCCTGATCGTCTTGGGGCAGATTGAGGATATTTGAGGTATAGCCGTTGTTGTAGTGTGCCCAATCGGTCACGGGCCGCAGGGCTGCTCCGGCGGCAAAAACATCGGGTGTCGTGAACATCGCCATCAATGTAATAAATCCACCGTACGAACCGCCATAGAGCCCGACGCGTTTGGCATCGACCCCGTGTTCCTTGACCAGATACCCGACCGCATCAACGTGATCGGTCAGGTCTTTGCCGCCCATGTGGCGGTAGATGCCGGTTCGCCAGTCGCGTCCGTAACCGGCAGAGCCGCGATAGTCTATGTCGAGAACGGCATAGCCTTTTTCCATCAGCAGGTGATGGAACATATATTCGCGGTAATACGTGCTCCACCAATTGTGGACGTTTTGCAGATAACCGGCACCGTGAACAAAAAGCACGGCGGGGCCGCCTTTTTTGAAATTGGCGGGTTTGTAGAGCCGTCCGTAAACAGTCGCTCCGTCACGAGCTTTGAAGGAAACGATCGGCGGAGCGATCCATTTGTACGAATTCCATTCGTCGGTCGGCGAATTTGTAACTTGCTTGATCTCGGCCTCGGTCGTGCCAGTTTTGTTTGGAGCTATGTAAAGCTCGGGCGGCTTGTTGGCGTAGGAGCGAACGATCGCGAGCTTTGATTGGTCGGGCGAAATGGTCGCTTGATTGTTGCCCTGCATCGAGGTCAGACGGGTTCGAGCTCCGCCATCGAATGACATCGAATAGAAGTTTCGTTCAAAAAAGCTGCCTTCGCTCGAGGTGAAATAGAATTTTGTCTTGTCCTCGGATAAACGAACGTCAGAGACCTCGAACGAGCCGGAAGTCAGTTGAACTGGAGTACCGCCGTCGATCGACACGGTATAGAGGTGAGCAAATCCGTCACGTTCCGATTGAAAATAGACGCGTTTGTTGTCGGGCAGCCAGCCGAGGGTAAATCCGCCGGGACCGCCGACCCATGCATCGTCGTGGATCGACGCGAGGATCTTCGTCTTGCCCGTCGTCATGTCGAGCTGCATTATCCAGCGGTCTTTGTTATCGGCGGATCGGGCCTGCATCACGGCGGTCTTGCCGTCGTCCGACCATTGCGGCGGCGACATTTGAACATCGCGGTCTCGCGGCTGCTGTTGTTGAGCACCTCGCCCGGTACCTTGGCCCGTCGCACGTTCCGGCGTCGCTTCGCCGGTGGTAGTCGATTCGGTCTTTTGGACCGGCGGCGGTGTCGTCAGCCGTTGGCCGTGATCGACCCATTTCGACTCGCCGGTCTCGACGTTGATGATCGCCACGCGGCCGCGACCCTGTACGTCGCCGACCTTTGTCCGGGCCGGAATGTCCTCGGTGTAGGCGGATTCGGTGACATAGTTTGGAACGATGGTGCTTTTTGCTCCAGTGACACGTTCATTAACAGAGACGATCACATTCTTTCCATCGGGTGCCAGCGACATGCTGCCGGCACTTTGCATTGCCGTCAGCTGAAACGGTTTTCGCCTATCCTTTTCCCGTTCCTTACGCTTCTTGTCATCCTCTTCTCGCTTTTCAGCCCTTTCGCGAATGACATCGAGCAGGTCGCTCTCTTCCTTCTTGAGCGATTCCTGACTTTCGGTGCCCTTGCGGTCCTGACTCTGGGCTGCGCTTTGCCCACCGGCGGCACCACCTGCCCCGCCGGCGGCACGGATATCGGTGACCTGTTCGAGCGAACCCTTATCGAGCGAGAATGTGTACAGGTTATTTTGCCGCGTGAACGAGATGTGACGCTGATCGCGGATGAAACGCGGACTGCCCTCCGTATCGGCCGTCTTGGTGATCTGCCGGCGTTCGCCTGACTGAGTGTCGTAGAGAAAGATGTCGCCCGCGTCGGAATAAAGGATCGACTTTTTATCGTCTGACAGTTCGCCATTGGGCGGCACTGTTTGTTTTGCCTCATCTTCGGTAAGCTTGCGGAGGCCGCTGCCGTCCGCGTTTACTTCATACGTCGCAGTATCGGCATTTTGCGGCTCGCCGGCCCGCTTCCATGTGAAATAGATCTTCTTGCTGTCCGGCGACCAACGAACGCCGCCCGGCACATAACCCACAAGGTCAGGCCCGCGCATAATATTGTCGATCGTCAGATCAAACTTCTTCGCGGGTGAAACGGCTTGAGCCGAGGCGGCGATCGGGTTAAGACAAAAAGCGACTATAAAAATGAACGATAGGATCGGTTTCATTGGATTCCTTTTCTAAGTATTAAATTTAGCAGGCTTTCCTATACTACGGCAGTTCCAAGGCCGCTGCACGTTTTTCGGCCTTTTGTGCATCGGTCAGGCGGGCGTATTCGTAGATCGCACTTTCCCACGTGCCGTACATGGCGTTTGGCAAAACGATCCAGCATTTGCCCCATTCGTTTTTGACGCGGTCGACCTCGGTGAAGCGGTCTGCAACTGATTTGCGTTCAAATACGGTGGAAAGGTCGTCAAGATTATCGCCCATTAGCAGGACGATGCGATATTTTTTTGAGATCTCATCGCGGCGCGGCTCTTTGGTCGAGATGTTATTTCCCTGAGCATCTTTTTGCCGGAGCAGAACATTTTCAGCACTAACGTCGATAAACCCGACGTTCTTTAGATTGTCGATAGTTGCCTGTTTCTGAACCTCGTCGCGGTTTGATACGAAGAATACCTTGGCACCTTTCGACACCGCGTAGTTCAAGAATTCAACCGAACCCGGGATTGCCTTTGCTTTTCGCATTTCGCCCCATGCGTACCATTCTGGCAGAGCAAATGCCTTGCGGGCCTTAATATCTGCTGCCTGGGAGGGTGAATTGTCGAGCACGGTCTCATCGACATCGACGACTATGGCTCGCGGTTTCTTTCGGTCACCCTTTGGCAATTTCTTGACATTTTTCTTGTCCAGATCGGCGTCAAATTGCCACCGGGCGAGGTTGAACGCCTGATATGCGAGGGCTCGATACTCGGCGGCTTTCTGCACCCAAAGCGTCGCACCGGCTTGATATTCGTTGTTAACAGCGGTTTGAGCTGATGCCGGACTCTGTTGAGCAGTTGAACTGGTTACAAAATAGGTGGCCGAGATCGAGCAAACGATTAGAACAAATGCGTAGATATCGCGTCTTGATTTCATATTTCAATTTTGATGCAAGGAATTGAAAAGATTATAAATGATTTATGCCGAAAACGCCGAAGGACAAACCTGTGGCTCAGAACGAAAAATCCGATGAGCCTCTTACCGAAGACCTGTGGGAGGCGGACATAGAGAAGCGCGGGTACTATTACGACGACGCGCACGGGTACGAAAAGTACGATCCATCTGAGGATGACCGATCAGAAAACGAAAAATGAAATGAGAGGATGTCGTACCCCGCAGTGAGGGCGTTATTTCTTGGGTCTTTCGTTTGCTTTCAGGACGCGTTTTCTGAGTCTGATCGCCTTTGGTGTGACTTCGATCAGTTCGTCGTCGGCGATGAATTCGAGGGCACGTTCGAGGGACATTTCGCGTTGGGGGACGAGACGCATCGCTTCGTCGGCTGAGGTTGTGCGCATGTTCGAGAGTTTCTTTTCCTTGATCGGGTTCACGTCGAGATCGACCGCACGAGCGTTTTCGCCGACGATCATGCCCTCGTAAACTTTGATCTGCGGCTTTACAAACAGCACGCCGCGTTCCTGCAGATTATAGAGAGCGTATGTGTTTGTCTCGCCCATACGATCGCTTACGAGCGACCCGGTCTGACGTGATTTCATTTCGCCCTGGTGCTTGTCGAATCTGAGGAACAGCGTATTAAGCAGCCCCGTTCCCTTAGTTTCTGTCAAAAACTCACCGCGAAACCCGATCAACCCACGCGAAGGAACTTCGAATTCGAGCCTTACGCGCCCCGACCCGTTGTTGATCATCTTGGTCATCGCTCCCTTTCGGCGGCCCATAGCTTCGGTGACGACGCCGATGAATTCTTCGGGAACATCGATGACGACAAGCTCGATCGGCTCAAGCGTTTCGCCCGTTTTCTCGTCCTTTTTGGTGATGACCTGCGGTTTTGAAACCTGGAGTTCGTAGCCCTCGCGACGCATCATCTCGATCAAGATCGCGAGCTGAAGTTCGCCGCGGCCTGAAACCTTGAATTGTTCCGCAGCTTCTGTCTGTTCGACGCGAAGGGCGACGTTGCCGAGCAGTTCGCGGTCGAGCCGGTCCTTGATCTGGCGTGACGTGACGAATTTGCCATCGATGCCTGAAAACGGCGAGGTGTTAACGCCAAAGATCATCGCGATGGTCGGTTCGTCAACGGCAATTACGGGCAAAGGTTTAGGGTTGTCGACGGTCGTGATCGTTTCGCCGATCTCGATATCGTCAAATCCGGCAAGAGCGACGATCTCGCCGGTTCCGGCTTCAGCAACCGTCGTGCGTTCGAGGCCTTCGAAAACGAAAAGCTCTTTTACCCTCGTCTTTACCGTGGTGCCGTCGCGTTTGGCAACGACGACTTCCTGATTTTTGGCGATCTCGCCCGAAAATATGCGGCCAATGGCGAGGCGGCCGACAAATGCGTTGTAATCAATGTTGGCAACAAGTAACTGCAGCGAATCGTTACGTAATGCGTGTGGCGCCGGGATGCTTTCAATGATCTGGTCGAATAGCGGAATAAGATTTATGCCTTCGTCCGTGAGGTTTTTCTTCGCGACGCCGTCGCGGGATATCGAGTAAAGAACGGGGAAATCGATCTGATGGTCGTTTGCTCCGAGGTCGATAAACAGGTCGTAGATCTCGTCAAGCACTTCCTCGGGGCGCGAGTCCTGGCGGTCGATCTTGTTTACTAGGGCGATGCAGGGAAGTTTGAGTTCGAGGGCCTTTCGCAATACAAATCGGGTCTGCGGCAAACAGCCTTCGGCCGCATCAACCAGCAGCACAATGCCGTCAACCATCTTCAAGACGCGCTCGACCTCGCCGCCAAAATCGGCGTGGCCCGGTGTGTCGAGAATATTGATCTTGTAGTCGCCATAACGCACCGAGGTGTTTTTGGCCATGATCGTGATGCCGCGTTCGCGCTCGAGGTCCATCGAGTCCATGACGCGGTCAACCACAGCTTCGTTGTCGCGATGAGTGCCCGACTGTGCGAGCATCGCATCGACCAGCGTGGTCTTGCCGTGGTCAACGTGTGCGATAATGGCGATATTGCGTATCTTGTCGGTTGCGATCATAGTCGTATACTCCTGCCTAAAGGCAAACGAATATGATGACGGATTCGGCGGGGAAAGGCAATTGGCGAGGTTATGAGGAATTTGCTTCGGAAATTGGCACCTTTTTGGATATCGCTGGTTGTGGGGCCCGTCCTTGTCATTATCTGTGCTCTTAGGGCTAGTGGAGATTCTTCCGATGATATCTTGTTGATTTCATTGTTCCCTTTCGCATTCTTGATTTCGAGCTTTCTGGAGTATTTAAGTCCGAGCGACTCGCCGACCGCCTTCGTTGCGATGCTGGTCTTGACGCTACTACAGATACCAATCTATGGCCTCGCATTGAGTTTGACCCGGAATCGAACGTTGACGGCGGCGATACTCTTTGGGATCCACGTGTTCATATTAGCGCTCGGTGTCGTCGCAAACGCGATCATTTCGCAATGAACATTGCCTTTTGGGGCATTTTACATTTCACAAACGATCAAGAAAGGCCGAGCGTTGCCGCCCGGCCTCATTAAGTGATGTTTTCGGCTTGATCAGCCAGCGATCTTACCGACAACGAGATTGTTGGTCACGCTGAAGGTTCCGGAGACGCCGTTAGCGAGTACGTTCAGCAGGTTGCTGTCCGACTGGCGAAGTACGTGCCCCTCAAGCGTGATTCGTCCGCCTTCAACGATGATGCGTACGTCCGGGTTAATTGTGGAAAAATACTGTCCCGGCCCGCGCGACACGAATGAGCGGTACGCTTCGCGGCGGATCCGGTCATCAAAGGGTGACGGCGGCAGCGTCTCCATATTATTGACAACCTCGACAACACCCGGAAGCCGCTTGATGGAATCCACGGCCTCGTTGATCGTGCCAAGCGTGTAAACCTTACCGCTGAGCACGACCGTTCCGCTGTTTACCTGGTGCGTGATGTGGTCAAAAACATTCGCGCGCGAAAGCCCGCGAAGCCGCTTTTCGACCTTTTTGTCCAGAGCCTGATCCGACATCGTTGCTCTCTGCGCGATGCTCTGTCCGGTCAGGCCCGCCATCGAAACACTGATAACTGCAAATAATGTGAATAAAAATGATCTAACTTCTCTCATAATATTGGTTCCTCCTTGTATTGAGGTTAATGTCTTTCGACACTGATTGGATGGGATTATGGGCGTTTAAGGTGCCAATTAAATGGGGGAAGCGTAAAGATTTGTAAAAGTTCGTTTGACGCAGATGTCGGTATCGGGTGAATGCGAAGGGGCTGTCTGAAAAGTTTTCTTCCAGGCACCTCGGCGATCTCTGCGTCCAACTCGGCGGCCTCAGCGTTAGGATCCAGTTAAACGCTGAGAACGCTGAGACTTACGCAGAGTTCGCGGAGACTTGCGATTTGCATTTGTGGACGCAAAATATGCGTAAATCTATCTTTTCCCGACTTTTTAGAACTCTCGTTGAGCTTGTCTATGCGGTCGGGCCTACGTAACTGCCGCCACTTGCCGTATTGCCTCGTACAGCACGATGCCAACGCTGGTGGCGAGATTCAGGCTTCGCACATGCGGATTGTTCATCGGTATAGTGAGGCAATGCTCATGATTATTTGCCAGGAGTTCATCGGGAAGCCCGCGGGTTTCGGGGCCAAAAATGAGACAGTCATTTTCAGCGAACTCCCACTCTGTATAAGTTCGTTCGCATTTTGTCGTGAGATACACAAATCTCGATTTTGGCAACGCGGCAAAAAGTGCGGCGAGATCAAGGTGGCGATGAAGCTTTACATGATCCCAGTAATCGAGACCGGATCGTTTCAGCGTTCGATCATCCATTCTGAAGCCGGTGACGCCGACAATATGAAGTTCGGTGTTTGTTGCAGCACAAAGTCTGGCAATGTTGCCGGTATTTGGCGGTATCTCGGGCTCAAATAGTGCGACGTGAAACATATACTGACCTGATCAAAAAATAGCGAATTATGAATAGTGTATAGCGAACATTAGCGGGATGAAACAGCGATTAGCGGTATTATTCCTTTAGCATTGGATTCGGAATGGCATCTTTTTGGCGTTGAAAATCATCAACTCTTCATTGCCTCAAAGCGTATTTGTTGGATGCTCGCGAGGCAATACTTATGTTACAATCCGCATTTGTGTATTCTGGTCCTGTTTGTGAGGAGAAGTACTTAGTGACACTGCGTTTACGTCAATTTTTTACCCTGTCGATCTTAAGTTTTGCGATGTCGCTCGCCGCGTTTGCCCAGGCGGACCCCGAGACGAAGGCAACGCCGGAGCCAACGCCCGCGGCAACGCCAGCCGGTAAATTCGATCCAAAGAATGTCACCGCCGAACAGGTTGCTGAATCGTCGATCTTTCTCTATGGATTTCCGGGCGGACGCCAAACTCTGAATCAGATCCGCAAAACGACGCAGGAACGCGGTACGGCCAATATCACGAATGCCGAGGGCAAGGTCGACAAGGTCTCGTATCAACGCTTTGTTATTCGCGGCGATTCGCTGGCGAAAGAAAAGGTTCGTCTCGATCAGGAGTTTCCGAGTGCGCGATATTCGCTTGTTTATGCCGACGAGAAGATATTTGGCATCTACAACAACACGGTATTTACTCCTCGTGAAGACGCGGCCAAGACCTTTGAGAATCACATGGTACGCGGTTTGGAGGCGTTTCTTCGTTACAAAGAAAACGAATCTAAGCTAGATATCGCGGAGCGGGAAAAGATAATGGGCGTTGACTTTTATGTAGTTGACGTAACCGACAAACAGGCTCGAAAAACGCGATTCTATGTCAGTGCGAAGAGCTTTAAGGTCCTGATGTTGACCTATGAGGAAGGCGGTGTGAAGTACAAGCGCAAGTTCTATGATTATAACTACGCACAGGGCACACTGGTTCCATTTCGAACCGTTCTTTGGGCGGACGACAAGGTGATGGAAGAAACCGAGGTGGGAACCATTACATTTGGCCAGAAAGTCGATGAAGGACTCTTCACAGGTGGCTAGAATATCTCAATCGCAAATGAAGCGTGCCTGCCTGATTCACACCCAACCTCAAAATACGTGTTGCTCAAACGGGCACGCCTCATAATTCGGCAGATCAAACCCTCACATTCGGCTTAAAATGCCGCTCCGACGGCGACGATAAATGAAAATGTCAGCGCCGTGGCGAATGCCAGCATGACCAACAAGACCCGGGCTTGGGCCGGCGTCAAATTTCGAACATTTTTCATAGAAATCTCCTCGATCCTTCGAATTTCAGTCTACTCAAAGAACACCGCAGTGCTGTCGATTGTGACGAAAATAACCGGACGGCATTCACCGTTCGAAACAAGTTTTTGCGACTTACTCTCACTTGCTATGTGCAATGCAGTACTGTCCCCGATCTCGGAACTAAGGAGAAAATTTTGATGAAACGACATAGATCTATTATTGCGATCCTAGCCGTAAGTATGATATTTGCTGCTTCGATCACCGCTCTCGGTCAACCGGAGACAAAGCTGCAGGTCGAGCCGAGCTGCGATGTGACACTGCACCTGATCATAGGGTCAAACGACGCGACGCAGCGAAACGAACTACCCGCAAACCTCGCGGCGATCTCACGGCAGCTTAAGGGTGCAATGCCGTTCCCGAACTACCGTCTAGCGAGCACCTTTTTAGGACGTGTGTCGAATTCCGGCAATTTTGAGTACAAGAGTATCTCGAATATTTTCGGCGAGTCATCCGATCTGCGTTCGCAAACCTTTCTGGAATGGTCGCTAGTGAATCTAAAAGGGTTGCCCACTGCCCAGGGCGGCCAGGGGTTTCAGGCGGTCAACTTCCGTTTTGGAGCTAAGGTTCCGGTAATGACAGGGGGAACTGTCAAAGACGAATCGGGAAAGGCAACACCGGTCGTCAATTACGAGTCCATCGGCCTGACCCCGAGAGGCGTGGGATTGGCAGAAAATGTGCCGACGATGATCGGTACGCTCAACCTTCCGGGAGCGAACGACACGATCTTTTTGGTCATGACGGTCAAGGGCGTCGATATGTAAGAAAAACTTGCTCGGCGGCTCTCGATTTTGGAACCAATCGGGCCACCGTGCGTGTCTTAGTTAGCTGTACGGTTTTGTTTTTTGAAATGAATTGGTTCTAAATAGTATGAATGTATGGCGTTCGACATGGCGGAATCTATGGGCATGGAGGCAAAAAAATCCTCGATGCATGACGAGAAACTGTCCGATCACCAGCTCATCGATGCCACGAAAGGCGGCGACGAGTCAGCATTCGGTGAGATAATGAACCGTTATCGCGGGCCGATAACGAATTATCTATACAGATTTTTGAATGATTACGAAGAGGCGGTCGATCTCGCGCAGGAAACTTTTGTGCGTGTATATTTTGCTCTCGACCGATACCACACGGAGTACGCCTTTTCGACATATATCTACCGTATCGCGACCAATTTAGCGATCAGCGAGATACGGCGCCGGAAGAGAAGGCGGTTATTGTCCCTAACGGGTCTGTTTCAGACCGAGGAAGGCCAGGACATTGAGTTTCAACCGCCTGATAAGGGGATATTGCCCGACGCGGAACTCGTCGAAGGTGAACGAAGTGAGGTCATTGGCCGTGCGATCGCCGCACTGCCCGAGAAATATCGAGTGCCTGTCGTTCTGCGAGATATTGAGGGCAGAACATACGAGGAAATAGCCGAGATAATGGAACTCGGCCTCGGCACAACAAAATCGCGGATCAGCCGCGGACGAGGGCTGCTAAAAGAGAAGCTAAAGCATTACCTATAACGATAGATGCAAATGGAAGAGAAACGGTTACAAGTTTTTGCAGACGCAGGCGAAGAAAATGTCGCGGCGATGTTGGGTGCGTTAAAACGGGTCGAAGCCCCGGGCGATTTCGACGTGCGGGTTCGTGCACGGATCGCTCAAGGCAGACCGTCCGAAACACGTTCCTCGTGGATGCCTACCCTTGTGCGCATTGGGGCACCGGCGACACTGTTGCTGCTGGTTGCTGGGTATTTTGGATACAATGCTCTATATCAACAGGCTCAGATGGATGTTCCGGTTGTGGCGGTTGCAGAAACTGCAGCCCCGCAATCTGCAATGCCGGAACCAAAGGCGACTGAAGTAGCAGCTTCTCAGCCAACCGTACCCGTTCCTCAGCCGACGATCGCTAAGGTTGAAGTGAAAACGCCGGAACTAGCCTCGGTAGCGGTTGTTAAGAAGCCTGAGAAAATAACGAACAGCAATACGGACACCGGCGGCGGGTCGGTAGATAGCGCACTTACTGTCATAGATTCGCTTGAGTCAAATGCAGTTCCGCCAGCCAATAATGGCGGCCTGCCTAGCGAATTATCGGTCAAAGATGTGCTGGGACGTTTTGGTATCAGCAGCGTTTCGACGGGTTCAGGATGGCGTGTCGAGTCGGTGAGCGGAGCGGCCGCACGAGCCGGGGTCAAGGCCGGCGACGTTGTCGAGGCTATAAATGGTATCCCGATCGGCGTCAACGTGATGTTCGCAAAGACCTTTGTCGGCAACAGTCTTCGCGTGAAACGGGACGGTTCTGTTGTTCATATCTCGATGAAGTAAAAGATCGATCCGTTCGATGATCTCTACGGTCTCTTTTGTCTATTGTGGCAAAAGAGGCTGTTTTCATTGATCACGGCGTTGCGGCAGGATGAAAAGTCCCAGTAGATACAGGACGAGCGTGAAGAATTGAATATATCCCGTTCCGGATGAATACTGCGGCAGGTCGAGCAGCCATGTGAAGGCCTCTTTGCCCGGATTTTCGATGATCCGCTGAAGCCAATTGCCGCTGGGGGCGGCTGAGAGATTTGCGAGCAGGAGATATTTTGTCGCAAAGGCGAGTCCGAAAAGGGCCGTCAGGCTGCGGAGCAGTCGTTTTGGGTCAAACTCGGCAAACAGGTTATTCCAGAGCGTCCAAAAGAAACAGAACCCGATCAACCAAAACGGCAGTCCTTGTTCAGGCAGCAAGCCATTATAGATCTGCACGGTTGCGGCGAAAAGTGTGAGCAGAACTGCCGTGTTCGCAATATTCTTGAGAGCAGAGAAATTTTCAGAGAACCAACCCTCGACCGAGATCAGTCCCGCACGGGCGAACAAGATCATCGAAACCGCTCCGAAAACGGGGCAGATCAACGCCGGTTTAAGGAAGATGAATGCGTTGTCGGCCGAAGCCAGACGAAGGCCGCCGAGCAGCGTTACGACGAGGAATATCACGGGCACCAGGAGATAAACAACAAAGTGCTGGTGATTTTCCGCCCGCGGCCGATGCGTCGTGACAGACGTCTCTTGACCTCGGCGGATCCTATGGGTATCGCCGCTCAGTTCGAGATCATCGCTGTCCTCGAACTCAGCATCTGGAATTTTCTGCTCTCCGGTTTCTTGCACAATTTGAGTCAGCTATTTCCTCTCACGCACTAGCTTCAAAGGGTTAAAGTCTGACGGCGTTATCTTAAGGCCCTCTTCGAGTTCGGTTTTTAGTTCGAAGCCGGTTTTGATCTGAAGAGTTTCGTCAGTCGTTCGAAAGTTTGGATCGATCGCAAGAACGTGATCTGCGGCCGCGACACCCAGAGTGAAAAGTGCGTCGTCATTGGAAAATCTGCCCCAACCCTCGCGGTAGTAGCTATACGTTGTGTAAAACTGCGTCAGGGCATCGCGCTTTTCGGGGTCCGCACGGTCAAACGCCGCACGCGCGGCAGGGAACTCATCGCGACGGAAAGCCGCTAGCCCGTTTGCAAATTCCGTCTTGTCGATCTCATAGGAACCGATCGCGACCTGCCCTTTTGTTGCGACCTCGGCGAGCGTCCTTGGCTCGGCCAAGTACAAAAATGTGATAAAGGACAAGCCCAGAACCGTGCCGAAAATACCGAGAATCTGGATATGCTTTTCGTTCATTGTTATAATTTGCCCTATCTTTAAGGATACACTTTTTAAACGGGCGCCAGTGAGAATAGCATTCCTCATCCTCGCACTCTCGATCTCGACCGCTGGCCAAACTGCGGCCGATCTTGTTTTGCTGAACGGCAATATTAGGACACTCGACAAACAACGTCCGCGTGCGGAGGCAGTCGCGGTTTCAAAGGGGCGTATAACCGCAGTAGGAACTACAACCAAGATTCGAAAATTCGTTGGGCCGAACACGCGGGTTCTCGATGCGAAGGGAAAGCTCGTGATCCCGGGCTTCAATGATTCGCACGTACATTTCACGGGGATCGGCAATCAGTTTTCCCATATGGATCTGCGTGGGGCTTTAGGCGGCGGACAGATCGTTGAAAAGATAGGTTTCTTTACAAGATTCCTTCCCAAAGGGCGTTGGATACTGGGCGGCGGGCTTACGTTTGCTGATATCGGGCGGTTTCCTACACTCGAACAGATCGATGCTGCGAGTCCCAATAATCCGATGCTGCTCTATTCACCCGATTACCGGAAGGCATTGGTAAATTCGGCCGCAATGGCGATGGCCGGCATCAGATCCGCGACCGGCCTCGTCGAAGGCAACGCTGTTTTGAGAATCCGGAAAAATATTCCGTCCGGCCACGAGAGAAATTGGACGGAGATCGTCGAGACCGCAAGCAATTACGCAGCTTCGCTTGGCGTGACAAGTATACAGGACGTGCATTCGGACGATCTGGCAGCGGTTTTACACGACCTGGCCGCTAACGGTCGACTCAAAACGCGAGTCTATGAGTGTATCGGTATTGGCGAACGTCGAAGATCAATTGCGGCCAAACTGACGGCCGCATCGGGCGATGCGATGGTTCGGATCGGCTGTATTAAGGGCATGTCGGATGGAAGTGCTGAAGAGATCGCGGAACTAAGGCACGGTATCGGCGAGTCTGACAAGGCTGGCCTTCAGGTGATGATCCACGCGATCGGCAAGACGCCGATCGGGCACACCATCGACGCATTTGAGGCGGTCATTGCAGAGAATGGGAAACGCGATCGCCGCTTTAGGATCGAGCATGGGCCGCGGATGAAGCCCGCTGATTTCGAAAGGCTCGCTAAGAGCGGGATCGTCGCATCGATGCAGCCGCACCTGTTCGATCGAGGCGGAAGCTCATTCGGCGATAATTATCGAGGGTTTATCGCTGCCGGTGTCGCGGTGGCGTTTGGTTCGGATGCGTCGATGACAGATCTCAATCCGCTTTACGGTATCTACGCAGCGGTCGATTCGGGGCCGAATTCCATTACGGTTGAAGAAGCCGTCCGAGCCTACACATATGGCTCGGCATACGCGGAGTTTCAGGAACGCGAAAAGGGAACAATAGAGGCCGGAAAACTTGCTGACTTCGTAATCCTGTCGGAGGATATTTTTGTGATCGATCGGAGTGAAATATCTGGGACAGGAGTGGTGATGACAATCGTTGGCGGTAGTGTAGTTTTCGAAACAAAATAGCGGTAGAATGATGTTGTAGATTTATTTTTTGGAGAGAATATGAAATTATTTTTTAGTTTAATGGTGTTGGTAGTGGCTCTTTCGTCCGCAGCTTTTGGACAAGATGCGAGCGAAAAGATGGGAAACGCGAAGCCGACCGAAGCGGACAAAACGGCATCGATACCGTCTGATTCCTACCTGAAGCGCGGTGCTGCGATCAGCAGCAAGAAAAGTGTTTCGCTCAATAAGGTGCTTGCGGATCCCGCAAAGTTTAGCGGCAAGACCATCTTGGTGAAGGGCGTCGTTGTTCGCTCATGCAAGACCGAAGGCTGCTGGGCCGAGGTCGCTGAGAACAAAGACAGCAAGAGCGTCCGGGTCAAGATGAAGGACCACTCATTTTTTATCCCTCTCGAATCAGCTGGCGCTACGGCCAGGGTCGAGGGTACGGTGCAGGTCAAAACGCTGAGCAAAGCCGAGGTTGATCACATGGTCAATGAGGACGGAGCCAAGTTTGAAAATCGTAATGCTGATGGTACGGTGACCGAAGTCTCGTTTGAGGCAACAGGGATCGAGTTGAAGCGGAAAGGGAAATAGCTACCGATCGATTTGACGGAACTTGGAAACCTGCGGATGAATCCCTTTAAGATAAGAGACATCTTAATTGATCCGCCGCTTATCCTGTCGCCGATGGCGGGGGTGACGGACTATACCTTTCGACGTTTGATCAAACGGCGGGGTGGTGTTGGGCTGGTTGTTTCTGAATTTATCTCGGTCGAGGGACTAACGCGGCACAATCCTAAATCGAAGCGTCAGATGCACTTTGACGAGGAAGAGCGGCCCTATGCGGTGCAGATCTTTGGCGGCAAGCCTGACCGGATGGCGATGGGGGCCGAGATGGCCCAAGAGGTTGGGGCTGACATTCTCGACGTCAATTGCGGCTGTCCGGCGCCTAAGGTCGTCAAGAACGGCGGCGGTTCGGGCTTGATGCGAGACCCGCAGTTGCTTGAGACCATTCTCAAAGAGATCAAGAAAACGATCACGATCCCGCTCACGCTCAAAGTACGTACAGGGTACTCCGATTCGACAATTAATGTGGTCGATGTCGCCAAAATGGCCGAGCAATGCGGTGTCGAGCATATTCAGGTTCACGGACGTACGCGTGAGCAGGGATACAAAGGCCTCGCAAATTGGGAATTGATCAAGGTGGTGAAGGATGCCGTGACGATCCCCGTGTCGGGCAATGGCGATATCACCACGATCGAGTACGGCATGAAGAAATGGGCCGAGACCGGTGTTGATGGGATATTAATCGGCCGTGGTGCGATGCAAAATCCGTGGATTTTTCGCCAGTTCGCTGACGTGCTCGCGGGCCGTGAGCCTTACCAACCGGACTTGGCGGAGAAAAAAGACGTCCTGCTCGAATTTTTCTCGATGTGCCGCGAAGAGATGCCTGAGCTGCCGGCTCTTGGCAAAATGAAGCAGTTGGCCGGTCAGTTTACTAAGGGCCTCGTCGGCGGGGCACAGTTTCGTCAGACGCTCTATCATTCGCAGTCGGCTGACGAGATACTTGACAACATCACGACGTATTTTGAAACGCTTCAGAGCCGCGAGACTTTTGGCGACGGGTTTGTTGAGGCAGATAGTGACATCGAGTTTGTATCCTGCGGCGGAGTACCGGGCGGGGTGCAGGTGGGAGCGGCGGCCGAGGTTTAAATAATCTTTTTGAGTGAGGATATCGGTATGAAGAAATTGGTTGTTGTAGCATGTTTAGCCGTTGTATTCGTCTTGACGATGAGTGCCCGGGCTGCAGATCTTTCCGCCCAGGAAGTTGTTGCCAAACACCTCGACGCGGTTGGATCGAAGGAAAAGCGCGATTCGATCACAACGATAATGGCTATCGGTGCGAGCGAATTTGAATCAAAAACACCAGTCGTGAAAGGCGGAGGCCGGGCGATCGTCGTGTCCGATCCGGACAACCTTTTTTGGGTTATTAGTTTAAATTCAAGAGAGTACCCATTCGAAAAGATCGGCTATTTTCGTGACAAGGTCAGTCTCCCGTTCATCAGTGCTGGTACCAGGTCGCTGCTAGGTAGTTATCTTGCGGACCATTCGCAAATCCTTGGTGATGGCTTGTTTGGCGGCGTGATGTCGCTGCGTTGGACGCTACTCAATCTTGATAAGATGAAGGCCCGACTGAGCGGCGGCGGGATCAAGAAGATCGATGGGCGAAAGCTACACGCCGTCGAGTACAATTCGCAGAGCGGCGGCGGCGGTTCGGCCAATTTTGCGATCAAACTTTATTTTGACCCGGAAACGTTTTATCACGTTCGGACGGAATATCGCTTTGAGGTTACGTCGCGCGAGGCGACGTTTGGACAACAAAATCAACGTTCATCTGCGGTCGTAAACCTAACCGAGCAATTTTCCGATTTTAAGAGTATTGATGGCCTTACCCTGCCGCACAAGTACAACGTGACGTATGCAACAAACAGCAATACGGGAATGTATGAGAATACGTGGGGAATAAGAGTTGCCGAGTATCGCATCAATCAAAAGCTCCAGCCGGATTTTTTCACCTTTGACGTTAAATAGGGACACCATTATGGTTGGATCGATCTGTCGAGGTATCTTCGTTTTTGCGATTCTGTTGATCCCGGCGCTTTGTTTTGGGCAGGACGCCGGGCCGATCCGCTCTTCGCCGGCATATGCCGAGGTACTGCTCAGGAAGACTGAGCTTCAGGCGGATCTTGAGGCGTTTATCGAGTCATATACAGAGACCAATCCCAAGGTCGTCGATGCCCGGTTTGAGTTAGCGGCTTTGGATAAATCGCTCGAAAGGGTCTTTGCCGTCAAAGCGACGGAGACTGGAAAGCTGACTTTGGCGTTAGGCAAACTGCTTGTAAGGCGGGCCGCTCTTGAGACCGAGTTTGCACGTCTAAGGCGAAGCTACAACGCAGACCACCCCGAGGTAATGCGTGCGAAACGGCGGGTTGAGATCTTCGATGTCGCGATCAAGGATGTCCTCAACTAGGCTCCATTAATATGGAAAATCTGCCACAAGAGGCTGTCTGAAAACGCTGAATCACGTTTACGGTGAGTACCCAAGATGCTGGCCCGGCTCTTTCTTGTAGCGGTCGTCAGCAAAGTATCTGGCATGTTGGCGGATTCTCGGCTTCAACCCAATCAACGAAATATATGCCTAGTCCGGGATCGATCGGAGACTTGCTTCGACATCATTGATCAACTGCCTATCAAATCCGCCAATGGCATTGTTTTCGACAAGATGATCCAAGATCGTCTTGGATCGCCGGAGTGTCTTTTTTGCTTCCGACGGGCGGCCCAACGCGATCTGCATTTGGCCAACGCTCTTTAGCGACTGTGCCAGGTCGCGTTGAGCCAGAGTATTCAGTTGATCCATTTCATCCAATTCTTCGAAGATGGCTACCGAGGCAAGGTATTTTGACAATGCTCCACTCGGATCATCCTGTTTCTCTCTTGTATCGCCAAAACGAACGTAGAGTTTACCGAGGTCCCGCTGATAGATCGTGTTTTTCGGCTCTCGCTCGATCAAAGAGCCCAAGATCGTCTCAGACAAACGTAGATTGGTTTCAGCGTCTGAAATCCGGTTTAACTTTGCTGAGATAACGCCGAGCCGTGAGTATGCCCGTCCGAGATTATATTTTGCCTGAGAGTCGGCATCATCCCTACGGCTAGCCCGTTCCGCGGTCGCTAATGCACGGTCTGCGAGTTCGAGTGACATCGTGGGCCGGGCGTCCTCATAAATGCTGCTGGCGAGATTATAGGTTTGCCAGAGTGTAGCCTGTATCTCTGAATCGTCCGGGAACTGAGAACCTAACTCCTCTGAAACCCTGATCGCCGTCGTAATTTCAGATTCGGCCTCGGTCTGTTGCCCATCCCAGGAAAGGGCATTTCCGAGGTACGCGAGCCCCTTTGCTAAAAGTTGGCGCGCTCTTGGCTGTTCCTGATCGAGGCCATTGAGGGCTTCAAGGGCGTTTCGGAATCTGGGAATGGCCTCAGCGTATCTGTTGTTGTAAGAATAGATCTGGCCGTGTTCGAACTGAGCCTCGATGGAGGCAAGCCGAAACTGGGGCGAATCAAAATTTGCGGATAATAACCCATCGAAAAGCGATCTCGCCTGTTCTGCGTCAGCCAGCGAACCTTTGATATCGTTCTGACGATTACGGATCGAGCTGGTGATCCTGAGGTTCTGCGCCAGCAGAAACTGATCCGTGGCATTCAACGGGAGCAGCATCCTGATAGTTTTGGCCTTCTCAAAACTCTGTATCGCCCCCGCAAAATCACTTAGATTTGGCCGGTCGATGTTTCCCTGCAGATTTCCGACCTGTTCGTATGCCAATGCGAGCTCGGACTGTAATCCGATATCCGACCGGGATTCAGCGGCAAGGCTGTCGAGATATTCGAGGGCCCGTTTTACAAGTAATTCGCGGGCCTGTATCGAACCGGGCAGGCGTTCGATGGTCGGAGATATCTCAAACAAAAGCGAATTCGACAGTTGCCGCACATCCTGAAAACGGCGTTCGGCGCGGTCGCGTTCCTGTCGAGCCTGTTCCGCCTGCCACAGCGAAAAAACAAGTCCCGTTACCAGCGAGGCGATGATCAGAAAGGCGGCACTCGCGGCAATCTTGTTTCGCCGAATAAATTTACCGGCAAGATATCCGGCCGTATTGGGCCTCGCAGAGATCGGCCTTCCGGCGAGGTGCCGTTTGATGTCCTCGGCGAGATCTTCGACCGTCTTAAACCTCCGTTCAGGTTCTTTTCTCAGCGCGGTGAGGGCGATCGTGTCAAGATCACCTCGCAGCATTTGGTTCGAGGCTTCGCGATCATTTTCATCTACAACGGCGCTTGGCGGGATGGGCTCGACATTGTTGATCGTACTAATGATCTCGTCAAAGCTCTTGTGATCGATATTTAGCGGTTTGCAACCGGCGAGAAGTTCGTAAAAAACGACTCCCAGCGAATATATGTCACTGGCGGTGGTGATGTTCCCGCCGAGTATCTGTTCGGGCGAGGCATACGCCGGGGTGAACGCCCGCATGCCGGTTTGCGTCGTTGACAGATCGGACTCGAAGGCCTTTGCCAGGCCAAAATCCAACAGCTTGGGTTCCCCGGTATTTGTAACCAGGATATTCGACGGCTTTAGGTCGCGATGGACGACCAGATTTCGATGGGCGTATGAGACGGCCGAACAGACTCTGAGAAACAGTCGAAGTTTATCTTTGACGCACAGTCGGTTATTGGCGGCGTATTCGACGAGCGAGTCGCCGTCGACGTATTCCATAGCGAGAAAGGGTTCACCTTTTTCACTGACGCCGCCGTCATGCAGGACGGCGATATTCGGGTGATTGAGGTTTGCAAGTATCTGACGTTCACGTTTGAATCGGGCGATCACGTCGGAACCCGCGATGGATTGCCGAACAAGTTTCAACGCCACCTGCATCGAGAATTCGCCGTCGCTACGTTCGGCCAAGAACACAGAGCCCATCCCGCCGCTGCCGATCTCGCGTATTATCCGGTAATTGCCGAAATGCTGCTCAGTGTAATCGGCATCGGTGACGCCGACCTTTGATGCTAGGTCGATCACGTTGTTTTCGATCAGGTTCCCGGTTTCGGATGAGGCGGCGAGCAGGGAGCGGACCTCGTCGAATAGCAGTTGATCGCCGGAGCATTTATCTCGCAGAAATTCCAAACGCACGTCGGCGGGCCGGTTTAACGCGTCTGCGAAAAGGTCCTTAACTTGCTGCCAGTCAGGTTTTGTCATTGGCGGTCGTTATCGGGGTTGCTGCCCAGTTCCCGTTGAAACCATGCTTTTGCAAATGTCCACTCACGCCGGACGGTCGATTCACTGACCCTCAAAACATACGCGGTTTCTTCGATCGAAAGGCCGCCGAAGAATCTGAGTTCGACGATCTTTGCCTGGCGCGGATCCAGTTGTTCGAGGCTCTGCATTGCTTCATCGAGGGCCAGCAGATCTACAGGCCTGCTGTCCGGAAGACTGATCGCTTCATCCAGGATCAATTTATGGCCACTGCGTTTTTCAGCTTTCCGGGCACGGGCATGATCGATCAGAACCTTGCGCATTACCTGTGCGGCGATCGAGAAAAACTGGGCGCGGTTTTGCCACGAGACATTCTTCCAATCGACCAGCCGCATATATGCCTCGTGAACAAGGGCCGTCGCCTGGAGCGTATGGTCGCTACGTTCGTTCTGCATGTACGAACCAGCCAATCTCCGCAGATCGTCATACACCATCTCGAGCAGCTTGTCGGGCGAATCGGTGACACCCGAATGCATGTCATTTAAGAGCTTTGTAATATCGGTGTTTTTTTCCACAGAGATTTGCCGATTATATGCCGAGTCGAGAAAATTTTGAAACTTATTTTGCCGCCGTTAGCGCTTTTGCCGGGTTTTCTCGCCCTATTTATTAAGAGCACCATTCTCGACAGGTAAGGTAAAAATGAAAAACTTAAAAACGCCAATTCGTCCATTCGTCAGGAACTATCGCCGATCTCTTTTTCTGCTGTCGTTCGTTGCCGTTTCTACGATCACAGGCCTTGCCATCTGGCAGCAGCCGGCTCAGATGCAGGATGAGAAAGGAATCGAACAAGCACCGACGATCGATCAGGCTCAGCCGAGTTCACCCGGTGCTGTCTTTGTCGTAACCAACACGAATGACGCCGGTGCGGGCAGCCTGCGGCAGGCGATCGTCGATGCAAATGCATCGGCCAGTGCGGACGCGATCAATTTCAACATTCCGGGTGCCGGGGTCAAGACGATCTCTCCACTCACCGAGCTCCCGAATGTCACGGATCCGGTCATCATCGACGGCTACACCCAGCCGGGGGCGTCACCCAATTCACTTGCCGTTGGGAGCAATGCCAATCTCCTGATCGAACTGGCGGGGACAAGCCCCAACGGCATTATTCTCCGAACGGGCAATTCGACGATACGCGGACTCGTTATGAATGGATTCGGCATCGCGATCAGGGTTCTTCCGATCGTTGGCGGAAGCTCCAACAATATAATTCAGGGCAACTATTTGGGAACAAACGCTGCGGGTTCAGTCGGCATAGCTAATGGTTCCGGTATCGAGTTGCAAGCAGACGCAAGAGACACGCTGATTGGCGGCACGTCAGCAGCAGCACGGAATGTAATATCAGGAAATCAGTTAGGCATTGCGGTCGTCCAAAATTTTATGGTCTCTCCATTGCGCACCCGGATCGAAGGGAATTTCATCGGCCCAAATGCATCCGGAACGGCTGCCATTCCTAATCAAACAGGTATTCATTGCTTCATCCCCACTGAACTAACGATCGGGGGAGTAGCTGAAGGAGCTGGAAACGTGATCTCTGGAAACAGCGGAGATGGCGCATTTTCTTTCTTTGGCTTTATCCATTCAGGTTCTTCAAACCAGATCATCGTACAGGGCAACTTGATCGGAACCGATCCGTCAGGAACCGCCCCGATGCCAAATGGTGGAAACGGACTGTCGTTCGTTGAAAGCGGACCTCAGGTCATAATCGGGGGCAGCAGTGCGGCGGCCCGGAATATCATCTCCGGCAACGGCGGGCACGGAATTTATCTGCAAGACAGTTTCTCCGGTAATGTCATTTTTGGCAACCACATCGGCACCGATCTCGCCGGCACCGGGCCGCTGCCCAACTCAGGGCATGGCATATTGGCCGCCAGATCATCCTTTAATTTCATCGGTTCTGAGTCGCCGGGAGACGCCAACCTGATCGCCTATAACATGCTCGATGGTATCGCGATTGGTCCTCCCACGGGTGCTGCTTCATCCAATCAGATCAGTGGAAACAGGATCTTCGCAAATGGCGGTCTCGGGATCGACCTCGGTGATGAAGGTGTGACGGCCAACGATGCTGGAGATGGAGATACCGGAGCCAGTGATCTGCAAAACTTCCCGGTGCTGTCGACGGCTATTGTCGGCGGCGGCAGTACGACGATCACTGGCACCCTGAACAGCACCGCGAATACCGAGTTTCGTGTCGATTTCTATTCCAACACCTCCTGCGATCCGTCGGGCAACGGCGAGGGGCAGACATATCTTGGCTTTACAAATGTAACCACCGTGGGCAACGATGCCCCGATCAATGCCAATTTGCCCGTCTCGGTCACTCCCGGAGGATTCATCACTTCGACGGCGAGAAATATCGAATACTTCCAGACATCTGAATTTTCAGGATGCACTGTTGTGACGGTAGGGGCGACCCCCACACCTACAGCAACACCGACGGCAACCCCGACTCCGGGTCCGACCCTTGGTGGCAAGCTCGCGTTCGAGAGCAACCGCGACGGGGGTGGCCCCGAGATCTGGACGATGCAGCCTGACGGATCGTCGCCCCTGCAATTGACCGACAATGCGGGAAGCAGCAACCACCCGGTATTTAGCCCGGACGGCTCGAAGATCGTTTTTCACAGTTCCCGCGATGGTGGCAGTTCCGAACTTTATATTATGAATGCCGACGGGACGGTGCAGACGCGACTAACCAATGATGGAGCTGGGGATGTGGATCCTTCGATCTCGGCGACTGGCGTCATCGCATACGAAAAGGGGTGTGAGATATACAAGATAAACTCCAACGGCACTGGTGAGACAAATCTTACCAACAGCGGCGAGTGTGAAAGCAAAGCGGCAATAAAACCTGACGGCAGTCAGATAGCCTTCGTCAAAGGGGTGAGTGGATTACTTCAGATATTCAGGATGAATTCAGACGGTACGAACGTAGTCCAACTTACGGCCACTCCGGGTTTCAATACACTCCCAACGTATTCACCGGACGGGACGAAGATAACCTTCGCGAGTAACCGCGACGGCAACCTTGAGATCTACGTGATGAACGCTGACGGCAGCAACCCGATCCGTCTGACGAACAATTCCACTACGGACGAGGATCCGGCGTTCTCACCCGACACAGGCCATATCGTTTTTTCGTCCCTGCGCGATGGTAATGCCGAGATCTACACGATGAATGCTGACGGATCAAACCAGACCCGCCTAACCACCAACTCATCTCTCGACAGAACGCCGAATTGGGGCGGCAGTCTTTTGCAAACCCCAAGTCCAACCGCTACGCCGACCGCTAGTCCGACGCCGGGAGGCGGATTTGAGAATGATGTGACGCCGAGGGCGAATGGGGATGGCATCGTCATCTCTGGCGACGTTATCCAGATGCGCAGATTTGCGACCGGGCTCGACACGCCCAGCATCAGCCCGAACGAATATCAGCGTGCGGACTCGGCTCCGAGGGCGACGTTTGGGGATGGGATAGTCAATGCCGGGGATGTAATCCAGGCGAGACGCTACGCGACCAGCCTCGACCCCGCAACCCCAGCCGCCGGCCCGACCGGCCCACCGATGGTTCCAAACATTTTGTCCTCGGTTTTTGAAGATGCGTATGCGTACTTCTTCGGACGCGAGATACGTGTAACGCCGCAGAAGCCTACGGACGATGGTCGCGTCACCGTTGCGGTTGAGATCACCCCTTACGGCGATGAGTTGGCGGCTGGGTTTACGATCGAATACGATGCGGCGAAGCTATCGAATCCGCATATCACTCTTGCCGAGGGGGCAACGGACGGTTCTGTCCTGACGACGAACGCGAATGAACCGGGCCGTATAGGCATACTTGTTGATTCGACGGAAGCGTTCATTGCGTCAGCGGTACCGAAGAGGCTCTTGATGGTCACATTTGATCTGGCTCCGGGCTCAAGCGGTGAAACGCCGATCTCGCTGACCAGTAACCTAGCCGCAAAGGCGACCACCGATGCGAACGGAAACACGCTGACGGTCAGATACCTCGACGGCAGCATCAACCTGACTGAGATCGGACTAGGGCAGAAGAACTAGACGGACAGCGTCGGTTGAAAAATGAGAGAGTTCATTTTGCCGGCTTTTCCTTTCTTTCGTCGGCAAACAGGATCGGGGCGACTATTGGACGGTAGGTGTCGCTGATCTTTATGTATGATTCCTCACGGAGTTTTGAAAGGAATTTTTTCTGCTCGTCTGGAAAGCTCTCGTTCATCATCGCCAACCTAATGGCATTTTCGTCAAAGACGGATTCATCGCTTGGAGCGACACGCCCGTCGACTCGCAGGATCGTGATGCCTAGCTGCTCGATCTCGATCGGTTCCGTGTAGCCACCCACCTTAACACTGCCAAGCGGTTTTCCAATGGTATCTACCAGATCTCTGACGATCAGACCCTCGGCTTTGCCTTTTTCCTGCGTAACGAGCGGCTTGTCGCCGTTTTCTTTGGCAAGCTTGTCAAAATCACCACCGGCTCTCAGTTCAGCAACGAGTTCCTTAGCCTTTGTCCGGACGGCGGCCTCATCACGCCCGGCAAAGCCGAGGAAAAGCTCACTGATCGAAACCGTTTCCGGTTTTGTAAACCGGCTCTTATTTTTCTCAAAGTATTCTTTCAGCTTAGTTGCAGGCGGCTTCCAATAAAGTACCGACTGGACCTGTCGCTGGATGACCAGATCGCGCGTTGCCTGTTTTCGCCAGGTGTCTTTCAATTCCTGTGGATCGACACCCGACTTTTCCATTTCCTGATACAGAGATTCAACGGTCTTGAGGCCATATTGCTTCATGATCTCGGCCAGTCGTTGGTTAATGCTGGCGTCAATGTCACTTTCAAGCCCGCTTTCTTTTGCCTTCTGGATCAAGAGTTCTTCGTTGATCAGATTTGCAATCAGCTCGCCCTGCTTTTCATCGACAAGCTTC
Organism: Pyrinomonadaceae bacterium; assembly: GCA_049663465.1. Taxonomy (GTDB): domain Bacteria; phylum Acidobacteriota; class Blastocatellia; order Pyrinomonadales; family Pyrinomonadaceae; genus OLB17. The sequence goes on from JBATDM010000087.1 coordinate 44,558, forward strand.
TGAGCCTCCTCGCGGGTCTTGCCTTCCTGAATATAGGTCTCGACAATGCTCTTGCTTTCACGCTTTACGCGAGACAGGGTGATGACACCGTCATTGACCTGCGCGACGACCTCATCGATGACGCGGACCTGAGTTTCCTGTGCAAAGGCACCGACGGCGGCGACCGCTAAGATAAGTAAAAATAAGGATAGATGGCGGAAATGTTTCATCATAAAAGTCCTACGGTACCTGATAGTGCCGTACTTCGCAATTTAGTATTCGATGCAAAAACGCCCGGGCGCGTTTGTTGTCGCTCTAAACGACAATATACGGAACATTTGAGCCTATGCGACTTTACTTATATTAGCAGGTTTCTGCGCCGCTCCTATCACATCGTATGTACAAGAAATGCACAAATTGCAGGCTGGTAAACTATCCGGACGCGGCAAATTGTGTTCGCTGTGAGGCCGATCTCGTTCGCACGGCAAGCTTTGCCGGAAAGTCTGGACATTTTAGCGGTATTTTTCTAAGGGCCTTGGTCTGTCTGTGCGTAAGCGTTGCTGCGGTTCTCGGTTTTTATTTTTCGCTCGTAGTTTCGGCTGCACCGCTCAATATTGACCAGAAATACAAAGTTCGGCAGGGAATTCGAGTCCTGAGCGAAAAGGGTTTTTCGACCGAGGCTCTGCTGCTGGGTAATTTTACGGTCTATCGCTCGGATGACAATTGGCTCAATGCGTCGGTCGCGAAAGAAAATGCATACGCTGCGACCAATTTTCCGTTTGAGATAATGACGCTCTATTCAGATTTTTTCACCTATCCGATGGATGATACTGAGCGTGCGGCAATATTGCTTCACGAGGCTCGTCACCTTAAAGGTGAGGACGAGCCTGAGGCTTATGCATTTGTCTGGAAGAACCGCGAAAAATTAGGCTGGACCAAGGACAAATATCTTCACTCAAATGTCTGGGTCAACATAAGACGCCAGACTCGGGAAATCGTGCCGGACCTGTTCACGTGTGCTGACAAAGAGTCCGGCGATTGCACCGAACAATAGGGTCACTGCCGGATCGCGATCAGAGCTTCGCTTGCCGATTTGCTCGGATCTGCGGTTTCTACCGGTACTCTCAGTATGCCTGCGGGCGAGAAACTCGACCCTTTTGAATCCGTTAGGAACTGCATCAACCTCTCAGGCGAGACCCGGGCTGACTCGCCCAATTTGATCGCCACTGAATCGGCAGTTCTGTCTATCGAAACGATCGCCATCGACTCCGCCAGCTTTCTAAGACGTCCATAATTGAACAAGTTTTCGACTGAACGAGGTATTCGTCCATAGCGATCCTCGATCTCGGCATGGATCTGCCTGAGTGCGTCTTCGCTCTCGGCGGACGAGATGCGTTTGTACGTTCGCAACCGCTGGCTGGCCTCCGAGATGTAGTCCTTTGGAATTGCTACATCGATGCCGAGGTTGATCGAGACGCTGACCTCGTCTGCGATCTCATCGCCGCGAAGCTCCGCGATCGTTCGCTCGAGCATCTTGGTGTAAAGGTCGAAGCCAAGAGCATCGAGATGGCCAGACTGTTGGCCGCCGAGGATATTTCCGGCACCACGCAATTCGAGGTCGAGAGCGGCCAGTCGAAACCCGGCACCGAGGTCGGAGAATTCGCGGATCGCACTTAGTCGTCTCCGAGCTATCGGCGTCAACTCTAACTCGCTTGGTATCAATAGATAGGCGTACGCACGCCGGTTCGAGCGACCAACTCGACCACGCAGTTGATATAGCTGAGAGAGTCCGTAATTGTCGGCTCGATTGATAATTATCGTGTTGGCACGCGGGATGTCGATGCCGTTCTCGATTATCGTCGTGGCGACCAGCACATCGTATTTGTAATCGACAAAATCGAGCATGACCTCTTCCATTTCTTTCTCGTTCATTTGGCCATGGCCGATAGCGACACGCGCGTTGGGAACGATCTTCTGAATGAGAGCGGCGATCGATTCGATCGACTCGACGCGGTTATGGATGAAAAATATCTGGCCGTTTCGCGAGAGTTCGAGCTCGATCGCTGAGCGGATAACGCCTTCCGAGAACTGAACGACTTGCGTATTAATGGCAAGACGGTCGCGCGGCGGCGTTTCGATCACAGACATGTCACGCATTCCGAGCAGCGACATATTCAGCGTTCGCGGTATCGGCGTAGCAGAGAGCGTAAGCACATCGACCTTTTTCTTTAGCTGTTTAAGCTTTTCCTTGTGGCCGACGCCGAAACGCTGCTCTTCGTCGACGACGACAATGCCGAGCTTTGGCATTTTTACATCGGCCGATAATATCCGGTGCGTGCCGATCAGCACATCGACCTCGCCCTTGCCAGCAGAGTCGGCAACGGCTTTTTGCTCCTTCGTTGAACGAAACCGAGACAGCAGCTCGACCTTTACCGGGAATGCGGCAAACCGCTTCTTAAAAGTCTCGAAGTGCTGATATGCGAGCACAGTCGTCGGCGTCAGTATTGCCGCTTGCCTGCCGTCCATCACGGCCTTAAATGCTGCTCGCATCGCGACCTCGGTCTTGCCGTAACCAACGTCCCCAATTATCAGGCGGTCCATCGGGACGGCCATTTCCATATCTGTCTTTACGTCCTCGATCGCCGAGGCCTGATCGACCGTAAGGTCGTACGGAAATGCGTCTTCGAATTCATGCTGCCACGGTGCGTCAGGCGGGAAAGCGTGGCCGCGAACCAGTTTGCGCTCGGCGTATAGCTTGAGAAGCTCGTCGGCCATGTCGCGCATGGCCCGTTTCGCCTTAGCCTTTGTTTTTTGCCAGCCAATGCCGCCTAAGCGTTCGAGCGTTGGTGCCGTAGCTTCACCCGACGAAAACCGCGACACGAGATCCATTCGCTCGACCGGGACAAACAGCTTTGCGTCGTCTGCATATATGAGCAGCATGAACTCACGGCTTTGCCCCTGCGAGTCGATCGTTTGCAGGCCGTCAAACCTGCCGATGCCGTGATCGACATGGACGACATAGTCGCCGTTCTTGAGATCGCGAAAGTCTGATATGAAGGCGCCCAGCCGCGACTTAGGCCTTTGGCCCTTGGTTTTTGGCTTTTGGCCTTCGGACGAAACTATTTCGCCAAAAATGTCGCTCTCGGAATAGATCCGCACGCCGGCCGACGGTAGTTCAAACCCAGACGAAAGCCCACCTACACGGATCGATTCGAGCGGACGATAGATCTGATATTCGCGTAGCATTTCAGCGAGACGCTCTGCCATTCCCGGCGTCTGCACGACGAGATCGGCGGTCTGATCAAATTCCGCGACAAACGCCGGGATATCGCCGTGAAAACTCCGCGTCGCACGTGACTTGATCTCGATCTCAGCCGATGTTTCGATGGCTGGGAATAGAAACAAAGGTTCTGCCCCGGAACGGAGGCTGCCAGACTGCCGCTCGTCTGCAAGTTGAAATTCCTCATCCGTCGCCGCTGCTGTCCGGCCGAGAGAACGTATCTCCAAGCGCGGGGCATCCGCAAAATATGTTCGTAGCGATCCCGGCTCGACAAAGAGATCATTCACGTCGAGTCCGATATCGCCTAATTCATCGAGAAGACCGTGGCTGCGTTCAAAGCGGCCGTAAAGCTCCGTCAGGGCGTGCTCGATGTGTGCCGGCTCGTCAACGATAAACACAAAGTCCGACAGATAATCAAACGCCGTCGCAGCGAGCGGCTTTATGAGCGGAATCTGAAATTCCCATCCCGAAAACGTCTCGCCCTCACCCGCAAAATCAGATCGGTCTTTTAGATTCCGTCGGTATTTCTCATGTCCAAATCGTTCTGCCGCAAAGAATGCCCAATCGCGCATATCCTGCGCGGTCATACTCAACTCGCGCATGGGTGCGATCGTATACGTTTTTAGCTGGTCGGTTGAAAGCTGGGTTTCGGGGTCGAAGGAGCGGATCGAATCTACCGTGTCGCCAAAGAACTCGATCCTCGCGGGTTCATCTGCGTCCGGCGACCAGACATCGATAATGCCGCCCCGTACCGAAAATTGCCCCGGCCCGAAGATGGGATCTTCGCGAACATATCCACCGGCGATCATTTGCGGCACCAGTTCTTCCGGCGGAAGGTCTTTATCGCGGACTACCTCCGAGCCCAATGCGGCTATCTCGTCTTTGGCCACAGTGCGTTGAATGACAGAGCGGGCCGGCAGTACGACGACATCGCCGAATCCTTTTGCCAAATGCCACAGCGACAACGCTCTTCGTTCCTGCGTTTCCGCATGAGGCGAAACGCTGGCGTACGGATCGGCCTCGAAGGATGGCAGCGTCAACAACGCTGACTCTGCCGGATCGAGCCAGAACTCGAGGTCGGCGGCCCACGTGTCAAGTGCGGAGTTGGTTTCTGTGACGACCGCAAACTTATGGTCGGTCTCGGCTCGCAACTTGGCTATGACGAAAGCCTTCGCCGCCGTCGATGTGAGGCCGGTCAGGGTGACAACTCGTCTCCCGCCCTTTAACTCCGCAATCAATTTGTCGATGTCACTCGCCATAAACACACGTATCCGCCGACATTGCTTCGCGGGGCGGGGGTCGCACTCGAAGCATTGCCAACCGATCTTGATTCTATATTGTCACACGCCGAAGCCGGGAATGTCGATCTGCTAGGCCGAAGCCGACTTGTGCTCTTCCTGACCTTGAACGACATGGACGTCGCCGCTGCGGAAATGAACGTCACGCTGCGGGAACGGTATCTCGATATTGTGTTCGCGAAACTTACGGATGATCGCAAAATTCAGACCGCTCTTAAACGCCCCGGGCCGATTGAGCCGCGAGCGAGTCCACGCCCACAATTCAAAATTGAGCGAATTGTCGCCAAACTCGACCAGTCGCACCTTCGCTGGCGGATCGGAAACCACATTCGGGTCTTGTTCGGCTATCTCAAGCAGCAGTCGCTCGACGAGATCGACATCGGAATCGTACGAAACGCCGATCGGTATTCGAAATCTGACCGTATCGCCGACAAAACTCCAATTAGTGACATTCTCCGAAATGAACTTACTATTTGGGACGATGATGGCGATGTTGTCGTTTGTTCTGATGGTCGAGCTACGAGCACCGATCGTGATCACGTCACCACTGACATCGTCAACCTCGACACGGTCACCGACCTTGATGGGCCTTTCGAGCAGGATGATAAGGCCGCTGATGAAATTATTCGCGATATTCTGTAGTCCAAAACCGACGCCGACGCCGACCGCACCTGCCAGTACGTTAAGTGTCGTCAGATTTATGCCTATCGACTGGATCAATATCAGAAAACCGACGACGAGGATAACGTATCGAGCAATGGTCCCGATGGCGTCTTGCGCACCGGTGTCGAGCCGCGTTCGCGTAAGCAAACGGGAGATCAGAAGCCCTTTCAGTTTATTTGATAGATACAACAGGACAACGGCAAAAATGACCACGTACAGTAGGCTGAGCGGCGTGATCTTTGCGTCACCGAGTGCGAAGAGGTTGTAATTGAGAAGCTCAAAAAGTGGATTTAAATATTCCTGGACAAAGTTCTGCATAAGTTTTCGGACGGGGTATCTCTTAATATTAAACGATTTGCGGCGATTTTTCGAATCTTGCTCTTTTCATCTCCTGCTTTTATTTGCTTTTGCGATTGGTTTATAGTCAATTGTTAACCTTATGGATATCCCGAAGTTTGACGAGATTATTGAGCCAAATGACCAGACGCAGGCACGCGTTGAGCACCTCGATGCGATGCGCGAGTTGGTCGGAAATGTCTATCCGAATAAGTTTGATCGGTCGAAGTTTAGTGGAAGCGAAGATACGATCTCTGCGATCAAATCCCACGAACCAGTTGCCGAGATCGCGGCGGAAATGGCGGAGATTCGTTCAAAGCTTGCCGAACGCGAACGTCCGCCCGCAGAGATAAAGGACGCCCTTAATGAACGTCTGCGTGCCCTCGGCAATGTCCGCATCGCGGGCCGCGTGACCACGCCGCCGCGAGGTAATTTCGTTCATTTGACCGACGGTATCGAAAAACTGCAGATATATTGCGACAAGAAGAATGGCTTCGGGCTGATAAAGAACGACGGTCAGAATACGGTCGATCCGGAAGGTGGTTGGACGGCTTGGCAGCTCGTAGATCATGGCGACTTCATCGGCGTAGAGGGCTATCTGTTCATCACGAACACGGGCGAGGTTTCGGTTCATGTCGAAAAGCTCCAATTCCTCGCCAAAGCGATGCTCCCGATGCCGGACAAAATGCACGGCATCGCCGACCCGGAATTGCGCAGGCGATATCGATATGTCGATCTGATCGGCTCTTCGCTCGCCGTCGAGCACGACGGGCTGACTACCCGCGAGGTTTTTGAGCGGCGTGCCAAGATAATCTCGTCGATGCGCCGATATCTCGAGGATCACGGCTACATCGAGGTCGAGACGCCGATGCTCACTCCGAAGGCGACTGGTGCCGCCGCAGAGCCCTTTGAGACGTATCACAAGGCTCTCGACATCCCGCTATTTGCGAGGATCGCGCCAGAGCTGTATCTCAAACGCCTGATGGTCGGCGGCTTTGAGAAGGTTTACGAACTCAACCGCAACTTTCGCAACGAAGGCCTGTCGCACAAACATAATCCCGAGTTCACCATGCTCGAATTCTATTGCGCCTATATGGACGTCAATGGAATGATGGATTTTTGCGAGGAAATGCTGAAAAAGTCGGTTCTGGAAGCGACCGGCGGTTTGACCATCGAGTACGAAGGGAATGTGATCGATTTC
>JBATDM010000088.1:0-38196 GCA_049663465.1 Pyrinomonadaceae bacterium
GCGTAAAAGTACATGCTGCCGTCAAAAGCAAAATGAAACGGCACAATATACGGTTGGTTTTCATGGACACAGGCCAGTCTGCCGATCCGTTTTGCAGTTAGAACCTCAAAACACTCTTCGGTTTTCATTTCTTTAATAAACATAAGTAAAGCCTCACGATATTCGGGCTCTCAAGAAACCATCAGTCCGAACCATTTTTCTTTAACAGAGTCGCGGCTTCTTTCATCTTGACGCGCTTTAACAACAGAGCATTGGCGACTACTACCAGCGTCGAGCCGGACATGGAAAAGGCGGCGATCTCGGGGGTCAGGAGCAAACCGATCGAGGGGTAAAGCAACCCGGCCGCGAGTGGAAAGGCAATGACATTGTATCCGGCCGCCCACCACAGGTTTTGGCGCATTTTGCGCCGCGTCGCCCGACTCAAGATGACGGCCCCGATCACATCGAACGGATCGCTTTTCATCAGCACCACATCTGCCGCTTCCATTGCGACATCCGCACCCGCGCCAATGGCGATGCCGACATCGGCTTGCGCCAGAGCAGGGGCGTCGTTAATACCATCGCCAACCATTCCAACGCGCATGCCTTTGGCTTGCATCTCTTTAACCTTTGCGGCTTTTTGTCCCGGCTGGACTTCGGCGAAGACCGTCTTAATGCCGAGTTCTTTTGAAACCAAATTTGCAGTGCCTTGATTGTCACCCGTCAGCATCGCTACCTCGATGCCTAATTTAGTCAATTGCTCAATCGCCTGTTTCGCGTTCGGGCGAATAGCGTCGGCTATGGCGATCAGTCCGCCCGCCAGACCATCAATGGCCGAATAGATAACCGTATTTCCTTTTTCCTCAAGTATTTGTGCCCGTTCGTTAAGCGTATCAAGAGCAATTTTGTTCTCATCCATCAGCTTGCGATTGCCCGCAAGAACTGTGCGTCCGTCAACGGTTGCTCTCGCTCCCTGGCCCGGAATTGAATCAAAATTCGACGCCGCGCTGAGCGTCAAACCTTCAGCCTTTGCTTTCTCGATGACTGCTTGCGCCAGCGGATGTTCGCTCGATTGTTCGAGCGAGGCGACGAGCCGGAGCAGCTCTTTTTCAGTAATAGTTTTTCCGTCGGCGACGATTTCCACTACTTCTGGTTGCCCGACGGTGAGCGTGCCGGTTTTGTCGAAGATGATTGCCTGAAGTCTGCCTGTATCTTCGAGCGCGGTCGCATCCTTAAAGAGAACGCCGTTTTGTGCGCCCTTGCCGCTCGCCACCATAATCGCCATCGGCGTGGCTAGACCAAGCGCGTCGGGACAGGCGATAACGACGACCGTGATTGCCAGCAGCATCGCAAAAACCAGCGTGGCACCGACGAACCAAAACCAGCCAACGAAAGTTGCAATGCTGATGACTACGGCGGAGATAGTCAAAACCTGGGCGGCGGTGTCGGCGAGTCGTTGTGACGGCGCTTTGGAATTCTGCGCGGCTTGCACGAGTTTGACGATTTGAGCGAGTGCGGTATCCGCTCCGATCTTTGTCGCCTTGAAGCGGAACGTGCCGGTTTTGTTTATAGTCGCGCCGATCACTTCATCGCCGACCTGTTTGGCGACTGGCATACTTTCGCCCGTAATCACTGACTCGTCAACGGCGGACGCGCCATCGGTTACAATGCCGTCCACTGGAATTTTGTCGCCGGGACGAATCATCACAATATCGTCTATCAAGACCTCGGAAGTAGGAACTTCAACTGGCTGATCGTTGCGGATCACAGTAGCTTTCGGCGGCGCGAGATTCAGTAACGCCTGCACCGCTTTTGACGCGCCCGAGCGGGCGCGCATCTCCAGCCAATGACCGAGCAGGATAAAAACAAGCAGCACGGCGATAGCTTCGTAGAAGACCTCTGCCTTAAAAAAGAACGTCGCGCCTACGCTGAAAGAATAGCCGGCCAAAACCGACAGTGAAACCAGTACTGCCATGTTTGCAATACCGTTCTTGAGAGCGCGATATGCTCCGACGTAGAAAATCCAGCCGCCGTAAAGAACAACGGGCGTGGCAAGAATAAACCCCATCAAATCCGTTGAGATGCCGAACGGCAAGGGCAGTTCAAATTCCGTTAGTGTCACGAACATTGGCGAGTAAAGAAAGATGAAAGCGGTAAAGAAGAGTGCGAAATAGAAGCGATTACGCATCCCGATCACCATCGCTTCCATTGACTCGCCCGTCCCGTGTCCCATCTCCTGAGCCATCGCCGCTTTGTCCTCTGACATTTCATTCATCTTGTGACCGGCGTGAGTTTCCGACGTTGCGGGAACGGCCCGCTTCATTTCCGCCGTTACCTTTTCTTCCGGTTGTTGAACCATCGGTATGGATTGGGGTGTTTTTGATTTGACCGTCGAAGAAGACGACTCTGCGCTAGTTTCAGCGTTTGCAGGGGCGGACGGCGACCCATTCTTCATAACGGGACGACAGATGTGTTCCGGCATGACCTCGCCGCCGGATCGGTAACCACAATCTGTGATGAATGTCTTGAAATCTTTTGGAGCGACTAGAGTCTCATCATATACGATGGTTGCGGTGCCACTCAGGAAGTTGGCATTCACGTTCGACACCCCTTTGTGCCGGTTTATTTGCTTTTCGACACCGGCACCGTCGAGGACCGACATCATCCCGTCTATTTGTAGTGTCGTCTCCTTCATAATCTTGTTAGGCAAGTCGGCTTCGTCAATAAACACGCCAAAATTCAGCTCTACTTGTCAGTCAGCCACAGATGAAAGAGGCAAGGGACGTGCCAAGCGGAAGAGAGCCTGTTTTGTTGCCTTCCGAGCAACTAGAGCGGAATAACGGCTGAGGATTTTCACCTGTGTAATGTGTCAAATAACTTAACTTCTATGAATTGTTTCGAATGAAAAGTTGGGCAAGAATAGCGATTCAACAAAAGTCTAGCGAATTTCCTCTCAATTGATTTCGGTATCGAAAAAAGCGCGAGACGGGATAGCTCCCGTGCCGTGCGAGCCGGCCACAATTAGAGCGGCCACTCATTCCGGCGCCCTGTTAATAATGACGAGTGGCGGGGAGCCGCAAATCATTTTTGCAAATCTCGGAAAGCACTGTCATTTCGCACATCGGGCAGCTGGCATCGCAACTTATTTATTAGTTTATTGGGACATTTTGCTTGACACTGGTGTTGGGTCAAGGGTGTAAGATTTATTTGTGAGTGGATATGTAGCTGCACAGATCGGGAAAATCGCAAAGTTGGCGGAGGTCAGCGTCGATACGGTTCGTTATTATGAACGGCTCAACCTTTTGCCGACGGCGGCACGGACGAATAGCGGTTACCGAGTATTTCCGGTTGAAACTGTCGAGCGGATCAAATTTATTAAACATGCTCAGGAGATGGGTCTTACGCTCGAAGAGGTCAAACAGCTTTTTGCTTCGGGCGGCGATGCAAACCAGTGTCGGGCGGTGAGCGAATTACTTTCCGAAAAGATTGTGTATTTGGATTCGAAAATAAGTCAGATGCAGAGTTTTAAACAGATTCTTGAGATTCATTTAACGGACTGTAAAAAGGAACTGAAGAAACACGGCAAAGAGGCTGAGTGTCCGGTGTTATTAACAATCGAAAATATGAAATAGAAAAGGCGATTATCTATATGAAAAAGGAAAATGTCTTTATGGGCGGCGGAATAGTTGTGGCAATCGCTTCTAGTCTTTGCTGCGTTCTGCCGTTGATTGCAGTTATTTTCGGTCTCGGTGCATTCGGTGTCGCATCGGCCTTTGAAACGCTAAGACCTTTCTTCTTGGTTCTGGCGTTTGCGGCCGTCGGATATGCGTTCTATGGTGTTTATTTTCGCCGGGAAGAATGTGCTCCGGGAGAAAGTTGTACCACTAAACCGGTAAATAAAATTAACCAGCTTTCGCTTTGGATAGCGTCTGTGGTGATCGTCGCGTTCGCATTAGCACCTTATTATACGGGCTACATCGCTACGGCTATTACTACTCCGCGTATTCCGGCAACGGAATCCGCTCCAGTGGTTGCTCCCGACGAAACTGCCGCAAAGAAAACCGTTGTCTTCAATATTCGCGGTATGACATGTGAAGCTTGCGAAACACATATTGAAGTTCCACTCCGGAAACTACATGGCATAATTTCGGCCGAGGCCGATTACAAAAAGCATAATGTGACTGTCGTTTACGATTCCGCACAGGTGACGATCGAAAAGATCAAGGAAACAATTACCGCAACCGGTTACGAGTTAATTTAAATATATGGACTGTTGTTGTAGAGGTGTCGCGACAGCGGAGGTTTCTTCGCAAACGGCTTATTGTGCTTGCGGTGAATCTGGGCGAATTGTCGCCAAGCAAACTGTTGTTCATCAGTTAAAAAACGAAAAACTTCAGCTTGTAAGTGACGAGGAATATAGATTTTGTAATTCGCCGGACTGCGAAGTTGTTTATTACACGGGGTCGGGCGAAAACTTTACGGTTGCGGACTTGCGCGAGTTGGTTACTTCAAAGGCCAAAGGCGATGTTCGGCCACTTTGCTATTGCTTCGGCTTTACAGAAGGCGATATGCGTGACGAGATCGCGCAAACGGGCGAAACTTCGATTCCCGCGCAAGTCACACAATTCATAAAAGACAAACTCTGCGCCTGCGAAATACGCAACTCGTCCGGCGTTTGCTGTCTCGGCGAAATAAACAAAACCGTCAAACGATTAGCAATTCAATTTGCTGTTCAGGCAAACCAAGGGGAAGAGTCTTATGGGTAACAACTCTCGCTTCGATCTGGTTATTCTCGGCTCGGGCTCAACCGCTTTTGCCGCTGCTCTACGCGCTCAGGAACTAGGTAAAACATCGGTAATGACGGAAGAGAGAACGATCGGCGGAACATGTGTTAACCGGGGCTGCCTACCGTCAAAGAATCTGATCGAAGCGGCAAAGATTGTCTTTGATGCTGCTCATCCGCGTTATCCGGGCTTAACTCTGGCGGAAATAAAAATAGATTTCCGGGAACTCATACGGCAGAAAGATGACGTTATTCATGATTATCGCAAAAAGAAGTATGAAAGTTTAGTCGGCGGTCAATTCGGCATCGTGGAAGGTCACGTTGAGTTTGTCGATGCCAGCACAGTAGAAGTTAACGGAAAGCGATTATCAGGTGAAAAAATACTCATTGCCACCGGCTCGCGTTCTGTCGTGCCGCCGATTGAAGGATTAGAAAGTGTGTCGTATCTGACTAGCGATCTACTGACGAATGACGAACCGATGGAGCTAACCGAGTGCCCGCGTTCGCTTCTGATAGTCGGCGGTGGTTATATCGCCTTGGAACTCGGGCAAATGTTCGCCCGCTTTGGCTCAAAGGTGACGATCCTAGAGCGAAATAAACAGCTACTGGCAAACGGCTACGAACCTGAAACGGGCCAAACTATCCAGCAGATTTTCAAAGAAGAAGGTATCAATGTTGTCGTTAAGGCAACTGTGATCTCGGTTCGTCAAGAGAACGGCGAAACAGTGGCGACGGTTGAAATCGAAAACGGAGCTACGGAAGAATTTAAAGCGGAAAAGCTACTCGTGGCGACGGGCAGACAGCCAAACACTGACCGCATCGGTATCGAGAAGGCGGGCGTTGCACTTGGAGAACAAGGGCAGGTTGTCGTTGATGAATACCTGCAAACAAACATTCCCCACATCTTCGCCGCCGGTGACACCATCGGGAACGAACAAAACGCTCAGATGGCAACTCCGGTCGGAAGTCAGGACGGCGGCATTGTTGCTCATAACGCTTTATCGAATGAAGAACGGCGTTCTGTCAATCATCGCGTCATTCCTCGCGTTATTTTTACCGATCCGCAAATTGCCGTTGTCGGCCTGACCGAGGCGGAAGCTATCGAGGCTGGACATCCGTGCTGGTGTAATACGCTGCCGATGTCGTTCGTCCCGCGTGCCGGAGCGATTCGTGATACCAAAGGCATTATCAAAATGGTCGCGGATTCGAAAACCAACGAGGTTTTAGGCGTAACAATGATCGGCAACAGCGCGGGCGAAGTCATCCACGAAGCGATGATGGCATTGCGTTTTAGAGCGAAACTCGGGGATTTTATCGAACAACTGCACGTTTATCCGACAATGGCTGAGGCTCTCAAAATCGCCGCCATTTCTCGGTACAAAGACCCGTCGAATCTGTCGTGCTGTGCCGAGTAATCATTAATCTAACCTCCCGTGCCGGTTGGCGGGTTTGCTTTTCGAGTCAAGCCGGAGGCTCGATCGAATCTACGGACGAAGGCGATTGCGCCGTAGAGCGGGCTATCGCTGCAGAAAACGGGGCTGCCGGCGATGCCCACTTTTGAGCGTTTTTCGTTGAGGGAGACGTATTTCGAGGCAAGAATTATTGCGTTCGTCGAGGCGGACGTGGCATATATGTTCACCATCGAGCGTCTCTGAAGCGTTGAAAGGGGAAATGCCAGAAGACTTACTCCTTCATTTATGATCAAGGACGATTACGCCGGGTCAGAAAGATCCGCTTCTCCTCGTGCGACCAAAACCGAACACGGCGCATGATGGACAACCGAATTTGAAACGGAACCGAGCAACGTGCGAGACCAAAAACCCGCGCCGTGCGAGCCAACCACAATTAGATCAGCCGCCCATTCCCGCGCCCTGTTGACAATGACGCACGTCGGTGAACCCATAATAATTTCCGTTGTCAAATCAGAAACGGGCTCGGAAAATGTCGTTTTGATATGTGATTCAGCTTGTTCGAGAATGTTCTTTGCCTGTTGGTTCAAGACTCGCTCCATCTCGTTGGGGTATTCCTCCGATGTCGTAAATGGGTCCGGGCCGATAGGCGTCGGATCTTCAGTCACCGAAATCAATTTGATACTAGTGTGTTTAGGGTCAGCGATAATGTTTCGGCAAGCGTCTATCGCCGCCATACTGAAAGCCGATCCGTCCGTTGCAATTAGGATTTTCATAAATTTCCCTTGTTTGAAAATAGGATATGTTTGTCATTATTCCTCAACCACCGGTTTGAATCGTCACTTGCCTCCGAGTCCGGCCTTAACTAATGAACACAACTCGTATTTGAAGAGGTCACCAATACGATCGATGGTGATGTCGGCCGGCTGGTACTTCGTCAGAATTTCTGGGTCGCTAGCATAGTGCCCCTGCCGTGGAAATACCGTGGTCACTCTCTTTCCCCACTCCTTCTTGAATTCCGCAAGGAGACGCAGCTTATCATCAACCATGACATAATGCTCCGCCGGATACCTACGTGCGACGTCATCGAGCTCAAGCTCTTTATGAACGTAAATAAGGACGTTGCCATCAACCGCGTCGAAAATCCCTGAGCGTTGGATCTTGAGCGGCTGGAAAACGGCGTCGCCGTCCGAGAGGATGACGACCTGGCCCCATTGACGGCAGTGTTTGATCACATCAAGCGAATTCGGATAAAGGCGGTCAGCGAACGGATAATTTAGTAAGAAGTAAGAAACTGCAAGCAACTTGGGATTGCTCGAATGTTCGATCCGATAGCGTTGCAACGCACCTAGATAATCCGCGTAGCCGAGTTCGGCTCGCAGCCGTTCGAAAATCTCCCAGTAATGCCGGCTATGTTCCGGCCCGACCTCGTTCCTCAGGTGGCGACGTAGATCGCTTGTGACCCGATCGTTGTCCAGCAGCGTGTTGTCCACGTCAAGGAGGAATGTTACTGCATTTGACGGCATCTCTAGTTACCCACTCTAACCGTCGAGAGCTTGATTTGCTTGGAGTCGGCCGCTGACACGATCTCTTTCCGGCCTCCTTTTGTTCTTGATCGTTGCCCGGTGAGAATGTCGTCGACGAGTGTCTGAGCCTCGGCTTGGATCCGCCGCAGGTGAGCAGTATCAAGGAAACTCTCGGCATAAATCTTGTAAACGTCCTCCGTTCCGGACGGACGCGCCGCAAACCAGCCGTTCTCAGTAGTAACTTTCAGTCCTCCTAACGCCGCTCCGTTGCCAGGTGCGGTTGTTCGTCTCTCTATGATTCTTTCTCCGGCCAATTCTGAACTTTTGACTTGATCCGGCGAGAGTCGTTGCAGAATCGCTTTTTGCGATGGGGTCGCGGGTGCGTCAATGCGTTCGTAAACCGGATCGCCTAGATCACTTGTCAGTTCTACATAGACTTCTCCCGGATCACGTCCGCTCTTTGAAGTCATCTCCGCCGCGAGCAGACCCATAACAATGCCGTCTTTATCCGTCGTCCAAACGCCGCCATCCAGGCGGAGAATGGCGGCGCCCGCGCTTTCCTCGCCACAAAAGGCAAGAGAGCCGTCGAGCAAACCGTCAACGAACCATTTGAAACCAACCGGAACCTCGTATAGCTTCCGGCCAAGTTTCTCTGCAACATGATCTATCATCTGGCTGCTCACCACCGTCTTGCCGACCAACGCTTCCGCGTGCCATTTTGGCCGGTGCCGAAAGAGGTAATAGATGGCGGCCGAAAGATAGTGATTAGGGGGAAGCAACCCGACGCTTTTGGTAACGATCCCGTGCCGATCATGATCTGTGTCACACGCAAAAGCAATATCAAAACGATCCTTCATCCCGATCAACTTGGTCATTGTGTAGGACGATGACGGGTCCATGCGGATCTGGCCGTCCCAATCAACCGTCATGAAGCGGAAAGTCGGATCGACGATCTCACTCACAACGGTGAGATTCAACTTATAACGCTCCGCAATCCGGCTCCAATAGTGGACGCCGGAGCCGCCGAGCGGATCCACACCAAGACTTATATCTGCTCCGCGAATTGCCTTCATGTCCACTACTTCATTGAGATCTTTCGTGTAGGCACCAATATAGTCATGCCGATGTGTCGTCGAGGAACGAAGAGCTTTCTCGAAGGAAAACCTTTTCAATCCACGAATATCCTTTTCCAAAAATTCGTTGGCCCTCGCTTCGATCCAACTCGTAACGACGCCGTCCGCCGGACCGCCATGAGGCGGGTTGTATTTGAAGCCTCCGTCATGGGGCGGATTATGAGAAGGCGTTATTACAATGCCATCCGCGAGGCCTGTATTCCGGTCGTTGTTATATGTCAGGATCGCATGGGAGATCGCAGGGGTCGGCGTATACTCATCACCCTCCGCCAGCATAACTTCCACTCCGTTGGCTGCAAGAACTTCCAGAGCGCTCGCGAGAGCGGGAACGGAGAGGGCATGGGTATCCATGCCGAGAAACAACGGGCCGTCGATCTTTTGCTGCTTTCGATACAAGCAAATAGCCTGACTGATAGCCAGGATGTGCCTCTCGTTAAAAGCCCTGTCGAAGGCGGAACCCCGGTGCCCGGACGTGCCGAACGACACCCGTTGCTCAGGCATGTGGGGATCGGGAACTTCGGTATAATAAGCGGTGATCAATTTAGGTACATTGACCAGCATGGCCGGTACTGGGGGCTTTCCCGCAAAAGGGCTGATTATCATGTTTCCCTCCTCAGATTTCACATTTAGTGTCAAGTTATAGAGTTCAACGATTTAAGCATCCGGCTATCCACATCTCAAAGCGTTTCCCCTTTGTAAATGCGAATCATCTTATCCAGTATGTTCAGAGCCGCCGCTCGATCCCGTTGGAACGAGTTGCGGCCTATGATCGACCCGAAACCACCACCGCCGTGAATCGCGCGGACCTCATCCAGAAGCGCCGCATCGTCCATTCTAGCCCCACCGGAGAAGATCACGATTCGCCGTCCGTTGAACGTACTTTGCACCACATGCCGCACCCGTTCTGTCAGCGTTTCGCGCGGTATGAGCTGTTCTTCGTAAACCTTCTTGGCTTCCTTAAGTTCGAGGTGCGCGCTGGGTAGTTTGATCTTGATTATATGTGCACCAAGTTGTGCGGCGATTTGGGCGGCGTAGGCGGTTACATCGAGAGCCGTTTCCCCCTCTTTGCTCAAACCTCCACCGCGAGGATAAGCCCAGACGACCACGACAAGTCCGGCCGCCTTCGCTTCTTCGGTCAATTCTCGAAATTGTTCGTATTGGATACGCCTCTCCGCCGTGCCAGGATAGATCGTGTAACCAACCCCGACGCAACCCAGCCGCAGAGCATCGGCGACCGATGCCGTTTGTGCACCAAGTGGGTCATCCTCAGAATGCAAAAGATCGTGACTGTTTAGTTTGAGAATCAATGGAATTTCGCCCGCGAATTCCGCAGCGACCGCTTCGAGAGATCCGAGCAATGACGCATGCGCGTTCAGACCCGCGTCAATAGCGAGTTGGAAATGGTAAGCTGGATCGTATGAGGGCGGATTTGGCGCGAAACTTCGCGCCGGGCCATGCTCGAACCCTTGGTCAACCGGCAGAATGATCATACGGCCAGTGCCTGCGAGCCGGCCATGATTGAGTATCCGGGATAGATTTGTCAATACACCTGTATTTTCACCCTTGTAACATTCGAGAATTTTACGAACCTGATCGGTCATGATGTTTCTGTTGATCATTCCTATGGAACCGGTCTCTGTTCTTTGCCGAGATCCGTTAACCCACAACTTTGAATTCGTGTTTCATACGTTTTCCACACTCTTCCAAAGATATTCCAAGTCCGCCACCTTTCTCAGCCGACGCTGGTGGCGCTCACCATTTTTATAACGGGCCCCCAGGAAAGCTTCAGCCAACTCCATGGCGAGTGCAAAACCGAGTACGCTGCCGCCAAAACAAATCACGTTCATGTCATCGTCTTCGACACCCTGGTGGGCGGAAAAGATTTCGTGAACCAGTCCTGCCCGCACTCCTTTCACCTTGTTGGCGGCGATGGACGCCCCGACTCCGCTTCCGCAGATCGCCAACCCGCGTTCAACCGTACCATCGGCAACACTCCTGGCCAGGGCCACGACGTAATCGGGATAATCGTCCTCCGGAGCTAGATCGGACGCGCCGAAATCCACGACTTCGTGTCCGGACTCACGCAGTGCTTTGGCCAGTTGTTCCTTCAAGGCAAATCCCGCATGATCCGCTGCAAGTCCGATAAGCATCATCCGCCTCCTAATTTCCCGTTCACCAACCCCGACGCATGTCCGCAGGATTCTATATAAAGAAATCGGTATTCGCATTCCCTCAGTAGCCGTATTTTGACATGCCGTAGTGATTGTATAGGCTCTCCTCGTAGGCTTGATTGACTATCGCACTAGGGAAATACTCCGGCGCGTTCTTAATACTTTCCTTCGTCAGGTTCACAAAAACTTTTGATTGATCCCAACTGACGCGTTCGATCCACTGCGGGGCTACTATCACCTTTTTGCCCGGCCACCAGTTCACCGTGTCAACAACCAGGAACCGGATCGCCCATGTTTTATCATCAATAATAAAGTCTTCGACATGGCCGATCCCGCCATCCTTAGCTTCTATGTTGTACCCGGTCACGGCCTTTGTGGAGCGCAAATGTGGATCACCTTCTTCCTCCGGTTTTGCTTCCTCCGCCCCCATCGCGGGAGTAGCTGCGTAGCCCGTCGCTACTCCCAGTCGATCAGGATAGCCCATCGTATAAAGGCCAGACGGGTATGCCCCCAAGCCCCATAGGCCGCCGCCACCCCAATAATCCGTGTAGCCATAGTAACTGTTGTACTCAGCTTCGTGCTGTCGTGAAACCGGCTTATCTGTTTCTATACCCGGGCTATTTTCGACCTGCTCCTTCGTCAGCGACATAATAAACTCGCGTGCTACCGAGTCGATCTCACCGACCGCGATCGGCGATATCAATACTTCTTTTCCTGAAAGCCAGTTTCCGGTATCAACGACGAGGTATCTGACAGTCCAGGTTTCGTCGTCGAAATAAAACTGCTCTACGCTCCCGATCTCGCCATCGGCCGCGTGAATCTTGCGGCCGTCTAAATCACTTATAATCTGTAACATTGCTATTATTCTCCCTTTGTAATTGCCCGCAGTCCCAAACTTCAGTGAAGGCGGGACTTTGCGCACATCATAACCGTGCTCAAAAAGGCCAATTTACACGTCGAAAATGACCTGACATCACCGCCACTGCCAATTACCCGGTGGCAGAGACAGTTCGCAAGATAGCCCCTCGGATTCTCAAATGTTGGCAACCGTGGCTCTACTTCATGTCCAAGCCATGGGCACTGACGGTGCCGCAACAACTGCCCGCCTTGTCCACCACGGGTAAGCTAGTAGCTCGATGCTCATGAAGTTTTCGGCGCGCCTCTTCAACCGGCTCATCCGCCCCGCAACACGAAGAGGCGGGTTGCATGATCTCTTCAACGCGAACCTCGGAAGCAAGGCGGTCTCCAGCCGCCACACTGTGGGTAATATCGCGCTCGGTGACGACACCGACAAGATTGAGACTTTCCTTATCCTCGACTACAGGTGAGCACCCGCAACCTGAATGTTTCATTGCCTGGGCGGCGTCCGCCGCCGAATTCTTCGGTGTGCAGCACGAAGCTGCCTCGATTGGTTCCATTACATCACTACAACAACTCATTTTTTATTCTCCTTATTACTAACTATCTAGACGAAAATTGTTTTCCGACCTTGAGCCTTCTCAACTCTTGAATCGGGCTTTTATTCGGCCGGCCGCACCGCGTGGCCGCCGAATTCGTTGCGTAAGGCGGCGATAACCTTGGCGCTAAAACTCTCATCCTGCCGCGAACGAAAGCGCATCATAAGCGAGAGAGCCAGCACTGGAGCGGGAACATTTCTCTCAAGCGATTCGAGTACCGTCCATCGGCCTTCACCGGAATCCTCCACATAGCCGCGAATTGAACCAAGAGCCGGATCTTTGCGGAACGCGTCTTCCGCCAATTCGAGCAGCCAAGACCTGACGACGCTGCCCTGATTCCACAAGTGTGAGATGGCAGCCAGATCGAGCGACTCAAAATTGGACGACTTGAGAATCTCAAAGCCTTCGCCGTATGCTTCAAGCATTCCATATTCAATACCGTTATGTACCATTTTCACGAAGTGTCCTGAGCCGCTCGGACCCGTATGAAGGTATCCGTCTGGTGGCGCAAGCGTTTTGAAGGCGGGTTCCAAACGTTCGAAACTTGCTCGTACTCCCCCGATCATCAGACAGAAGCCGTTCTCTAGCCCCCAGATGCCGCTGCTCGTTCCTTGATCCAGCAGATCGAGCCCACTTTCTTCGAGCTGCACACCGCGCCGGAGCGTGTCCTTGTAAAACGAGTTTCCTGAGTCCACGATCACATCACCGTGGGTCAGGAGCGACTTGAGCTGATCCAGGGTGTTCTCCGTCACTTCGCCCGATGGCAGCGAGATCCAAACGGCGCGTGGGGCTTCTAGTTTTTCAACCAAATCTTTAACAGATGAAGCACCCACCGCACCTTCCGATTTAAGTTCTTCAACAGGTTCCTGGCTTCGGTTGCTGACAACAACATCGTGCCCGCCGCGTAGAAGCCGGCGAGCCATGTTGCCGCCCATTCGTCCCAATCCAATCATTCCGCACTGCATAGATTAATACCTCTTTCTTACTGTTCGACATTTTTTAATACGATCAAACTCACTGAGCATCGCCGCTCTTAATATCATTTGCACTTCGCTTCGTCTATCTCGCCAAACCAACGGCGGCCATCGCGGGCAAGTAGTTCAACGGCGGCCTCGGGGCCGTCGGAACCTGCGGCGTACGAACAAAGCTCGGTTGACTTTTTCGACTTCCACTTTTTAATGACCGGTTCGACTACCCCCCATGCCGCTTCCACCTCATCTGCGCGAGCGAAGAACGTTGGGTCGCCGCGCATAATATCAAGCAAAAGGTGTTCATACGCCGATGGCGACTCGGCTAAGCCGCGTTCGTGACTACCACAATAATCAAGATCGATCGACTGAAGTTCCATCTCTTGACCGGGTCGTTTTGCTTCAACGCGGATGGAAATGCCTTCCTCGGGCGAGACGTTAATAACCAGCAGATTTGGAGCAGCACTATTGCCGGCCGCAACCCACGGCGTGTGCGGTGCAGGTTTGAATTCGACTACGATCTCTGTGGCTCGCATAGACAGACGCTTGCCCGAGCGCAGATAAAAAGGGACGCCTGCCCAACGCACGTTATCAATTTCGAGTTTTAGCGCGGCGAAGGTCTCCACCTCAGAAGCCGCCGCCACCTTCTTTTCATCAGGATATGCCGGAACACGCTTGCCGCCGCTACTGCCTGCCGCGTATTGTCCACGAACAGCATCGCGTCCAATATTCTTGGGATCGATTTTACGGATCGCCCGTAGCACTTTTACTTTCTCATCTCGCACGGCACGCGAGTTCCATTCGGCGGGAGGTTCGATAGCGATCAAAGCTAAGATCTGAAGCAGGTGGTTTTGCACCATATCGCGCAAGGCACCCGCAGATTCATAGTAGCCGCCGCGCCCCTCTACGCCGAGCGTTTCGGCCGCAGTGATTTGAACATGATCTACGTAGTTACGATTCCAAACCGGTTCAAAAATGCCATTGGCGAAACGAAGTGCGAAAAGGTTCTGAACGATCTCTTTACCGAGGAAATGGTCGATTCGATAGATATTATGTTCATCAAAACTAAGTGCAATCTCGGCATTGAGGGCCCGTGCCGATGCCAGGTCGTGTCCGAATGGCTTTTCGATGACGATCCGAGCCCAGCCTCCGGGACTCGGTCGATAAGATAGACCGCCGAGTTTCGTTTTACTTAAATTGTTTATGATCGGCGCGAAAAGCGACGGCGGAGTCGCGAGATAAAAAAGGCGCCGGTTGCCAGCTCTTGTTTCCTCGCCAAATTTCTCTAACCTGCGAGCCAACTCCGCATACCCTTGCAAGTCATCGCCATTGTATTCCCCTGAGAGATACGACAGTCGGGCGGCGAAGCCGGTCCATGATTTATCAAGAGCCGCCGCGGCCCGTGGAATTACCGCCTTTCGCATTCGCTCACGGAATTCTTCGTCGGTCATCTCGGTGCGCCCATAACCGATCAAGCGGAACTCCGTGGGGAGCAACCCGCGATGAACGAGGCGAAAAATGGCAGGCATCACCATTCGCTTTACAAGATCACCGGACGCTCCAAACAATACGAGGGTGCAATCCTTTGGTGCATTAGAATCTCGATCTTGTTTCGTTTCAGTGGCCATTTATCTATTTCAAAAACTTGCAACTCCCCGTATTTTGCCGCGACAGATCCAACTTAGGGGTGTTCCGATAACCGGATAAAAAATACTTCACGTGCACGCATTCTCTTTTCCGTCTGCTGTTTCATATTGATGGTATGCAACGGCCGTGCCGTCCTTAGACGGGCTTCTCTAGGCGATTCTGGAGAAGAGGAGTGAGTATTGTAGGTGAAATGACCGAGGGAGTCGGGGAAAAGACACAACCCGAAGACGTATTACGTGGTATTATCCCGCGTCGCTAAAAACTTTCTTTTTCCAAAACGTATAATCACAAATACTACTGCGCTAACAGCTACCAGTGAGCTGATCAACTGAGAAGTAGAAAAACCAGTCAAAGTCGTCAGTCCGAAAAGGTCGCCACGCGGGTCATCGCGGAAAAACTCGATCGTGAAGCGCACCAGAGCGTAGATAATGGCGTAAGCAGCAAGAATCTGTCCGTCGAACGCTTTGCGCCGGTGGAGGTAAATCAGCAAGCCGAAAACGATAAACATCGCAAACGATTCGTATAGCTGTGTCGGATGCAAATACAAATTTGAACCGTCTGGATTGTAAATTGGAACGCCTTGATTTTGGTGTGCCAGCTCCGTAAAATGAACGCCCCATGGAAGGTTTGTCGGTTTCCCCCAATCATCGCCGGCGGCAAAGCAACCTAATCGTCCGATTGCCTGACCGAGAGCAACGCCGGGTGCGAATGCGTCGGCGACCTTCAAGAAGGGAAGTTGATACCAGCGGACCACTAAAACGAGCGCGGCGAACCCACCCAAAAGACCGCCATAATAAACACCGCCGGAACGCAAAAAATCAAGCGAGAGAATCTGCACCTTGTCTTCGGTCAACACCATTAGGATTTTCGCGCCAACCAGCCCTCCGACGATCGCCCACAGCCCTAGATCGTAGATTCGCCCGCGTAAGATTCCATCGCGGGCCGCTAGCCGAGACGAGACAAATAAACCAAGAAGCAAACCAATAACTAGCAGGACACCGTAGGTGCCTACCGGAAAAGTGCCAATACGAAAAAGTTCTGGGTACATAAATTCTCAGGAAAACAATCAGCAGGTAATTTGTTTTTCAACAGATCAGGACGGTCTCGGCGTTCAATTTGTCGCCAAACGGCGAAACCCGGCGGACGATTCAAATTTCGCCGGTCGATTCGATCAAATGACAGACTGTATTTCCGTCCGGAGCTTTGTCCGGAAGCGTTGCCCAGTGTGCCGCGGCCGCTTCGATCCTCGATTGTAATTTCGACATCTCGTCTAGTTTTTGTCGGTTGTCAACGATACGATGCTCGATGATTTCACGCGCCAGCGGGCACGGGGAATCACCACGATCGCTTTGTTCGAAGATATCGACAATTTCAGTGAGCTTGTAGCCGAGATTTTTCGCCAAGCGAATGAATCGGAGACGAGCCACATTAGACTCCGGATATGAATTATAGTTGTTCCGGCGGTTGCGGACGGGCTTTAGTAAGCCGCGGCGGGTGTAATACCTGACGATTTCTACAGGAACGCCGCTGTAATCTGCAAGGAGTTTCGCCGTCATCGAATTTGCCGGATTGATATTATGTTTCATTTAGGTCATACATTTATCGTTTCTCCCAAGCGGGCTTAATGCAAAGCTCGTGCCATATAATGACCGAACGGGATGTGGAGCTTCCAAGATCACAAAATAAGCGAATATCAAATCTTATCGAGAACCCTTGCCACCGTTTCAAGCAGTTTCTCGGCGCTGAAAGGCTTTGAGAGATACGTCTCGACCGCATAGGGACGAGGTAGATCCGGTTTGTTTATCTCCAGCAAACCGCTCGTGTGTACGATTTTTATCTGAGGATTAATTTTCGAAAGAGCGCTGATAAGTGCTTCTCCGTCCATAACGGGCATCAGGCTATCAGTAATGACAACAGCGATCTCGTTTTGCCGGGTTTGATAAATGTCGAGAGCTTCTGCACCGTTCGCGGCGGTCAGTACGCTGTAGTCATATTGTTCGAGCGTGATTCGTGAAACATCCCTGATCAATTCTTCGTCATCCACCACCAGAATGTATTCGCCATTGCCTTTTGGAATTTCAACGTCAACAACCTCGGCGTCCTGCCCTTCTATTGCTGCGATTGCAGGGAAATAAACATCAAAGCGGGACCCTTTCCCCGGCTCGCTGTAAACGTCGATGAACCCGGCATGACCTTTAATGATTCCAGCGACCGTTGAAAGGCCCAAACCAGTACCTTTTCCGATTCCTTTGGTAGTAAAAAAAGGATCAAAGATCTTATCCAGATTTTCCGGTACTATGCCTTCGCCCGTGTCTCCAATGGTTATTACAACGAATTGGCCGGTTCGCGCTTTATGGTGCGTTGACACGTAGGTTGCGTCACGAGTAACATTTTCAGCCTTTAGCGTGAGCGTTCCGCCTTGCGGCATCGCGTCTCTCGCGTTGACCGAAAGGTTCATCAAAACCTGATGAACTTGCGTCGGATCGGCTGAGATCGTCAACAAATTGTCGGGAATAAAAAATCTGATGTTGATTGATTTTGGTAATGTCTCGCGCAAGATCCTGATTACTTCTTTGATCAGGTGGTGCGGCTGAAGAGGCAGTTTGTCACTCTCCGTGCCTCTCGCGAATGTAAGCAGTTGTTTGATCAGACTCGCTCCACGTTCGGCATTCTCACGTAAGGCGCTCAGCCATTTTTGGCTTTCTTCATCTGCATGTTTGCGCTTTAGGAACTGTACAGACATGAGCATCGGCGAAAGGACGTTGTTGAGATCGTGGGCGATGCCGGCCGCCAAAGCCCCGATTGATTCCATCCGTTGAGCTCTTAAGAATTGTGCCTCAAGCTGTTTCTTTTCGGTAATATCGGTGTTAGTAACTAGAAACGAATGGGCCTCACCAAGATCAAAGTGACCTGGCGTCCACTTACTTTCAACCAGAAGGGTCTTCCCGTCTTTCGTGAATTGCCTTATTTCGCCACGCCACGCTTTTTTTTCTAATGCGACTCCCAAAATTTCGTCGAGTTGCACGGATTCCCCAAACAACTGTTCGTCGATGTTTTTGCCAATAACATCTTCCGCTGTCCAGCCGTAGAGGATCTCCGAGCTTTTGTTCCAGTAAGTAATTTCTCCCGAATCCCGGCGAACAAATGTTGCGTCCTGGGTTATATCGAGAAGAGCGGCTTGCTCACGGATTTTCTCTTCGCCCAATTTTCGATCGCTGATGTCGTAGCGGATGGCCACGTACTGGTAAGGCCTTTCACGCTCGTCGAGAAATGGAACAATCGTCGTGTCCACCCAATAGTACGCTCCATCTTTCGCGCGATTCTTTAACTCTCCGTGCCACGTTTTGCCATTTGCAATCGTCGTCCAAAGTTCACGTATAAACTCCTTTGGGTGATAGCCAGAATTGATGATTCGGTGGTCCTGCCCGATAAGCTCTTCTTGGCTGTATTTTGAAATTTCGCAGAATTTATCGTTAATGTAAGTGATTTTGCCGGTCTGGTCGGTTATAGCAACGATCGCTGATTCGTCGAGTGCAAACTTTAGATCCGCTAACTCTTTAAGGGTGCGGCGCCATCCTTCGTCTGGCAGTCCAAAGTCTTTCGGCCTTCTTGTTTCGGAACTCTTACTCACTAGTTTTCGGTGCGTCGCTTATCGCCTTCACGCGGTAAACCATTTGATCACGGGTGATTCCCAAAGATCGGGCTGCTTGCGATTTGTTGCCTCCACTTTTCGTCAATGCCCACTGCACCAGCGAATCCTCGAGATTTTTGAGCGATAAGTCCTGCAATGGCAAATGCAAAACGCCATCTTTGATCTTCATCTCAGACGACCCTGGACCAAGTGACTGGATCTCGGTTTCGATCAGATTGGACGGCAGGTATTTCGTTGTTATTTGATCGCTGTCTTCCAAGATCATTGCTCGTTCGATGACGTTACGAAGCTCACGGACGTTGCCGCGCCATTCATAACGGAGCAAAATCTCCGCTACCTCCGGGGTGAACCCGTCAATCATTCGTCGCAAACGCTCCTTCAAGGATTTAACGAAATGTTCGGCTAGGAGTAAGACGTCCCGGCCTCTTTCCCTAAGTGGCGGAAGATCAAGCTGAATTACCGACAAACGGTAATACAGATCAAGCCGGAACCGTCCCGCTTCGCTTTCGGTTCGTAGATCACGGTTCGAGGCGGCTATCACACGAACATCAAGCGGAATATCCTTCAAGCCCCCGACGCGCCGAAACACACCTTCTTCTAAAACACGAAGCAGTTTTGCCTGCAATGCGATTTCCACTTCGCCGATTTCATCGAGAAAGAGCGTGCCGCCTTCGGCTTGCTCAAAAAGTCCTTCCTTGCGCTGTTTCGCATCGGTGAACGCTCCCTTTTCGTAACCGAAAAGTTCGGATTCGATCAATTGAGCCGGAATTGCGGCGCAGTTGATTGCTACAAACGGGGCGGCGGCACGGCCTGAACCGTAATGAATTGCTTTTGCCAGAAGGTCTTTACCGGTCCCTGATTCGCCTTGGAGCAATACGGATGCGACGTCGCTCTCCGCCACTTTGCGGGCAAGATCCAGAATTTCCCGGATGGCGTCGGACTCGCCGATAATTTGTTCGAAACTGAAACGTCGAGCCCTCTCGCTTCTGACGTGAGTGACTTCTTGCCTCAAGGACCGGGTTTCCAAACCATTGCGAATGGTTATTTCTAGTTCGTCTAAATCAACCGGCTTGCCTATAAAATCATAAGCTCCGTTACGTAAGGCCGTGACCGCTTCATCAGCCAAAACGCGGCCGGTTATCATGATCACAATCGCATTAGGAGACTTTCCTTTTATTTCGCTTAGAACGTCAAGACCGGACCCGTCGGGCAAATTGATATCAAGAAGAACGGCTGAAGGCTGGTTCCGGTCGTAAGCGGAAAGGGCTTCTGCAACCGTTGATGCTTCTACAACCTCATAACCCCAACCACGCAAAGCTTCGCCTAACGACCAACGATTATTCTGCTCGTCATCTACGACCAATATTTTGTTTTTCGCCATTCTTTATCTTTCAGGGCAAATAAACAAGACAAGTAATCCTTGCCAAAAATGACAAATTGAAGCTCCGGCAAATAACAATTCGAGAGTTCCAGATAGTCAATTTTTATTATCCAACCTATGAGCAGGTAACAAGTCAAGCCGGTCAGAGTACGTTACCTTACGAAAAGCGCTCTAATGCATTCTCCCTTGCCTCGTCGCGCTCTCGTCGCGCTAAAATACCTATCGCTCACGTCCTAAAAATAAAATGAAGCTGCAATTATCGTTCCTTTCGAGTTCAAAACAAGAAGGTTAGTGTTTTCAGGTAGTTACGGGTGTTAAGGAAGGCCTACACTCAAACGGTGTTTAGCCCACCTGTTTGTTATCAGACAACCGGTGTTTGTTAGTAGGCAGATCCATAAAGTTTCGCAGGAGCAGCGAGCTCAAGCCGACGAAATAATCGCGGATGGGATTTTGGCGAAACGTGTGACCAGGAAATCTTCGGAAAGATCTTCTATGAACGTGCGCCTTCGCCGTTCGGTAAAATAAGCAATCGATTTTGATGCGGGCTGGCGGGCACGAATAAGCGCGATATCCAGCCTTCTTAACAACAGCGGAGTGTTGTAGAAAGGAAACTATGCAATGCGAACCGCAATAGCTTTGCCATCGAGGTAAAGATCTAAATCAAATTATACCTTCACACATACTTAAAAACACGCATCATTCCGGTGTCCATATGATACGCATTATGGCAGTGAAACGCCCAGTCGCCAGGATTATCCGCCAAAAACTCAACTTCGACGCTTTCCATATGATTGACGATGACCGTGTCTTTCAGCGGTGCGGCATCTCCGGCGTTTTTTTGCAATAGACGAAATGAATGGCCATGCAGGTGCATCGGATGGCGCATCATGGAATGGTTTGTCATCGTCAAACGAATAAGCTCGCCGGCACGAATCTCAAAAGGCTTTGCGTTAGGATAGGCTTGACCGTTGATCGTCCATTCGTACGACATCATGCCGCCACTCAAAGCTATGTCAATCCGGCGTTTGTGAGCATCCGGCTGCATTCTCGGCTCAAGGGCTATAAGCTGGTTATAACTCAGCATCCTGGCATTAAGTTCCATTGGCGATTGCGTCGCTATCGGTGCCGATGTCGCTTGAGCATCGGAATAACGCAGAAGAGCTCGGCCGGTGCCATTTGACACGCCGTCCGCGGGTATCGCCGCAATGGCCCAGATGCCCGGATTATCGGCATTCACCAAAACATCGTAACGTTCACCGGGAGCGATCTCGAAGGTATCGACTTCGACGGGTTTGACAGGAAGGCTGTCAGCGTGAGTTACGGTCAGTTTATGGCCCGCTATGGCGAATCGATATATTGTGGAGCCGGACGGATTAATAACCCGAAGGCGTACCTTTTCACCTCGCTTTGTGAGAAATTCAAACGGAGATTCGGGGGCTCGTCCGTTTATCAGAAAAGCCTGATAATCAACTTCCGAGCCTGTTCCCATTTGCATATTTGAACCCCTTCGGCCACCCATCATTCCGCCCCCGCTTTGCTTGAGCTTGGACAGGGCTTCTTCCGGCGTGCTTTCCAGCCAATCGTCAAGGACAACAGTGTAGTCCCGGTCATACGCGAGTGGTTCTCGCATGGGTTCAACAATCAAAGTGCCGCCAAGTCCCCGTTCGATTTGTAAGCCTTTATGTGAATGATAGAAAAATGATCCGGCAGGTTCAGCATGGAAATCGTAGACGAAATCGGAATACGTAGGAATCGGGTCCTGTGTCACTCCCGGAACGCCATCCATCTTGTTCGTTCCACGCTGAAACTGTCCATGCCAATGAACTGTTGTTTCTTCGGGCAATTTGTTTCTGACGGTAATTCGAATTCGTTCACCTTCTTTGACACGGATTTCCGTTCCCGGCAATTTTCCATCGTAGGTCCACGCATTTACTATCTTGTTCGGAGCGATCTCAATTTCTGCCGAACGGGCCTCGATTAGAATTTCACGCGCGGTTTCGGTTGGCTCCGGTATGGAATAGTCTCGTCCGTCAATACCAATATTTCGGTTTCCCGACTCCCTGCGGGTGACGGCGCCGCAACCGAGTAGTCCACCTACCAGAAGGCCTGCACCTCCCATAAGAATCGCACGCCGGGTTAGATCAACTTCGTCCTTTCGTTCATCAAATACGACTGCATGGAAAGAGTTCGTTTCAACATCTATCATTGTTTACCTATATAGGATCATCTCCTATCTCACCAAAAGCATGAAAAAAATCGGTGCTCACGACGATGATGCCCCGACCTTCAGATGCAATCCTCATACCGCAACCACAATTTCCGTCAGGCCAATATTTAGATTACGAAGACGGCAACACAGCGTTCTCACAGGACAATTACCGCAATCGGGAAATCTGGCCGCAAACGGAACGGTAAAACCCAATGGCATACAGTACAAGCGTTCACTCCGGCCTATTCACTTGCTGGTTTTGCAACACGGAAAACGATTAAATGAGGGTCTGATGAAACAAGGTATTGAGTGCTTTTCCGCACTCTAGTAGGCAAAACCACCCATTCTGCTGGCTTCTTAAGCCTGCGTTGATTCATAAATCAGCCTGAATAGACACTTTGATGGGACTTTGTTCACGTCTGGCGCGCGGAATAGCAATTGCATTTAATTTAATCATTAGGAGCCTTACCTTCGGTTTTTGTTGGCTTTCAATGCAACAGTACCTATTTCCAAGGAGTCTACAATGAGTGAAAAAGCAAGAATCTTGATAGCCTACGACGGTTCAGACGCTGCGGAAGCCGCCCTTAACGATCTGCCGAGAGCCGGATTTTCGCGTAACGCGAAAGCTTTGATTGTCAATGTCCATGAACGATGGCTACCGCCGCCTTCGAGCTATGATATGGTCGAAGAAGTGTTTGGTTCATCTGAGCCAAGTGCGGCAAAACCCGCGCGGACCAAGAAAGAACCCGAGATTCAATTAATCCAAGCCGAATCAGCTCTGCCAGACAAAGCGCGTAAACGACTCGCATCATATTTCCCGGATTGGAAGATAGACACGCTTTCTTTACAAGGCTCGCCTTCATTCCAAATTATGCGGAAGGCCAACGAGTGGAAAGCAAATCTTATCGTTGTCGGTTCGCAGGGAAATGCCGGCACCAAACTATTTTCACTTGGTTCGGTTTCGCAAAAAATTGCTAATGAAGCACGATGTTCGGTGCGCGTCGTGCGGGGTAATTCCTGGAAGAAAGGAGCGCCGACGAGAATTTTAGTCGGGTTGGATGGAACACGAGCCGCTCAATCCGCCATCGAAGAAATTGGACGGAGAATGTGGCTGATGGGCAGCGAAGTGAGGCTAGTGACGGCTAAAGACCCATCCCATGATAAGCGGAAAGCAAGCGACGAATCGGACAAGATCGATGCCTGGATAAACGCGTTTATTGAGGAGGCTAAGGAACTTTTGAAACAATCCGATCTCAATGTTAGTCAAATCGTCGAGCAAGGCGATCCAAAACAACTTATCTGCCGGGCGGCCGAAGAATGGGGAGCAGATTGTATTTTTATCGGCTCAAACGATACAGGTAGTTCCGGTGAAGATCTTCTGCTTGGCAGCGTCGCTACGGCGATCGTTGCCCGAGCCCACTGCACCGTCGAGATTGTTCGACATCAAAATTAGTCGCTTAGGTAATGCTTGATTCTCTGAGGTCAAATACAAACGGTCGTGTGCCGCTAATTTCGAAACTTGCCGATGAACTGCCGATTGGCGGGGAATTATTAAGTATCGAACAGCTCGAAAAACTGGCTGAGGATATTGCTGTATCACACGAAGTTTCGAAAATGATCCGGCCAGGCCGAAATATGCTCGCCCGGCTCGGCGAAAACCAAACGCAACTCGTCGCGGACTACAAAGTTCTGACCGAAGCAGCGGAAAAAGGCGACTCGGTTACACCGGCCGCCGAATGGTTCGTCGATAATTTTCACATTGTTGAAGAGCAACTGCGCGAGGTGCGTCAGGATTTACCCAGCAGCTTTTACCGTGAACTCCCAAAACTCGAAACCGGCGAATTTAAGAATTACCCGCGAATTTTTCAACTGGCGATCGAGATAATCGCCCACACTGACAATAATTTCGAGTCTCGAAGCCTTCACGCCTTCATTGAGTCCTATCAACGCATTTCGCCCTTGAATATGGGTGAATTGTGGGCCTTTCCGATTACGTTACGGCTCGGTCTGATTGAAAACTTGCGCCGCTATGCCGACAAAATCGTAAAGGCCCGCTCCGACCGAGCAACAGCGGATAAATTTGCCGACCGCCTGGCGGAGGACACCTCCGAAGATCTTTCGGTCGAGTCCTTACAGTTGATCTCAACTACTTTTGATAATCGAAACATCGAAGAAGAAACGTCCGCAACGTTCATTGCACAGCTCACCGCCCGTCTCCGCGAAGGCAATCGTCTGATGACGTTCGCCTTGGACAGGATAGAAACCGTCCTGCGCCGTAGGGGGGAGACGATTGAGCATCTCGCACACCTAGAACATAACCGACAAGCCGCCGCGCAGATTTCCGTCGCCAATATAATCACGAGTATGCGGCTTCTGTCGACGCTTGATTGGCAAGAGTTTTTCGAAAAGACCAGTTTTGTTGACCGAATTCTCCAAAATGACCCGGCCGGGGTTTATGCGCTAATGGATTTTGCAACGCGCGATCAATATCGCCATCAGATAGAGCGGATCGCAAAGAAAACTCGCGCCGGAGAGATCGACGTTGCTCACCGCGCTGTCGAGATTGCCGGACGAGCGATGACGGACAATGGGAAAGCCGAAAGTGAAAACTTGCGGCTACGGCACGTCGGGTACTTTCTGCATACGGATGTAGGATTGTCAGCCCTGGAAAAATCTTTTTCGTATAGGTTGGGTTTCAGCGAATACGCCGGAAGGATAGTCCGTTTGTATCCAACCGCAGTTTATCTAACGGCAGTCGGGGTGCTATCCGGCATGTTCGCCGCAGGCGCCACTTATACAGCTCTCTACTCAACCAGCTATACCGTATTAGTTTTCATACTGGTTTTACTGCTTTCAATTACGCCCGCAGGCGAACTAGCCATAACGATCGTCAACTGGACCATAACAGTTCTACTCAAGCCGCGTCTGCTTCCAAAAATGGATTTCAAAAAAGGAATACCGGAAAACGCAAGAACGATCGTCGTCATTCCTACCTTATTGACCAATAGGAAAACTATAGAGGAGCTTTTTGAACATCTCGAAATCTATCATCTGGCTAACCGAGACAAACAGATCTATTTTGCGATGCTGGGAGATCTGACCGACGCGAAAAGCGAGATAAACCCTGAAGATGAAGTACTACGACACACAGCTAGGGAGTTTTGTGCGGAATTGAATAAGAAATACGAAACGAAAGAGAAACCGCGATTTTTGTTTTTCTCACGCCATCGTCAATGGAATGCTGGCGAAAATGCCTGGATCTGCCACGAACGCAAGCGTGGTAATTTGCATGAATTTAATCAACTTCTTCGCGGTGCGACCGAAACGAGCTTTGATTTGACCGATAGCCCCGACTTTAATTTCTTGAAAAGCATCCGCTATGTAATAACGCTCGATGCCGATACGCAATTGCCAAGAGATGCGGCACATAAACTCATCGGAACAATCGAGCATCCTTTGAACCGGCCGATTTTCGATGAAAAAGCAGGTTGCGTAACGGCAGGCTATGGAATTTTGCAGCCGCGCATAGAAATCAGTTTGACGAGCGCGGCTCGTTCGTCGTTTGCGCGGATATTCTCTGCCGGAAAAGGTTTCGATCCTTACACAACCGCCGTTTCGGACGTTTATCAGGATCTGTTTGGTGAGGGCAATTACGTCGGCAAAGGTCTGTACGATGTTGACGCTTTCGAAGCCGCCCTGGACCATCGGATCCCCGAAAACAAACTCTTGAGCCATGACCTTTTTGAAGGACTATGCGCCCGTGTCGCACTCGTTTCCGACATTGTCTTTTATGACGATTATCCGTCAGGATATAATTCTTTTTCGCAAAGAGTGCACCGCTGGACTCGTGGCGATTGGCAGATAATGCGTTGGCTTTTCCCTTTTGTTCAGGACGCCGAAGGCCGAAGGGTGAGAAACCGTCTTCCAATCTTGGCACGTTGGAAAATTCGTGAAAATCTGCGCCGAAGCCTGGTTGCCGTTTCGATCCTGTTATGGCTCGTTTTTGCGTGGACCATTCTGCCTCTTTCTCCGTTGATTTCAACGCTTTTTGCTTTTATAGTATTAACCGCCCCGCTTTACCTGCAGATTGCCTCTGCGCCTGTAGTAGAAACGACGGTCGGCCTTCGGCAGAGTGTAAAACTGCAATTCATTAATCTCTTAAATGACATTAAATTGAGTGCGATTCAGCTTTTGCTTCGGGTAACCTTTCTTGCCCATGAAGCCTATACGATGACAGATGCGATCGTACGTGTCTTTTATCGAAAATTCATTTCGGGAAAAAATCTCCTCGAATGGGTAACGGCAGCCCAAAGCGACGAAGCAGATCGAAAGGATCTCTATGGCTACTATCGCTTAATGCTTTTCGCGCCGGTCTCGGCGGCCCTTATTTTCGGTGTGGTGACTTATCGTTATGCTCATCACTTGGTTTTTGCTTCCCCATTTTTGATTCTTTGGTTCTTCTCGCCGCTCATCGCATTTTGGTTAAGCCGGATGGCCGTCGAAAGGGAACCGGCAAGCGAACTTGACCAAAAGGACATCGATTGGCTTCGGCTTGTCGCGCGGCGAACATGGCGGTTCTTTGAAACCTTTGTCGGCGAAAGCGATCACTGGCTGCCACCTGACAATTTTCAACAGGAACCGGCTCCCGTAACGGCACACCGTACGTCACCTACGAATATTGGCCTTCTCCTCCTTTCGACGATTGCCGCGAGGGACTTCGGCTATTTGGGAACGCTGGAAACCATCGAACGTATTGAATTAACCTGTACGACCCTAGAGCGATTACCTCGCTTTCGCGGTCATTTCTATAACTGGTATGACACCCAGACCCTCGAACCGCTAAAGCCGCAATATATTTCCACCGTTGACAGTGGCAATCTGGTGGGAAGCCTGATTGCGGTTGCTGAGGGCTGTGAAGAATTTGCCAATTTTCCTTTGTTTGACCAACGGACCCGGAATGGACTTCTGGACACGCTCGCATTTTTGAAAACAGAAGGTGAATCTTTGACGGGAATATTTCCGCTCTTTCCGCAATTGGTCAAAGAGATCGAAACTGCCGAACGGGTTTTGAGAAATCCTGAACCAAAAACGGCTAGTGAATGGAGATCCCTGTTTAACGCTCTGGAGAATAGCGGAAAAAGTTTCCGCAAGATCATCGAGCAATCAGCAGACGGCGAAGAACGCCTATCGGAGTTAGAATTTTGGACAACGTCTTTTCTTCGTCTTACAAGCAATTACCGCCGGGACTTGAATATGCTGACGCCGGTGGATGATGGTCCCGAAACGATCGCTCAAACAAAAGAAATACAGAGAAATTTCCGGGTGCGAATCGAAAGCATCGCAGGGCTTTGCCGAGGGTTGGCTAATGAAACGGAATTTGGATTTCTCTATGATGAGGAACGAAAAGTATTAACGATCGGATATCGCCCTGACGAAGGGGTCCGCGACAATTCGTTTTATGACTTGCTCGCTTCGGAAGCTCGGTTGGCGAGTTTTATTGCAATTGCTTCGGGCGAAGTAGAGCGGGAACATTGGTTTCGACTTGGGCGAGGGCTTGTAAGGACAAACGGGAGCCGAGCACTCGTTTCATGGTCGGGAACAATGTTCGAATATCTGATGCCGTTACTTTTGATGCGCGATTATAAAAACACGCTTTTGTCCGAAACTTATCGGACAATTGTGGCACGTCAGATTCAATATGGCGAAGAAAATAAACTTCCGTGGGGCGTATCGGAATCCGCTTACAATGTTCGCGATCTGCAGTTAAATTATCAATACGGCCCATTCGGAGTTCCCGGTTTGGGTCTCAAACGTGGTTTGGCCGAAGATCTTGTAGTTTCGCCCTATGCGACTGCTCTTGCATTAACGCTTGTACCATCGGCGGCTACAACAAATCTACGCCGCCTCCAAAACGAAGGAATGTTCGGTCGGTTTGGATTTTATGAAGCTGTTGACTACACAAAGGAACGTCTGCCTCCAAATCAAAAATATGCTCTGATCGAATCGTATATGGCGCATCATCAGGGAATGACCCTGGTCGCACTTGATAATCTTTTGAATAATGAGGTGATGGTCAATCGCTTTCATCACGCACCAGTGGTTGAATCGGCGGAACTTCTCCTTCAAGAACGTATTCCTCGTCTTCAGGCGGAAGCCAAAAAGCCACGAGCCGCGGCCGTTTCTTCCGGTCGTCGCTCACCTGCATCGGTTGCTCCAGAGCCGCGGCGCTATACATCAGCCGAACAATTTGCTCCGCCGGTTTGCCTGCTTTCGAACGGTAACTACACGGCAATGCTAACAACGGCCGGAAGTGGTTATTCAAGGGTCGGAACCCATTCCGTAACTCGCTGGCGCGAAGATACGATACGTGACGACTGGGGGCAATTTTTTTATCTGCGAGATCTGAGAAGCGGTGCCGTTTGGTCCGGCGGTTTTCAGCCGGTTTTGCGCCAACCGCATGAATATGAAGCTATTTTTACCGAAAGTAAGGCTGAATTTCGGCGACGTGATGCGGGTATCCTAACTCACATAGAAATTATCGTAGCGACCGAAGACGATGCTGAACTTCGTCGCATTACGCTTACCAATGAATCAACAAGAATCCGCCATATCGAAGTGACTAGTTACGGTGAAATCGTTTTAAACGAACAAGCTGCCGACGAGGCCCACCCGGCATTCACTAATCTCTTTGTCGAGACCGAATACGATGCTGAACGCCGAACAATTTTCGCCCGTCGTCGCCCACGCTCTACTGAAGATAAGGCATTTTGGTTAGCTCATACTGTTGCCGTCGAGGGCGATATAGCCGGCGGGATCAGTTTTGAAACTGATCGCTTGCGATTTATAGGCCGCGGAAGAACCACAAATGATCCGGTTGCTGCGAATTCCGAAGAGAATCTTTCCGGAACCGTCGGGGCCACACTTGATCCGATCTTCGCGTTGCGGGCCCACGTTTCCATTTCGCCGAATAAGTCGGTTAGTTTGATCTTTTCGACAAGTGCCGCTGAGTCGCGTGAGCAGGTCGTGGCCAGTGTTGATAAATACTGTCATTTGGAATGCTTTGAACGTGCAGAAAAACTTGCCTGGACGCGTTCTCAGGTCGAATTACAGCATCTCGGGATTTCAAGAAATGAAGCAAATCTTTTTCAGCGTCTAGCGGGACACTTAATTTATACGAATCCTCGCATGCGTCCGCTCGAAAGTGTCTTGCGACTCAATCGCGGGACACCGCAAACTCTTTGGAAATACGGTATCAGTGGCGACTTGCCGATCATGATCGTGCGAGTCGATTTATGTAATGGTTGGGAGAATAGTGTTAGCCAGATCTTACGTGCCCACGAGTACTTGCGTAGTAAGGGAATGATATTCGATCTGGTGATCTTTAACGATCAGCCGACGAGTTACGCGCAGGGAATCAAAGAGGATCTATTGAATCTAATACGCCGAAGTGCGGCGCATTCGCTGATTGACGCTCGGGGCGGAGTATTCATACGCCGTTCGGAGGAGATGCCGGAAGAAGATCGAATTACACTTCACGCGGCCGCACAAATCTGTTTTGTCGTCGAGCGCGGGTCGCTCGAAGAACAACTGGGGCGACGCGTGGAACAAACGAAGCTTCCTTCCAATTTGGTTCCGCGTGAGGCATCGCGTTCTTATGAACAGCGTTCTCAGGACGGGCCTGAGCTCATATTTCCAAATGATTTAGGTGGATTTTCCGAAGGCGGCAAAGAGTACACGATCTGCCTGAACGACAAAAACCCCAACACCCCCGTTCCTTGGACGAATGTCGTCGCCAACGAAAAAGGTTTTGGATTTATCGCTGCCGAATCGGGAATCGGAATAGTATGGTCAAACAACAGCCACGAAAATCGCCTGACTCCGTGGACAAACGACGCCGTGGTCAATCAGCCCTCCGAGTGCATTTATTTGAGAGATGAGGCGACGGGAAGCTTCTGGACGCCCACGGCACTGCCTGTACGCGAAAATTCGGAATATAAGATCCGGCACGGCAGCGGTTACACAATTTACGAAAACACCAGTCACGGTATCAAGCAGGAACTGCTGGTATTTGCGGCCGTAGATTCGAGCATAAAGATCTCGCGTCTGCGAGTGCAAAACCTCACGAATAGGCACCGTGAACTATCCGCTACGTTTTACTGCGATTTGGTTCTCGGCGTCGAACGAGCAAAATCAGCACCATTCATAATCACGGAAATAGATTCGGTAACGGGCGCAATTTTTGCCCGCAACCCGAACAATACCGAGTTTTCAGACCGAGTTGCATTCATCGCCACCGATTCGTTGAGTCGGACATGGACGTGCGATCGGCGCGAATTTTTAGGCCGTAACGGCAATCTGGCTCGACCGGCCGCGATGTTCCGCGAAAATCTGTCCGGGACAAGCGGTGCCGGGCTCAATCCCTGTGCCGCAGTCCAATCCAAGTTTGAATTAGAACCAAACGAAACGCGCGAAATAATTTTTCTTTTGGGCGAAGAGGACAAAAAGGCAGCGGCGCGCGAAAGCATTTTGCATTTTCGTCAACATTCATCGGTTGCGACGGAATACGGCAAGATTGTTGAAAGCTGGAACAAGACGCTGGATGTCATCAAAGTTAAAACCCCCGATAAGAAGCTCGACCTTCTGCTCAATCACTGGCTTGTTTATCAAACCTTGTCATGCCGGTTTTGGGCGCGAACATCCGTCTATCAGTCAAGCGGAGCCTACGGTTTTCGCGATCAATTGCAGGACGCGATGACCCTCGTTTACTCAAGACCGGATCTAGCACGACATCACCTTCTCCGTGCCGCCTCGCGCCAATTTAAGGAAGGTGACGTTCAACATTGGTGGCACGAGCCTTCTGGTGCCGGAACCCGAACAAGGATTTCCGACAATCTTTTATGGCTCGTTTTGGTTACCAATTTTTATGTGGACAAAACGGGCGACGCCGGTGTCCTCGATGAAAACATTCCGTTTCTGGATGCGCCGGTCTTACCGGAAGGAGAAATGGAAGTTTATATGCGCCCCGTCGTTTCCGATGAAACTGCTATCTTATTTGAACACTGCGTCCGGGCCGTTGAAAGGAGCCTAACTATCGGAGAACATGGTTTGCCGCTGATCGGAGCGGGCGACTGGAGCGACGGTCTCAACCGCGTCGGAACCAAAGGCAAAGGTGAAAGCGTTTGGATGGGGTGGTTTCTGGCTAAAATCTTGAATGATTTTGCCCCCGTTTGCGAGCGGCGCGGGGAAGGTCAAAAAGCGAAAAGATATCGCGCTCACGCCAAACTTCTGACGAAGAATCTCGAAGCCAATGCCTGGGACGGTGACTGGTATTTGCGGGCCTTTTTTGATGACGGAACACCGCTTGGATCACATGAGAATGACGAGTGTAAGATCGATTCAATCGCTCAAAGTTGGAGCTTGATTTCCGGTTTAGGAGTTCCGAAACGCCAAAAACAAGCAGTCGAAGCGGTGGAAGAACATCTGATTAGAAAGGATGAACGCCTTGCTCTTTTGCTCACTCCGCCATTCGACGCAGGCGAGCTTGAGCCAGGTTATATCAAAGGCTATCCACCTGGAATTCGTGAAAATGGCGGACAATATACACACGCGGCGTGTTGGATGATCATCGCATACGCCCAATTGGGAGAAGGCGAAAAAGCATTTGAACTTCTTTCAATGCTGAATCCGATAAACCACACGCTCACTGGCGAGGCAATCGACCGGTACAAGGCCGAGCCTTATGTCGTTGCCGCCGACATATATTCACACCCTCAACACATCGGACGCGGCGGTTGGACATGGTACACCGGCTCGGCAAGTTGGATGTATCGTGCCGCTCTTGAATCCGTGCTCGGTTTTCATCTGAAAGGAGATACTCTAAAGATTGACCCTTGCATTCCCCGTAGTTGGCAAGAATTTGAAATTAATTACAGACGTGGAAAGTCGTTGTATCAGATCAGAGTCGAAAACCCGTCAGGTGTTTGTCGCGGGGTTGTTGAGATCTTCCTTGACGGCAAAATATCATCAACAAAAGAAATTCCGCTGACCGATGATGAACAAACGCATCAAGTGATCATCGTATTGGGTGAAATTGAGAAGAATTAACATAAGTTGTTTGTCCATCTTTAGCGAACTTGTAACGCATTACCTTGGGTGCGATGGAACACCCCCCAATTTGCCCTCTCGGCCCCGACTTCGGCAATCCATTCAACAAAAGCAAGGGCCAAGAGTCACGAACATGGCCCGAGGTCGGGTTGAGAACGAGGAAATGTCCCGGTTTCTGGAGAGATGGCAGAGGCAGGGTTCGTCTCTGGGCTGAACATTATACACGCGAAGTCAGCTTGGATTAAAATCGTCCGAGCCTTGTCGACTTCGAGTGGTGCGATTGATTGTTTTCTAGCGCATGCACGGGTTACTTCGCTACCTGAAGTATCCTGAATGCTCCTCGGGCGACGATCAAAAAAATCAGCGAACCGATTATCAAGTCGGGAAACTTTGACGCGGTGAAATAGACGAATACGCCCGCAAGAATGACGCCGAAGTTGATGGCCACATCATTCGATAGAAAGATGTAGCTCGCTTGCATGTGAGCCTCTTTGCTCCGCGCTTTTTGTAGGATGTATATTGAAGCTGCGTTGCCGATCAAGGCAAGCCCGGAAACTATTATCATCAACTGGTACTGTGGAACCTCTTCGAGGCCGAGAAAACGACGAGTGACTTCAACAAGGCCGAACAGCGCGAGAGCGAGCTGCAAGTATCCACTTACCCTTGCAACCTTCTTTTTTCTCATTATCGTGCCTCCGACAGCGAAAAGGGAAAGTGCGAACACAAAAGAATCGGCTAACATATCGAGACTGTCGGCAATAAGGCCCATCGAACCGGCAATAAACCCCGTGATTAGATTTGTGACAAAGAAGGATAAGTTGATGACCAACACCGTCAGCAAGGCCTTACGTTCGGCGCCATGGTTCGCAGCAACGATCTCATCAGTTTCGGCAGAGCTGCTCGTTGTCGTATCCAGTCGTAGGGAATCCAATGCTTGGACTATCGGGGCAGAATCACCGGTGTGGAAAACCTCCAGCTTCCGCGCAGACAAATCGAAGTTTAGTACGCTGATACTCGGAATACCATCGAGGGATATTCTCACTAACTGTTCCTCGGCGGGACAGTCCATTTTGGCGATCGTAAAGGTGGTTTTCATCATGTCCGATTTAAAACGGTTCGAAGTCCTTCTGGCAGGCCACTAATAATAGGACAAGGAATATTAAAATGAGGCGCACCCGATCATGCCGCTTAAATTTATTTATCGGTTTCATTAGTTGAGCTACGGAATCAGCCCTTTGCTCACGCGTTCCGTCAAAGCCTTGAACTCAGCGGCAGTAACAGGATGATTCATGTCGGGCGGTTCGAGCGATTTCAATATGTCGCCGAGAAGCTTGTCCAAAGCGGCTTGTCCGTCAGCGTTAAGATGAATCGCCGCATTTCCGGTCAGGAATGTTTCTCGCATCGCCTGTAGAAAGCCTCGTGCGTCCTGAAATTCGATGAGGTTGTCCTTGCCCGGTGTTCCCGCCTCGACAATTTCTATCTTGTTGCCCTGTGTGGCGGTGGTATATTCACCGTCAGCCGTTTCCAACACAAAACGTGCGGCACGGATTCGGAAATCAGGTTTCGTGAAAGCCTCTCCCGCGATCGCACGGCAAGCTTGTTCGGTATTTGTGATGACGGCCTGATACTTCCGGTCGATCTCGTCTTGTGGAATAGCATTATTGCCCGAAACGGCAACGTATTCGGTCAAGGAATTATTTAGCGAATCGAAAACATTGTGGTCACGCAACAGCTTTTGGAGGGAAACGGCGTCGGGTTCGATACCCATGAGCAATTCATGTTGAGGATGCCCCGCGTGTTTTCCAGCACACTTTAGATCGAGTACAGGATCGGGACCTTCCGATTTCATAGCTCGGTCGTGGAGAGCTTTAGAGGTTCGAACGTGACCCTCCAAGATCATGAGAGCGCCGACCGCATTAACCTCGTCTGTTAGCGGCTCGACAGCACCTCCGGGTTGAACAACAATTGTTCCCGTCGCGCTCTGCCCTCGTTCATCGACTAGTGCGTATGTGCCTTCGCCACCGGTTGCAGTGACGGTAATGCTGCCGGAAGCGGGAGCAACAACCTCACCGACAAACAGTCCGTTGCCCTCGAAAACCAATGGAATGTTGCCATCGTTCTGGATCGTGAAGGATTGGCCGCGCTCAAGTGTGATCGAAGACGGTTCGACTTGTTTATTGGCAAATCGAAATGTTCCTGTCGATTTTGCACTAGAAGTATTTGCGGTCGCTCTGGACTGTGCAACACCGACAACAAGCTCCGTTCCAAATCCGAGAAACAGTCCAAAGGCTAATGCCGCAGTAGCACCCACGGCGCCGAGTTCTGAAAACCGAAGACGGAACAATTCACGCGTAACATATACAAGTGAGCCGACCGCAACGGAAAGAAATAAGAGTTCCAGCAAAGGATTCACCCAAATGCCGCCGACAAACGAACCAATCACCGTCGGACCGCCGCCGATCAAACCGAGTACGAGCAAGCGCGTCCAGGAAATGTCACGTCCAACAAGCGGACCCGCGATGCCAAAGCCTTCGGTGGCGTTATGTAAAGCGAAGCCGACGACAAGCAAAGTTCCCAAAGCCGCATTTCCAGCCGAAAACGATTGCCCGATTGCCAGACCTTCCGCAAAGTTGTGGAGTCCGATGCCGATAGCAATCATGGTAGCGACTTCAAGAGCATCAACACCGACAGTTTCCACTCGTTTCTTACGTCTTTCTTCGATCCATGCAAGGCCGATAAGTCCTACGGCAAATCCGGCTACGAGAATGAATCCTTGCAGAATTGCCGAATTAACTGCGCCTGCTTTCGCCGACGTTTCCACCGCTTCCATTGCGTGATAGCCGACCTCGACGACAAGAAACAGAAGGACTCCGGCGGAAGCAAGCGTCAGAACACCGCGAAGCCGTTCTGATGCTCCGCGCCAACGAGCAATCGGCAAGCCAAGAAAGATCGTTATTCCGGCAATCGCGCCGAGTAATACGTTGCTTGAAATCATTTAATCTACACCCCTAAAATTGTTTTGAACATTTTCTAATCTAGTATTTCTTCGACATGACGAAAGCCTTCATCGAGCAAATGTTTGATGTGGTCGTCATCGAGCGTGTAATATGCGATCTTCCCTTCCTTGCGAAACTTAACAAGGTTTAGTTGGCGCAATACCCGCAAGCTGTGTGATATTGCCGATTGCGAAACGCCCAGTAAATTGGCGAGGTCGCAAACGCAAAGTTCTTCACGAGACAGTGCAAAAGCAATACGTATCCTGGTTGGATCACCCAGAGCTTTAAATGTTTCAGCAAGGAGTCCAACCATCGGAGCGGATTTCATCTCACTGGCAACTTTTGCAACGCTGGCCGCGTTTACAAATTCTACTTCGCAAACATTTGGGTCTACTTCAACTGAAGAATTATCACGAGCTATTTTCATAATATATGCATATATGAACAGATGTGCAGATAATAGTCAATTTATGTGAATTCGGAATTCAATTTGGTGCACGCTTTCCTGTCGATTCGGGTCGCTTTGTCGGTCTGACACGCGGCGGGTTAACTCTTACTTATTTGAAAACCGGGGCTAATCTGAAATGGTTTTTTCGATATCGTTTGGAAAGAAGCGGAGGACAAATTAGTAGGATGGCTATTTCAGAATATCGACGCGTATCAAAAAAGCGCCCTTGTAACGTCTGCGGAAAGCCTGACTGGTGTAGTTTTACAAAAACCCAATCCATCTCATTTTGTGCCCGTTCAACTTTTCTAGCCAATAGAATCAGTCCGCAAGGATGGGGAGTCTATTACCACTTTGATTTCGACTTCAGCAAGCCAACTCAAAAAGAGCAAAGGCCAAGAGTCAAGAGCATTGCCAGAGGTCGGGTTGAGAACGAGGAAATTAGGGACATTGTTTATCGAAAATTGATCGAACTGTCACCGGCTGAATCGAACATCAGGATCGTGAGCGGAAAAGGAGGGTTATCCGAGCGAGGAATACTTAACATTTCGGGTCACGGGAGCCTGCCAAGAAAAGTTTCCGGTCGAGACCTTTTGGTGGAGCGCATAGAAAAAGAACTTGTTTCTAGATCTGGAAGCCCTTCGAGCTACTTCAAGGGCATACCGGGGTTCTGGATAGATCGAAAAGGTAGGATTCGCCTTTGGAGTGAACATGACATTAGCGATGACCTGTTGTTAATCCCATTTACCGGAAAAGATGGAAAGATTCAGGCGTGTCAGATCCGATTCATGAGGCCTATCCCAAATAAATCCGGGCGATATCTTTGGCTTTCATCGAGCGGGAAGCCGCAAGGCTGCGGCCCGGGAGCGCCGCTTCATCATGCTGATCCCGGTTCTCGTTTGGATAGGTCGGTTC
Source organism: Pyrinomonadaceae bacterium (assembly GCA_049663465.1). Taxonomy (GTDB): domain Bacteria; phylum Acidobacteriota; class Blastocatellia; order Pyrinomonadales; family Pyrinomonadaceae; genus OLB17. The sequence continues at coordinate 36,776 of JBATDM010000088.1, forward strand.
TCGTTACAGAAGGCGCCCTGAAAGCCGCAACTGCTCAGCATTTTCTCGATGACAGATATGTGGTTGGCAACAGTGGTGTAGCTAGCTCACATCGGGAGATCGTTGAGACCGCACGAAACAAGGTATTAGAGATCGCATTCGACAATGACAGTTTCACCAATCCACATGTTGCCCGGGCGCTTGCAGGACTTGTTCGGCTGCGTTATGCCGATCAAAGATCATTTTGTTATGACGACGACATCAGAATTCTAACGTGGGACCGCAGTTGCAAAGGCATTGACGAGGCCCTGCTAGCCGGCCATCGTTTGAAATACCTGACTATTGATCAGTGGCTCGAGTGTCTAAGTGCTGCGTGTCTCGAAGAGGCGAAGCAGCAATTGTCGGTTGTATAGCAAAAACAAAGGAGCGGCAGGCAGAACGGTAATTTGAAGAACGAAGCCGTTTTGATATGCAGCCTAGCGCCTTAGCCACGATCAATAGGATTGTTGAAATCATAGATGCGGAGAAGAGAGCGATCACGAATCGTGAACTGCTTGCCGTATGCGCTGAACATGATGAATCCTATTTGTCCGATCCTCATTTTTGTCACGAGATCGCCGAGGCCGCACTTAACTTTCTGGTTGCGACGAAGTATGCGAAAGACTTGCTTGCGTCGAATAAACCGGCTGCTGCATGCGCTGAAATTCTCCGACCGCTACAGAAACGATTGCCAACACAGACGTGGCGAAGCGCGGCGCAGATCACATATCAACAGTTCTCGACTCCGGTTACGATCGCGTATCTCGCTGCTTACCTGTTGAATTTAGATAGCAATGATACTGTTCTCGAACCTTCATGTGGAACCGGTAGCCTTGCGGTATGGGCGATAGCGTCAGGCGCGAAAGTAATAACAAACGAGATCGATCCGAGACGAAGGGAGCTTGCCGGGCTGCTCGGTCTCAACCCAACCGGATACAACGCCGAGTTTATTGATGATCTTCTGTCCGAAAATTTTATCCCCAATGTTGTTTTAGCGAATCCTCCGTTCTCATCAAGCGGCGGAAGAACAACCCGGAATCAATCGAAGTTTGGCTTCCGCCATGTCGAATCAGCCCTGAGGCGTCTCGCCAGTAGGGGAAGATTTGCGATCATTCTTGGCGGAAGCGGATCGCCCCAAAACCCACAAGGGAAGGTGTTTTGGGAATCCTTACAGCCCGATATTCGAGTGACTGCATCAATAGATCTCCCCGGACACGAATACTATCGCAATGGCACCACGGTGGGCGTCACACTGATACTCGGTGAGAAGTCGTCGGGAACAACAGATAGAATTAATTTGGACGAAAAGCCAGTCGCCATAGCCTCTTCATCAGTCGAGGACGCCTTCGATCAGGCGTTGACGCTCGGTTTAAGATTCTCCTCTCATTCGCAATAAATAAATG
>JBATDM010000089.1:0-167486 GCA_049663465.1 Pyrinomonadaceae bacterium
GTTCCCGGCATTGCGTCCGTCGTCTTTTCGCCATCCCATACAAGAATGCCATTGACATACACCGACTTCACACCGGCGGACAAAATCTGCGGCTCGGCGAACGTCGCTCGGTCCGCCACCGTTTTGGGGTCAAACAAAACGATGTCAGCTTTCATTCCGTTCTTTATCGCTCCGCGATCTTTGAGTCTCAGTCGTGCGGCCGGCATCTCTGTCATTTTGTGGACCGCCGATTCCAAAGTGAGCCACTTATTTTCCCTGACAAATTTACCCAAGACACGTGTGAACGTCCCCGTCCCGCGTGGATGCCTGCTGCCGATACCGCCGTCGCTTGAGACCATGACCCACGGCCGTGTATAGAATGCTTTCACGTCAGCCTCAAGCATCGAATTGCAAACCACACCTGCACCGCCGTCCTTGACGATCTGAATATAGACATCAACCGGTGTCGTGAATTTCATCAGTGCGATCTGTTCCAGTGTTTTCCCCTCGTAATCGGGATGTGCGGCACAACTGGTGACAAGTACTTTGTCAGCGCCACCGACATTGAGCAGGCCGGTTGCCACCTCGGATCGGTCTTCGTGCTTGCGGCTCGGGACGAGGACCGTGATCGTCGAAGCCCACGCCGTATACGGATAAGCATCTGCCAAAACATCCTGGCCATCCTTCTGCGCCGTCTCGATAAGAGCGATCGCCTCGGCAGATTTGCCCCAGACGTTTCGATTTCCCATTTTTATGTGAGATATATGAACGGGTAATCCGCCCTCTTTGCCGATACGGATCGCTTCTTCCATAGCGAGACGGAAGCCTTCCTCTTCATCGCGTATGTGGCTCATGTAAATACCTTTATATTTGGCAGCCACTTTTGAAAGCTCGATCAGTTCTTCCGCGGTCGCCATAAAGCCGAGATCGTATTCGAGGCCCGAGGACAGCCCAAAGGCACCTTCGTTCATCGCCTTATCAACAAGTTCCGCCATCGCAATGATCTCATCGACGGTGGCCGCACGTTTATAGTCATCCTTCAGGACCTGTTCGCGAACAGTGCCGTGCCCGATAAATGCTCCGACATTCACTGCGATCTTACCGTCAAGCTTTGCAAAATAGTCCTCGAGCGGCCACGGGCTTCCGCCGTCCGGACCGACCATCAGGGTCGTGATCCCCTGCGAAACCTGATTTACCGCCGTCCCCTCACGCAACAGGCCAGACTCGGAGTGATTATGGATATCGATAAATCCTGGTGCGAGAACCAGGCCTTTTGCATCGACGACATCATCGGTCTTGATGGGCTTGATCTTGCCAACATTAGCGATCATATCGCCAGTAATACGAACGTCGCCGACGAACGCCTTTCGCCCGCTGCCGTCGATGATCGTTGCGTTTCGAAAGACGATAGAGGTTGTTTGAGCGGCGGCTGAAATGCCAAGCAAGAGCGAAAGCGCCATACCGATGATCTGATTCTTCATTATTTGGCGATGATAGGAAATTACTGCCCCCGAGTCCACCCATCAAACCCCGCCGCGTTGACGTGACCAGAGTACGAACTTAGAATCAAAGACATCAGGAGGACTAAACATTGAGCATAAACGAATTTGAAGGAAAGTCCGCTATCGTCACCGGGGGAACGCGCGGCATCGGGAAAGCGATCGTTTTGGAACTCGCCCGACGCGGGGCCAACGTCGCTTTTAACTATTCCAAGAGCGCGGACGAGGCTGAAAAACTAAAAGCGGAGATCGAGGCGTTAGGCGGAAAGGCGTTTGCAGCCCAATGCAATGTCGCAAGCACTGAGGCGGCTGCGGAGTTTGTCGGCCAGGTCAAAGAGCTTTTTGGCACAGTTGATCTCCTGGTCAACAACGCCGGGATCACCCGCGATCAATTGATCTTGCGGATGAAAGAGGACGACTGGGACTCGGTGATCGACACAAATCTCAAAGGCGCGTGGAATTTCTGCAAAGCCGCCGTTCGCCCAATGATGCGCAACGAATATGGCGGTTCGATCCTAAACATCGCATCTATCTCAGGAGTTGTCGGAATGCTCGGACAGTCAAACTACTCCGCGTCAAAGGCCGGAATGATCGGGCTAACAAAATCGCTCGCCAAGGAGGTTGCAAGCCGAAAGATCACCGTCAACGCACTCGCCCTCGGCCTCATCGAAACCGAGATGGCGGCCGAAATGAACAACGACTATCGCGAGAAAATACTTGCCCAGATCCCGCTCGGCCGCCTCGGCAACGTCACAGAAGTAGCTGAAATAGCGTGCTTTATTCTCTCACCGTCCGCAGCCTATATTACCGGCCAGGTCATCCAGCCTGACGGCGGACTAGCAATGTAGCCAATGTCGCTTTCATACCAAACCGAGGGTGACGACCTGCCCAACGAAAACCTTGAAGAAATAAAGGACGCACCTGCCGCTCCGCCGCTTCCCTACTACACGATCGCCCTTGTCGCGTCGATAGTGGCCGTCTTTTTGGCCCAGATCGGCACTGGATTTGAGGCTTCGGTTGACGTTACCGCCTTTGACAAGCCGGTCTTTCTGGCTCAGCACGAATATTGGAGGATCTTGACCGGTGCGACAGTTCACGGCGGCCTGGCTCATGTCGCGATGAACAGCTATGCCTTTTACAGCTTTGGTTGCATCTTCGAAATGCTGTCAAATAGGGCCCATTTGGCGATCGTTTTCCTTTTATCCGCACTCGGCGGCGGCGTCCTCAGCCTGATCTTTGTTCCTGACGGATCATCCGTCGGAGCTTCGGGCGGTATTGTCGGCCTGGTCAGCTATCTCGCGGTCTATGCGTTTCGTCGAAGGAGATTTATCTCGTACGAGTTCCGAAAGAGCCTGCTGATCAATATCGGATTTATCCTGGTTTTCGGGCTTGTTCTTTTTCGGATCATCGACAATTTTGGACATATTGGCGGCTTGATCACCGGAGCCATTTATGGGCTTATCCAGATACCGGCTGACGAATACATCGACCCGCGTATTGCCAGTCCAGCCGTCGAGATCGCCGGACTCTCGGCGCTCGGACTATATCTCGCAGCCTGTGGATTTAGCATCCTACTGATTCTCCGCGTTATTTGATCTTATGGGCCGTGTTCGCGTTCATCAGCATGTAAACCCTCTGTCGCCGTACTACCAACAGGAACCGGAGCCTGTGGCTTACGAACGTGTCTTCGCTGAGCCCGCATTGCCGCTGCACCTCGATATAGGATGTGCACGCGGCCGGTTTTTGCTGCGAATGGCCGAGGCCGAGCCGGCGTGGAATTATCTCGGCGTCGAGATCCGCGAACCTCTCGTGATCGAGGCGAACGAGATCGCCGCCGAACAAGGCCTTCAAAACCTGCGTTACGAATTTTGCAATGCAATGCTTTGGATCGACCGCCTTCTTGAGAGAGTGCCGCCAGACACGCTGCAAACTGTGACTATCCAGTTTCCAGACCCTTGGTTCAAAAAGCGGCACGCAAAACGGCGGATGGTAAATGCGGAGTTGGTCCATGCGGTCGTGAAAAATTTGGCTGCTACGGGCCGCGTCTTTGTACAGACCGATATCGAAGCCCTGGCGGATGAGATGTTTTCACTCTTTCGTGCAAATGATGGTCTTAGAGAGCGCGAGGTAACGGAAAATCCATTTCCGGTAAAAACTGAGCGGGAAAAGGCGGTCGAGGACAAGAGTTTGCCAGTGTACAGGGCTTTATTTGAGAAGATCAAGCCGGCTTCTAGCTAATAGCTATTTCCAATTCTTTTCTTTCTTAAATCTTTTTACAACCATTTCGCGACGCAGCTTTGGCAGATGATCGATAAAGAGCTTTCCGTCGCAATGATCTGTTTCGTGCACAAAGGCCCTTGCAGCGTACCCTTCGGCTTCGCGTTCGAACCACTCACCTTTGTCGTCCTGAGCCTTCAAACGTGCTTTCTGCGGCCGCACGACGACCGCAGGGACCTTTCCCACGGACAAACAGCCCTCTTGGCCTGATTGTTCGCCCTCAGCAGCAATTATCTCGGGGTTGGCCGCGATCAACTTGACTCCTTCGCAGTCCATCACAAATAACCGCAAATTCAACCCGATCTGCGGCGCTGCCAACCCCACGCCCTCGGCCGCGTACATTGTCTCAAACATATCGGCACAGAGAGCCGAAAGTTCAGCGTCAAAATTCCTGATGGGTTTGCCCACCTGGCCCAGGACTGCCTCGGGATATTCTGTGATCTTGCGCAACGGCATCTGCTATCTGGGGATCACGCCGCGGCGGGAACTGCGTGCAAAATCGCGCCTTGCGTTAAAGCCTTTCTCATCGCGGGCGAGGCATTCCCAACAGACAACACGCGGCTGATTAACGGGAGACAGAAATGTGTTGTAGTGCTCGACGACACGGTCGCACTGCGAGCATCGCTCTTCGGGTTTATCAAGGTCTTTCGGGTCAAGTGTTTCGATCATTTTGGCTTGCGAATTCAATCGCTGTCGATAGTTTAGTTCGCTTTGAACAGATTGCCAACCTCACTTGCGGCGAAGCAGTCGAACGGTAACAGGCTCATAGAATTTCTCTGTTCTTTCTACCACAAAATACTTGTCCACCACATTCTCAAGCGTCCCGCAATTGAATTTTATTGAGCCATGAGCGCACCATCCGTCATGTACAAGCCACAACCGCCCAGAGGCGCTCGGATGGGCACCGATCACGGTAAGTATCTGGGCTTCGTCCTTCAGGATATTGTTACGCGGGTTCCAAGCGTCGGTGCCATTCTCTTGCGGGAGAGCGAGTAGGTCATTTTTGCCTTGATAGTAATATCGAAGAGGCAGCACAGCGTCCGCATGAAAGACCAAAAAAGGTTCGCCGGCCTGTTCATTTGCCATCAGATACTTTGCCACGCGTTCGAAATCGCCGGGTTTTGCAAGTGGTCTGTATTGTGCAAAAAGGAAAATGCCGTTCAGTGCGATGATCAATGCAACCCATCCGTAGATCAGCGGTTTGCGGTTAGATACCCGTAACGCTGCGATGGGAATGATCGTCAGAGGCAATATCAGCGCTGAAAGGTGCCGAGGCTGCATCAGCGTAAAGCCAACGAAATACAGGGCCGCGAGCGAGAAAGCTACTACGACCGCCGTTACCGCGGCGAGGGCGGCGTCCTCGCTCTTGCGTTCACGAAATAGCTTGGCAGCGAACAATATCGCGACTCCGCCGATAACTATCCGAACAAGCCACGGCCTCACTGCATCGGATCCAATGAGGTCGAATGGCATCATCAGTGAAACCACCGGTTGGTATAGCTGCTTTATTAGTTCCGTTATCGGCAGATGGACATCGGACTGCGCCGTCACATGCGAAAGCTGCCCTCCGAACAGCACGACCAGCATCGGAATGAAGCAAATTCCCGCGACCGCCATGTCGAGCACGTATTTGCTGAGGGTTTTCCATCTTCCCAAAACTAAAAGTGCCACCGCTCCACCGACCAGTTGAAAACCGAGATAGTACTGCGTGTAGATCGAGACAACCGCCACGATCGTGAAAAGAACGCGCGAACGAGCTTTTGCCTTTTCGGATAAATAACCGTCGTAAAAGAGCAGAAGTAAAAGCCCCGCCAGCAGCGTCATCATCGAATACAACCGTATATCGAGGGCGTTCCAGACGACCTGTTGGTGCACAAGAATGATCGCTGCGACGATCAAAGGATTCACGTCCTTCAGATATCGTTTCGACACCTCGGCCGCGACCCAGACGAATAGCGGGAACCACAACACCGAGAATATCCGCGCAAAAAATATCGAAGGATCAATACTGCGCCATAAACCGACGAGCACGAAATAGAGCGGTGCCTGCTGCCCAAAACCGATCGCGTGGGCAAAGGCATCGACGGGGCCGTTTGATGTCGTTTGAAGTGTGAACGCCTCGTCGAAGCGAATGTTGAGTAGATAAGCGAGCGGGAGCGAGATCGCGAGACTCGCCAGCATCAACAGCCAGAGACCCCGCGAACGAATCAGGGGCCTATCATCTGCCGTTTCCATCCCGTTCGTCTGAAATGCCATTGTTCGATGAATAGATCCGAAAACTTGTCACTAACAACTTCACACTATCCACTGAATAAAACCTAATCTTGCTGCAGTAGTAGTCGTGACAAGCATTGGAGTGTGCTTAAGTGGCCAATACTCCTTCCGATCCGGAGACTCCAAATCTTTGCTTATACGCATGGGCGTGTTCTCGCATAGTAACGACCTCAAACCGTCTGGTCAGCGCGGAAATCGCATAATCCAGAAACACGATCTTTTTCTCTGCGGAGAGGTTCATGCCAGGAAAAAACTTCAGTGCATCGACATCCTCGCCGCCCAGAAAATCGAGCGGATGAAGCAGGAACGATGGCTCAGTTCCCGTGAGCCTGCAAGCCGCAACGGCCGATCGCCAGTAAAGTCTCGCGGCGGCGCCCGAAAAGCTCGACAGGTAAAGCAGATAGCTGGCGTGTATAGGTGTCTTTACAAGTGGAAACGTCGTTACCGGGATCTCAACCATCGAACGCCCGTTGGTTTCAATAAATTGTGGTTTTAGCGTCTGAAATCCGTCGGAAAACTTCCCAAATAGCTTCCTCATCTTTTCCTTCTCTTCGACGCTAATATCCGGTGATTTGAGAAAGAAATATGCTCGTGCGAGCGGGGCAATATAGGTCGGCAGTGTCGAGCAATCGTATTCGTAACCGCGTTCACCCAGCACCTCGATGACCGTCGGCGAAAGGCTAAATCCGGGTCCGCGAAAACCTACGGGCCGTTTGCCTGTGACGTTTTCGAGGGCGGTTTCCGTCTTTTCAAATTCTGCAACAAGCTCATCTTTCGAATAAAGATGCAGCCACGGTTCGTGGTTAAAACTGTGATTTGCGATCTCGTGTCCTGCCTCTGCGATGGCTGCGATCGCGTCCCGATTCTTCTCGAGTGCGGCGTCCTGGCCAACAATGAAGAACGTGATGGTAAGATCGCGTTCCTTGAGGAATTTCAATATCCGAGGCACTGCGACATCGAGATAGCTCGGCAGCTCCGCCCATCCGGCGTCGCCATGCGAACGCATGTACGACCACTGGTTATCGAGATCCAGAGATAGGCTTGCTGTCGGTTTCATTAGATCACTTGGCGGCGGAATCGCTCTTGTAAAACTGCTCAGCAAGCTGAACCGTCTCATTGATATTCAGCGTGCCGTTGACGATGTGTGACGAGTTTACGATATGGACGCCTTCGACCGACGACTTCATATCGGACAACCCTTGGGAATAATTCAGCACGGGAACCGGAAATACCTGCCGCACTTTCGATATCCGAAACGCGACCACATCCTTCCGCTTGAAATGCGAATACATCTTCTCCAGCCCGCTCAAGAAATACTCTCGTATCTCGGCGTCCGTTTTATCGAATAACTCGTCGTTCGGAGCGACGTAACGCGGCAGATATACGAGCGCGTTGCGGTTGAATTCTTTCTTATCGACGATCGCCGACATCTCGATAATGCCAGTAAATGGCGTGTCGTCCGTAATGTTTGTTACGTAGTATCTCGAAAGCGAAGCCTTGAGCATCATCGACGCACAGACGATGCCCTGATATTTGATGTCGTTCAGCTTCTCCCGCTCATCCGGATCAATATCCGTCAGTATCTTGGCGGCGATATTTGATGGGCACGTTAGTATCACTTTGTCGAAAAATGATGGCTTTCGCTCTTCCGGAAAATCAATGATCTTTCCGTTGGTCGGCTGCGGTTCTGACAGGAAAGCTCCTGAGAATCCCGGTGCGACGGCGACCGACGCCTGAAATGCACCGTACTTTGTCCTCTGATTAACGACACTCGGCTTTAGGTCTTTGTTCCGTCGGGCTGACGGGGTAGCAACACACAGCTTACCGCTGTCGAGCCGCTCGATTGACGCAACCGGAGAATTGAGCCTGATCTCGACGCCTTTCTTTACCAGAACTTCGCCAAAACGTTCGAGCACGCGGGCATAACCGCCCCGAACGTAGCCGAACATCTCTTTCTTCATTCCCGACCGGCGGGCCGAGTACATTCGCTGAATGCTTGCCCAGATGAATGACGCAGCAGTCTCTTTGTATGCCTCGCCGAGCTTTGCTTTTAGCAAAGGCTTCCACATCTTTTCAAATGTCTTGCGGCCTGACCAACGGACAAGCCATTTCTCGACCGAAAGCTTTTCGAGCCGCCGCCAGTCTTTTACCTTTGAAGCATAAAAGATGGTCATACCGAGCCTCAGCTTGCTGATCAAGTCAAGTGCGGGAAAGGTGAGAAACTCCTTGGTATCCGACATCGAGAGCAATTCCCCGTCGGTATAGAATCCGGTTTTCGTCTCGACCCAACGCAGATCGTCGTCGAGGCCGATCTCTTCGATCAGGTTTCGCGTATGGCGGTCTGACGCGAGAATGACGTGATAATGCTTATCCCAGAAGATGTCGTTGATCTCCCAAACGGACGCCAGTCCGCCGATCTCGCTTGCGGATTCAAACAAAGTCACCTTGTGTCCGGCGTCGGCATAACGCATGGCAAGCGTCATCCCGAGAAAGCCTGACCCGACGATTGCGATATTCTGTTTCATAGGAAAATCTGGCTGAGAAAAATGGTAATTTGCGGTCGTCGCTTTTGAGCTGTCTAGCTTTCCGCGAAACCGTGGCGTTTCAAACGCTCATGCCAAACAGTTAACTCGGTAAGTTCTTTGAGGCTGGCTGCAGCCCCTTTGAAGGTAAAGAAGTTTCAATAGCTGCAGGTTTCCCGAACATACGCATTATTGCGAGCCGCGAGATCAGCTTGAGCGTGCCAACTATCGTTTTCGCGGTGTTCATTTTTGACGCGCCAAATAGACGAACGGCAAGCACCGTAGGAAATTCGACGATCTTGCCGCCGTTAAGATCAAGCAGCCCGAGCATCTCGGGTACGCCGTGAAAGCCGGGCGCGGTCGGGTTGATATCGAGCATCGCCTTTCGACGGAATACGCGGAAACAGCTCGTGTAGGACGCGATCTTTGTCCTCAAAACGAGCTTGTACAGCACCGACGCACCTTTCGAGAGCATCAGACGCCATCCGGGAACGTTCTGAACGCCGCCGTCCTTGTGATACGGCGATGCTGTCACCATATCGACGTCGTCGGTCATCATCGGAAGCATTTTCACGAGTTCGTGCGGGTCGAATGTGCAATCGCAGTCGATCGAGCAAACCAGTTCCGTGTCGGCCGCTCGAATTCCGGTCATTATGCCGCCGGCGACGCCTTTGTTGACCTCGTGGCGAACAATACGGACGTGACCCTGACCACCAAAAAGCTCATCCAGCACCTCAAGTGTCTTGTCCTGACTGGCGTCATCGACAAAGATCACCCGCGAAGTAAATCCGATCTTGTTAAATCTCTGCTCAACGGATTTGAGCGTTTTTGCCAGATACGGCAGTGATTCCTGTTCGTTATAGCATGGAACGACGATCGAAACCGGTGTAAGATCGGCTGTTTTTGGCGTCACCGCTTTGACCGCTTCCGCCGTAATGCTTTCCGCCGAACAAGCCTGCATTTCAGGCTCTAGGCCGAGATGGTCCGCGACGCTCGTACATTTGTACAACGCGAGATTCTCATGCAGGATCCATTCCATTTTGTCGAGCTTTCGGTAATGGCGGATGCGATTAACTTTGGACGCGGCAGAGATACGTGGCTGTTCGGGGTCGAGTTCCCAGACGTGAAAATAGAATACGAATGGGTCCGAATTCTTCTCGTGCCAATTCCTCACAGCCCGACGCATAAGCGTGTACGGCAGCTGGCGATAATAATTGCCGCCCGATATCGGCAGCAGGCCTAGGCCAAGATCGGTCGTCGTATAGGGAAATTCCCAGATCGATCGCCCGTCGATATTTACCTCGTAAGCGACACGTTTTTCCGTATCTGTTTTGGATGTGGGCAAGAATGACGCATCGTACGCAAATCCCTCTTCGGCGAGCGTTTCGAGTATCCACTCGCTTTGGTCAAACGATAGCTTCTCAGCAGCTCGGTAACCGACGACCTTTTGCCCGGAGGCGTCTTCTATCGCGCGGTTTGAGCGGCGAAGGTCTTCGCGGAATTCATCAGGCGTCAAATATCTTGGGCTGCGGTGATAAAATCCGCGGCTGCCGACCTCGTGGCCGCGTGAAACGATCTCGCGAATCAAGCCGGGATTGAGATCGGCGATCCAACCGAGAACAAAAAATGTCGCTTTGGTATCGTACCTGTCGAGCAGATCGAGCGTCTTGAGCGTATTTTGCTCATAACGCGGCTCAAAATTCTGCCAGTTTCGCTGTTGGATCAGATTTTCAAAAGCTCCGACGTGGAAATAGTCCTCGACGAGAATGGTCAGAAGATTTCGTTTATTTTCGGGTTGTGCACTCATTATTTAGGGGCCTTCCAAAAAAGTATTCCCTAGCCGATGCTGGTGCTGATCGCTTTTGAGGATAGTTTTTCCTCAATGATCTTGACGATCCGCAATGCAGACTTGCCGTCACCAAAAGGATTGGCAACCTCCCTGACCGACTTTATCCAGGTCTCGACCGCGTAATTCTTTTCAAGTAGCAGCCTTAAGGCTCCGGGGCGGTTGCCTACCAGCTTTGAAACGCCCGCTTTTATTGCTTCGGGCCTTTCTGTATTTTCACGGATCACCAGCAATGGCTTGCCAAGGCTCGGTGCTTCCTCTTGAACTCCGCCTGAATCAGAAACTATCAGCCAGGCGGCTTTCATGATTGCAAGAAAGTCCGAATAGTCGAGCGGCTCCAAAAGATGTATCCGGTCACGATTTCCAAGAAACTGTTTGGCGACCTCTTTTACGTTCGGATTTGGATGTACGGGGAAGAAAAGACACACATCTTCACGCTTCTCAACGAAGTCAGCGAGGACACTCAGATTGCCCGACATTGCCGTTCCAAAGCTCTCGCGTCGATGGGTAGTGAGCAAAATTCGTTTCTTTCCCTGGGTCTTCTTGATGAGATCTGCGATGTTGTCCGAGGGAGCGAGGTTCTTAAGCATGAACTTGAGCGAATCCACGACTGGATTTCCCGTGACGAATATCTTTTCGCTAGGAACACCTTCGGCCAAAAGATTACGGCGATTCTTTTCAGTCGCGGCAAAATGAAACGACGCGATCTGCGAGACGAGACGGCGATTCATTTCCTCGGGGAAAGGACTCATCAGATTGCCGCTCCGAAGTCCGGCCTCGACGTGCCCGACCGGAATACGGCGATTAAATCCGGCGAGTGCACCGGCCAGTGTCGTCGTCGTATCACCTTGTACCAGAATGAGATCGGGCCGTTCCGCGTCAAGTATCTTGTCGAGTTTTGCTATCACGCGCGAACATACATCGTTCGGCGATTGGTTGCGTTTCATCACGCCAAGATCAAAATCGACATCGACATCGAGTGCCTTCAAAAACGGAATAAGAAGCTGTTTGTGCTGGCTCGACGAGACGACGACTGTCTGAAAAGAGCGTTCTCTAAGAGCATGGATCACGGGCGCCAACTTGATCGCTTCGGGCCGCGTGCCAAAGAGAACCAGGACCTTCATCCGGCCAGCCGCCGCATTATTCACGGTGACGGGCCGTTTATTTGTAACCGTATCAAACATAGACATTTCGCTCAGATAGGAAAGAAATTTCCCGTGTTAATATAGGTTCAAACGCTCCGTTATTCCGTTTTTGCACCCATATATATGAAATTTTCGGTACTGTTGCCCGTCCTCGTGTTGGCAAATTTTGCAGCCATATCGCAGCAGCCGATTCCCACGCCATCGCCGATCCTGGCAAAAGTAACCGTGACCGCGAGCCGCACTGAGACTCGAATTGGCGATACGCCGGCGAGTGTTGTCGTGCTGTCACGCCGTGAGATCGAAACTTCGGCGGCTCCGGTGATCGACGACGTTCTGCGGCAGGCGGCGGGATTTTCGCTTTTTCGGCGTTCTTCGAGCCGCAATGCTAACCCGACAACACAGGGCGTGTCGCTGCGAGGTGTCGGCTCGAGCGGTGCGAGCCGCACGGTCGTGATGTTTGATGGCGTTCCGCTGAACGACCCATTCGGCGGTTGGATACAGTGGAATCGCGTATCTCCGATCGAGCTGGAAAGCATCGAGGTCCTTCGCGGCGGAGCGTCGAGCCTGTACGGCGACGGCGGGTTGAGCGGCGCGGTCAATCTGTTTCCTCAAAAACACCTCGACGCCGATGTTGGTATCGCTTCGCTCGAATTATTTGGCGGGACTCAGAAAACGCTCTCAGGCTCGGGGGTTTTGGGGTATCGGCTCCTTCGCGACTGGTTTGCCGATGCCTCCGCAGGTATCTATCAAACTCGCGGCTACAAACCTGTCGAAGAGCCGTCTCGCGGCCCGGTTGATTCCAATGCTGGAGTCAGGAGCAGCAAATTCCGTCTCCGTTTGGCTCGTGACCTGGGCGAGAAAGGCTCAATATTTATTTCGCCGTCATATTTTGGCGAGGTTCGATCAAATGGAACCGGTTTGCAGACGAACCGAACGCACATCCGTCAGATCGTGTTCGGCGGTGACGTGCAGAGGTCGGCGATCTTTCGCTGGCGTGCCTACGGCGGCACGCAGATTTATGATCAGATATTTTCCGCCGTAAACGCAACCCGGACATCTGAGAACTTAACTCGAATTCAACGATCACCCGCCCAAAATATTGGCCTTTCGGCGCAGATATCGACGGTTCTCGGTCAACACACTCTTGTCGGCGGTCTTGAAGCCCGCAATGTACGGGGTGCGAGCGATGAGATCGGCCTCGCGAACGGTATGCCAGCCTCGCTCCTAGGTTCCGGCGGACGGCAAACAAACGCCGGCGTCTTTGTTCAGGATCTTGTAAGCGTAGGAAAGTTGGTCATCGTCGGCGGAGTGCGGTTTGACCGGTGGCAAAATTACACGGCATTCACCACCACGCATACATTATCAACCAACCAGACCGCTACGACCGTGTTCCCAGACCGCGACGAATCATCTTTAAGCCCGCGAGCTTCCATGCTTTATCATCTGAACGACCGGTTTTCGCTTTACGCTAGTGCCTCGCAAAGTTTTCGCTCGCCCACACTCAATGAGCTATATCGAGGCTTCCGTGTCGGAAACGTAGTAACGCAAGCCAACGAGAATTTACTTGCCGAACGAGCCAACAATGTCGAAGGCGGCCTAACATTCAGCAAAAAACGCACTTTCCTACGCGCAAGCGGCTTCTGGACATCCATCAACCGTCCGGTTGTCAACGTCACACTCACTGTCACGCCGACGCTGATAACACGCCAACGCCAGAACGCCGGAAAGACGCGCTCAGCCGGTATCGAGATCGAGGGCGAGACCGCATTCAAGTACTTTTCCCTATCGGCGGGGTATGTTTACGCCCATCCGACCGTGACGGGCTTGCCGTCTAATCCCTCACTCGTCGGCCTCACTATCCCACAGGTCGCCCGTCATCAATTTACATTTCAGGCGAGATATTCGCATTCAACATGGTCATTAGCCGTCCAAGGCCGTGCGTCGAGCAGCCAATTTGACGACGATCGAAACCAGTTCCGTCTCGAACACTACTCACAGTTTGACGTTTTTGCATCACGGCAAATAAACGAAGATCTTAAGATCTTTGCTGCGGTCGAGAATATATTCAATTCAAGATATTCGATAGGGAAAACGCCAATACGAACTATTGCAGGCCCCACAAACCTAAGACTCGGAATACGCTGGCGATAGAAAAAACACCCGCAACACACGCACAAAAGAGACACAAAAAAGGAATCAAACCTTTTTGTGCCTCTTGTACCTTTTTGCGGCTAAATTCTTATTCCGGCGGTCCTGAGCAGCCCGGGCCCATTAGTGCGGGTACCTTCGTGCTGATGATCGGATAATTCTCTGCTTCGGCATTCTTTTCGAGCCAATCGGCATATTCCGGCGGATATGACATATCCGAGTAGATCGCCTCGACCGGGCATTCGGGCAAACAGGCGTCGCAGTCGATGCATGCGTCCGGATTGATAAGGAGGCGGTCGGGCGTTTCGTGAAATGCCTCGACAGGACAGACGGCGGCACAGTCTGTATACTTACAATCAATACATGGCGGGGTAGTAATGTAGGTCATTTACTCGAAATTCTCCTTCCGATTCGGCAAAAGCCAAGCTAAAACCGTAATATTCCGAGCATAACTTGTCAAATCGGCATAGACAAGTGATAAAATGCCTTAAAACACAGTAGTTAGTTCCGACAATTCTTAAGGAAAACAGATGAAAAACAGCAAAGCAGAGCGCGAATTATCCCTCGATTTCTTGCGCGTGACAGAGGCGGCGGCTATCGAATCGGCCAAGACGATGGGGCAGGGCGACCGAAAGTATTCGGACCACGTCGCCGTCGAGGCCATGCGCGAGGTAATGGATACCGTGCCGATGCGCGGGCGCATCGTGATCGGCGAAGGCGAACGCGACGAGGCCCCGATGCTCTATATCGGCGAAGAACTTGGCGGCGGCATCTTCTCGGAGGAAGCTCGCACCGAATTTCCCGAGGTGGATATAGCCGTTGACCCGCTCGAGGGCACAAATCTATGTGCACTCGGTGCAAATAATGCCATTGCTGTCCTCGCAGCAGCCGAGCGCGGCGGCCTTCTCTACGCACCTGATATTTATATGGACAAGATCGTCGTCGGCCCATCGTGCCGCGGCGCGGTCGATATTGATGCTCCGGTCGAAGACAATCTCAAGAATATCGCCCGTCGTCTCGGACGCGACATCGAAGACCTTACAGTTATTTGTCTTGAGCGTTCGCGGCACAAAGCTCTCGTCGATTCGGTACGTGCGGCCGGTGCACGTATTCGCCTGATCTCAGACGGCGATCTTTCGGCAGGAATTTCAGCCGCAGTTGCGGGCACAAACATTCATGCCCTGATGGGCATCGGCGGTGCTCCCGAGGGCGTCATTACTGCGGCCGCAATGAAGTGTTTGAATGGCGAGATCCAGGCAAAACTCGTCTGGGATCCCGAACGGCTCGGTGTGGACAAATCGAAAGTGCCGCCTGAGGCGGAAGTGATGAAACGCCTCAACGAGATGGGCATCACCGACCCGAACAAGATCTACGACACTAATGATCTCGCTCCGGGCAAAAAGATAATTTTCGCAGCGACGGGCGTTACAGATGGAGCGTTGCTGCGGGGTGTGCGATTCTTCGGCGCAGGCAAACGAACTCATTCAGTTGTTATGACGAGTGATTCCAAGAACATTCGATTTGTCGATACCGTCCACGTAGAGGGCGGGCCGGACGCTGTGATCAGATTTTGATCTTTTGCTGATAAGCATTTGTTGGAGAAAAAAGAAATATGAGTGTGGCTCTCGACAGACTTAACGAAATAGCACGCCCTCGTGATACCACGCAGGCCGTCGATGGCGGAAAGCTGATAGTACTTACAGCCCCGCTGACTGAGGCAATCGATCATGCCGGTTATTTTATTCAGATGGCGATGGCCTCGATCCCCATCTGGATGGAAAGCGTAATCAACCGCAAATATCCGAAATGGCGCGAGGTCGAACATTACCCCGACCACTCGGCCAAATACATGCCCGCAGGCACTCGCTTGGTCGAAAAATCGCTCTCGCGTGTCTATAGCTCGGACGACATCGTCTCGTGCTATCCGCAGGATCTCGACAAATTTGTCGGGCCGAATACTCGTGTGATAGGCATTTCAACGCATAATCCGCTCGGCGTTACATTTGCGGCCGGCGTTTATACATCCATATTCGGCTCGTCGAAGATGCCGATCAACTCACATTATTCGCGGGAGTTGTTCGCCCAGATCAAGAAAAATCCGCACCGCGATAATTTCAAGGTCATCGTCGGCGGCTCGGGCGGCTGGCAGATAATCCAGACAGACATGTACGAGGAACTCGGCATCGACTGCGTAGTCGATGGCCGCAGCGAATCGACCGACACGCTTGACCTATTTGCCAAAGCGGTCCGTCAGGAAGACTTGCCGAAAGAAATTACGGTGAAACATCCGGTCGATCGCGATTCGATCATGTTCCCTGATACCCGTACAACATTTGGGGTGGTCGAAATGACCACGGGCTGCGGCCGCCGCTGTAAATTTTGCGTCCCCGATCTCAATCCGCAGATCGATCTGCCAAAGGACAAGATCATGGACGCCGTTCGTGCAAATGTTCGCGAAGGCAACAAGCAAATATCGCTGGCGACCGAGGATATGTTCATCTGGGGACAGGTGCATACCGATACGCCGTTCTATTACCCGAACCGCGAGGCTCTCGTCGATCTTTACAGCGATATTGTCGATACGCCCGGCGTCGAACAACATGTTCTTAGTCATTCGACCATCGCTCCAGCGGTTGTCGACCCGGTCCTGATCAAACAGCTTTCTGATAAATTGCTGCCAAAGAGTCCGATACACTTCCCGTATCTCAGCACGCATCCTGAAAAAAAGGCACTCGCGCCGCTCATCGGACTCGAAACGGGCTCTATTCGAATGGCAAAGAAAGTTATGGCGAGTAAGGGCGTGCCGTTCGCGATCGAACACTGGCCGAGTGTCGTCCTCGAAGGCCTTCGCGTGCTAAACGAGAATAACTGGTTCCCCGCCATGACGCTCATCGTCGGCAACCCGGACGAGACCGACGAGGACAATATGGCCACGCTCGATCTGATCCACGAAATGGAGAACCGCGGGCTTTTTGCTTTTCTTATTCCATCGATATTTACACCGCTCCACGACACGCGAATGGAGATGGAAAAAGGCGTCACGCAAACACGCGAGCTGACGCCGCTCCAATGGCAGTTGATGATGAAATGTTGGAAAATGAACCTTCGTCCCGGCCAATATAGCTGGTGGGGGCCGACCGCATGGCGGCTCGGCTCGATCGGCATGTGGCTCTACAAGCTGCGCAAATTGAACGGCCCTAACTTTACATATCCGCTGATGATGTTCTCGGGAGCGTTGTCGGAGAAACGCCTAGTGAAAATGGGCAAGATCTACGATCCGCAGCCTATAGCGACGCTCAACCGTGCCGAACTGCTCGCCACGCTAAAGCCCGCACAGCACAAATATTTGAGAGCGGATTGCGGAGATCTGCCCGCAGAAGCACTGGCGGCCGCGGCTTAGTCTTCTGGCTCTGGAGGCAACACGTATTAATGACAGACACCAAACCATACGTCCTCGATCTCTCGCAGGTCGGTGCCAACGACGTAAATCTCGTCGGCGGCAAATGCGCCAGTCTCGGTGAGCTTTTCCGCGAACTCACCACCCAGGGCGTTCGTGCGGTCGATGGATTCTCGACCACAAGCGACGCTTACAATCTGCTTCTCGACACCGACGGACTAAGAAATAAACTCAAAAAACTTCTCAAAGGCCTCGACGTAAACGACCTCGACGAACTCGCACGAGTCGGCAGCGAAGCTCGTGCCTTGATGCTCGAAACACCTTTCCCGAAAGAGGTTGAGACCGCCATCATCGGTGCCTACGCGCAACTCGGGAAACGTATCGGAAAGAAATCCTTCGAGGTCGCTGTCCGCTCGTCGGCCACCGCCGAAGACCTGCCTGATGCGTCATTCGCCGGGCAGCAGGACACGATACTGAATGTTCGCGGCGAAACGCGACTGATCGAGGCATGCCACGAATGTTACGCATCGCTCTGGACCGACCGTGCCATTTCGTATCGCACCGTCAAAGATTTTGACCATTTCGACGTAGCTCTTTCGATCGGAATTCAGCCGATGGTACGTTCGGATATCGCGTGTTCGGGCGTGATGTTTACGCTTGATACCGAGAGCGGGTTTCGCGACGTTGTGGTTATCAACGGAGCTTGGGGATTGGGTGAAGCAGTCGTTCAGGGCATGGCGACGCCGGACGAATGGATCGTCTTCAAACCGACATTAAAACAAGGTTTCAGGCCGCTCGTGACACGCAAGCTCGGCGTCAAAGAGGTCAAGATGGTCTTCGCCGATGACGGCACCGGTACACAGGTCCGCGATGTTGTCGAGACCCAGCGAAACCGTTTTTGCCTCGCCGCGTTTGAGGTGCTGCAGCTTGCCGAGTGGGCCTGCAAGATCGAGGACCACTATTCAAAACTGGCCGGAAAGAGCCAGCCGATGGATATCGAGTGGGCAAAGGACGGCGTTACAGGTGAGCTATTCATCTTGCAGGCACGTCCTGAAACGATCCACGCTCAGAATACGACAAACTACATCGAGAAATACAAGCTCACAGGAAAACACGGCGCACCGCTCTCGACCGGCGTTGCCGTCGGCGAAAAGATCGGCACGGGCCCCGCACACGTGATGCTCGATGCGGCAAAGCTGCGAACATTCAAAGAAGGCGAAATTCTCGTCACCTCGATGACCGACCCTGCGTGGGAACCGATAATGAAACGCGCGTCCGCGATCGTCACCGAACGCGGCGGCCGCACATGCCACAGCGCCATCATCAGTCGCGAACTCGGCATTCCCTGCATAGTCGGTACCGGCGACGCAACGGAAAAGATCAAGTCCGGCACGGACGTGACCGTAAGTTGTGCCGAGGGTGAACGCGGCAACATCTATTACGGCAAGATCGATTTTAAGGTCGAGAAACAAAAGATAACCGAATCTCGGCGGCCGCAAACTCAGATACTGATGAATGTCGGCGACCCTGACCACGCATTTGCCGTCTCGCGTCTGCCAAACGACGGCGTCGGCCTCGCCCGGCTCGAATTCATCATCAACAACCACATCGGCATCCACCCGATGGCGCTCGTCAATTATCCAAACTTACGCAACCGCGCCGATATCGAAACGATCTCGAACCGCATCCGCGAGGAAGACCCGAAAGAATTCTTTGTCCGCTCGCTCGCCGAGGGCGTGGGGCGCATCGCCGCTGCCTTTTATCCCAAACCCGTCATCGTCCGGATGTCCGATTTCAAATCAAATGAGTACGCGATGCTCATCGGCGGCAAGGAATTTGAACCTATCGAAGAAAATCCGATGATCGGTTTTCGCGGAGCTTCGCGATATTACGATGACCGTTACAAGGCCGGTTTCCGTCTCGAATGCCTCGCTCTCCGGCGTGCCCGCGAGGACATGGGGCTCATCAATATCAAACCGATGATCCCGTTTTGCCGCACGGTCGAAGAAGGCGAAAAAGTGATCGCACTCATGGCCGAGAACGGCCTCGTCCAGGGCGAGAACGAACTCGAGATCTACGCCATGTGCGAGCTGCCATCTAATGTCGTGTTTGCCGACGAATTCCTAAAGGTTTTTGACGGCTATTCGATCGGCTCAAACGATCTCACCCAACTTGCTCTCGGCCTTGACCGCGACAGCGAGATGGTTGCGCATCTCTTTGACGAACGAAACGGCGCCGTTGAGAAAATGGTCGCTATGGCCATCGACGCAGCTCAACGCGCCGGTAAAAAGATCGGCATCTGCGGCCAGGCGCCGTCCGATTACCCAGAATTCGCAGACTTTCTCGTCAATAAAGGCATAAATTCGATCTCGCTCAACCCAGACACCGTCATTCAAACGACGCACCACATTCTCGAGACCGAAGCCGCCCTCGACAAGGCAAAAGGCTCAGGCGTTTAAGTTAAATTTCTTCAGTGGATAGTGACAAATGGATAGTGGATAGTAAAAAACTACTCACTTGTCACTACCCACTAACCACTGAACAAAACTTGAAATCACAGCCGTCATCGAACATAGTTTTACTCTGATGCAGAGCGTCGAGACTTACATTCCGGTTGACATCGCCGCACGGTTTAGACGGCAGGCGGTCAAGGTCTGGGTGATCGGGATTGCGGTTGTCTTTGTTTGGACAGCCGCGATCATACTCGCTCCTCTAGCGAAAACGGGCGGTCTCACCGCAGTTTCATCGCCACTCTACTCGTTTTTTAGCCTGATCTGCCATCAACTCCCGGATAGGTCGTTTCACATCGCGGGTGAACAATTCGGCGTGTGTTCGAGGTGCTTCGGAGTATATTTCGGCCTACTGCTCGGCTTTGCTATCTATCCACTCTGGCGAAACATTACTGAGATCGAACCGCTCCCGCGATTCTGGCTTTTCCTCGCTCTGATTCCGATCGGCATCGACTGGTCGCTGACCGTCTTTGGCATCTGGGGAAACAACCACGCCTCACGCGTCATCACCGGTCTCATCCTCGGCCTGGCCTGCTCCACATTCATCGTACCGGCTATAGTCGAGATCACACGCAATTTGTCCTCACGCGTTGCAAAAGCCCGCACGAAGTAAGGGCATCCATGGAAAACTTTTGACAAAAAAATGGCAGCCCTTGCGAGCCGCCAAATCGCGTTAGCCCGTGAATCAACCGCTTGTTTAACGGGAGATCGGGTATCCTACGTCGACCTTTGAGTCTAGGTATCTCACGTTGAGCGTATTGCCGTTCGCGTCGCTTGTGGCCATTGCCGCGAGGTTGCTGGTTAGCGCGACCGGAGTTTCCCCCGTTGCTCCCTTGGCAACGTCGAACGTGACAATGAGGAAGCGTTGCGGAACGGCTGATGCCGTGAAGGCCTCTGTCGAATCGACGAGGATGCCGATACGTCCCGCTTCAGCGGCGTTGACCGTGAGAATCGAACCTTCTGGTGCACCAGCGGCAAGGGAAAGCCGTGGGTTCGAGAGTTTGGCCGAATCGTATTCGAGCGTAAAGCCTGTCGCCACCTCATCGCCATAGGAAGTGATCTCGACAGCGACCGCCACGCGTCCATCTTCGGTCGGCTTCTGCGGTATTACGCGGATCTCTCTTCCAAAGAGGTACGCATACACGTCCTCAAAGATTGTCGTGATCGAGCTCGGGACCGTCGGCGGGCCGGTCGGGCCGGAGGCTGGTGTTGCTGGGTCAAGGCCGGTCGCATAGCGTCTCGCCTGAATAACATCGCCCGAGCTGATGAGTCCATCCCCAAACGTCGCCCTCGGAGCCGAATCCGCCCGCTGATATTCATTTGGGTCGATGCTAGCCGTATCGAGCCCCGTCGCAAATCTGCGCATCTGGATCACATCGCCCGAAATGACGATCCCGTCCCCATTCGCCCTCGGGGTTACATCGTTTTCAAACCCACTTCCACCCGGTGTCGGCGATGCGGTTGGCGTAGCGGTCGGGGTGGCCGTGGGCGTCGCAGTTGGAGTTGCTGTAGGTGTTGCCGTTGGAGTCGGGGTCGGGGAACTGGCTACGGCCATTGCGACTGCATCGAATGAATCCATCTTTCCATACCCCCAGACCGTATTGGGATTGGGGCCAGTGAACATGTCTCTCCGAGCCGAATTCCTGAGAATATCCCTGACCTGGATCGCGTCAAGATTTCTATTTGCTTCCAAGATCAGCGCGATCAGTCCGGTGACTTGCGGGTTAGCCGCGCTTACTGCGCTCGCCCTGGTGTAAAATCCATTGCCGTCCTGAATATGATTGAAATCAAAGACCGAAAAATACGACGTCGGATTCAGTACCGTAAATACAGATTCTCCAGGAGCGCTAATATCAACGCCGAGCCGGCCGTCGAAAGTAGGGCCAATTCCGGAGCCTGTCCAAAGGTCGCCGATCGCTCCTTCACCCGTCTGTGATCTGGGGATACCGTCTATATCCGTCCAGGTTGTCCGATTAACGTAATCATTTGGACAGATGTTATTGAATCCGCTCGCGCCCGTCCACACGGTGAATCCTGGCTCAACAAAACTCAGAAATCGATTGGCCGTATGCAGAGTGGACGGATTCATTGTTCCGTCGAATCTACCATTAGTGACGGTTGTACCTGTCAGATTGAGCGTGTATGTGCCGGCTGGTCCCAAAAGATCGATAAAGATCTCACGCTTCTGATTCATCGCCCCATAGAATACCTGACCCACCCCGCCGTGAAAATAGTAAAAAGTTGGGTTTGAAACCTGCTGAGATGAGCCGTTACTAGGAGGTGCGTATGGACCAAAATTTCCCGATGGCGTATTCATTGATACAGTAAATCGATCCGTACCCTGATACCAAAAATCCAGCCGCAGAGTCCCGGCAGTGGCCTTCTGGATCTGGATACTCGCGGTTTGCCCTTGGGTAACCACACCGCCCGCGTGATTGGCGACTCCGCCGTCATCGCTCGAACCGGTAACGAAAACCAGACCGGGAATACCGGGCCCCACAGCCGCATCTATCGCACGCGCAAGCTGATCGGTACCATCGGTGGGTCCGTTTATCGAGCCGAAATTGCCAAGCATGACCGCGGGCATGTCAAGCTCGGCGGCCTTGTCACGAACGAAGTCGATTGCCGTCGGAAATAGAGCCGGATTGTAAAAAAAAGCTTCCGCCGGTTGGCCATCGTGTGCGGGGGCGCCCTCGGTCGTGAATTTCACAGATATGATCGACGCGTTTGGCGCGATGCCCCGGTATTTATTCGTAGGATGATTGCGGCCATTACCCGCCGCAATTCCCGCAGTGGTCGTGCCGTGACCGACAGCATCGCGGGTAGCGAGAGCTGGGCCACCCGCGTTGGCGGCGTTTATTTGGGCTTCGGTATAAATAGTTCCAACGCCGTAGGGATTGTTCGGGAAGTTTGCTCCAGTGTTGTCGGTCATATCAAAGATAAACTTGATCCGGGTCGAGCCATCGGCGTTGCGGAAATCGTTGTTTCGCCAGTCGATGCCGCGGTCCAATATCGCAACGATCACCCCCTGGCCCGTAACACCAAATGTCGAGACAGCAAGATCCGTTCGGGTCTCAGCCCGTGCCATATCCATCGCACTCAACGGAAGCGCCAAATTAAGTATTAGCAATAAAAGGGTTATCGTCTTAGCTACTCTAAAGATTGTCATTGTGTTTTCTGTCTCCTTGGTCTGCTCAAATCGAAATTCGTCGTTCCTTGCTCTTCTATACTTTCATATGCGTCAGAACCCGCAAAAATCATACGTATCTATTTGTAGAGAGTCTTGCCCTGCGCGTCCGAAATGCTTATCGGTGCTACCGATCCGGTCAATGAGAAAATGGCCTTTTTGGCGTCACCTTTTAGCGGCTGAAATTCGACCTGCACAAATCGCACCGGCATCGCAGATGCGGTGAATGCCTCGGTCGAGTCGATCAAGATTCCGAGCCGTCCGTCTTGAGTGTCGTTAACGGTCAGTATAGCACCGGCCGGGGCTCCTTTTGCCAGAAAGACACTGGGGGAGCCGTATCGTGACGCATCGTATTTGAGAGTGAAGCTAACGGCGACCTCGTTGCCGTGGGGAACGAGTTCAACCGGTACGATCACCGCCTTTCCTTCGTTCTCGATAGCCCCGACCGTCAGAGCGCGGTCGAAAAAATACGAATACACATCTTCGAGTACCCGTGTAATCAAGTTCGGCACCGTCGGCGGGCCGGTCGGGCCGGAGGCTGGCGTCGCGGGGTCGAGACCGGTCGCGTAGCGTCTCGCCTGGATCACGTCGCCCGAACTGATGAGCCCATCCCCAAACGTCGCCCTCGGAGCCGAGTCTGCCCGCTGATACTCATTCGGATCGATACTCGCCGTATCGAGCCCCGTCGCAAATCTCCGCATCTGGATCACGTCACCCGAGATGACAATTCCATCCCCATTTGATCGTGGGGTAACATCATTCTCAAATCCCGCTCCCGGCGTTGGCGATGCTGTTGGAGTTGCAGTCGGCGTCATAGTTGGCGTTAGGGTCGGACTTGGCGTTGCGCATTCACCAAGCCGTGCTCGCGGGCTATCTATGTCGAAAATGCTTGCCGTACCGGTGCCATCATCTTTTGGGGCACCAACTATCATCCGGCTGCTCGCAACTGAGACCGCCCTTCCAAACAACGAACCAGGTTCGCCCGTCAGCGTTTCGTCGATGGTCCAGACGCCTCCAGTTCTCTTGAGAACATACGCCCCTTTGCCCCCGGTACCGATCAATCCAGTATTTCCGGTGAACGAAACCGTTGACCCAAAAAAGGCGTTTTGCTGGGGAGTTGGAGCCGTCAGCTTTTGAGTCTCCGTCCACGTGGTTCCGCTTCGTTCAAAGGCATAGGCCGATCCCGCAAACGTCAGCCCCGAAATATCGTCGAGCCAAGCGCCGACAAGGACAGAATCGCCTTCAACATGAACGCTAGTCCCAAAGCGGTCTCCTTGATCGCGGTCCGAGGCAACTAGCCTTTGTTGGAGAGTCCACGTGCTCCCCGAACGCGTGAACACGTAAACCGCTCCGGCCTGAATCTGTTCCCCCGAAGATCCGGCGACGATCGTGTCGTCATCCAGCGCGACCGAACTGCCGAAGCCACTGGTTGCGGGCTCCGAGAGGATCTGCTGCTCCGACCAAACTCCTCCGGTACGCGTAAAAACATAGGCTTTTCCTGTGCTGCCTATGTTTGCAGACCCGGCTCCAACGACCATTGTGTTGCCGAACAGGGCAACCGATCCGAAATTCGAATTCGTGGTCGCGTCGGATGCGGTAAGCACTTGCTGCTCGGTCCACACGCCGCCAACCCGTTCGAAAATATGGACTTGGCCCGTATGGCCGGACGCGTAGGGAGCTCCGACTGCCAAGGTATTCCCCTCGACAGCGACAGCACCTCCAAAGAGATCTCTGGTTTCAGGGCCGGGCAGCCGCTGCTGCTCATTCCAGGCTGTTCCGTCCCATTCAAATGAATACACGTCCCCAAACCCACCGTAGCTGCCGTCGATATTGAATTGCATGTTTGCGATGATCGCTGTATTGCCTTCGAGGTCAAGAGTAGCCCCAAAGCCTCCGCTGGCAAAGGGTACCGATGGTCTAAGGCGGTCGTCGCCAGGACAAGGGGTCGGCGTGGCGGTTGGGGTTGCAGTCGGCGTCGGCGTCGGCTCGTCGTCATCGCCAAAGACGTATGCCGCTCCTGAACCCGAAGCCGAGTTGTTGGTCTGGTCACCGTTCACGCCGGTCGCGCTGCTGTCTTCCGAATAGGCACCGACGACGACCCTGTCGCCCGAAACAGCAACCGAATAGCCAAAGATGTCGCCAAGCCCTGTGTTTGAGGCTTTGATATAGTCCTGCTGGCTCCATACGCCGCCGCTTCGAGTAAAAACGTACGCCGCCCCCGAATCCCCTGCCAAATTATTGCTCTGGTCGCCGTTCACGCCAGTCGCATTGCTGCTTTCTGAATCGGCACCAACTACGACCGTGTCGCCCGAGACCGCGACCGATGAACCGAACTCGTCATTCGCCTCTGTGTTCGAGGCCTTGAGATATGCTTGCTGGTTCCACGTAGTGCCACTCCGAGTAAATACATACGCAGCACCAGAATCCTCAGCCAAATTATTGCTCTGGTCGCCGTTCACGCCGGTCGAGTTGCTGTCTTCACCATCGGCACCGCCTACGACCGTGTCGCCCGAGACCGCGACCGATGAACCGAAGAAGTCATTCGCCTCGGTATTGGAGGCTTTGAGATAGGCCTGCTGGCTCCATGTGGTGCCGCTTCGAGTAAAAACGTATGCTGCCCCCGAAGCAGAAGCCGAGTTGTCGCCTTGGTCGCCGTTCACGCCGGTCGCGCTGCTGTCCTCAAAATGGGCACCAATTACGACCGTGTCGCCCGAGACCGCGACCGATGCACCGAACTGGTCACCCGCGTCGGTGTTTGATGCCTTCAGATAGGCCTGCTGGCTCCATGTGGTGCCGCTTCGCGTAAAAGTGTATGCCGCGCCCGAACCCGAAGCCGAGTTATTGGTCTGGGCTCCGTCCACGCCGGTCGCGTTGCTGTCCTCCTGGTACGCTCCGACAACGATGGTGTCGCCAGAGACCGCGACCGAGTATCCGAACTGGTCAACTGACCCGGTGTTGGACGCCTTGAGATAGGCCTGCTGGGTCCACGTCGTGCCGCTTCGAGTAAAAACGTATGCCGCCCCCGAGTTCGCCGCCGAGTTATTGCTCTGGTCGCCGTTCACGCCGATCGCGTTGCTATCCTCGCCAGTGGCACCAATCACTATGGTATCGCCCGAGACCGCGACCGCGGAACCGAACTGGTCAGACACCGCGGTATTGGAGGCTTTGAGATATGCCTGCTGTGACCACGTCGTGGCGTTCCGCGTAAAGACGTATGCGGCACCGGATAGCGTGGCCGAGTTGTTGCTCTGGTCGCCGTTCACGCCAGTCGCATTGCTGTCTTCCAGATTAGCACCGATCACTACAGTATCTCCCGAGACCGCGACCGACCAACCGAAACGGTCATCCCCATTGGTGTTCGATGCTTTTAAATACGCCTGCTGGACCGTCGAACCGGCGGGTGAGCTAATGTCGAGCTGAGTAAGCTGCTGCTGGCCGTATGCCGCCGCCCTCATGGCATCGGCCAAAGAGTCATACAGCCCCCGTTGCTTTAGCTCGGCGATCGCTTCATCTCCCTGCAACGTACCCAACGGCGCCGCCTCCGCCGTCGAGCCAAAAAGTCTCGCCACCAGATCAGACCCTCCACCCGACGCGACCAATGACGTAATTCCAACGACCACGGCTAAAATGAACCCTGCGATAAGCAGACGAACAAAACTAAGCTTTGAAACAGATACTTTTAAGTGTTGCATAAGGGTCTTTCTCCTATCGTCGGTCGGTCGGGTCATTATTTGGCCGCTTCCCGGATTATTGCTTTTGAACAGCGCCGAATTTTGCGAGATCGACGCTGCCATCGACGTATCTTACGTTGAGCGTGTTGCCGTTCGCGTCCGCAGTTCCCCTTGCCGCGAGATCGTCGGTTAAACTGATCGCCGTCTCGCCTGTAGATCCGCTGACAACGTCGAACGTGACCGTCAGGAACCGCTTCGGTACGGCGGAAGCGACGAAAGCCTCAGTCGAATCAACGAGAATGCCGATACGGCCTGCCTGATCTGCGTTGACCGTGAGAATCGATCTATCTGGCGCACCTTCGGCAAGAGTGATCTGCGGGTTCGACAGTTTCGCGGCATCGTATTCAAGCGTAAATCCCGCCGCCACCTCATCGCCGTACGACGTGATCTCGACGGCGACCGTTACCAGTCCATCGTCGGTAGGTTTCATCGGCGTGACGCGGATCTCGCGTCCAAAGAAATAGGCATACACATCTTCGAATAGCCGTGTGATCGCGTTCGGCATCATCGGTGGGCCGGTCGGGCCGGAGGCTGGCGTCGCGGGGTCGAGACCGGTCGCGTAGCGCCTCGCCTGGATCACGTCGCCCGAACTGATGAGCCCATCCCCAAACGTCGCCCTCGGGGCTGAGTCTGCACGCTGATATTCATTGGGGTCGATGCTCGCTGTATCAAGCCCCGTCGCAAATCGCCGCATCTGAATAACATCGCCCGAAATGACAATGCCATCCCCATTCGCCCTCGGCGTAACATCGTTCTCAAATCCCATTCCGGCTTCTGGCGCAAGTGCGAGAACAAACGGCGACAACGAATCGACATTTGCACAGACTCTGCGAGTCGGAAAATCTGGTGCGGGCTCGTTAGGCGGAAGGATCGTGCGGTCAACCAATGGCCCGCCTTCGCCATGGAGAACGCGAACACGCGAAAATGTCGGAGCATCGTTGATCGAACTGACCGTAAAACAAACCGTAACCGGCGGCGTATAAGCGGCCGTTGTCGTAATGTCGTAAGCCGGGTCGCTGTCTAAGATCGTGTATCCCGGCGGCGGAGTTCCGGCTGACGAAGGGGGACTTATCGGCGTAAAGGTCGTCGTTCCGAAAGTCGTAACCTGACTAAAAGTAACATTTGCATCATTGGAAGGCGCGGCAACCGTCACATTGCTTCCGGTAGGAGTATTCGGGGTCGGGGTTGGCGTCGGCGTTGGCGTGCCGCAGTTCCGTAGAAGGACCGAGACATTGTGGGATTGCCGAATGTCGGTTGCAATGTCCTGATTGCCGTCGCCATCGAAATCACCGATCGCGATCGAACGCGGATCCACACCTTCGGCAAAGTTCACTGCGGTCGCAAATGTCCCGTCGCCATGTCCAAGCAGGATCGAGACGTTGTCGGAATCAAAATTCGGTGCTGCAAGGTCCTGAATGCCGTCGCCATTGAGATCCCCGATCGCGACTGCACGCGGATTGACATCCGCTTCATAATTGACCGCGTCCGCAAATGTCCCGTCGCCGATGCCAAGCAAGACGGCGATGTTGTCGGTATTAGGGTTCGCTGCTGCCAGGTCCTGAATGCCGTCGCCATTGAGATCGCCTACGACGACCGAACGCAGATAATCGTCAACGGGAAAGTTCACCACATCCGCGAATGTCCCGTTACCATTTCCAAGCAGGATCGAGATGTCGTCTGAGATGCCGTTAGTTGCTGCCAGATCCTGATTGCCGTCGCCGTTGAAATCGCCGACCACGACTGACAGCGGACCATCACCTACAGCAAATGTCACGACGTCCGCAAATGTCCCGTCGCCATTTCCAAGCAGGACCGAGACATTGTCTGAGTTGAGGCCGGCCGTTACCAGATCCTGGATGCCGTCCTCATTGAAATCCCCGACCACGACCGACGTTGGACGATCCGGAGTTGGATAGGCGACCAAAGCAGCAAATGTACCGTCACCATTTCCAAGCAGGATCGAGACGAGATCAAGCTCATTCGCTACCGCAAGGTCCTGAATGCCATCGCCATTGAAATCGCCGACAGCGACCGAAAATGGATCAAGACCTACGCTATAATCGACTGCGTCCGCAAATGTCCCGTCGCCATTTCCAAGCAGGACCGAGCCGGTTCCGAATTGGGAGTTAAGCGTTAAAAGGTCCTGATCGCCGTCGCCATTGAAATCGCCGATCGTGACATTATTCGGAAGACGACCTGTTCCATAGTTGACCGCCGGACTGAAATCCAGCCCTGCACATGGCGGCGGGTCAGTTACCGTAAGGTCAAAGATAGCCGTAGCCGTCCCGCCCGGCCCGAACGCCGTCACCGTTATCTCATATGTTCCCGGCGTAGTATTGGCAAGTGCTGCATTTGTAACACGAACATCACCGGTCATAGGATCTGCCTCAAGCTCGCCGATAAAGCTCGTCGGTGCCGAAACCGTGATCCGCGTCGTATCGGTCGGAGCAGCATCGGGCGTGATCGTTATATTGTCGCTCATCGCCACCGAGGTGTCTGGATATGTACCTAAGGAAGTCGAAATTGGTGTAGCCGTCGGCGATGCCGTCGGAGTTGCGGTAGGCGTCGGGGTCGGCCCGCCGCCACCTCCAAAGACGTATGCCGCACCGGAAGCGGGCTCCGAGTTGTCGCTCTGATCGCCGTTTACGCCGGTTGCATTGCTGTCTTCATTAAATGCACCGACCACGACCGTATCGCCCGAAACCGCTACCGAAAGACCAAACTGGTCAAGGATCCCGGTGTTTGAGGCCTTGAGATAGGCCTGCTGCGTCCATGTGGTGCCGCTCCGCGAAAAGACATAGGCGGCTCCGGAGTTTCCGGCCGAGTTGTTGTTCTGGTCACCGTTTACGCCGGTTGCATTGCTGTCTTCGAGGCGGACACCGAGCACGACCGTATCGCCCGAGACCGCGACCGAATCGCCGAATCCGTCACCCGCCTCAGCGTTTGAGGCTTTTAGATAGGCCTGCTGCGTCCATGTGGTGCCGGAGCGCGTGAAGATGTATGCCGCACCGGAATTTGGAGCCGAATTGTCGCCCTGGTCGCCGTTTACGCTGGTGGCATTGCTGTCTTCAGCGTCAGCAACGACCACGACCGTATCGCCGGAGACCGAGACCCGAGTGCCAAAGCGATCATCCGCGCCAGTATTTGATGCCTTGAGATAGGCTTGCTGTGACCATGTAGAGCCCGAGCGCGTAAAAACATAGGTTGCCCCAGAGTTTCCGCTCGAGTTGCTGCCTTGGTCGCCATCCACGCCGGTGGCACTGCTGTCTTCAGCGTCAGCACCGACTACGACGGTATCGCCCGAGACCGAGACCGTTTCGCCGAATGTGTCACCTGACTCGGTGTTGGAGGCTTTTAGATAGGCCTGCTGCGTCCATGTTGTGCCAGAGCGGGTAAAAACGTATGCTGCACCGGCATTTGATGCCGAGTTGTTGCTCTGGTCGCCGCCGACGCCCGTGGCGTTGCTGTCTTCAGCGAAAGCTCCTACAACTACGGTATCTCCCGAGACCGAGACCGAATTCCCAAATCGATCAAACGCGGCGGTATTTGAGGCTTTGAGATAGGCTTGCTGTGACCATGTGGTTCCGGAGCGCGTAAATACGTATGCCGCACCGGCTTCTGAGGCTGAGTTGTTACTTTGGTCGCCGTTCACGCCGGTCGCATTGCTGTCTTCCAGGGAAGCACTGATCACGATGGTGTCGCCCGAGATGGCGATCGAGAAACCAAACCGGTCTCCTGCGTCGGTGTTTGACGGTTTGAGATAGGCCTGCTGGCTCCACGTTGCGCCGCTCCGAATAAAAACGTACGCGGCACCGGAGTTTCCGGCCAAGTTGTTGTTCTGGTCGCCGTTTACACCGGTCGCGTTGCTGTCTTCCTCCTCTGCGCCAACCACCACAGTATCGGCTGAGATCGCGACCGAGATACCGAAGTGATCATCTCCAGCAGTGTTTGAGGCTTTCACGTAGGCCTGCTGCTCGATTATCGCACCGGTCTGAGAGTTAATATCCGCGTGGAATATCTGCTGATGGCCGAATGTCGCTCTCATGGCGTCCGCCAAAGAGTCATAAAGCCCCCGCCGCTTTAGCTCGGCGATCGCGGCATCTCCCTGCAACGTATCCAACGGAGCCGCCTCTGCCGTCGGGCCAAACAAACCAACTAGCAGATCAGATCCTTTACTTGTCGTAGCCATCGACGCGATCCCGATGATCCCGGCGAAAATGAATGCCGCGATCAGCAGGCGAACAATACTAAACTTTGAAACAGATACCCTTGATATTTGCATTGCGGTCTTTCTCCTGTGGTTGGTCTGGCTTCAATAGGTCACGTCTCAGCCTGATTTCTGTATAAGCAACAAGTTCGTTATGGGCAGAATTTGCCCAAATGCGGACACTCGCGCCAGCGCGAGGGCGACTGCGTCTTGTCTAAATTTGATGGATGTAAGCTGACAGTAATGACTTTACTCCCGAACTGAGTTGAGATACCTTAAGTCAATACAACAAATTTCTAACAAACATCTAACATTGCGGAGTCAAGTGTCCGAAAATAGTAGGTTTTACGAGTTTAGTGATTTTTGGTTCGACCCGGAGGGGTTCCGGTTGGAGTGCCGTGGAGAAGAGGTACATTTGCCGCCAAAATCGCTTAAGGTCCTGAAGCTCCTGCTCGAACACCGCGATCGGGTCGTGGAACGGGATGAACTGATCGACGATCTCTGGGAGGAATCTTTTGTAGAGGAAGCAAATCTGACCGTAACGGTTTCGCGTCTCAGAAAGGCTCTGTCTGATCACGCTCCGGATCAAACCTTTATCCAGACGGTACCGAAGATCGGCTATCGGTTCGTTGGGGGCGTCTCTACACACGAGGCGCCTTTAGAAGATCCGCAGGCCGCAACTGCGGCGGCGTCACCGGCGTTGAGGGCACCGGTACGCAAAGGACTGCTTTTACTTTCAATAATATTGATACCCGTACTGATTGCGATCGTCGCCGTCGCGTGGCGTTCCCGTGGCCCCGACGAGAAGCGATCGTCACAGATCATTGAGGCCGAGCAGGCATTCCTTCGCGGAAATGCTGAATTTGAAAAGCGCCTTGTTTGCGAGAGCATTCCGTACCTTAAGGAGGCGACTGAACGCGATTTGAGTTTTGCCCGGGCGTTTGCGAGGCTTGCTGCGGCGCAGGCGATGTGCCCCGTACAGGATGGCGGCGTAGAGAGTCTAAAGCGTGCGATGGCCCTCGATCCGAATCTGGTAGACGCCCATGCGGTCGACGGATTCATTAAAATGAGCCACAATTGGGATTGGAACGGTGCCGAGGTAGCTCTTCACCGGGCGGTCGAGCTCGACCCTCAGTCAGCAATGGCCCATCACTGGCTTGGGGTTCTCCATTCTATCCAGGGACGTCTCGGCGAGGCACGGGGCCAGCTCCAGCGCTCGATCGATATCGACCCGCGGTCGCCGCTCTATCACGCTGATCTCTGCCAGATCCACTACTTCATGCGAAATTACGAGTTTGCCGAAAACGAGTGCAAGATTGCCCTCGAGATCGATCCAAATTTCTACTTTGCTCAGCAATACCTGCGCGACCTTTACCTTCGCATTGGGAATGAAAAAGCCGCCGCCGAGATCGAATTGGCGCGACTCCATTCCACTAGCGAAGAGGGCGAGGCTGTCCAGCATTTGCGTGCGGCTATCGAGAGCGGTGGATTTGACATGTACTGGCGGGTACAGCTTGAGCGACAACTCAGAGGTTTCGAAAACACTGATCCCAACCGACGAACGGGCAAGGCCTTTGGCATTGCTTGGCTCTACGCCAACCTCAGCGACAAGGAAAACACTCTCAAATGGCTGACCGAAGCCGCAAAGCCCGGCGAAGGCGTCCGTGCATTTCGACTTACCTATGTCGGCGTCGACCCTGTTTACGACCACATCCGCGACGACCCTCGTTACCGCCAGATCCTAGCCCTCATAGGCCTTGAAATGTGACCTACATTGTCACCACGCATTCCTCCCGGAATAAGCAACGCTTGATCTTGATGCAACTGTGTGCTATGCTTGCAACATCTGTTCGTATGCGAGGGGTGATATTTGACAATTGAAGAGGCTTGACACGGGTGACAACCTATTTCAGGAATACGCACCGAATTGTGTCAACTTTTTTCGGGACGACATACAGTGGCAAATTGTGTCACAAAGTTTTGTTTAAAAAACAATGAAAAGTGCCTTAGAGATCGTTGTAAATGATTGACATCTCTACCTTTATTGTCCGAAGCGAGGGCTGGGACAAGCCTGGGACAAGGCTGGGACAAGTTGGGACAAAAACTCTCACAGACGGGTGAAGAAAGATCAGGCAGCATTTGTAACTAGCCTGATTATAACTAGTTACGGTTCGCCCTGTGTTTTCGGCAGCCCGACAGTATGGCACGGCATGAGAAGCGAACTTTCATTGACTAAAATTCGTAATAAGAGCAAGATTGGAATACAGAGGCCTATGAAATTTACCCGCGAATCAGCCGTCGAAATTGCAAAAACCGACCTCGCCAAGCGTTTAAAGATAGATGCCGATGAGGTGAAGCAAAAGAGTGTCTCCGACAGAGAATTTCCCGACATGTCACTCGGAGCACCGGCGGATGGCGAGATCTCGGCACAGATGATCTCGAGCGGCTGGCAGATCACGCTTGGGGCAAAAGGCAAGAGTTACGAGTATCGTGCGGACAAATATCAGCTTCGGCTGCACAACTTTAAGGGTGAGAATTACGTCATAGAGTCATAGTTTTAGGAGCAGTACCATGAATCGCAAAAATATCTGGATACACATTGGTTTGGCAGTGGTTTTAGTCTCGTTCGCGGCCGTTTTGGGACAGATCGACCGTTGGCGCACGGTACTCACCCGCCACAACGATGCCGTGCGCGTCGAACGACAGGTCAAAACCGAGGCCATGAAACTTGAGACCAGCGATTCGCCCGAGGTACTTGTGCGGTTCAAGAAGGGCGTTTCGCTCGACAAGATAAGGGAAATTGCCTTGGCTAACAACGACACAATGGCCGACGAGATCGAATCGGTTTCTGGCCTGACCGTTATCGATGATCTCGACAATGCCGATGCCGAGAGCGTCGCAACGCAGTATGCCACGATGAGCGAATTCGTAGATTATGCCGAACCGAATTTTCAGATCGCGCTAGACGACCCGATCCAAAAGGTTGGCCCGAGCGATCTACTGTATCGCGGGGCATCGGCCGAAATGCCGAACGATCCGCTGTTCAACGAGCAATGGGCCCTCAATAATTCAGGTGCCGGCGGCGGTAAGAAGCGTGCCGATCTCGATGCCCTCGAGGCTTGGGCCACGACCAAGGGCAGCGATGAGGTTGTCGTCGCCGTACTCGACAGCGGCGTCGATTACACGCACGAAGATCTGGTCGGAAATATGTGGGTCCGGCCCGAAAGCGTTCCGGCATATAGTGATGATGAACTCGGCGACTTCAACGATCTCAACGGCTACAACGGCACCGACAACATCGCCGACCCGATGGACGACAACGGCCACGGTACACATTGCGCGGGCATCATCGGTGCCGAGGGCAATAACGGAGTCGGCGTTAGTGGGATCAATTGGAAGGTCAAGATAATGCCGCTCAAGTTTCTCGGCCGGGGCGGAACGGGCACAACAAACGACGCGATCGAGGCGATAAACTATGCCATAGACCGCAAGAAAAAAGGCGTGAATGTTCGCATCATCAGTGCAAGTTTTGGCTCGACTTCGAAATCGAAAGCTCTCGAGGACACGATCCGTGCAGCCGGCGAGGCTGGCATTCTATTTGTCGCCGCAGCCGGAAACAACGGTTCGGACAACGACCGCAGTCCTCATTTTCCATCGAACTACGACCTGCCAAACGTCATCAGCGTCGCCGCTCTCGACCGCACGGACAACCTGGCGTCGTTCTCCAATTATGGCG
Source organism: Pyrinomonadaceae bacterium (assembly GCA_049663465.1). Lineage (GTDB taxonomy): Bacteria > Acidobacteriota > Blastocatellia > Pyrinomonadales > Pyrinomonadaceae > OLB17. The sequence goes on from JBATDM010000089.1 coordinate 34,459, forward strand.
TCGAATCGGTCGATGTCGCTGCACCGGGTAAGGATATTGTTTCGACATGGCTCAACGATGACTATCGCGAAGCGTCAGGCACGTCGATGGCGACGCCGTATGTTTCAGGGATCGCGGCACTCATTGTTGCGAATGAGCCAAACATTTCGATGAAAAAGCTTCGCGAACGTATTCTCGGTTCAGTGGATAAGCTCGACCAACTCGACGGACGCGTGAGTTCAGGTGGCCGAATATGTGCGGCAAATGCACTCGGCACCGCCGCCAAGCATACCGCACACTGACCTACGATTTGGTTTACTCGGAACCGGTCTGTGGTCATTGGATGCTTAGCGATCAGGCAGCGGATATGACTTAACCTATTGTATTTGCAGGACTTAACGGATCTTTGACAATTTAACGCGGACTCTGGCACGCCCTTTGCACTAAGTCTATATGAGCAATGGCCACACATCATTGCCCAATTATGCAGCAAAGGGAGAAAACAATGACAAGAGTAAAAATATTCATATCGATAGCGGCATTTTCCATTATGGTTTTATGTCTGCCGGCCATCGCTTCGGCCCAGTGGAGCAACGACGACGACTACAACCGCAATCGCGGTAACAACAACGGCGGTTACTATGGCAACGGCCAGTACGGAAATGGCCAGCATGGCAACGGCCAATACGGTAATTCCGGTTCGATGCGGACCGTGCTTCGCAATCTGAAGGACAACACCAAGAGTTTCCAGCGTCAGCTAGATCGCGACCTCGATCGCAGCCGTCTAAACGGAACTCGTCAGGAAGACCAGATTAATAAGATGGCGGACCGATTTCGCGATGCGGTCAACGATCTTGATGACGACGGATACTTTAACAACGGCCGGTACAACGACCGACGCAACCGCGGCGACAACGAAATGCGGCGAGTTTACGACCTGGCGGCACAGATCGAACGCTCGATCAGTCGTGTGAACATCAGCTATCAGACCCGCAGCCTCTGGTCGGCGGTCCGCAATGACCTCCAGACCGTCAGCCGCGGCTATGGCAACAACAACACGAACAACACTTGGGGCAACGGACGCGGCAACAACCGCAATACCAACACCCGCAACGGATTGCCAAGCTGGTGGCCTTTTTAAGACGAACTAATTCACCGTCTTCAAGCCCGTGTTCGTTTGGACACGGGCTTTTTGTTGATTGGGTGGATTTCCGGGCCGAAGATTTAGGCCGCCCGCCCACGCAGCCGGTTCTCCCTTTTTGATCGAATCGTTTAACATTAGACAGACAATGCCCGGTACCCTTTACTTAGTCGCAACCCCAATCGGCAATCTGCAGGACATCACGCTCCGGGCGCTCGAAACGCTCCGCACCGTCGACCTGATCGCTTGCGAAGACACACGGCATACACGCAAACTGCTCAACCATTTCCGCATTTCAAACCGGCTCACAAGCTATCACGAGCACAATGAACAGGAGCGTGCCGAGGAACTAGCCGACCGGCTGATCGCAGGCGAATCGATAGCCATAGTCTCCGACGCCGGAACGCCCGGCATTTGCGATCCTGGATTTCGCATCGTCCGGCGTGCGATCGAGATCGGAGCCGCAGTCGTTCCGATTCCCGGAGCAGCCGCATTCGTTAATGCGGCAGCGGCTTCAGGCATCGCGACCGACTCGATATTCTTCGGCGGATTTCTGCCGTCTAAGAAAGGCGACCGGCGCAAACGCCTCGAGGAGATACGCGACATTCCGGCAACGCTTGTGCTCTATGAGACTCCTCATCGGCTAAAGAAGTCTCTGGCAGATTGTCTCGACATTCTCGGCGACCGGCAGGCAGCTGTCGGACGTGAGCTAACGAAGCTGCACGAAGAGTTCTCTCGAGGCACCTTGTCAGAACTCACGGCATCGTTTGCCGAATCGAATATTCGCGGCGAGATCGTGCTGGTCATTGATCAAGCGAAGCTCAACAGCCCGAATGTATCGCCTTCGATCTCGCTTTCTGACAGGGTAAAGGAACTGGAAGATCAAGGATTTGACCACAAAGCCGGTCTTAAGCGGGCGGCAAAGGAATTTGGCATTTCCAAATCCGAAGCATATCGCATCGTCGAATCTCAAAAGGAATAGGACATTTTACCTCAGAGCAAATTTGACGGGCGCCGGTTGGGAAGAAAAAAAGAGGCCGCCCTCGTAGGCGGCCTCGGTCCAAAATTAATGCTGGCCGTTTAACGCTGGCTCAGTTCCGGCGGAAGCTGTTTGTCGATCTTCGGACGTTCTTTAAGATCGGTTAGCTCCCACATCGTCAGGAATATGGTCCGCGTGACCTTTTCCATCTTCTGATAGTCGATCTTATCCGGAGTATCGCTGGCCTGATGATAGTCCTCATGGACGCCGTCAAACCAGAACGTGATCGGTATGCCATTTATCGCGTAATTGAAGTGATCCGAGCGGAAGAAGAAACGGTTCGTATCTTTCGGATCGTCATAACGGTAGTCGTAGTCGAGCTTTAAAAACGCATCGTTCGTGCCTTTCGTTATTGCCCCGAGCGTTGAGCTCATCATTTCCGAGCCAATGACATAGATCGCATCTGGGCCCGACAGGTCCTTATTCTTCGGGTTTGTATCGCCATCCTTTTTGCTGCGGCCGATCATATCAATGTTGAGTTGAGCGACAACATTCTTGATATCGACGGTTGGAAACTTGTTAAAGTACTCGCTTCCCCACAATCCTTTTTCCTCACCGCAATGCCAGACAAAGAGGATCGAGCGTTTTGGACGAGCCTTTGATATTGCAAGAGCTTCGGCAATGGACAATACAGCAACGGTTCCCGATCCATCGTCATCAGCCCCATTCCAGATCTTGTCTTCGCCCGGAGCGTTCAAATTGGTACCGACATGGTCATAGTGAGCACCGATGGCAACCATTTCATTCTTAAGAACCGGATCGCTGCCTTCCCACAAAGCGACGACGTTCTGTGTCCATTCCGTCTCGACCTTTGCCGCGACATTCATATCAATGGACTTACCGAGTGCGAACGATGTAGGCGAATCGATCTTCGAACTCTCGCCTGCAAAGATCGCGTCGCCGACCTTGCCGGAAACGAGGATGACAGGAAATTCGTTGGGTTCACGAAGCTTTTCAGGAGCAGAGCTGCCGCGGCCCATAAACCCTTTGATCTGTGCCCATTGCGGCTGCACCTGAGCAGAAGCGATAACGACCACTCCCTTCGCGCCCTTCTGACGGGCGTATGTTATCGGGTCGGCATAGTCGGTTCCATTCTTACCTTGCAGGTCCGCCGGGGTAACTCCCTGCGGCGGACTCGTCGCACGCGAACCGCGAGGGAACCCCTGGCCGTAAACGACGACTAGCTTATCTTTGACATCAACTCCGCTGTACGCATCAATATTCTTCGACTTGACCATCCATCCGTCACGGACAAAAACAGCCGGGCCGTTAAACGACGCATTTCCGGAAATTCGGAAAAAATCGTCCAGGAAATTAAAGCTCTGACCGCCTATCGAGAGCTTGTTATTGTCAGGATCGGTCGATTCGCTACGGATCGCGATCTTCTGAAAAAAGGTTCCGTTGTCACCCGCCGGCTTGAACCCCCAACGCTGAAGATTCATTTTCAAAAACTCAGCGGTGACATCGAGGCCAAAAGACGGCGTATTGCGGCCGCCCATAGCGTCGGACGCGACAAAATACAGATAGTTGCTAAGCTGCTCAGCAGTAATGGCCTCAGCCATCTTGCGTTCACCCGTCGATAATTTGACCGACTGGCCAAACGCCGCTGATGGTATCAGCAAGGCAGTAATAAAGAGGGATAGAAGTATGTTCTTTCTCATTGATTCTCCGAAAATTGAAATTAAGTGATATTTGATCGCAAATGAGTGATACGCAAATGACAAGAAATAGTTTCGCCGGTTAAGAGCCGATGATACATATCTTATTTCGATCCGCCAAACCCACCATTTCTTCGAGTTCAAAGATGAGTGTTTTGCCGGCGGTTATCGACAAACAGGTCGCCCCGGCTTCGATCATCGTCTCGATCGTCGGGACGCCGACAACGGGCACATCAAAACGCATATCCTGGTCCGGCTTCGCTACTTTTACTACTGTCAGTTTGCCGTTTGCCAATTCTCCGGCACGCCTGATGGTGGCATCGGTGCCCTCCATCGCTTCGATCGCGACAGATGCTTTGCCGCGAACGACGATCGTTTGCCCCAGATCAAGACGCGCTATCTCGTCCGCAATATGCAGCCCATATTCGATGTTTTCTAGATCGTGGTCGGTTGGCTTGCGTTTTGTCAGGATGCCTTTTGGAGCGAGATGGTCTTTGATAAAGAAGGTCGAGTCGATGAGATCAATTCCCTCTTTGGCGAGTTCATCCGCCACGCCCCCGATCAGTGCGTCAGTGTTTCGCCTTGGCAGATTCCAGAGCATCTTGACCATCCGCATATCCGGCATCGCCCCCGAAAAGATCTGCACATGCTTTACCTGGCCAGCCATCATAACCTGCGTGACCCCATTGGCCTTAAAGAATGAGATCATTTTTCCGAGCTGGCCGATCCCGACCCATGTAATGTTTTCGCAGACATTTCCGATCGCCGGATCAGTCTCCTCTTTGATGGCCACGACCGCAAGATCAGCGGCTTGCCGCCGCGCTCCTTCGGCAACCAAAAATGGAAATTTGCCGTTTCCGGCGATCAATCCGTAGTGCATATAGTGAGCTAATAGTAGCAAAACGCGACTCATCTGTCGTTGCTACAAAAATTGCAAAATGGCGGAACCAATGTACAATGCTTTGAAAACCTTTGTCTCTATTTTGCGTATCAGAATTGCGGTTATTTCTGTTCAAATTCTAATCAACCTACGTTATGTTCAAAACTCTTAGCGGTATTGCCTTTGTTCTCTGTCTGGCTGTCCTTTCTGCGTTTGGTCAATCGGCCAATTATTTGACGGAGCCTTCACTCTCGCCTGACCGGAAAGAGATAGTTTTTGTTTCCGGTGGCGATATATGGTCGGTTTTGGCTGACGGCGGAGCCGCTCGGCTACTGGTCTCACATCCGGCAAACGAGTCAAAGCCGCTCTTTTCGCCTGACGGGCGGTGGCTTGCGTTTTCGTCAAATCGAACAGGAAATGGCGACATTTACATCCTTGAGATTGAAAAGGGCAACTTGTCGCGGCTCACGTTCGATGATGGCAACGACCAACTCGACGCATGGTCGCGCGACGGCAAATGGATATACTTTTCTTCAAACACCCGTGATATTTCCGGGATGAATGACATCTTGCGTGTCGCAGCGACCGGGGGCACCCCGATGCAGGTGAGCAGCGATCGTTACACTAGCGAGTTTCAGGCAGCACCGCTTGCGGACGGTTCGATCATCTTTGCAGCCCGAGGGAACTCAGCATCGCAATGGTGGCGGCGCGGCCACAGCCATCTCGACGAAAGCGAATTATGGCAAAAGACGGGCGACCAATATACGCAGTTGACCCAGCGTGGCGCGAGACAAAATTGGCCAATGGCATCGCCCGACGGTTCAAAGATCTACTTTATGTCCGACCGCTCGGGCAATCAGAATATTTGGTCGATGCCCCGCGGCGGACAGGCAAAACAGGTCACGAACTTCGCCGATGGCCGCGTTCTTTTCCCGAGCATGTCTTACGACGGCCAGGAGATCGTATTTGAGCGAAACTTCCGCATTTGGAAGATGAAAGCCGACGGCGGAGCGAAAGAACTCGCCATCACCCTTCGCGGAGCCGCAGCGACGCCTGCGGTTGGGCGTGGAAATGTGGGTTCGCAGCTTCAGGAGTTGGCTCTCTCACCCGATGGCAAGAAAGTGGCTTTCGTCGCCCACGGAGAGGTGTTTGCGGCTTCTGCCAAAGAGGGCGGAGATGCGGCAAGGGTTACATCGACCGTCGCACCTGAATCGTTCGTAATTTGGTCGACCGATAGCAAGAAGGTGATCTATACGTCGGAGCGAAACGGGGCGATGGAGTTGTTCCAGTATGATTTTGCTACGGAGACGGAGTCGCAGATCACGAGGGGCAGTAATCAGGACGCATCACCCGTTTTCTCGCCCGACGGCAAGTTGCTCGCGTTCATCCGGAATTCGCGTAGCCTGATGATCTACGACGTGGCTGCAAAAACAGAGCGAGAGGTGTCAAAGCTTTATACCGACACGATTCCGCTACTCGGCGGCGACGGTCTGAAATGGTCGCCTGACGGCAAATGGCTGGCGTTTCTATCGGTATCTCCGGAGACGCGTTCATATACGAATGTTTACGTCGTACCAGCGAGCGGCGGCATGGCTCGCCCGATCAGCTTTTTGGCAAATTCCAACAGCGGAGCGATATCGTGGAGTCCGGACGGCAGCTATATTCTCTTCGACACAAGCCAGCGGACGGAGGACGGGGCGATCGCACGTATCGACCTCAAGCTCAAAACGCCAAAATTCCGCGAAGATCAGTTCCGCGACCTTTTCAAAGAAGAGAATCCCCGAAATAGGCCGGCTCAGCCTGCTTCGACGCCAACACCGGCGGCCGAACCTTCACCCGCCGCCCCGCCTGAAAAAAAGGATGATTCCAAGGCAACCGAGATCGTCTTTGACGATATTCGAAAGCGATTGAGCTTTGTAAATACCGGTGTGAATAATGGCTCAGCGGTGATCAGCCCGGACGGAAAGACGCTTCTCGTATTGGCGTCTGCCGAGGGAGCTTTCAATCTCTACACTCTGGCCCTCGACGAATTGGCTCCAGACGCGACTGCACGCCAATTGACCTCAACACGCGGATTTAAGTCGCAGGCTCAATTCACGCCCGACAGCAAGGAGGTTTATTACCTAGAAAACGGCCGAATCAATATAGTCTCGCTTGACCGACGCGAGGTTCGCTCTCTCAACGTGAGTGCTGACCTCAACGTCGATTTTTCTGATGAGAAAATTGAGGTTTTCAGGCAAGGCTGGCGGTACATGCGCGATAACTTCTACGATAATAAATTCCACGGTGTCAATTGGGATGGTGTACGCGGTGTCTATGAGCCACTCATCTCGTCGGCCAGGACTATGGATGAGGTTCGACGGCTAATGAATATGATGGTCGGTGAGCTCAATGCCTCGCATCTCGGCGTTGGCGGCCCTTCAGGATTTTCGGCCACGCCGGTCGGCAAGCTCGGCCTCCGGTTTGATCGCGGCGAATACGAATCGAATGGTCGTCTAAAAATCACCGAAGTTATCACGCTTAGCCCAGCGGCGGTTGCCGGTTCGATCAATGTCGGCGACTATCTAGTCAGCGTCGATAGCGTAAAGATCGCGACAGGAGTCAATCTCGATGATGTGCTTGAAGGCAAGGTCGGCCGCCGCATTGTTTTAAGGGTAGCCTCAAATGTCGGTGATACGACCGGACGCGAGGGCATCCTTAAACCAGTTTCGACCGGCACGGAAAAGGGCCTATTGTACCGTCAATGGGTTGAAGCAAATCGTGCCTATGTATCACAGATCAGCGGCGGCAAGATCGGTTATGTGCATTTGCCCGACATGGGCCAGGGCACACTTAACCAGTTGTATATCGATCTCGATACTGAAAATCAGTCAAAAGAAGGTGTCGTAATTGACATTCGAAACAACAACGGCGGTTTCATCAACCCCTACGTTATCGATGTTCTGGCTCGCCGCGGATATCTAACGATGCGCGAACGCGGTTTGTGGAATGTCCCAGCCCGCTCGTCATTAGGCCAACGTTCGCTCGAACGCCCGACGATATTGGTAACAAATCAGCATTCGCTTTCGGACGCCGAAGATCTAACCGAGGGCTACAAGTCGCTAAAACTCGGAAAAGTTGTCGGCGAACCGACGTCAGGTTGGATAATCTTCACTTGGAATACTTCACTGTTTGACGGCACGTCGTTCCGGCTTCCACGCTCAAGAATCCTCGGCAGCGATGGAAAAGATATGGAACTGAATCCGCGAACGCCGGATATTGCCGTAACGCGCCCGATCGGCGAAACGATGACTGGCAAAGATTCGCAGCTTGATCGGGCAGTAAAGGAACTCCTCGGAAATTAAGCCTGGGTGAGTTCAGTCGAAAAAAGCTTCAGCGTTTCGTCGCCGCTTTCGATCTCGTGCTGAAAGCTGAATCCAAGCTTTTTCAGCAATTTGCACGATGCCTCGTTGTCCAGCGATGTAATGGCAAATATCTCGGAAAACCCGAGCGCATCGCGTCCATGATCGAGCATCGCAGCGGCCGACTCGGTTCCGTATCCTTTCCCCTCGTGTTCCGGAAGGAATGCAAAGCCTAGATCGGGTCCCGGCAGGGTGTCACGGCAGACAAAACCGCACACGCCGACCGACGTGTCCGTGGACGCAAGTTCCACCGTATAGAGCCCGTAGCCGTTGTCGATATAGCTCTGCCGGTACTTTTCCTCAATGAAAATAGCGGCATCCGCATCACTGCGAACACCGCGATCACCGATGTAGTTGATAAATTTTGGAGAGTTCAGCAGTTCATTGATAAACGCAGCATCGAGCTCTGCGTCGATCTCACGTAAACGCAATCGGGCGGTTTCGAGAATCATCCTCTACTCTTTGAAGGGCTCGATCTCACCGGGTTTGCGAAGCATCTTATTTACCTCGTCCAAATGCATTTCTTCGAGTAGGATCATCTCGCGGGCGTATTCCTCTAGGGCGACAGATTTGCCCTCAGTCAGCTTCATCAGTTCGTAATACGCTGCGAGCGTAGTGCTTTCCTGTTCGAGGCTCTCGCGAAGTATGTCGCCGATGTCATGTTTTTCAGTCTCGAGCAGCGGCCCGATCTTTAACGAAGGATGCCCGCCGAGCATTGTAACGAACTCGCCAGCTTTGCGGGCGTGCATCAAACTCTCGTCGCCGTTTCCCTGCAGCCACGAAACGATCGGTATCCGGTTATACCCGAAAACCATCAAAGCATAATGCGTATAACGCACCACACCAGCCAATTCCAACTCGAGAATCTTATTCAGAACCTCGATTACTTTTTGTTTGTCGTTTTCGTTCATAGAGATTTGCTCAAGTCATTTACCTGCATATGGACCTCGGATATTAAGTACTGTGACAATTTTGTATTTAATTGTAAAAAGTACACGAGAACGACCAACGACCATTTGTCGCGTTTCAACCTCATACTAATCGTTATCTGGAGCAATCGGTTGGCTAGCTGGGAAAGTTTCAAGTATTCTGAACACCTCAGTTCTTAATCCGCGAGCCCAGGTGTTAGCGGCTTCGATGCCCCACTCCATACTGCCCCAGTCGTACGATTCGAAAAGTTCGTCATCTGCCTCTTTGGCCAATTCGACATTGTATCTTTTCATTCATCTTCTGGAATTCCGAATTTTTCAAATAGATCGCGAAATACGTCCTCGGCGGGCCTTGTTCGCCCGGCTTTCATGTCCTCGATACCGCGTTTAACGCCCGCGACTCGATCGCGACGATCCCATTCCTCCATGCGTCTCTCAGACGAAACGCACCCTATTCTGGCAGAGGCTTAACGGTAACGACAAACTCCAGACTCATAAGCCGATTGGAAATTGTGTCTTTGAATTCAAGTTTGCTTGTGTACGTTCCCACTTCACAAGGACCGCAATGAAAACTTATGGATCTGCCCCATATTGTGGATTTTTCGCCGCCGCCGCCTGAACCCGAAAGAAAGAAATTCCAATTCCGATCTCGATCTACTTTGGGTAAAAACTCGACGTCCTTCAACCCTCTCTTGGTGCCGGTTGTACTCTCAAACCAGAGATTGACTGAATCTTCAGCCCCCTTTAAGGAAACCATGCTACGGCGGTTATCATTACCGGCATAAACCAACCCGGTCGCATAATATTTTCCTTTATTCATTCTCACTAAAGGTGAGCGGATCCAGCTAATTTTATTGTCAGGGGTAGTTAAATAAGGAGCCGAGACCTTCCACCCTTCCAGAACTTCGCCGACCAATCTCTCGTCGCCTGGGCTCGTGATGCGGTCATCGCCTTGTGCGAAAACGAGACTCGTACCGGCCAACAACAATAATGCCAACAACAAACTTACCCTGACTAATTTCATAGTTGTTTCTCCCTTACTGATATTTATTACGATTATAGAATCCTACCGTAGTCGACCGTCATGGTCGATCTTGACCCAATCGGAAGACCAAGGTGGCTGAGTGTACATTGGTTCTCTTCCCAATCTAATATTCGATCATCCGCTCAACCGTTTCGTCCTTACTGACCGTTACGGTAACTTCCTTTGGCGGAATTCCGGCAGGCCGAACAGCTTGAACACGAATCTTATAAGTTCCAGGTTTGATGATATATTTCTGCGGATTCGAACTCGCACTTGTGTAAGTCCTTGCACCGCCAACTACTTTGCCGGTTTGGGTGTCGGTTATTTTTGTAACTGAATCAATGAATTCCGTTCCACGCTTTGTGCCGATCTTGAGCGTTCCGGCTTCAAAATCGTGTTCGATGAAAGTCTCCTTATCACCTGCTTTGACTATGACATCTTTGACGATGAATTCGCCAACTCCTAGAACCGCGATCGGTCTGATCTTTAAGAAATACTTTCCGGGAAGCAGACGCATTTCAAAAGGTTTGGATTCATAGGTTCTGCCGCCCGCCACCGTTTTGTTCGTAACCTCCGACACCGCAGTAACCGTCGAATCCTTCAATTCGCCGTTTAGTGTAACTTTCACTTTCAAGATACCCGCACTATAATCCGCGACCTTCTCGACCATCTCTCCTGCTTTAACCTCGATCTTTTCATAAGTTATCGTTGGCGAACCGTCGATGGTCACCGACTTAACGATCACATCATAAACACCGACGGGAAGCGGAACGACCCGAGGATTTGTCGAATCGTCAACATACGTTCGTCCACCACCGACATCTTTTCCGGTTTTAGTGTCAACGATCTTAACGACTGCATCAGCTAATTTTCCATCGGCGAGCGCTTTTACCGATATAAAATTATTATATTGAGAAACTTCCGCCGAAACTGCCTGATCGAGAGCTGCACCTAGTCCAGCCGCGTCGTCTGCGTTCAAATATAAACCGCCGCCGGCCTGTGCAATGCACTCAAGCTGAGCAACCGTTAGCTTACCCGTATCAAAACCGATCACATGGGCGGTTATTTTGACACCAGCCTCTTTTGCTTCGCGAACCAACTTGCAAGGGTCGCCGGTGCAGGTCTCCAGACCATCGGAGATGAGAACGATCTTAACGGTCTCGTCCAGGTTCATCGCCTTTACTTCGGCGATCGCCTTTCGCAGCGAATCCGTAATTGGCGTTTTCCCTTTGGCGTCTAGAGCGTCAATCTTTGCCGAAAGTCCCGTCTTATCCAGCGGGCCCAGCGGAGCTATAGTTTCAATATCAGCGCAATCACTCTTGCTTCGGTGCCCGTAGGCTATCAGCCCAACCTGCGCGTCGGCGGGCAGCTTGCCGATCGAGTCCTTTAGTACTCGCTTCGCCGAAACGATCTTCTCCTCGCTCCCAACCTTGCCCCACATCGAGCCAGAAGCGTCCAGAATGAAGATCATCTTGGGTGGTTTTACCTCCTCTGGGGCGGCCGTCGGAATCTGTGCATGCTCCAGAGACACACTCGAATTTGTCGGAAGATCGTTTGCCGGGGCAGTGTTTTCAGCGTTCGTCTGTCCAAGTAGGGAACATCCACTAAAAATCAGAAATGTCGAAAAGATAAGTATCGATCGCGCGATCATAGGTAATTTTTTTAGCATAATTTATGCGAATCTGCTTAAATCCTTCAGAGCGGCAGTGTCAACTATTCTTTCGCAGGTGGAAAGTCAACATTCACGGTCAAATTCATGGTGTAAATTGCGCCCGACTTTATTTCCTTTACTCTCAATTTCCCTTCGTATGCTCCGTTGCCGCATACAACCATTTTTCTGACGTTTGGATCGGGTTGATTCGGAACTTCTACAAAATGGTGACAAGTAAAATCGAGGGTCGCTAACCATGCGTCTCGCCCGCTTTCGTCCCCGATCGATCCAACGCGGCCCCTGAACGACCATATCTGATTTTCAGCGGTTTTGACTGGAGTGTAGTCAAGAAGCTCTAGCTCGCGTGGACGATATTTCTCATGGTGGAGCCTTGCTTTTCGTACATTTTCCTCATTACCGACCTTCGGGTCGGGCTTAAACATGGGCGGATCGGGATCATTGGTCGTCTTGATGAATTTGAGCGGAAACGAAGCAGTGGTGGTCGCTGAGGTACTATTATTCGTAATAAACCTCGTTAGCGAAAAGTATCCGTCACCGCGAACAAGCCCCGGACATTCGATCACTTCCCGATCCTTAATTCCATCGATACAGATCGTATCCCAGCCACTTATCCGCTGTGGTTGTGCAGACGTCTTAGAGGCCCCGACCATCAACAACGCAAGCACCACTAAGCAAAGCATAGTCATTTTCATAATAATTCTCTCCCTCTAGAGTTTCCGTTTTTCGTACTTAAACACAGGCGAGCTCAGTGCTCACCGGGTACTTCTCTCGTCTTGATCACAAAAGACAGAGCTTATTCCTTCTTATTTGACGTGACATTCACAGTCAGAGTCAGCGTCTTGACAGGCCCCGATTTTGAATCCTTGAACTTGAGGGTCCCGTTATAGGTTCCGTCGGCACAATAACCCCCGCGGCCATTCTTAGCATTTTCAGGATTCTTGCAAAAGAAACGCAGTGTGACGAAGTATAAATTGCCTTCGGGCCCGCCAGGACCGTTAAAGCTATTTGCATACCAGTATTCCTGATTCAGGTCCTTCAAATCGCGAGCTGGCTGAACTCCAACGATCTCCAACGTATGTTGCGGATCTTTGTCGAGCTTTGTGAGAGTGAGACTAACGCCGCTTCCCCACATGCCCGTATTGATCGAAAACTCGCGCGTAATGGCGTAGTTTCCACCGGCGATCTCAAAACCGGGACACGGAATGACCACCCCTTTGTTGAGACCGTCAACGCATACGACCTCCCATCCCGGCATTTCGTCCTTCCCCCCGTCCTGGGAAAACACAAAAAGACAATTCACCACCAATAATGCCGCCAATGCTAGACTAAATTTGACTAGACGCATATGCTATCTCCCTTTCTTCAAGCAAGCATACGCAACCAATAAACTTATCGGGGAGTCTGCTTGCACCTAATTTAAAAGAATTGTGGTCAATTATATCACAAGCGTCTATTCTCGGCGAAATCAAGTAATTGTTGTGTGCCTGAGCGAGAAAAGGCGGCTGAAGCCGTTAAGAGTGGCATCTTGAGTTGGCTGGCCTCAACCCCATGGGAAATAAGGATTCGAGATAAAAAAGAGCTTTCTATTGACTCTAGGACTCAGCCTGCTCGCGAGCATGATACGACGATCGGGTCAGTGGGGACGATTCGACGTGTTTGAAGCCCATCGCTTCACCGATCTGCTTCCATTCGGCGAATTCTTCGGGCGTGACGTAGCGCTCGACCGGCAGGCGTTTTTCGTAGGGTTGGAGATACTGGCCGATGGTCATGATGTTGCAGGACGCCTTGCGGAGATCCTTCATAAGGTCGACAACTTCTTCAAATGTCTCTCCGAGGCCGGCCATGATGCCGCTCTTGGTGAGCATTGATGGGAATTGAGTGTCGCGGAAATGTGCGGCTCGAGCGAGCAATTCCATCGATTGCTCGTAAACGGCGTCTGGACGAACGCGGCGATAAAGCCGTGCGATAGTTTCCGTATTGTGGTTCAAAACCTCGGGACGGGCTTCGAGGGCGATGTTGAGAGCGGTTTCATTACCCTGAAAGTCTGGGATCAGGACCTCGACCTTACAGCCCGGATTCAATTCGTGAACTTTACGGATCGTCTCCGCCCAATGTTCCGCTCCACCATTTTCCAGATCATCGCGATTTACCGACGTAATAACGGCGTGTGCCAAACCAAGATGTTTCACCGCTTCCGCAACGTGGGTCGGTTCGAGCGGATCGAGGTCCATCGGCTTACCTTTGTTAACCGCGCAAAATCCGCAATGCCTTGTGCAGGTGTCGCCGCCGAGCATGAATGTCGCGGTCTTGTCCGTCCAGCATTCAAAGATATTCGGGCATTTCGCTTCCTGGCAAACGGTATGCAGATTGAGGCCGTCGATCAGTTCGAGCACGGCGTTCTGATTTCGCGGGTCACCGAGCTTGATCTTTAACCAATCAGGCTTTTTCAGCCGCTCACGCTGTTTGCGGTTAAGAAACTTTTGAACCAGAACCTTTTCTTCGATCATTTCAGTCGACAAATAACACGTCCAATAATAGATTCTACCGAAACAGCCCCAAAACTGCGACTATCAGTACTCTCCGCCAAGTTGTCGCCAGATAACGTCAAAGAACCGTCCGCAGCGACCTCGGCCACTCTTTTGAGAATGGTGACACTCGATTTGAAAGGATGATACGCCAAAATGACGTCGCCGACCACGATGTCTCTAGTTGGCTTTATGAGGACAGCATCGCCATCATTCAGAGTCGGCAACATCGAATCGCCTTCGATCAAATACGCCTGTCGCCGTCCCGCAAAATAGAGGACGCGGTCTTTCCATGTCGCGTTTGGGATTTCATTATCCATAGAAAAAGACGGTGGAAGACCGCTTGATCGACCACCGTCCCAATTAGTCGCCTAGTCCCTTAGCTCGCCGTGTACCATTGGATATCACGGTCTTTGGTCGCCCAAAACATCTCGTGGATCTCTTTAACGGCATCCATCAGCTCGTTCGCATGCTCGAGACTGACCTCAACTTTTACGCTCGAGCAGAGCTTCGCCGCCTTCCAAAACGTGTCATGCAGGTTCGGAAACCTTTCCAGATGAACCGGTTTAAAATAGTCGGTCCAGAGGATCAGCAACTCATCCTTCGCAACCTGAGTCTGTTCTTCCTTGATGGCAACATATCGAGCCATCGTATTATGAAAGCTGACCCACGCCTTGCTGTCGCTCGAATCCGGCGCCTTCAGGTCCAGAATCTTTTTCGTCATGGACAGAGCGGCTTCGGCTGAAATTCGTGCCGATGACGGGTCATACACGCCGCACGGGCCGTCACAATGGGCCTCGGCAATTGGCATTTCGCTGGATCTCATCTTCTCTAACTTATCGAACATTGTTTTTATCTCCTTGAATATAAAGACCTTAATCTTCAGG
Organism: Pyrinomonadaceae bacterium; assembly: GCA_049663465.1. Classification (GTDB taxonomy): domain Bacteria; phylum Acidobacteriota; class Blastocatellia; order Pyrinomonadales; family Pyrinomonadaceae; genus OLB17. The sequence goes on from JBATDM010000089.1 coordinate 49,594, forward strand.
TCGGGTTCCCGGATCGATCCCGGCGACGCTCGCCTGATTTATCACTTTTACTTCGAGATCGTTGTGAACTCTTATCTGACACGACAACCTCGTATTCTCGCTCAGTCCTTCTTTTGTGGCGAGAATGGCGATCTCGTCCGCCGTCTTTTCACCTGCTTCGCCAACGACGAGTTCGACGCGGCACGTCGTGCAGCGAGCGTTTCCGCCGCAGCGATGCAAAATATCGACTCCGTTATCCTCTAGAGCAAGAACCAGTTTCTTACCCTCATCGACCTCAAACGAGATCGTCCCAGTTGCCGTCTCGGCAATAATGTGTGGCATTAAAAAATGTCTCCTATTTCTATATTCTAATCGGTCGGTGCGTTTCCGCAAACTTTCGCTATTCTCCAATCTGCACCTTTTCCCGAAATTGATTGATCGCGACGAAGGTGAGATCAGCCGAGGTCACGAGCACTTTTTGAGCCTTGTTACCAAATCGCTCCGCCTCGACCTCGACGTGAATGGTTATCGATGTCCGTCCGACACGCAGCGTAGTCGCGTAAAAGCTAACAAGATCGCCAATAAATACCGGTTCGTGAAAGATGACTTCTTTCATCGCCACGGTGACAAATCGCTCATGCTTCGTATGCCGTACGGCCTCGACACCGCCCGCAACGTCGATATAACTCAAGACCACACCGCCAAATACAGTTCCGTGTGCATTCGTGTCACGCGGCATCATGGTTAACCGAATCGCGGCATCGCGTATTTCTCTATTTTCCATATGTTTCTCAACGCAAAATCGCAAAGATAATGAAACGCAAACGGCAAAAATCTTTGCGTCTTTGCGTTAAATCTTTCTCTTCGTCCAATCCGCTATCGTCTCACGCAGTTCGTTCAGATGCTCGTCGAAAAAATGTCCGCAGTTCGGAAACACGACTAATTCGGCGTCGGTATTCTTTGAGACTTCATCGACCAACCGCCGAAGATTCTCGACCGAACCAAATTCATCGCTGTCACCATGGACAAACAATATGGGCTTCCGCACTTTTGTCAAGAATCCGTAATCAGCGTATTTATCGACCGGCGTCCCGATCGAGATGAGACGCTTCACGCGTTCGTCGCCAATACCGACGGCCATTCCCGTCCGGGAACCGAACGAGAATCCCGAGAGTGTAATGTCCTCGTCCGGAAACTCCGAAGCCAGATAATCAAGAGCATCGCGAACGTCCTCCATTCCCCCTTCGACCTCATTGTGCTCACCAGTCGATGCCCCAACTCCCCGAAAATTAAATCTCAGCGTCGTCAACCCCGCATCGACCAGACCGGCAGCCGCACGAAACACGACCTTGTTGTGCATCGTCCCGCCGCCAAGCGGATGTGGATGGCACACGAGGCCGACGCCGCGGCGTTCGCCGGTCGGTTCCTTGATAATCGCCTCGAGCTGGCCGTGCGAGGCTGGAATAACTAGATTGCCTTTTGGATACATTATGAAATATGAAAGTTACAACCCAGATTCCTCATACCGGGAATTGCAAACAAGCTGCCTTTACACATCGGATAGGCACTCTAGATTCTCATCCGCTAAACCTTGGCAAACGTTAGCCCAGTTTGTCCCTGATACTTGCCGCCGCGGTCTTCGTATGAAACACCGCAGTCCTCGTCGGACTCAAAAAAGAGTATCTGACCGATCCCCTCGTTTATGTAAACACGGAGCGGTAGATTGGCGAGGTTCGCGATCTCGACAACGAGTCGGCCGGTCCAGCCGGCTTCAAGCGGCGTGGTGTTTACAAGAAGCCCGGCCCTCGCGTAGGTCGATTTACCCAAAGCAATGCCGGTCACATTTCGCGGCATCTTGAATGTCTCGACGGTTACACCGAGACCATAGTGATGCGGCGGCAGCAGGTAATATTTTGCCCCGTCGTCCGCCTCGTGAACCTGTGGTTCGATCAGTGAAAATTGATCATCAAAGCGCTTGGGATCGATCTCTTTTCCGTGAACGGACGAAAAGATGCGAAAGCCGTCATCAGCGAGTCGCATATCGTAACCGTAGCTGGAACAACCTGCCGAAATAATTCGCTTTCCGTCTGTCTCGCGGACAAGGTTTGCCAGAAACGGAGTGATCATACCTTGTTCCTCTGCCATTCGGCGGAGCCAGATATCAGATTTGATAGTCATAAAGTCAGAACCACCATGAGCGCATGTGGAACGATCATTATAAACACAAATTCAGAATAATGAGGATTTGACCTGAGCGGACAGTGTAAAAATCTCGCTCAAAGCGGCAGGATCAGGTGATCGAATTTCATTGTGCCTTCACCTACGGTAAATTTGAGCGGAGATCCGCCAGCACCGGCCTTTGCGGCAATAGCCTTATCGGTAAACGGGGCCTTACGATCACGCGGTTTCAGTTCTGGGAGGTTGTTCTCGATCGAACCAGTTTTCAGAATCATCGCGTCGATCTCTGCGCTCAGAGTCGAGGGCAGCCGCACATTCATCTGGCCCGAACCCAAACGGATATTCGCTGAGCGTCCACGCCAACCACGGAGGCCAAATGCCACATCGAGCGATCCGCTACCGGCCACGATCTCAGTAGAGCCGCTGCCGGTCTCTACATATCCCTGTGTCTCCAGATAATTTATCGTCATCGAGCCGTCAACGCCCGTGACAGAAAGCTCACCATTTCCGCCATCGATCTCGATATCCGAATAGCGAGGCACCTTGACTACGTAATCAATGCGGAAAGGAAGTTTGAGCAAGTCTTTTGGAAAATTCTTTGGCAGCTTCTTGAGGCCAAACTTATTGTGCGGGCCGATGCTCATTATGCCCGAGCGGATCGTACTCTCGATGGTGACGAAGCCAGTGACCTCGGCAAGCTTGGCAAAATCAGCCTCAGACGCGGCCTCGATCTCGACCGTCGCTGTGATCTCGATCTCATTTGCACCCGTACCGACAACCTTGATCGACCCGGTTGGAGCTCCCGCAATATTGACAGTTCCTCCTGAACCAAAATCATACTTGTCAGTTTTTACGACCGTCCTCTTTGTCATTGAAGGCGTTTGTGCGAAACCACAAATCGACAGCACGGCAATAGACATAGCAACAAGTATGGATCTACGTTCTTTCATTTGGATTGCATTAATGATCGAGTACGGAGCTCGGGAACGGAACAGGACAAGTGTACGACGATGGACGGGAACGGGTCAATAAAATTCGTGAGCGGTTATCGGCTAAAGAATTTTATTGAGCCCTGTTGGTTTGTAATAGTGAGAGTTGCGGTGCCGTCACCGTATCGCCCGACGACGCGGCGGCCGTTGCTGGTAAACGCCATATCCGAATTGGCAAACGACCCGAGCTGAATATTCCGCGTCGATGGTGCCGTGGCGACCAGTCGAAAAGCCGAGGTAAACGGAATACGAAGGCTGATGTTTCCCTTCATCGAAGAAAACCGGTACTTGCCGCCTTCGAGTATCTCACCATCAAAAAAGATATCGCCGAGTCCGTTCTCTGCGGCAACGGCACTGGCGATAATATTCGTCAGAGTGATATCCCCTTCGCTGGTAATATGAGCGCGAACCAAGCCGCTTCGGACATTGCTTACGCTCAGATTACCTATACGCGTTTCGATATCGACCATTGCGTTGTACGGAACGCGGATCGTGAAATTCACATTACCGACATCGCGACCCTGGTTGTCACGAAGTACGTCGATAAGGATCGTGCCGCTGAGGCTTTGCGGAGCGATGCTCGCAGCCGGAGCTTCGAGCGAGGCCGTAATGCTGATCTCCTGACGGTTCCACCCTTCGACGGTCACGGTACCGCTTCGGTTCGTAAGCGTCATTCTGACATTTTGTCCGGCAGGATAATTTCGTGAGAAACGCTTTTGCGCCGAAACCTCATCCGCAAAAAGCGCAAAGAAAAAAACTACGCTCAAGAGCATCGTAGTTTTTGCGGCTGGCACGAGGCCGAACATTTTTCTAGATCGCCAGATCATTACCATGCTATAGGTCTGAGAAATCCCTCAAAAGGCTCATTTTCTCATTCAAAACTGTGTCAAGCATCTCACCAGAGAGATCATCATCTGGATTCCGCTGAAGGATCGACGTATATTCATTTACCGACTCGTTAATGACCCTAAGATTGCGGTCAAAAGCATCACGCGTCGCACCGTCCCACTCAGAACGACGTGCCTGAACGCGAGTATTCCAATACTCTATCGCCGCATGCTGTTCCTTGAGCCTGCGTTCGCGAGCCTCATACGGGTCGTCCATCAGGCCGACCTTGCTCAGAACCTTTTCAAACGTCGTCTGTGTCGCCGCTGAACGGCTCGTAAAATCATCGGACGCGGGCTCTGAGTAATTCCTTAACACGATCAGCGTCCCAACCGAACTAACGATCGCGATACACAAAACGGCAGCGGCAAGTTGCGGCAAGCTCAAGTGCCAAAATCGCCGGCGCGGCACTTCGACGGGCGGCGGAGGTTCGGGATTGATCTCGCTCTCAATTATGTTGTTGATACGACACCAAAGAGCATGGGAATTTGGCGGGATGATCTCTGAAGCAGGTTCGGTGGCACAAACGTCTAAGATCGAGGTCAATTCCTCGCAGACGCGGGCACAGTCCGGACACGCCCCAAGATGCATACGAACAACGCTCGCCTGAGTTTCCTCAAGGTCGTTGTCCATAAAGACACCTAATAGATTTTTACACTCCTCGCAATTCATTTCACCGGAACGCGGAATCGTAAACCGCCACTCTCAAACCTTACTTCATCATCCACATTGATAGATTAAGATCAGCGGTCAATAGTTGCCTTGCCGCCGTCAGATTTTTAATACTATGTCAATAAAAATCGGCACAAAAAACACGAACTACGTATTTACCGTGTTCGTGTCCTTTGACGATGATATTTGGCTAATCCTGCTTTTTGATCAAAAGCCCGCGCAGCTTCAATCGTGCTTTGTGCAGCTGCGATTTCGATGTCCCGACCGAAATGCCCATCAGACGGGCGACCTCTTCGTGCTCAAAGCCCTCGACGTCGTGCAAAATAAATACTTTTCTGTAACCGTTCGGCAATTCCGCGATCGCGTTCTTCAGAGCAATGCGGTCAACGACCTGCATCTTGTTTGGATTTGCCGTACCGTGCACCGGCTGCTCAGGTATCTCGCCATCTTCCGAGGTACGTTCATTCTTAACGCTCCTCTTCCGGAAATGCATAAGAACCTGATTCACCGTCAAACGGTGAAGCCAAGTCGAAAATGCCGAGTCGCCGCGAAAGCTGCCGATCTTTCGGAAAAGTTGAATAAAAACTTCCTGCGTGAGGTCTTCCGCCTCAGTCTGGTTCGAGGTCATCCGCAGACACAAGCTGTATGTACGGCGATGGTATCGCTCGTAGATAAGCTCAAATGCCGCAAGATTCCCCGACGATGCCAGACGGCAAAGATCGATGTCGGGCGCAGTAGTCTCAAAGGCCTCAGCATCGCTCGCAGGCGCTTGAAAAGCCGGTAGCTCAGCCGCTTTCGCAGCTCCAAAGGCGATATCACGTTGTATCGCCGCAGAGTGTGGATCCATGGTCACTCCTAATCTAACATTGCCGGTCTTGAGTACTTCTTCGTTGGCTATGATGTGTGACCTCCGTGAATTAGTTGCTTATCGGAACTGAACTTGTAAAGGACTATTCTGACTTCCAAGCAGTTTATTCCGAAACCGTTGGAAATGTAAAGGGAAAATTGTTCGCTTCACGCCCGAATACTTTGTTCGACGCGGAGCTTTCGTGCTAGAATCCTCGCTCAAATTCAATTGTTTTTCTCGGAGGAAGGATCGATGTTCCATCGTGTTCTGAAGGCGGTCATTGGCCGCGAGGCTATGGTTTCTTTGAAGGCTGCTGTGGCTCTCTGCGCGACCTTTGCCGTGGTACTGCTCGTGACCGAGGCCCGCTCGCAGTCGGGAGGCACACGGCTGCTTCAGAGCCCCACGGTCAGTTCGACCCATGTGGCTTTCGCCTATGCTCAAAACATCTGGGCGGTGCCCCGCAGCGGCGGACAGGCACGGCGTATCACGACATTTCAGGGCCAGACCTCAGACCCGAAATTCTCACCCGACGGCCGATGGATCGCATTCAGCGGCAACTATGCCGGCAACCTCGATGTCTATGTCGTCCCGGCAGATGGCGGCGAGCCCAACCGCCTCACATGGCACCCCGGCGGCGACACGGTTCAGGGTTGGACGCCCGACGGAAGATCGATCATGTTCGCCTCGACGCGTTCGACATGGGCGCCTAGCGGTGCACCGCGATTTTGGACGGTTCCCGCGACTGGCGGAGTTGAAGAGCCGATGGCCCTGCCGCGCGGCTTTCAGGGCAAGATCTCGCCGGACGGCTCAAAGATCGCGTACCGAATGAACAATTCGTGGGACGACGAGCGTCGTAACTATCGCGGCGGCCAAAATCGCCCTATCTGGATCGTCGATCTCAAAACCTACGACCTCGTCTCGCCGCCGTGGACCGACTCGAAAGATATGGATCCTGTATGGGTCGGCGACACGGTCTATTTCATCTCCGATCGAGGGAATGTCGCCAACGTTTGGTCATACGAACTCGGTTCAAAGAAGCTGACACAGATAACAAAATTTACTGACTTCGATGTGAAGACACTCGACTCAGGTGGAGGCGTGATCGTTTTTGAACAGGCCGGCCACATCCATGAACTCGATCCTAAGTCGGGACGATCTAAAGCGATCAATGCAACTGCGACAGGCGATTTCCCCTGGATGATGCCGCGTTGGGAGAATGTTTCCAGCCGAATGACAAATATGTCCCTCTCACCAACGGGCAAACGCGTGCTGGTCGAGTCCCGCGGTGAAATATTTACGATCCCGGCCGAAAAAGGCGACACACGCAATCTGACAAATTCCAGCGGCTCGGCCGAACGCGATCCTGCATGGTCGCCGGATGGCAAATTTGTTTCCTATTTCAGTGACAAGTCGGGCGAATACAAATTGCATATAGCCGCTCCCGACGGCCTGACGCCGCCGCGTGAGATCGCTCTGGACAAGCCGACACACTACTACACAGCCTCTTGGTCGCCCGATTCGAAAAAATTACTTTACTCCGATACGGATCTGAAAGTCTGGGTCCTGGACATCGCAAGCGGCACTGCAAAAGTCGTTGGACACGACCCGTGGATGGTGCCTCAGCGCACCCTCAACCCGACGTGGAGCCCAGACTCGAAATGGGTGGCGTATGCCAGCCGCCTTCGCTCGATGTACCACGCCATCTTTGTCAGCAACGCCGAAACCGGCGAGACAAAACAGGTGACCGACGGCCTCGCCGATGCCGTCTGGCCGGTTTGGGACGCGAGCGGCAAATATCTTTGGTTCTTTGCCTCAACCGACTTCGGCCTTCGTTCGCAGTGGCTTGATATGACATCGTACGACCGCGAGACGAACTACGGCCTATACCTCGCAGTTTTGAAAAAAGGCGATCCAAGCCCGTTGCTTCCTGAGAGCGACGAGGACAAGGGCATCACCACTGCCCCTCCACCTCGAACCGCAAACACGCCCGCCGGCGAGAATCCCGGCGGCGAATCACCAGCCGCGCGTCCACGTGGAGCGGTCACTGTTCAGATCGATTTTGACGGGATCGCAAAACGTACGATCTCGATTACTGGGATTCCGACGCGACAATACACGGGTTTGCAGGCCGGAGCGGACGGTACGGTTTTCTATCTTGAGTCTGCCGGGCAAGGCGGCGGCGGGAACACGCTTATCCGCTATCGGCTCAGCGACCGTCGTGCCGCAAACTTTGTCAGCAGCGTTTCCGCGTTCAGCGTCAGCGCTGATGGCAAGAAACTGATATATCGCTCAGCTGGCGGCGGCGGGCAGGGCGGCGGTCAGGGTGGAACGCCACCGGCACCGTCCATATTCATCGTCGATGCAGACCGTCCTCCGCCACAGGCTGGTGCGGGCCGTGTTGCCGTCAATTTGAGGATGTATCTCGAACCCAAAGAGGAGTTCAAACAGATCTTCAACGAAGGCTGGCGCAACCAGCGTGATTATCTCTATGTTGAGAACTCACACGGCTCCGACTGGCCCAAGATGAGAGAGATGTACGGTGCGATGCTCCCATTCGTCAATCACCGCGCCGACCTAAACTATCTGATGGACATGATGGGGGCCGAGATCGCTGTCGGCCACTCGTATGTGCGTGGCGGCGATATGCCGGATGTGCCGTCGATAACCGGCGGCCTGCTCGGTGCCGATTTTGCCGTCGAGAATGGCCGATATCGGATCACCCGGATCTTCGACAACGAAAGCTGGAATCCTGACCTTCGTTCTCCTCTCGCGACCCCCGGTGCGACCGCCAACGTCGGCGACTACATCATCGCGATCAACGGTATCGAGCTCAAAGCTCCCGACAACATCTATCGCCTGCTCGATGGCACCGCAAACCGCCAGATCTCGCTAACCGTTAACGGCAAACCTTCGATGGACGGTGCACGGAATATTACGGTCGTGCCGACTACTTCCGAACAAAGCCTTCGCGGACGGGCGTGGGTCGAACACAACCGCCGTCTGGTCGATCAGCTATCCGGCGGACAACTCGCCTATGTCCACGTTCCGAATACAGGACAGCCGGGCTACACGAGCTTTAACCGGTACTATTTTGCACAGCAGGACAAGAAAGGAGCGATCATCGACGAACGCTTCAACGGCGGTGGCTCGGCGGCGGACTATATCATCGACGTGCTCCAGCGTGATTTTGACGGCTACTTTAATAATGTCGCGGGCGACCGGTATCCGTTTACTAGCCCGGGTGCGGGCATTTGGGGCCCAAAAGTAATGATCATCAACGAAATGGCCGGTTCCGGCGGCGATCTGATGCCGTATATGTTCCGCCATCGCAAGATCGGCCCGCTAGTCGGCAAACGCACATGGGGCGGCCTCGTCCATACGGCTGATACGCCAGGATTTATCGACGGCGGATCGATGATCGCTCCGCGTGGCGGGTTCTTCACTCGTGACAACAAATGGGCGGTTGAGAACGAAGGTGTCGGCCCCGACATCGACGTCGAAAACTGGCCAAAAGACGTTATCGCCGGCCGCGACCCGCAACTCGAGCGGGCGGTTCAGGAAGCCATGCGATTGTTAAAGGAAAAACCAGTAAACCGCGCGGACAAAGAACCACCGCCGCCCACCTGGGGCACGCGGCCGAAACCTTAGCGGACGGAAGATCTCGGTGATCCGAATGTCAGAAACCGACCCTTTGTTCGAGCGCCTGAAATCGCGGATTTGACCGTAGACGGTCGACTGCGGGTGACGTTTTCAAATTTGCGATCCATCGATCTCGCTCCTCAAACGACTTTTCCAGCCACTCGATGGCTTTGTCGTCGTTGCCGAGTTGGATCTGGACAACAGCCCTCCACATCGAAGAGAAAGCCGATGATTGCTCGACCTGGCGCAATCGCTCTTCCCACATGGCCGTTACTCCGTTTTTTGTCAGTGCCTGGCTTAATTCTGTGGCCGCAGATGTCTCACCAAAGAGTTGTATCGCTCGAACGTAGGCTGCCGCTGCTTCATCACGCCTCTGCATTTGTTCAAGATTGAACCAAACTATAAGGTGCGCATAGGCAAAATTTGGCTCGGCCGCGATGACCTCATTCGCTTCGGCAAGGGACAGATCGAACCGCCGGGCTGCGAAATAGACGGCGGACAGATCCACGCGAATGATCTGCGAAGTCGGATCGAGATAGCGTGCCCGCTGCATCTCGGTAGTCGCCTCGTCAAAACGGCCAAGAGCCGTCAGAACCTCTGCATACCATTGATGGGCCGTCGCGTAATTTGGATCAAGTTCGATCGCGAGCTTGAATTCACGCTCGGCTGCGGGCCAATCCCAGTCATAAAATGCGAGGGCGTACCCGAGCGAAGTATGTGCCTCGGCTAGCCGTCCGTCGATTGCAAGCGCCTTCAGAGCCGCCTCTTTCGCCATTGGAAACGCCTCATTGGGCGTCGAGACAAGATATTCGGCGAGTAGCTGGTAACAGTCGGCGAGTCCCGCATAGGCGAGAGCGAAGTCGGCATCTTTGCTAAGTGCTTCCTGATAGGTAGCGATACTTTGCTTCAGGCTCTCGGGCGTGCGTTTGTTCCAATAGTATCGCCCGATCAGATAGAGTCTGAAGGCCTCCGAATTTTCGGTCGGACGCCGCGCCATCAGAGTCCATTCCTCATTGGTCAGTTCCACGGTCAATGCTCTGGCCGTCCGCTGGGCTATCGAATCCTGCAGTGCAAAAATGTCCGCGAGGTTGGAATCAAAACTTTCTGCCCAGATCGGCAAACCGTCGCTGGTATTTACGAGTTGTACGTTGATGCGCACGCTGTCGCCGATCCTCTGAACGCTCCCCTGAAGCACGGCATCAACTTTCAATTCTCGTCCGACGACAACGACATCAGGCTTCTCGCCAGCGTACCGCCACACGGAACTCGTCGGCCGGACCGCTACCTCGCGGATCTTGGACAGTCGAGTTATCAACGTGTCGGTGATCCCAAAATTGAGCATTTCGTTCCTATCGCCGCCGCCAATGTGGCTGAACGGTAGAACGGCGACCGCCCGCACCGGGGCGTTTGGAGCGAGAGCCCCGCCACCAACGTCGGAAGGCGGGGCGGTCAACGACCGGAATGCGATCACCGAACCAACCACTGCAAGGAATGCCACGACAACCACCAAGGCTTTCGTTTGCAAGCTCCACCCGCGAATTCGACCCAGGATATGTCCATCGTCCTCGGCCACCGTGATTCGTGTCTGCGTCCGGCGTTCGATGATGTACGAGGGATTCGTCTCCACTGCCTCGGCAACAAATCTGTAGCCGCGTTTTGGGACCGTCTCAATAAATCGATTGTCGTGTGGGCCTTCTCCGAGAGCTCGTCGCAGGGCAGAGACCGTTACTGCAAGATTGTTCTCATCGACATACGTGTCGTGCCAGAGAGTGTCAAGGATCTCGTTTTTCGAGACCGTCATCCCTCGTTTGTCTACCAGCAGTTTGAGCAGTTCGATCGCTTTGTGGGTGACTGCGATCGTCTCGTCGCCTCGCCAGAGCTTTCCATTGTCGGGTTCGAGTCGAAACTCGCCGAACTCGTACGCCTTGGCAGTGTTGAGATCGTCGTTCATCGAATTTCAGGGAAATTTTAGCCCTATTAAAGGATTTTCACCTTTCTCTTCGACTAAAAAGTAAGTATTGCCAACCCCTGTCGTGATGTTTTCAAAAGCAGTGTAGCCCGTAACAGCACATTTCGACAAGGAGATCTTACTCAGCATGACAAAGTCGCTGAAGAAAAAGTCGGAAATACTGACCGAAACCAGAGAGTGGATATGGGTGCGGCGATTGTCGGACACGAATAGCGATCCATTCACGGATGGCGAAAAAGAGGCGATCTTTCGTTCGGCGGAAATGATCGGCCCGTCGACTGACGAAATGATTGGCGAGGCCACGCTGCCGCCGCGACAATAGCGATGCTTGTATGCAGCATCGCGCGTACCACATATCAAAGGCCGCAGGAGGATTCTAATGAAAACAAATATAAACCTAATCGCCGCCGTGCAAAATACCATTACGAGACGCGCGATCACCTCGTTCGCCCTGGTCCTGTTTATTTTTGGGGCCGCTCGGGCACAAACGACGGGGTTCACTTTTCAGGGAAAACTGATCGACGGTACGACTCCGGCCAACGGCTCATACGACTTTCAATTTGAGCTGTTTGACGGGATCACGGACGGAACGCAGCTTGGCCCGACGCTCACGCGGAGCGCGGTCCAGATCACGGACGGTGTATTCACGGTCGCGCTCGATTTTGACAATCAGTTTCCCGGAGCAAAGCGCTTTCTTGAGATCCGGGTTCGCCAGATCGGCTCTGCTAAATTTTCCACGCTTACGCCTCGGCAGGAGGTCAACAGTTCGCCGTATGGCATACAAAGCCTAAATGCTGAAAACGCGGCAATCGCGACAAACGCAACTCAGCTCGGAGGCATCGCGGCAAATCAATTTGTAATCACCACGGACCCACGAATGACCGATCCCCGAGATCCTGTGCCCGGCAGCGGAAATTACATTCAGAACACGACCTCGCCGCAGGCAACCTCGAATTTCAACATCAGTGGTACAGGAACGGCGGGCACCTTTAGCGCAGCGACTCAGTATAACATCGGCGGTAATCGAGTATTGAGTGTAGCCGGAACAAACAATGTTTTTGTCGGCATCGGAGCCGGACCGGTTAATTCCACCGGCGTCGAAAATGCCTTTTTTGGCTCGGATGCGGGCCAGTCGAACACTATCGGCAGCAACAACGCCTTTTTTGGTCGTAGAGCAGGCTTTTCAAACACCGGTGGAAACAACGCCTTTTTTGGCCATAGTGCAGGTCGGGAAAACACCGGAAACGGCAATGCCTTTTTTGGGAGTGGTGCAGGTCGGGAAAATACGACAGCCTGCTGCAACGCTTTTTTTGGCTTTCAGGCAGGCTTGTTGAACTCGACCGGTTTTGACAATTCTTTTTTTGGTCATTCTGCAGGTCTCTCAAACGAGACCGGTTCTAACAACTCCTTTTTCGGCTACGAGGCTGGTTTCTCAACCGCGACGGGCAGCGACAACGCCTTTTTCGGTCGCTCTGCTGGTAAACTCAACACTACCGGCGGCGAGAACGCCTTTTTTGGCGAGAGCGTCGGACTGGCGAACAGTACGGGCAGCTTCAATTCCTTTTTTGGCCGCGAAGCAGGCCATTTAAACAATACCGGCTCCAGCAATACATTTTTTGGCCATAATGCAGGCGATTCAAACGGCAGCGGCTCCAACAACACCATTATTGGACAAGGCGCTGATGTTGGAGCGAACAATCTCACCTTTGCCACTGCTATCGGCTCGGGATCGGTTGTTTCGGCAAACAACAGGGTCGTCCTCGGCAGGGTCAACGGAGTGGACGTAGTGATAATGCATGGGCTCGGCCCGGCCGGATCCGAACAGCTTTGCCGAAACGCAGCCCATGAAATATCAAGCTGCTCATCGAGCCTGCGATATAAGACAAACATCGGGCAGTTCTCGCAAGGGATCTCGTTCGTCAATAAACTCCGCCCGATCACATTCGACTGGAAAGATGGCGGAATGCGCGACGTAGGCTTTGGCGCCGAGGACATCGCAAAGATCGACGACCGGTTCGTTACCTATAACTCAAAAGGCGAGGTCGAGGGCGTCAAGTACGACCGCATGAGCGTTGTCTTCGTTAATGCGCTCAAGGAACTGCAGGAACAGATCGCGTCACAGCAGAAAGAGATCGAGACGTTGAAGGGACTGGTATGCCAGATCAACAAAACGGCCCCGGTCTGCATGAAACAGCAATAGGAGCTGCGGACCGATAGAGTTCGTAAGTCCGCAATGTGCCCGACCAGAGCCGCCGGAGAATTGCAATGAAAGAAAACATAAGTGACGTTTTAGCCCAGTTCGCATCCCGAATGAATTCCGGCGGTTTGGTCAAGCTGCTCTTAATTTCGTGGGGGAAGCTCACTCGCTCGTTTAGCCCCGTGCTCATCGCGGCATTCATGGTGACCGTCTTACTCGTGCTGGCTCCACAGGCCGTCAACTGCCAGACAGTTCATTTTGAAAAGAACGAAGGACAGTTCGATTCGCGGGTCCGTTTTAAGGCCCAAAACACTAACGGCGTTTCAACGTTCCTGCAACGGACCGGTGCTGTACACGTCATCTATGGCGATACCGGCGGGCATCGAGTCAACGATCCAAAAACTGCGACCACCGCAACTGCCGTGTACCTGAGTTTTGACGGTGCCAACCAAAATTCGAATATTTTTGGCTCCGATCTGCTCCCGCATAGAACCAACCACTTCAGTGGCACGGACCCGGAGAATTGGCACGTCAACGTCCCGAACTACGGGATGGTCACGATGCAGGATCTGTACCCTGGAATCGCCGCGATCTGGTTCGACCACGATCACGGAAACCCCGAATTCAGTTTCGTGCTCAAGCCGGGCACCGAGCCGTACATTATCGAACTTATGATCGATGGTGCCAGGGACGTCAATATAAATGGCCTTGGTGATCTGGAAATAGAGACCGATTCCGGTGTCTTACTGCAGAGACTTCCGGACTTTTACATCGAGAATTCCGACCGCACTCTCAGCTTTATCGAGCAAGATTTTGGGTACCGGATCCTGCCGGTTGCGAGCTTGGATTCGCCGCCCGGCGCGTTTCGCGTCAAGCTCGAGTCGTCGTCTGCGGCCGGCTCGCGACAAAGATCGCTACTGTCCTTCCGCCATGGATATCTAGGAGCCGAGTCCGGGATTCTGACCGAGAGCCTGAATAACCTCGCGTACTCGACCTTCCTTGGCGGGAGTGCAGCCGAGACGTTCCCATATCTCGGCATGACGGTCGACTCCGGCGGCTACGCTTATGTGACGGGACAGTCTTCGTCGCTTAATTTTCCGTCCACTCCCGGTTCGTTCGACCCAACGAATGAGTTTCAAGGGGCAGCCTTCGTGAGCAAGTTAAATACGGATGGCTCTGGACTTGAATTCTCAACATTTCTGCACGGCAGAACACCTGCATTGGGTACTGATGTCGCGGTGGATCCGGCCGGCAATGTTCTTGTGACTGGATGCACGGGGGGGCAGGCATTTCCCGGTGCTTTGCTGTTCCCGACAACCCCCGGCGCCTTCGATACAACACATAATGGAGGCTCGTGCGATGCCTTTGTAGCTAAGCTGAACCTGACCGGTTCTGCACTTGTCTACTCAACATACATCGGCGGAGGGGCAAATGACTGGTCGTACGCGCTTGCGATCGATTCGTCAGGAAATGCTTATATTACGGGATTTACAGAAAATTTTTCCGCAACGCTCTACCCGACCACAGCAGGTTCGTTCGACACAACGCCCAACGGAGCTTCAGACGCATTTGTCACAAAACTCAATTCGACCGGTTCTGCGCTTGAGTACTCGACATTTCTCGGCGGCAACCAGGGAGAGCAGGGAAACGACGTAGCTGTCGACAGTTCGGGCAACGCTTTTGTTACCGGGTTTACGACTGATTTTGCCACGGTTCCATTCCCTACCACCGCAGGCGCATTTGACACCACACACAACGGAAACAACGATGCGTTTCTCACGAAACTAAATTCCGCGGGTTCAGCCTTGGTCTTTTCGACCTTTCTCGGGGCTGCTGGCGACGACCGCGGCCACGGTGTTGCTGTCGACACGGTTGGAAACGCTTATGTTACCGGCCAGACTGGGGAGCCCTTTACCCCCTTTCCGACGACGCCGGGCGCATACGATACGACGCACAATGGTGGCCAGGACGCTTTCGTAACGAAATTCAGTCTGGACGGGAGTTCGCTTCTATACTCCACGTTCCTTGGCGGAAATGGCGATGAGATCGGATATGGGATCGCAGTTGATCCGGCCGGCGATGCCCACGTTACCGGCAGTGTCACCGAGGGAGTAGCCCCCAACGAGTTTCCCACTACCGCCGGCGCCTTCGATACAACGTTTAATGGCGACGTTGATGCGTTCATGTCGAAATTCAACGAGACAGGCTCCGTTCTCGACTATTCGACCTACGCCGGCGGCTCGTCATTCGACCGCGGCCGGCGGATCGCGGTGCTAGGCGGCAACGTTTTTATTACCGGATACACCGAGGACGGGGCGACCGATTACCCCACCACGGCCGGGGCTTTTGACACATCGATAAATAGTACAGGCATTGGAAACGGGGACTTCTTTGTCAGCAAATTTGGCACAGCCGCCGCCACGCCGACGCCAACGGCGACACCAACATCAACGCCGACAAATACCCCGACCGCGACTGCGACCGCGACACCAACACCGGCGGGTGGGCCGTTCTCGATCGAGAAAAGCGTGATAGCCAACGGTGGCGGACGGTCCTTGGGCGACACATTCATTCTCGATATGACTTTGGGAGAAGCGCTTGCCGGTGGACCGGCAGCGGGCGGGACGTTCCGAGTGAACTCCGGTTTCTGGGCTGGCGAAAGCAGCGGTTTGCTGACGGCTGGAGTGGAGGGCGACGTCCTGCCACGGCCGAATGGCAACGGTACTGTCTTCTCGACCGACGTTATTCAAATGAGGCGTTATGCGACCGGCCTGGATACGCCTGCGACGGATCCGAATGAGTTTCAGCGGGCAGATTCCGCTCCCTTTTCAACTAGGGGCGACGGTTTCATCAACGCGGGCGATATCATCCAAACCCGCCGCTACGCGACAGGCCTCGACCCGGTGGTTCCTGCCGGCGGTCCCGTCGAGCCCGTGGCAGCTCCAGGCGAATTGGGTGACATCATCGACGATATCTACGAACGCATTTTCGGAAGCGAACTGCGCGCCGGGTCGATCGTTGCGGGGGCGGGCGAAACCTTGGTCGTTCCGGTCGAATTGACTGCGAATGGCATTGAGGCAGGTATCGGATTTACGTTGGAATTTGACGCATCGAAGGTCTCATTTGTGAGCGCCGGCCTCGGTGAAGCGATGTATTACGAGTCAGTCCTGAGCATAAATGCGAATAGCGCTTCTGAAGGACGTATCGGCATATTGTTCGATTCTCCGGTAACTTTCTTACCGTCGAAAACACCTCAGACAGTCATACTGCTCACCTTCGCGACAGCAAGAGACGCGACAGGGAATGTTGTTATCTCACTTTCCGACGCCGTCGCGCAGAGATGCGTGGTCGATCAGTTTGGCGAGGCGGTTGCGGTCAGATACGTTGACGGCGGGATCCATATCCGCCAGTCCAGCTTTTAGCAGCGGAACCTTCACTCTCTAATTCTCTGACAAAGGCGGCCCCAAAATTGCCGCCTTGTTCTTTCTCACAGCATTGGTTATTATGTTGCATAGATAATACGTCGTGCAATATCGATGTATAACGCTATGGCCCAGTTATCACTTGTAAAAAGTCTTTCGCACCTTAAGGAAGAGCAAAAATATACTGGCGAGGTATTGCTCGATGCCTTTGGCCTGGCGCTCGCGCGCGGGGCGTTGACCGAGATCGCGGGCGGGGCGAGTACGGGGAAAACGAGCTTTGCATTGTCGCTGCTGGCACAGCTTACCCGTGCGGGCGAGGTGTGTGCAGTTGTGGATTCGACGGGCGGTTTTGATCCGGTGACGGCGACGCTCGCGGGCGTCGAGCTTCAGAATTTGCTGTGGGTCAAATGCGGCGGGGATGTCGAAAAGGCATTTCTCTCGGCCGACTATCTTGTTCAGGCAAAAGGGTTTGGCTGCATCTGGCTCGATCTCGGCGGGCTGCCGCAAAACAAGCTTCGCCTCGTTCCAAAGACATATTGGTACCGCTATCGCACGCGGATAAAAGAAACGCCGACCCTGCTCATCGTTACGTCGGCCGAGCCCGTAACAGGCTCGGCGTCGCAGCATTCATTTAATTTCGAACGCGAAAATACAGCGTGGTCAGGCAACGGCAAATTCAAACTGCTGCGCGAATTTCAGATAAAGATGCTCTCAAGAAAAGGCTTTTACAGCGATGCCCTTCGGACGAGGATCGGGATGGATTATACGGAGGTTTAGGCTGTGGCTATGCCGCCAAATGTGGAGGCATAGCCTCCGAGATCTTATTTTGCCATGACGGTGAGGCAAGCCTCACCGCAGTGCGATGCGGCAAGCCGCTATTTCGAATATGGCCAAGCTCTACACATGCATCATCTCGCCCGACGTTTCGCGTGACAAGGCTGCGCTTGTCGGCGTGGCGGCGCAATTTGCGCATTCGATCGAGGTGATGGATGACGGCATTTTGTTCGATGTCAGCGGGCTCGAAAGACTCATCGGCAACCAGGATGTCGTCGCCCAAAAGATACTCGGAGAAATGGAAAAGCATGCCGTCGCCGGCAGCGTCGCGGTCGCCGAAACGGTCGATACGGCTATTTTGCTCGCACGTTGCAGAAGCCCGCGCGTAAGCAAGGGCGAAACACTCACGTCGGATGTTTCGCCCTCCCTCACGGTCGGGCTTGTGCAGCCCGATATGTTCGAGCAGCTCTCGCTCGCCGATCTCGATATCGAACGCGACACACTCAACGTATTTAGCGAGCTCGGCATCCGAAAGGTCAGCGATCTGCTCGCCGTGCCGCATAACGATCTTGTAAGCCGGTACGGCAGTGAATTTACAGACGTGATCGACGTACTTGAGCAAAAGGGACGCTCGTTTGTCACCCCAAATATTAAAGAGAATCGCGTGTCGTGGAACTTCGAACTCGACCAGCCGGTCGAGGATTTTGAGCAATTGATATTTCTGCTGAATCACGGCATCGAACGTCTTTTTGCCCAGGTCGATCATTGCGGATTTAGCACCGAGCATCTCGATCTCAAATTCAAACTATCCAGAAGCGTGAGCAAGGACGTCAACCCGGCGACAAAGGCCTACGAGATAAAAACATCTTTCCCAACGCTCGACCGTGCGTTTTGGCTGAAATTCATCAATCTGCGTTGTGCTCTCGACCCGCCCGAGGCATCGATCGTCGGCGTCGATGTGACGGCGCATTTTACGCGTCCGCGTCCCGCACAACGCGGCCTCTACGCCGTCTCGCGGCCGGAACCGGAAAGCTTGCTGCTCACGGTCAATAAATTAAAAAAACTCGTCGGCGAAGAAAATGTCGGCGTTCCCGTTCTGCTCGATCAAAGACTCGCAAGGCCATTCAAGATAGATGCGGACGCAATTCCGGATGTCAGTTGCGCAAGCCCGCGCGTAAGCAAGGGCGGTAACGATACATTGAGTGTACCGCCCTCCCTAACGGTCGGGCCTATGCAGCAAAACGGCGTCATCGCCTTTAACTTCTTCAAGCCTCCGGTGCGGGCCGAGGTTCTGGTCCGCGACACGCGGCTGGTGTTTGTACGCACGCGATATTTTTCTGGCCACGTCCTCGAATACAGCGGCGTCTGGCGAGCGAATTCGCGTTGGTGGGACAATTCGTGGCGAACGCAGGAATGGGATATCGAGGTCGAGAACGCCGGTGTTTACAGGCTTTCGAAGGCCCGTGATGAGTGGTTTGTAACAGGTATGTATGACTGAAAGTTTTTTTTTCACGTTGTAATGCGAGACACCTCGAAAAACGATGCTTAAGTTATTTGGTTTCAATAGTTTAAGTGTCCCGCTTGGTGAGCGGGACACCTGCGGGACAGTCCCGGGACAATATCGAGGCAATTTTGACGGAAAATGACCTTTTGTGAACTTCACACACGCTCCGCGTTCAACTTTCTTTCTTCGGGCTCGCAGCCGCAGAGGTTGGCTCAACGAGCAGCCGCACTAGGCATCAAGGCCACGGCATTACTCGACCGCGACACGGTCGCGGGTGCGGTGCGGTTTCATTTTAAAGCACGCGAATGCGGGATAAAGCCCATTATCGGCAGCGAGATCACGATGGACGACGGCAGCCTGTTGCCGCTTGTACCGTTGAATCTCGCGGGCTATCAAAATCTGTCGAAACTTATCACGACGATCAAACTCCGCCATAAAAAGGGCGAACATTTCGCCACACGAAAAGACATCGAAGATCATTCGCCAAACCTGATGTGTTTTACGGGCGGGGCCGACGGCTTTATCCATAACAGCATTAGAAACAGTCGTGGACTCATTGATCTCGCATGGCTCAACTACGTTTTTGAAAAGCGGCTCTATGTCGAGCTACAGCGGCATCATCTCAGACACGAGGAAGCGATAAATCAGACGCTGCTCGGTTACGCTCATAAATTGCGGCTTCCCTATTTCGCCGCCAACGGTGCGTATTATGCTGATGAGCACGACCGCAAACTGTTTGACGTTTTTACCTGTATAAAAAACCACACGACCATTTACGACGCCGGCAAACTGCTCTCCGAAAACAGCGAGCGTTACCTCAAAAACGAAAAGCAGATGCAAAAGCTTTTTGAGGACATGCCCGAGGCCGTCGAGATCACCAACGAGATCGCCGCGCGTGTTGATTTCTCGATGGACGAGCTGGCGTACAACTTTCCCGAGTATCCCTTGCCGCCGGGCGAGACGGCGAGTGCAATGTTGCGTGCCAAGGCGATCGAACGTTCTTACGAACGTTATCGCGACAAACCCTGGCCGCTCAGATCGCAGGTGATCCCGCGGCTCGAAAAAGAATTTCGCATCATCGAGATGAAAAAGCTCGCGGGCTATTTCCTGACCGTCTCGGACATCTCCGATTTCTGCAAAGATAACGGCATCCTCTCGCAGGGACGCGGCTCGGCGGCAAATTCGGTCGTCTGCTACGCCCTCGGCATCACGGCGGTCGACCCGATACAGCACAAATTGCTGTTCGAGCGTTTTCTATCCGAAAAGTACGAGCAGTATCCCGACATCGACATCGACCTGCCGTCGGGCGACGATCGCGAGGCCGTTATCCAACACGTTTACACAAAATACGGCCGCCGCAGTTCGGGCATGACGGCAAATGTCATCAGCTATCGCGGCAAATCGGCATTGCGCGAGGTCGGTAAGACATTCGGGTTTAGCACCGATGTCCTTAGCAAGCTTTCAAAGATCAATTCGCATTACGAGATATTCAAGGGCGACGAACTCAACCGCCGTCTCAAAGAAGCCGGTTTTGACCCCGCCGAGAATATCCGTCTGCAGCATTTCGCCGACCTGTATCAGCGAATTCTCGATTTTCCGCGACATCTCGGCCAACATTCCGGCGGAATGGTGATCTCGCTTGGCCAGCTCGACGGAATGGTCCCGCTCGAACCAGCGTCGATGGCCGACCGCACGATCATTCAATGGGACAAGGACGATTGCGAGGCATTAAAGATCGTAAAGATCGACCTGCTGGGCCTCGGAATGATGGCCGTCTTGCGCGATACGATCGAACTGATAAAGGAGCATCACGGCGTCGAACTCGGACTGTACAAGATCCCGCATGATGACGAAAAGGTTTACGAAGCTCTGCAGACGGCGGACACGGTCGGGATGTTTCAGGTCGAGAGCCGTGCGCAGATCGCATTTCTGCCGAAATCAAAACCAGCCAACTTTTACGACATCGTCGTCCAGGTCGCGATCATTCGCCCGGGGCCGATCGTCGGGAATATGCTCCACGCTTATATAAAACGGCGTCAGGGCCTGGAGCCGGTGACATATCCGCATCCGTCGCTAAAACCCGTTCTGGAACGCACGATGGGCGTACCGCTTTTTCAGGAGCAGCTTCTAAAAATGGCGATGGACATTGCCGGATTTTCAGGTTCCGACGCCGAGGAACTGCGACGTGCAATGGGATTCAAACGCCCCGACATCAAGCTCGAAAAGATCGGTCAGAACCTTCGCGACGGCATGACCCGCAACGGCATCCCCGAGGACGTGCAAGAGCAGATCGTCGCCTATACAAAGGCCTTTGCCAACTACGGCTTCCCCGAATCCCACGCCTTCAGCTTTGCCCTGCTGGCATACGCCTCGGCATATTTTATGGTCCATTACCGCGCGTGTTTTATGGCGGCGATGTTCAATAATTACCCGCTCGGATTTTATAACGCCGCGACACTCGTAAAAGACGCACAGCGTCACGGCCTGCACTTCATAGCAATGGATATAAACAGGTCGCAGTATGAATTTACTGTAGAGGAGGTCGAGTCGGAACGCAGGCTGCCAGCCTGCGAGTCAAGCTATACGTCGGTTGGCAGCGTGCTTTCCGAGGAATGCTCTTACAATGAAAAACGTGTCCGCGTTGGACTGAATTTTGTTCGAGGATTGCGGAGAGAGATTGCTGAAATGATTGTGGCATGCCGCTCTATAGCCCACGAAGGGGCAGACACGCAGGCTGGCAGCCTGCGTTCCGACGTCTTCTACACCAGCATTGAAGACCTCGTCCGCCGCGTTCCCGAGATCAACAAACGCGAGATCAGAGCCTTGAGCATGGCCGGAGCGTTAAATTTCGACAACACCATTCACCGCCGCGAAGCTCTTTGGCAATCGGAACTTGCGATCCAACCAACGGGCGAACTATTTGAAAATACGGAATTCACTTCCAATTCGACATTCGACATTCGTCATTCGTCATTTCTTCATAAGATGGAAGGGCTCGATCTGGTCGAGACCGATCTGCGAAAGACCGGCATCTCGATCGGTAAGCATCCGATGGCGTTCATCCGCGATGAATTAAAGCAGAACGGCGTGCTCTCGTCGCATGAGTCGCGATATTTAAAAAAAGGACAAGTAGTGATGGTCGCTGGTGCGGTCATCATTCGTCAGCGTCCAATGACGGCCAAGAATGTTGTCTTTATCACGCTTGAGGACGAGACAGGCCATTCAAATTTCGTCGTAATGCCCGACACATTCGAAAAATACCGCTCAGTGATCAATCAAAATGATTACCTCATCATCCGAGGCATATTCGAGGAACGAGGAATGATAAAAGCTATCCGTTTTGACTCGATCCACAGCTTTACCACCGAAGTTGTGTCGCATAATTTCCGCTAATACGTCGAACCCAATGGATTTGGTATAGTTAAATTTCGCAAATTGCAGTAACGACGAACTATTCGTTATCAGATATTCGATATTCACTATTCCGGACTAATATAATGAGCCAATTATCAGAAGCAGTCGTTTTAGAATCACTAAAGCAGATCATCGACCCTGACCTGCGAAAGGACATTGTCACACTCGGATTTATCCATAACCTCGAGGTCAAGGGCGGAGATGTGTCGTTTACGATCATGCTCACGACGCCGGCATGTCCGGTCAAGGAGCAGATGGAGGCGCAGGCGAATGAGATCGTCAGCGGCCTCGAAGGCGTGACATCGGTCAATGTAAAAATGGATGCCGAGGTGCCGCAGGGACGCGGGATCAAGAACAACATCGCCATTCCCGGCGTCAAAAACATCATCGCCGTCTCATCGGGTAAAGGCGGAGTCGGTAAATCGACCGTGGCGGTTAATCTCGCCGTTTCGCTCGCCAAAGACGGTGCAAAGGTCGGCATAATGGACGCCGACGTTTACGGCCCCAACGTGCCGATGATGCTCGGAACCGGTTACGATCAACCGGATGTGTTCGAGGGCAAGCTGGTGCCGATCAAGGCACACGGTGTCAAGATGATCTCGATGGCGGTGCTTGTTCCGCCTGACAAACCGATGATCCTTCGCGGCCCGATGCTCCACGGCGTCGTACGGCAGTTTCTCTCCGACGTAAATTGGGGCGAACTCGATTACCTCATCGTCGATATGCCGCCGGGAACGGGCGATGTACAGCTTTCGCTCGCGCAGCTTGTTCCTGTCCAGGGTGCCGTTCTTGTGACAACTCCGCAGGAAGTTTCCCTCTCGGACGTACGTCGTGCGGTCAAGATGTTTGAGCAGGTCAATGTCCCGGTTCTCGGGGTCATCGAAAATATGTCTTACTTCATCGCCCCCGACACCGGCAACAAATACGAAATTTTCGGCACCGGCGGCGGCCAAAGCCTCTGCGACGAATACGGCCTCAATTTCCTCGGCCAGATCCCGCTCGGAATGGAAGTCCGCGAAGGCGGCGATAAGGGCGTTCCCGTCGTCGTGGCATTCCCCGATTCACCTCAGTCCATAGCCATCGACACCGTCGCCGAAGAAGTCGCCCGACAGGTCTCGATCGAGGCGATGAAACCGGAATTAGTGATAACCTCGCGAGCAACGTAAGTGGGACTAAGTCATACTGTTGGAGGCGGTGGGGGCGGAAGATGTTCTGCTTGTGCTACAGCAACCACGGCGCTAGTTCGCTTAAACTCTCTGAGTGCAATAAATCCACGAATCAACCCATACAATGCGAAAGCGTGAAATCCAGCCATAAGGTAGTCGCCCAGCAACAGAACAATTAGACCGTCGAAAATGTAAATGACGATACCGGCAATAAAGACTGTTTGGAAATACTTGTTCGAAAAGTAGCCAGTCAAAGCAAAGCCGACCACAACAATCAGGTCAAATATGACCGACACAGCCTTTATCGCAGACGGGGCACCTTCTTGTATCGATGCCTCGATGACAGCGTCAGCGATCTCGGTAATGCCGAGTCCGGCTAGGAAATGAAAATTCGCGCCCACTAGGAATGCCGCCGAGTTTATTAACGATAATCCGGCGATCCAATAGAACCAGTTCGCTCCACGTGCTATCCGTGCTGGCAGTTCGGGATCGGGGCCCGTTGCATTGTCGTACTCACCCGTCGAAGTCCGCTCATTCTCAAGTCCCAGAAGATTGCTCATAACATTTCGCAAATTATGGCACGATTCAATTTTCCGACGCAACTGGGGGAGGCGTCATCAACCTGCCTATTACCATGGCACCTCTCGTAGGTAGCTGATCTTCTGTACTGCAAAAACTGTCCTGCGAAACGTTGTCTAAATCAATTTTCGGCGCTACTTTCTAATTGCTCATTTAGAATCTAACTTTGGAGATCAGAGGACACTATGTTGTTTTTGCGCCGACTATCTTTGCGTCACATCGCTTTGCAAAAAGCGATCTTGCTTGCAATCTTGCTGAACCTTATCGGGTCAGGACTCGTTGTTGCCCAATCAGGTAAACGTCCGCTGTCCGCTCAGGATTTCGATTCCTGGCGGAGCGTGCAGGGTTCGCAGATATCGCGGGACGGCAAATGGGTTGCGTATGTGATGCAGCCGCAGGACGGTGACGGCGAGGTTCTTGTTCGCAGCACGACGGGATCGACCGACTGGAAGCATCCACGCGGATATCGCCCGCCAACGCCGCCGCCCGATGCGTCCGACCCATCGGCGGCCCAGGCGTTCGCCGCCCTTGGACGGCGTCTGCGGCCAATATTCTCGGCTGACAGCAAGTATGCGCTGTTCAATATCGAACCAACCAAAGCCGAAATTCTCAAGGCAAGGAAGGACAAGAAAAAGCCCGAGGACATGCCGAAGACGGCTCTCGGGATCATGGATCTTGCGACCGGAAAAGTCGCACGGGTCGAGGCGGTAAAGAGCTTTCAGGTCCCCGAGGACGGATCGGGATTTGTCGCGATCCTCAAAGAAGCGGGCAAGGAAGATGCCAAGCCGCCGGCAGCAAGCCCGAATACAAACGGCGCGACACCCACACCAACGCCGCAGGCCGCCGGAAAGAAAAAAACATACGGCACAACGCTGATTCTTCGCGATCTGGCGGACGGGAAAGAACGCACCTTCGCGGACGTGCTTGATTATTCATTCAGCAAAGATGCCAAATCGTTGGTCTTTGCTGTCTCTTCGAAAAAGGAAGAAACCGACGGCGCATTTGTTGTCACGCCACAGTCGAGTGCGGCCCCGACCGCATTGCTCTCCGGTGCGGGCAAATACACGAAGTTCACTTGGGACGAAGATCAAAAACAGTTGGCATTTATCAGCGACAAGGACGACGCGGCGGCGAAGCAGCCAAAGTTCAAGGTCTATCACTGGAACCGCACCGGTCAGTCCGCGACGGAGGTCGTCTCAGTCAAGACCGCAGGTTTTCGACCGGAATATGTCGTCAGCGAAAAAGGCTCGCTGAGTTTTTCGTTTGACGGCAGCCGCCTATTTATTAGCAGTGCTCCGCAGCCCGATCCAGAACCCGATCCAAAAGACGCCGTGCCCGATGAAGAGCGCGTGCTCGTCGATCTCTGGCACTGGAAGGACGATTACGTCCAACCTCAGCAAAAGGTCCGCATGATCGCCGACCGCGACCGCTCGTATCGAGCTGTTTGGCACATTGCCGATAAGAAATTCGTCCAGCTTGCCGACACGATGATGGAAAGCGTCAACCCGCGTTCCGACGGCCTCTACGCGATCGGCACGGACGACCGTTCCTATCGCATTCAAAACAACTACGATCCCGGTCTGTCAGATCAATACCTCGTCAACACCTCGGACGGTTCGCGCAAGCTTCTACGAAAAGGCGAGAGATTTGGCATGAGCTGGTCGCCGGGCGGCAAGTACATCGTTTATTTCGACGGTAAGGATTGGAATTCGATCTCGATCCCCGACGGAAGGATCACAAACCTTACGGCGAAGCTGAAGACAAAGTTCGTCCGCGAAGACCACGATTCGCCAAGTGCGGCTCCGGCCTATGGCGTAGCGGGATGGACCAAGGACGATAAGGAAGTCCTCATCAACGATCGCTTTGATATCTGGCAGGTCGCCCCCGATGGCTCGGGCGGCAAGATGCTCACGGCTGGGCTCGGCCGGAGCGGCAAGACCCAGATGCGCTACATTCGGCTCGACCCGGACGAACGCTTTGTCGAACCCAACCAAACGATGCTCCTGCGAGCCGAAAGTGAGGAAACGAGAGACTCCGGCTTCTATCGAGTGAAATTGGCTGGAACGCCTGAAAAGCTCGTGATGGACGCCAAGAGTTTCGGCAGTCCGACAAAGGCAAAAGACGCCGACATGCTGATGTTCTCGGCATCGCGATTTGATATGTTTCCGGATGTTTGGGTTTCGGCAGGTGATTTCCGGGAACCGAGAAAATTGAGCGATGGCGATGCTCAGCGACAAACTTTTAATTGGGGGCATTCGGAATTGATCCGGTACAAGAGTTCTGACGGCGTTCCACTGCAAGGTGTACTGATCAAACCAGACAATTTCGACCCGAAAAAGAAATACCCGATGATGGTTTATCTTTACGAAAAGCTATCAGACACGGTCCATGATTTTCGCAATCCGGGCCCCGGCACCTCGGTAAATCTTAGCTATTATGCAAGCAATGACTATGTTATCTTCCTGCCCGATATCGTTTACAAGATAGGTTACCCGGGAAAGAGTGCGATGAACTGTATCATGCCCGGTGTCGAGTCGATCGTAAAGATGGGCTTTGTCGATGAAAAGGCGATCGGTATTCAGGGCCACAGCTGGGGTGGTTATCAGATCGCGTACATGATCACGCAAACCAATAAATTCAAGGCTGCGGCTCCGGGCGCGTTGGTCGCTGATATGTTCAGCGCGTACAACGGGATTCGCTGGGGAACGGGCCTGCCGCGTCAATTTCAGTACGAGCGAACGCAAAGCCGCATCGGCGGAACGCCTTGGACCGCCACCAAGCTCTTCACCGAGAATTCCCCGCTCTTCTATCTCGAAAAAGTGCAAACCCCCGTCCTGATGATCCACAACGACAACGACGACGCCGTGCCCTGGTATCAGGGCATCGAGTTCTATCTCTCGTTGCGGCGATTGAATAAGGAAGTATATTTCTTTAGCTACAATGGTGAATTTCACGGCCTGCGAAAGCGACAGAATCAGAAGGACTACTCACGGC
Organism: Pyrinomonadaceae bacterium; assembly: GCA_049663465.1. Taxonomy (GTDB): domain Bacteria; phylum Acidobacteriota; class Blastocatellia; order Pyrinomonadales; family Pyrinomonadaceae; genus OLB17. The sequence goes on from JBATDM010000089.1 coordinate 76,802, forward strand.
GAATGAAGGAATACTTTGATCATTTTCTGAAAGGGTCGCCTGAACCCGATTGGATGAAGAGCGGCATTCCTTATCTTCAGCGCGAGAAAGAGAAGGAACAGTATCGTCCGGGTTTTACCGATGACGAACCTCGTATGCGATAGATCTTCGATTTAATCACAATTCCAGGAGAGTAAGATGAGACTCGCTTTTATTATGGCTGCTGCGTTGTTCGGAATATCCGCAGTCGCATCTCCCGCGAATGCCCAGGACTGCACCGAGGCCGCGCTGGCCAAAAAGCCAGGGATCGTCAAGGCCTCAGGCGCTTGGGGCTCTTCAAAGAAGAATGTCAGTCCGGCGGATCTGGCAAGAGAGACAACCGTTGTTGGCAATATTCACAAAATGATCGCTGCAAGTTACGCACCGGTCGGCGTGGTCGGAAGTTACGGTAATAACTTTGACGGCGGCAATGATGCGCCGGGAAAGAACAAGGTGGCGGATATATTTGGCTACACAATGTATCTGCTCAAATACCTGTGCGACAAGAACAGCCCCGACAAATCAAAATTCTATGTCAACGTCGCCAGCCCGACGAGCTTGAAAATAAATGCCAACTTGATCAACGAATATGGGTTGTATGCCACGGATATCTCGGACAATACATTTCGCGGCTATTTATTGATGAAACACAGACCGCAGAAGATAAATGGTTTCTATTTTCTGGGTGATGAGTTTTCAGGGGATTCGCGGACAAAACAAAAGTATTACACATGGCTGATAACGTACGACGACGCACTGCCATTCTCATATGTCAGCCGCAAGGAATACTTGCAGTTGTCAAAAATAAGGCTCCAGAAAACCATACAAGAGAACGGAAACGGATCGGGCTACTACACCGAATTTGTAAAACGGATCGATGACACCCTGAAACGACCCGATTCGGAATTGAGCCAACCCGCCATCGTCAAACGAAATGACGAGGAACAATTTACCGGCTTTGTAGAGGAAAACTCGCCGGGCTCGTACTTTCTCGTCAGACACAACCCCGCATACTACCGGAAAGGCCTTCCGAAGTCGGCCGCTCAATTCTTCACCGTCGTATTCTCTGTCTTGGAAGGCGAGCCCAACACCGTTTATGTCGACAATATCAACGCGATCAAGAAAGTGGTTAATTTCAATTTCCTTAGGAACATGCTGGGGAAATAGGTATAGATCGTGACAGACAGTAACAAGATCATAAGGGCAAAATGGTTTGAAGTTTTCTCGAAAATCCTTTAATATTGATTTTAATGTAAGGATTCGTTTCGGCGGATCCACATTTTTGACAGGAGTTATATAAAATTATGTCAGCAGTCGCAGCACCAACAGTAGAATTGATCGTCACCGATCCGGCAGTCGCCGAGATCAAGAAATATCTAGCCAGCGAAGACGATCTGCCGGAAACGGCCGGCCTTCGCGTACGCGTTGTGCCGGGCGGTTGTTCGGGCTTTCAGTACAGCCTGAATATCGAGGAAGAGTCCAAAAACGGCGATTTCATAATGGACAAAGACGGCATCAAGCTGTTTGTCGATATGTTCTCAGCTCAGTATCTGAACGGCATCACGATCGATCACACGACGAACATGATGGGTTCGGGATTTACATTTGAGAATCCGAATGCGACCGGCGGCTGCGGCTGCGGCACTTCGTTCTCGGCTTAAGAGTCGAAAATCTCAGATAAGCGAGCGAGACCTGAATTAATTTCGGGTCTCGCTTCGTTTTGCTGGAAGCCGATCTAGATTGGAACTGTCTTGTCTTATCCAACAGGACAACTAAGAACGCAAGACGGAGAAGTGAGGCGGCAGGGTTAGCGGACACCACCAGCAAAATGCGGGTGGTGCCCGCGCTTTTTGCTCCCTCGTCCGGTTCTTGAGCCATCACGATTTGGCGATGGTTGCATTCTGTTTTCTTATCGGGCATACTACATTTTACTTTAGTTTCAAGGGGTACAAAATAAGGGACAGTTTGAGTTGGTGGTTTTGCTGAATTCTTGTGTTTTCAGGAATCGGCTGTGTGTTATTGATTTCCTTTAAATAGGCGATCTTCTCGCCTATCTCCTCAGTTCCCTTTCACGTAAATAATAATTGGAGTTTATAATTTGAATTTTAGAAAAGCACTTATACTTTCGGTTTGCCTCGCATTTATCGGCGTAGGCTTTGCAGATTCAGCTTCGGCACAGAGCCGCGATCGCGTAGTTAAGCAATCATCGAGCCAGCCAACGAATCAGCCTCCCGCATCCGCACCAACAGAAAAAATTAAATCAACGACATCATCACGTCCAGTACTCACAAATGAGATCAAGGTCGTCCGTAAGGATGCTGCGTATGAGCCGCTGGTCGAAAAGACCGCATCTGTCGCCGCGTCGGGCGTGGCCGCAATGGCCGCCGCCGGCAAGACAGCGTACGGAATGTCCACCAGCACAAGATTGGATCGCGCGATCAAATCGCTGTACGGCATACCGTATAGATATGGTGCGACAGGGCCGAACCGATATGACTGTTCGGGATTTGTCTGGGCAGCCTTTCAGGAAGCGGGGATCGATTTCACTCGAACGAGTGCTCGGGTTCTCTGGAATCAGTCGGAGCCCGTGAGTGGTGACGACCGATTTAAGTTTGGAACGCTGGTTTTCTTGAACGGCCTCGGACACATGGGGATCGTTGCTGACGAGAATGGTTTTTACCACGCTTCGTCGAGCAAGGGGATCACTTATTCCCCGTTCAAAGGATACTGGTCGAATCGCATTGTTGGATTTCGCAGGTTGGTGCCAGAAACACCGATACAGGAAGCGAAATAACAGATCGATAGATCAAAAAATAAAAGCCCGGTGTCATGCGACATCGGGCTTTTTTAGTTTAGAGATACTGATCGCTCAGCCGATAAATCCGGGCCTTGATTGGTTCTCTTTGATCTCGTAAATAACAGCGATCTTGTCGATCGAGACATACGCGACCTCATCATCTTCGTCCCGCAGGTACAGCACGCCGGTCTTAACGTCCATTACATCCCCGCGAAATGCCGCATTCGTGCCGCACGTAACATCGATCTTCTTGCCCAACAGGCTCTTCAGGAGTTCTTCCATATCAAAATTATATCAGAATCTGTTGTTCATCGAGGCGGCCCGGCCGGCCATAGCCCATTTGCTTTGCCGATCATTCTTGCCGCCCGATGCTGCTGGACTTGACTGCTTCTTCGAATAAGCAAGAACCGCGGCGATGATGGCCATATCGCTGGTTACCTCATCGACCGTACGCGGCTTTTTGCGCTCGTTGAATCCGGCAATAAATCCCGTGTCGAGTTTTCCTTCGATGAAATCGGCGTCCTCCATGATCTCACGGAAAAACGGCAGTGTCGTCTTGATACCGCCGACCTCGTATTCCATCAACGCCCGCCGCATTCGGTCGATCGCCTCAGCGCGGTCGCGCCCGTGGACGGCAAACTTCGAGATCATCGGATCGTAATAGATCGAGACCTCAGCCCCTTCGTATATTCCGCCGTCGTCACGCACGCCCGGCCCTTGCGGCAGGCGAAGGCGCGTTATGCGGCCGGGCGAGGGAAGAAAATTGTTGTCCGGATCTTCGGCATAAACCCGGCACTCTATCGCGTGGCCGCTTAGAACAATATCGTCTTGAGTGAACGAGAGTTTTTCGCCCCACGCGACGCAAATCTGTTCGCGGACAAGATCGATCCCGGTGATCAACTCGGTGACTGGATGCTCAACCTGTAGGCGAGTATTCATCTCAAGGAAATAGAACGATTTGTCGAGATCTGACACAAGAAACTCAACCGTTCCGGCCCCGACATAATCAACAGCTTTAGCTACCTTGACCGCACAAGCACCCATTTCCGCACGCAGCTCAGCGGAATTGATCGGCGACGGAGCTTCCTCAACGACTTTTTGATGACGGCGTTGGATCGAACATTCGCGTTCGCCGAGGTGTACATGATTGCCGTGCTTGTCAGAAAAGATCTGGATCTCGATGTGCCGTGGGCGGACAATCGCTTTTTCGACATAGACCGCATCATCGCCAAAACTTGCCAACGCTTCAGACTGAGAACTCTCAAGTGCTGACTTTAGCTCGCTTTCATCTAAAACGAGCCGCATTCCCTTTCCGCCACCGCCGGCTGATGCCTTGAGCATTACGGGATAACCAAAACTCGCGGCAGTCTCGCGAGCGTCCTCAAACGAACGCAACGCCTCGGTCGTTCCCGGCACGACCGGAACACCGGCTTCGATCGCGATCTTGCGAGCAGACATCTTGCCGCCCATGCCCTCCATCGCCTCAGGCGGCGGGCCGATAAAAGTAATACCTGCCTTTGTCACTTCGCGGACGAATTCGGCATTCTCCGACAAAAATCCGTAACCCGGATGTATCGCCTCGGCCCCTGACACGAGAGCGACTTCGATTATCTTTTTCCACACCAAATAGCTTTCGTTCGAAGGCGGCGGGCCGATATGGTAAGCCTCGTCCGCCATCCGCACATGCAGAGCATCGCGATCCGCGTCCGAATATACCGCGACCGTACCGATCTTCATCTCACGGCAGGCCCTGATCACCCGACACGCGATCTCTCCACGATTTGCTATTAGTATCTTTGAGAACATATTCAAACAGGATTCACAGGATGTACAAGATAAGACAAAACGAAGATCCTGGCTATCCTGTCCATCCTGTAAATTAGCATCTCACTCGACCACCGAATTCCCCTGATTTCTCTGATCGTATCTGATCCCAACCTTTGCGCCGGGGGCATACTTGATGCGGCTGGCTCGCTGCTCCGCCGTGAGAATGTCAGACGATTCAAAATCTACGCCGTTGAGCGTGTACATATACTGCACGACCTCTTCGCCAGCCGCATCTATTACGGCGTCAAGGATGATGCCATCCGTAATACGGCCATTCGCGAGCAAATGGCGTTTTCTAGCCTCGGGATCGAGTGGCTTGCGGCCGAGTATTTTGTCCAGAATGCCCATGCTAGTCTAATTCGAGCGGCGGTTTGCCGTATCGCTCACGTAAATTATTGGCAGCCGACAGGACCGTGGGCCGTTTGATTATTCGCGCCTCGATCGGTCGCTTGCCCGGAATATCGATCATTATCAGTCCGAGCAATATGGTCAACACGCCCTGACCGGGAACGCCCGGCAATGAGAGCAAGATACCGAGCACTATCAAGAACAGTCCAAAGATATTCTTGAGAATTACCGCTCCCCATCGAACGCTCCAATGACTGCCGGGCAAGAAATCCTGTTTGTAATGCGAACTAAAGTAATTAGCAGGGATCTTGACCAATACGACCCCGATCGCCAGAAAACTGATCCCGAGCGACGCCAGAAATAGAGCGGCCCCAAGCAGCACACTGCCGAGAGTTAGCGATTCCCAAAAGGTTGTCAGCCACTCCATCATGCGCCGTTAGCATCCATCTGACGCAGTTCGCGGCGGATGTATATCATCCTTTGAATTAGTGTCCACATCGAGCCGATGGCCAAAACCCATAGAACCTGCGGCATACGATTATGCCAGAAACTCGTCGAGTTCCAATCCCATGTGGACAAGGCTCCGATTATTAGTAGCACGACTCGCTCGGGCCGCTGGAGAAATCCCACATTTGCCTTTACACCCAGCCCTTCACTACGGGCCGTCGTATAGCTCACCAGAACCGATGCCACCATCCCGACGCCTGCAAGAAATACGTTGAGCGTCGAATGTTGTTCCGTCAGCCGTGCATAAAAGATCATGATGCCGAGAAACGAGCCCATGTCGGACAGTCGATCGAGCGTCGAATCGAGAAATCCGCCGTATCGCGTGACCCGGCCCGTGAGTCGGGCGACATTCCCGTCGAGCATGTCAAACAGGTTCGCGATGATCAACACGATGCCGGCCCAGAAAAATTCTCCAAAGCCAAACAACACGCCGCAGCCCATATTGATGGTCACGCCGATACTTGTCAGTACGTTCGGCGGTATTCCAGCCGAAGCGAGACCCCGCACCATCGCATTGATGATGCTCATCGCTCCTCTTCCTATACCTGCACCAAACATTTGTAGTTATCGGTCGTTCAACGGCTGCAAAACCGGAACCGCGAAGCTATTCATCCTTATCGTGGATAGTTTTCAACCGCGTTATCTCAAAATTACGCCATCCCGTCGGCGTCTTGACACGGATCTCATCGCCTTCTTCTTTCCCCATTACGCCTTGACCGATCGGCGAAACGGTCGAGATGAGACCATTATCCGGATCACTCTCCTCGGATGTCACAAGGCGGTAGCTTATTTTTTCTTCTTTATCGAGATCAAACAGAACGACCCTTGAACCATATGCCGCCCGATCGGTTGGTATCTTCGAAATATCTATCGAATCGACCTCCATCATCCGCTGATGCAGCATACTGATGCGTGCCTGAACCATCGATTGGCGCTCTTTTGCCGCTTTATATTCGGCATTCTCGCTCAGATCGCCAAATTCACGGGCGTGCTGGATCACCTTTGGCAACTTAAAGTGCAGTTCGTGTTCCAGCACATCAAGCTCTGCCTGTAATTTCTTCTTTACGTCTTGCATAAAATACCAATTCTAGGAACCGCCCGTCCTCACCTCATACATAGATTCTTCGCCGAGCTTCGATTCTTTCGGAGCGGCAAATGATATACCAATATCCAATGCCGTTCTAACAAGCTGGCCATCGATCGGCACGGTCTTAATATTCGCACAAGCCTCGGACAACGGCACGGTTACGATCGTACCCGCCTGCAACGCAACCATCTTGCCCGCCTCGCCATCCGCCAAAGCCCGAACTGCACAGGCACCAAAATTCGTACCCAGCATCCGGTCAAAAGCATTGGGGCTGCCGCCGCGTTGAAGATGGCCAAGAACCACGCAGCGAGTTTCCTTGCCCGTAAGCTCCTCCACTTTCCGGCTTATGTATTGACCAACCCCGCCGAGCCGCATCTCCTTCTGATCCTGATAGATCTCGGCCTGTCCCTTCTCTATGGCGCCCTCGGCAACCACGATATTCGTAAATCTCGAACCGCTGCCCTCGCGTGCCTGCACCTTTCGCACTATCGAATCAAAAGAGTACGGGATCTCGGGAATTACAATCACATCGGCGCTTCCCGCAAGTCCCGCATGAAGGGCGATCCAGCCCGTGTTACGCCCCATCACCTCAAGGACCATAACCCGGTCGTGCGAGGCGGCTGTCGTATGCAGACGGTCGAGGGCCTCGGTCGCGATATCGATCGCGGTCATAAAGCCAAAGGTAAATTCCGTCGCCGCCAGATCGTTGTCGATCGTTTTTGGCACCCCGATCACGGGAAATCCACGCTTGTGAAACTGCTCGGCGATCGCCAGCGTTCCTTCACCGCCGATGGCGACCAGAGCCTCGATACCCAGAATGTCCAAATTGGCAAGTGCCTCGCCGATCGGCATCTCGGGAAACTGTGGCTGCCCGTCAACCATTTTGACAAAGCTACCGCGGTTTCGCGTTCCAAGTATCGTCCCGCCACGCGGAAGAATGCCGCTGACGCTCTTTGTCGTAAGTTTTACGGTGTGCGTTTCGCCAAGAATTCCTTCAAAGCTATCTTCGATACCGATACAGCTCATTCCGAACTCACCGATCGCCGTCCTAACTACTGCTCTTATTGCTGCGTTAAGTCCCGGTGCGTCGCCGCCGCCGGTCAAGATCCCTATCTGCTTGTACATAAAAAAAAATCAGTGCGCAAGTAATCTGTTATTTTACTTCACGCCTTCGGAAATGAGAAAGGCTAGACTGAGTGAGTTGGCGGCGGCAGAGTGTGACAATCCCGAGGCGAGGAACTAACCTATTGTTTTGGATCAATGAAAGTTTCTTCTGACGAAATATACGAACACATTCGCTCGGGCGGCCCGGGTTTCTATGAACAGCCGCGCGGCCTGATCGCGGTCTGGGGTAAGGAGGCTGTGCAGTTCCTCGACGGCCTGATCACTAACGACGTTAAAACTCTCGCGGACGGCGATCAAATGCTCGCAGCTTTCCCAAACGCCCAAGGCAGACTGCTGGCAGTTGTACGAGTTCTAAAACAAGGTGACCGTTTTCTGTTCGAGACCGAAGAAGCCACACGCGACAAGGTGTTTCAAAACCTTTTTCGCTTCACATTCGCGGGCGATTTCTTTGTCGAGGATATGTCGGGACAATATTACTATTTTGAGAAATTCGGCAAAAGGTCAGAACCGGGAGCGATAGCGACTGGGTTCCTCTATGCGTCGGGACACTCATCAGATCACTTTATCGAGGCTTCATCAGCAGATAACTTTCGAAGTGAATTGATCACGTCGGGAGCGACCAAGATTCCTGACGACATCTACGAGATCCTCCGCATCGAAAACGGCGTTCCAAAATACAGCGTCGATATGGACGAAACGACCATCGTCCCCGAACTCGCCCTCGACGGCCTGATCTCATACAAAAAAGGCTGCTATATCGGCCAAGAGATCATCGCCCGAATACACTTTCGCGGCCATGTTGCGAAACAACTAACGGGTGTGGTCATGTCAGAACCGGGAGCGATAGCGACTGGGCCAATGGCTGGAACCGAGTTGACGACGCCGGACGGAAAAAACGCCGGCCGCATCACCTCCACTACATTCTCACCAAAACTGGGCCAGAACATTGCCCTAGCGTTCGTCCGCTACGACTATCTCGCCGCCGGGACGCAGCTCATTTCGGGCGACTCCCCAGTTGAAGTCACGGAGCTGCCTTTTGTGACCTGATCCCTCCGTGCTCGCTGCGCCCTCTGTGGTAAAATTTCTCGAAATATGAATGAAACCGATCTCGACCTGCCAAACGCAAAGCTCGCGTACACCATCATCCAATCGCTCCTCGACGTCCATGAAGCTCTCGGCGACCTACTCGTCCTAATGGCGCACGCCCTCGACGAAGACACGCTCAAAGCATTGACCAACACCGGGGAATGGCAAAAATATCTCGAATCAAAAAGAGATCTTGAGACTACCCGCGAGCAGATAGAGAAATTAACCAACGAGTTAAAAAAGCTTGAAGATTCATAAAAAGTCACTTGTCTATCCACTAGTCACTATCCACTGAATAAATTCGTATTCTTCAGTGGATAGTGACTAGTGGTTAGTGGATAGTTTAGAAGAAATGTACGATCTGATCATCATCGGTGCCGGCCCGGCGGGTATTTCGGCGGCGTACGAGGCCAAAAAGGCGGGGCTCGACTATCTCGTCATCGAGAAGGGATTGATCGCCAGTACGATCTATCACTATCCCGTCGGGCTGACCGTGTTTTCGACGACGAATGAGCTCGAATTTGAGCGGGGCGATCTCAAACCCGCCCGTGAAAAGCCAACCCGCGAAGAATTGCTCTCATACTACGTTCGGTTCGTCCTCGACAATGACTTGAATGTGCAGACTGAGGAAAAAGTCGAGAGCGTGGCATCAGTGTCAGAACCGGGAGCGATAGCGACTGGGTTCTTGATCACCACGGATAAGGCTGAATACCAATCCCAAAACATCCTCTTCGCCATCGGTGCGATGGACTATCCTCGAAAACTGAACGTCCCGGGCGAAGACTTGCCCCACGTTTTCGATCATTTTCGCGAAACTTATCCGTGGGTTAAAAAACGTGCCCTGATCATAGGCGGCGGCAATTCTGCGGGTGAGGCCGCACTTTTCTTGGCCCAGGAAGGTGCCGAGACAACGCTAGCAATCTTTCGTGACCAATGGGAAAACACCGACCCAAAACAGGGCTGCATTAAGTATTGGGTAAAACAGCCGCTCGAGGAAGAACTGAAAGAACATTGCCTGCGCCTGTTCTTTCTGGGCAAGGTTGTTGAGATACGCACGGGCGAGGTCGAACTGGAGGGTGAGACGGGCGAGCGGGTCGTTTTGCCAAATGACGTCGTTTTCGTCCTTATCGGTTCCGATGCCGATCTGACAATGTTGAAAAGCCTCGGTGTTTCGACCGAAGATGGAAAATACGGCGAAGTGCCGGTTTATGACCCCGAGACATTCGAAACAGACGTTCCCGGCGTCTATGTCGCCGGACATTTTACCAACGACCGTCACATAAAACCCGCGATTGACGCCGGAAGAAAGCTCGTGGCGGCAATAAGTCAGAATCGCCTGCGTTAGCGGGCGACACGAACGTTGAAAACATAGCGACGGCAAGAAAAATCGGGGCCGCGTTTCCGCAGACCCCAATATTGTTTGTAAGTTACGGTCATTCCGCCCGCTTACGCAGGCGGTTCTGACTTTATTTGCCGTCCGGCTTGGCCTTTTTGACCATTACCCTCTGGTTATTGAATTTCTCCGCGATGTTCGGCGGATTTATCTCATAGCTCGTCACGTCAAAGATCTCATCCGCTTTGCCGCCGATCGTCTGAGTCCAACGATACGGAAGCAATACGCCGCTGACCGAGCGGAAATCCGAGAAGCTGACCTGATAATCGACCAGATCCTTCGATTTGCCTTCCATCTTCTTGATAAAGATATCGCCCTTGTCAGCATCTGTCGGTGCGTTCGCAGCCCGTTCAAAATGGATGACCTTCGGGGCCGGTGCTCCCTTGTAGTTGATCGCGACCGGCAAATTGGAAATGCGATCGAGGAAAAGCTTGTACGACTGGCCGCCAAATGATGCAACTACGATGTTGCATGCACGGCCGTCAACATTACCTTCGCCGCCGAATGTGTACGAAACGTCCATTCCCTTTGGCGAGCTCATCAGCAGGCTCAACGTCAGCCGAAGCATCTCGTTGTTCCGCATGCCGGCATGAGCCTCCGCACCGCCCTCGGAACGCTCAAAGATAAATTTCTTGTCGCCAAGATCCATCGTCTGGCCGTCTTTGGTGGTAAATGTTGCGTTACCACCATCAACTTTTCGAACGATCACTTTATCAACGTCCTGGCCGTCCATCTTGGTAACGGTTCCGTCAGCATTCTTGCGGAGAATGACCGTACGCTCGCCGCCCTCGGGATGCTCTTTTGCCATCCATTTGACCGCATCGTCGCCTTTCAGTTCGACAACCGTTCCGTCGTCCTTCTTCATAATGATGCGACGTTCACCGGCTTGTCCTTCCGGATGTTCTTTGGCGATCCATTTGACGGCGTCATCGCCGGTCAATTCGACCACGGTTCCGTCGTCCTTCTTCATGATGATGCGATGCTCGTTTCCGGCACCGTCGCTGGACGCACGAACTTTCACCTTGTGCTTAGCGTCGGCATCGCCAACTACAACCACATCGACCTGCTTATCGGTGACAAGATGAGCCTTGCCCGTGCCGTCATCGTGGCCGATCTTTGAGATGCGGGAAAGCTTGTCCGGCAGCTGCATGGCGATCTCCGTGCCGCCTTCCTGTATCTGCTCAACACCATTGACGTTGATCGTCTGCTTGGTACGGCCAACAATTCGCAGGCTTTCGACCGCTGCGATCGCGGGATCGCCGCCGATGGCGAGCCGGGCCTTGCGAACAAGCTCGAGGGCCTTTTCATCAGACTTGAACTTAGCTCCCGTCTGCTCGACGATAGCTCCAAGCCCGAGGAAGAACACAGAAACCGTAACTACCGAAAAAATAAATCGTTTCATAATCATTTACCTCCGTTGATTTGACATTATTGCTTCAGATTTTTCAACCGGTCTGTCCGGTTGGCTGTTAAGCACATAAATGAGTCTTGCGACATTCTGGATTATCCCCGAGTGGCGAACCGGAGTGGTTAAGACAAAGCAAAGAAATTGTTAAGAATGTAAAATGTCGTAAAAGTCTATTGTTTGACGGTTACAGATAATTGCATAATCGTTCCTGTGAAGCGTTCCTGGGTAACATATTTGATCATCGTCGGTGTGGCCGGTTTGCTTGTCTTGCTCGGCGGATTGCAGTATCGCTGGCTCAGCCAGATCAGCGTGTCAGAGGGCGAAAAGGCCCGTCAGCGTGTGCAGGAACAGGCCAAGCGATTTGCCTCAGACTTTGATCGTGAGCTGCAAACCTCGTATTTCAATTTCCAAACTGACGCAGAAACGTGGAAAAACAAAGACTGGACCGCGTTTAACGAACGTTATGAATTTTGGAAGAAAAATTCCGAACATCCTGACTTGATCACGGATTTCTATTTCTTTCAGAATAAAAGCGATTCACCGCCCCTTCGCTACGATCGCTCCGGTCAAGCATTTACCGAGACCGAAGATACGCCCCAATTAAAGGCCATCAGGTCAAAGTTCGCCGATCCGGCAAACTTCAGGCCGGTTGACGCAGAGTCGTTGACGCTGTTGCTTCCGATTCACGTTCCGCCCAGGAAGATCGAAAAGATCAAACTAAGAACGCCATTCCCCGGCGCGGCGATAGCAGCAAATATCCCGGAAAAGTTTGGCTATCTTGCTATCGTCCTCAACCCCGACGTCCTAAAGAATGGCGTGATCGGCGATTTGAAAACAAAGTATTTTGGCGAAGGTGAATATAATATCGCGATCTCAGACACGACCGGCAACTCCGTCTATCAGGCATTGGCAACCGACGATGTTGACGCATCTGCCCCAATGTTTGATCTGAAACCGAACGATTTCGTCTTCTTTGCAAACAAGGACCTAATGCATTCGATGGACGATGGTTTTGAGGATGTTGTACTCAAATCGAAGGTCGAAAATCATACGATCAGCCGGGTCAGAACTGCCAAACCGGACGACAAAGTCACGATCGAGGTAAAGGGCGATTCGGATGGGAAAACGGCGATCTTTACGACGACAGCCACCGGCAGCCCGCCAAAGAGCCCGTGGACGCTCTCGGTGCAGCATTCGTCGGGTTCGCTTGAGGGGTACCTTGCATCAACACTGAGACGAAATATTGCAGTCGGCCTCGGGATTCTATTTCTTCTCGCGGCGGCGATCGGGGCGATCGTGATCTCGTCGATGCGTGCGCGTGCGCTCGCTCAGCGGCAGATCGATTTCGTGTCGTCCGTCTCGCACGAATTTCGCACACCGCTCGCGGTAATTTACTCCGCTGGCGAAAATCTCGCCGACGGTGTCACTCGCGAATATGCTCAGGTCAATACATACGGCGAACTGATCAAAGGCGAAGGCCGAAAGCTCTCTGCGATGGTCGAGCAGATCCTCGAATTTGCCGGTGCGGGTTCCGGCAAACGCAAATTCAATTTCGCACCGGCCTCGGTGGACGAGATCATCAAATGCGCGGTCGATGAATGTTCGCCGCTGATCGCCGACAAAGGTTTTGATATCGAGGTCGATGTCGCCGACGACCTGCCGAAAATACGCGGTGACAAAACCGCTCTCAGCCAAGCCGTGCAAAACCTCGTCGCCAACGCCGTCAAATACAGCAACGACAGCAATTGGCTCCGTGTCGCAGCGTCCAACGGCGGCGGCAACGTCAAGATCTCGGTCGAAGATCACGGCATCGGCATTTCAAAAAGCGACCTTCGACAGATATTCGAACCGTTCTACCGCTCGAACGAGGTCGTCGACGCCCAGATCCACGGTAACGGACTCGGCCTGTCGCTCGTAAAACAGATCGTCGAAGCCCACGGCGGCCGCGTAAAAGCCGAAAGCGAACCCGCCAGAGGCAGTAAATTCACGATCGAACTCAAGTCGGAACCGCCTGCGTAAGCGGGCGGAACGAACTCGGGCAAATTTTCAACGTATGGCCAAATGGAACGACACCGACGTACCCATTGCGTACCTAGTAACCTTTCGCACCTATGGAACCTGGCTCGCCGGCGACGAGCGTGGGTCGATAGATCGCTTTCACAACACTTACGGATCGGCTAGAGTTTCCCCCAATCCTATGCTCGAACAGCAGCATGCGAAACGATTGAAAGGCCCCCCGGTCAAACTCGATGCCCAAGCTCGACGATCAGTGGAGGCTGCCATTCGCGAAGTGTGCGCATTCCGAAATTGGAAACTCTATTCGCTCAGTGTTAGGACAAACCACGCACATACGGTGGTTGCGGCCGTCGCGTCGGCTGATCGTGTACTCAACGATCTGAAACCTTACGCGACCCGAAGAATGCGAACCGAGGGCTGTTGGGATAAAGCCTACAGCCCATGGGTCGACAAGGGCAGCACTCGCTGGCTCTGGACAGAGGACCACATTATCGCGGCGTGCGAGTATGTTACGCACGGTCAAGGCGATCCGCTGCCGGACTTTGATTGAGCTGCGTCGAGTTAGTTCCCGGGGCATTTGCCGCCCGCTTACGCAAGCGGTTCTGACTTTTATGAAGATCCTCCTCGTCGAAGACGAAAAAGGCCTGATCGTGACGCTCACTGACCGTTTGACGAGCGAAGGGTTTGACGTGACTTCGGCGGGGGACGGCAAGACGGGTTTTGAGTTGGCGTCGAGTGGAAAGTTTGACCTCATCATTCTCGACGTAATGCTGCCAAAAAAGAACGGTTACGACATCGCCCGCGATCTTCGACAAATGGGATTTCGGACGCCGATCCTGATGCTCACCGCCAAGGGCGAAACGATCGACAAGGTGCTCGGCCTCAAACTCGGTGCCGACGACTATCTCACCAAACCGTTCGAGGTCATCGAACTGCTCGCCCGCATCGAGGCCCTGCTTCGACGCTCACCGAGCGAGAGCGAAACCACCATCAACGGCGCCTTCCGATTTGGCGATATCGCCATCGATTTCAAACGGGCCGAGGTCAAACGCGGAAACGCCCAGGTAGATATGTCAGCGATGGAATTTCGCCTGCTCCAGTTCTTTATCGAAAATCGAGGCACCGTCCACTCACGCGACGATCTGCTGGATGCCGTTTGGGGATACGACGCGATGCCGACGACGCGAACCGTCGATGTTCACATCGCATGGCTCCGGCAAAAGCTCGAAGAGAATCCACGCCATCCACAGTACATCCAAACCGTTCACGGAATGGGTTATAAATTTGTCGTGTAGGGGATAACGTAGCCTGCGATCGCGATGAAATGCAGCACGCTGCCGAGCAGCACGAATACATGCCAGATAGCGTGGTGGTGCTTGATGCTCTTCCACCCAAAAAATACGACACCAAGCGAATAACTTAGTCCGCCCGCAACCGCGAGAATTAACGGCACGATCCCGACCGCATTGTAGATCGGCTCGATCGCGACGATCCCGACCCAGCCCATCACAAGATAGATCAACGCCGACCAGACGCCCGACCTGATCTCAAACCACACCTTCGTCACGATCCCAACCACCGCAAATATCCACGCAAACGCAAACAACCCCGTCCCGATGCCGTCCCGCAGGACGATCAACGCAAACGGAGTGTAGCTGCCCGCAATGAGCAAATAAATACAGCAGTGATCGACAAGTTGAAGATTAGCTTTCGCCCGAGGCGTGATCGCCGAGTGGTAAAACGTCGACGCCCCGTAAAGTATCACCAGCGAAAGCCCGTAAACTATCGCACTAGCAATATTCCACCCGCCGCCATTCAACACCGCCAGAACCACCAAAAAAACAAACCCCGCCAAACTCAACACCAACCCAACCCCATGCGTCAGCGAATTCGCAGCCTCCTCGATACTAAGTTCTCTCAACCGGGCTTTTACCATTTACTTTCGATGCTCCAAGTCTGCTATTAAGCATCATACCCCCTCGCCCACGAAATTGAAATAGAAAGACGGCCTCGTCAGAACCACCTGCAATAGTGGGACGTTGTCCGTACCACCTGCGGTAGCGGGTGGGCATCAAAATACGCCGCGTCGCACAACGGGCCTTTTCTTCTCGCCGTAGGTGAGGCAGATAATAGCCCAAGCGGCGGCTTCAGCGGCATCAAAGGCTACTACCCCGAAATACAGCCCAAACAATCGCTATTTCTTCGTGTTAGGTTGCAGGCAAGTCCCAATAGATATCAGACTTGCCTGCACAATGCAGCGTGCTTACGGTCAGAACTGGACTGTGATGGTGCATCTAAGTGGTGACCACGTACAGTGGATCGTGACCACAATCGACTCCGGTGTTTCATCATCGCCCCTCAAGCGTCGAGCGGCAGCTTTCATCTTCTCGACCCGGACTTGAGCCCTTCGCGGAAGTGACTCAAGTTTCACAGGTTTCCCAGTGGCGTCAGTGATGGTTACAGGAATGTCTTTCTGAATTGTCGAAGTCTTACCCGCAGTCCTAACCTCATTGACCTGAGCCGGTGCACTCGTCGACAGGAATAATGTAAATAAACCCAACGCACAACCAATAATAATGGCTTTCATAGTATCCTCCTTCTCTGTGATGAACGCTGGACAAGAACCTAAGGAAGCGGCCGGTAGCAGCATCCAAAATTACTACGGCGGTCCCTAAGGGTTCGCCCTAGTTAAATTGAAACAGTTGATCGGCAAATACGATGCACCCTAGACCCGAAGTCCGATGAGACACCACTCGCAAATCGCTTCTCCTAACTCCAATGAACCCTTTGAACAGAGGATTAGCAAATTTCGTGCCGAACTTAGGATGCTGGTGTCGCTATTTTTAGCAGGCCTTAACCTATTTATTCTCAATCGGTTACTCAGATCACATTTCTACGGTGTATGGACCGAGCGGGGAATGACTTACGAAAATCTACGCAGTGAAGTGTGAAAATAACCGCGCTGCACCGGGCATCAAACGATGTCCTCACGCGGCAAGATCGCCAAAGCGTTTCGTAGTATTTGAACCGCGCAATGTCGCGTCCGTATTGCTCATAGTCAGCGTGGTGAAAGGCTGCGGTTGAGAAATTATTGCCTAAAGAGGCGCGACAATATGGTCCGTCAGCCTGACATCGAAAAGACCTCCGCACCACCACGCTTCCGCGCCCTCCAAAACAACTGTCCGCTGACGAGATCGTAGAGGTGCGCACCAACCTAAACGTCTCGCAGGCCGTCTTCGCCCGATACCTCAACATCTCGCCAACAACCGTCCAGTCATGGGAACAAGGCCATGGCAAACCCAATGGCGCCAGCCTAAAACTACTGTCGATCGCAAAGAAAAATCCAAAGATCCTTCTTGAGGCCTAGTTGTCAGTACCACCTGCGGTAGCGGGTGGGCATCAAAATACGCCGCGTCGCACAACAGGCCTTTTTTCTCGCCGCAGGTGAGGCAGACAATAGCCCAGGGTACAACCCTGGGTTGGCATTACTCACAATGTCCACAGCCCGCTTCTGCGGGCGTCGGACGGGCCGTGGACATGTCCTATCGCCGGGCCCTTTCCCTTGCGAAGCCGAGCAGCTAGTGGTACATTCCGAATCACACCATCATGTCCACACAGGTTATCGAGAACCCGTTTTTTCCGCTACCTCAACACGTGGCCGTAATCGGCGCCGCGGGTGGTCTCGGTCAAGGCATCCTCACCGTGTGCCGGGCGGAGGGGATCGGGTTTACGGCATTAGTTCGCTCGCGGCCGGAGCGTATAAATGACGTACCGAACGGCTCTCGGGTTGCCGTGGTGACATCTCTCGCCGACCGGACTGCCCTTACCGAAGCCTTTTCCGGTGCGGATGTAGTAGTCGTCGCTCTTGGAACAACCTCGACAAGTTATGATCGCTCCGCCTTGCTATCGGCTAATCTGGCCAACGTCGAAGAGACAATGTTGGCCGCAAGCGTGGACCGCATAATTGTGATCAATACCATGATCGCCCAACCGCCGGGAAAGCCTTCGAGCCGCCTAATGCGGTTTTTCTCATGGATCCCTGGCACGATCGGTCGCGGTGCGACTGAACAGCAAGCGATGATAAGTGCCCTCGGTAGTGGTTCATTTTCATCGCTCCGCTGGACCATGGTGCGCGCCGGGGTTAACGCCAGAGGGACGGATGAGCGTCCCGTCGCTTCGTTGGACTGGAACGGCTCACTAAATTCCTGGTTCCCAGTATCATATGAGGCCATGGGCCGTTGGATGCTTGAAGAGGCGGTAGCGAATCAATTTGTCCAAGCGGCGCCACTCGTATCGCGCCGCCGTAAGTAAGTGATGATGGTGAATTACGGCTATAGTAAATTCGCCGTCTTCAAAAACACCTATGGTCTTCATGAAACTGATGTCGCGTATTGCTCGGGTTACTCGATGGATGGCCGTGGCGGCAAGTGTTTTTCTGGCCGCCGGGGCGATATATCAGTTCGTCGCAACGCGTTTAGATGAAGCACGGTATCCGCCTCCTGGAGAAATGGTCCCCGTCGGCGACCGGACCTTTCATCTCAACTGTGCGGGTACCGGATCGCCCACGGTAATCCTTGAAGCCGGTTTAGGCGGCGGCTCTCTCGATTGGGTGTTGGTTCAATCCGAAGTCGCGAGGTTCACCCGCGTATGCAGCTATGACCGGTCGGGGTTTGCCTGGAGCGGGCCCGCCTACAGCCGCGAGCGTGATGCTGTAAGTGTGACTGAAGATCTGTATTCTATGCTCAACTCGGCGGGCATCGCTCCCCCGTATGTGATGGTCGGGCACTCGATTGGCGGAATTTATGCACAGATGTTCTCAGCCAGGTACTCCCAAGAGGTCGCTGGGGTCGTACTTGTTGATTCATCACATCCGGACCAGCTTTCGCACATCGCCGGAATACCAGGGTTTCTACCGTATTTACTTAAGGTCTCGGCCCCGGTTGGCATTACACGGATCGTCAACGCTCTCGACGATGTGCCAAATCTCACTCCAGAAACAAGGGTGGAACGGGCGGCTCTCTATTCGCGTACGGCTTCTATTTGGTCGATGGCTGACGAAATTGCCGAGATTCCACCCAGTTTGGAGCAAGTTCGCGGAACGCCAATGCAGCTTGGCGATAAACCCCTCGTGGTACTGGCGCGCGGCCTAACCGACGGCCTTTCTCCGGACGGGGCAGTTGCCTGGCGAGACCTGCAATCCGACCTCTCCCGGGCATCGTCAAGCGGGAAACTGATGGTTGCCGAAAAGAGCGGACACTACATTCACTTCGCCGAACCCGGTCTGGTCATTGAAGCTATTGTTCACGTTCTGCATGCCGCCCCCGACCGCCGCTGAGATTATTGCTTTGTGCTATTGCATTACTTGAAAGCTGCGCGTTATCTTAGTCTGTCTGCAACTCAAAACTTTAATCTGCGTAGCTATATGAACTTAGCTGTCAAGATCAGTCTGTTGGCTTCCGGATCTTTCCTGTTGTACGGGATGATCGTTGGGATCGTGAAACATCAGCGCATGTTGAAAAGCGCGGACCACACGGCTCCGGCCTACATCGACATCGCCCATCGCGCTGCGTTCCTCTACAGTTTCGCGATGCTCGTCATTGCAAAACTGCTCGAGTACAGCCCGTATTCTGAGACAGTTCAGATGGTCGCGACTTTTATGGTGCTGACTTTTTTTGCCGTGACCATCGTCGGGTACTTTGTCCACGGCTTAAGGGACAAAACCGACAACCTCTTCCACGAACGCAACTTCATCACCACTTGGTACGTCTATCTTCTGGCCGCCGGTGAGATCGGTGGTCTGTCCATCATTATTTGGGGCTTCATTTCATCGCAGATCCTGCATTGACATCATGGAACCGGACAGATACTTCATCGCCACAGCACAGATATCCCTCGCAATTGCAGGATTTGCCGGGATCGTTGCCGCGTATCGCAACGAGTCTGTTCATCAGTGGGGCGAGGTCGAGCGTTTCTGGCTTCGGCTGCTTCTCCTCAATTCGACACTGCCGTTTACGTTCAGTCTGGTCGGGATCTTCCTGATCGCGGCGGGGCCACGGCCGGTCACCGGATGGCGGTGGCTAAGCGGATTTGCTGCGATATGTCTGATGCCCTACGCAGTAATGATAGTCAGAGGGCTGCGGGGTTTCAGCCCCGGAGCGCTAAGGGCTGCGGGTAGCGGAACATTTGTCAGTTATACGCTTTTTTCCTTGCTAATAGCGGTATGCCTCCTACAGGTATGGAATGCCGCGGTCGGAAACTCATTCGGGCCGTTCTTTGGTGGCATCCTGGCACTCATCATCGGTGCGCTGTTTCAGTTCGTACGACTTGTACTAAAGCCGCAGCGGCCAAGGTCCGAAGGGCCCTCGAACGACATTTCGGAGGAAGGATAGATGGAATTCATCATCGGCATCGCGTTAGGACTTGTTATCGGTCTTTCAATGTCATTAGTTGGAATGGACCGCGACAGGGCTCTGTATCCGGCGATGATGATCGTCATCGCACTGCTCTATATACTCTTTGCCGTAATGGGAGGATCGACTCAGGCACTGTTGATCGAGTCCACTGTCGCGGCCATCTTTATCGGCCTGGCGATCGCGGGCTTTAGATCGACCCTCTGGCTGGTTGCAGCCGCACTCATCGGCCACGGGATCTTTGATGTCTTACATTCCCGGCTTTTCGACAACCCGGGCGTGCCCGTTTGGTGGCCGCCGTTCTGCCTCGCAGCGGACATCGCACTCGGGGCCTATCTGGGATGGCTGCTGATCAGCAGCCGGGTCCGAACCGCCCCATACTGACTATTGGCGAGGTGCGAGATCGCCCGCTTCGCTGGACTCCGAGATCATGGGTTTCCGCCTAACCCCACATTCCGCGTTGCTTCATGCGGGGCTACAAATATGCCGCCCCTTTGGGGCTGGTTGAGCCATCCGTGCACCTAATCAGACTTTCATTGCTCCTTTTCCTGCGGCTCTGCCGCTCGATGTGCGGAATGGCTATGCCTTTCCGCGCGGCACCTCAATCCTGACCACGGAGGCGGCTGTGCCGCAGACAAATGTCGCCCGCTTCGCGCGACTCCGAGATTCATGTCGCCGACGGCGACGGACATTAAAGCCTGGGGAGTAGCGATCAACGGGAGCGGATCCCTAGGTAAACGCCATTGCACCTTTCGTCCCTGTAGGGGACGAACGTCGGGCGTGTTCGACACCGTTGGCGTCGGCATCAATTTGGAAAGCTGACCTAGGGTTCCGCAAAGCTTCACCCTAGGCTTTATTGTTCGTCGCCATTGGCGACAGGACACCCTTCTGATTTTCCGCCCCACTCTTTTTACGAGTTTCTGCACCAAGGGCTCGGAAATAACTTCTTGATTTCTTGTTCGGATTGTGCTATCCTTGCAATGCTCTGTCGTATGTGGGATTCACTGGCAGATGATCTTTGATAATTGATGCGTTTGACCTTTGATTTTTGACCTTTGATTTTTGGCTGCGACGTTGTGGCACAGGTCGGGGGAAATGTTTTTTGCAAAAATTCGACAAGTGCCAACGCGAAACCCTGTAACATACTGATACAGCATGACTTATCGCCCCAACTAGGGGCTGGGACAAGCCCGGGACAAGGCTGGGACAGTGGGACAAATGCCACAACGCCGTAAGCCACCTCGCGTCAGTTATTTACGAGTGATTTTGGGGTGATTTTCTGTATGACATTGTCACATTAGGTGGCAATTCGGAGGGTTTCGGGATGCTGTCGGAACGACTACATTATCGCCTCAAAATGCGATTCGGTTGTGGCTCGTTCGCGGCGGGCGACGCCGGATTCGTAGGCGGCTTCTTCGACTCGGGCGGCGACTGCTTCGCCAACGCGGCGGTCGAAGACGGACGGGATGATGTAATCGGGATGGAGTTCTTCGGGAAGTATGGTCTCGGCAATGGCGTGGGCGGCGGCGAGCTTCATCGGCTCATTGATCTGCGACGCACGGCAATTCAAAGCACCGCGAAAGATGCCCGGAAAGCACAATACGTTGTTGATCTGATTAGGATAGTCCGAACGCCCGGTCGCCATCACCGCGACGTGGCCCACGGCGTCCTCGGGCATGATCTCAGGCGTCGGGTTTGCCATCGCAAAAACGATCGGGTCTTTTGCCATGTTCATGAGATCGTTCTCGTCGATCGTACCCGGTGCAGAGAGGCCGAAAAAGACGTCGGCATCTTTGATCACATCGTGGATCGTGCCTTGCTCTTTGTTTGGATTGGAATTGCGGGCATACCAGTCCTTGACCCAGTTCATGTTCTCTTTGCGGCCCTCAAAGATCGCGCCCGTGGTGTCGCAGCCGATGATATTTTGGACGCCGGCCGCCATCACGATCTTTGAACACGCGACACCGGCGGCGCCGATACCGTTGACGACAAGCTTGATGTCCTCCATCCGTTTGCCGGTGATCTTGAGGGCGTTGATTAGAGCGGCGAGGACGACGACGGCCGTGCCGTGCTGGTCGTCGTGAAAGACGGGAATATCGAGTTCTTCTTTTAGACGTTCCTCGATCTCAAAGCATCTTGGTGCCGAGATATCCTCAAGATTGATCCCGCCAAATGCGACCGAGATGTTTTTGATCGTCTGGACGATCTCGTGCGGGTCTTTGGTATTGAGGCAAATGGGAAAGGCATCGACGCCTCCGAACTCTTTGAAGAGCTGGCACTTGCCTTCCATCACCGGCATCGCCGCCGCAGGGCCGATATCGCCGAGGCCAAGAACGGCTGTGCCATCGGAAACAACGGCAACGGTGTTCTTTTTGATGGTGAGGTTAAATGCCTTTTCGGGGTCACGATGGATGGCCTCGCATACGCGAGCAACACCCGGCGTATATGCCATCGAGAGGTCCGAGCGAGTCTTGAGCTGCATCTTCGATACGATCTCGATCTTGCCGCCGAGGTGCATCAGGAAAGTTCGGTCAGAGACATTGACGACCTCGACGCCGTCGATGACCTTGACCGATTCGATGATCTCCTGATCATGCGTCTCGCTCGCGGCGTTGACCGTGATGTCGCGGATGAGGAAATCCTTACCGACGCTGACAATGTCGATGCCCTCGATATCGCCGCCGGCTTTGCCGATCGCTGTGGTTATTTCACCGAGCTTTCCCGGTTCATTATGGATACGGACGCGGAGAGTGAGGCTGTAACTGGCGTTCGGCGTAGGTTTATTGGGCATAAAAACTTCGCGACCGCATCGACGAGCTCGAAACTCAGCTCGGTCGCGAATAGAAAGTATGACTAAAAAGTCGCGCGACGGCAAATTCAGCGATGTAAGCGGAGATTCGCCTTAGTTCGTCGCAAATGGCCGTGATCTGGCGACGAGGCCCTGAGCCTGCGGTATTGCTTCGATTGCTTTGAGAACCTGTGGATCGGCTTCGAGCAGGACCTGAACGCCAGCCTCGGTCGAGTAGTTCGCGGTTGCAAGCTCTTCGCGCAGGCGTTTCCGGGCATATGCGGCCTCTGAGTCGATATTCGCAATCGTAAGCCCGTTCTTAGGATCGGCCGAAGCATTGAGGCGAAACGCCTCGAACAACCGGTCGCTTATCCCGAATTCGCCGGGTTGAAGCGTTTGCCGGAAATTTTGCTTCTCGACCTTTGAGTCGCCAAAGCCGTTTACCTTACCGGCGACAAGCCGCCGCATAAAAAAGAATGCGGCTTCATTTATCCGGGCACGTGCGGCCGACGCTGGCTGAGGGGGAACCACGATGTCCGGCTCGATGCCTCGGCCGCCATACAGGACGCGGCCATTGGCCGTGGTGACGGGCACGCCGTCCGGTTTTGGCTTGACGTCGAGGTCGGCATTTTCCGGCCGGTCGTCACCGTGAGTGTAATAATCGTAGATCGAGCCGCCCGAATATTCACGCTGGAGCGAACGGCCAAACGGCGTGTAATAGCGAGCGATGGTCAATGTAAGGCCGCTGCCATAAGGCAGTCGAAATACACGCTGAACAAGGCCTTTGCCAAAGCTGTCACTGCCGACGATCAGGCCGCGATCGTAATCCTGTATCGCACCGGCGACGATCTCAGACGCGGACGCGGAACCGCCATTGATCATCACGACCAGCGGCATCGATTCGACATTGCCGCCTGTCGCCCGGAGTTCACGGGTCGGAACGGATTTGGCGCCTTTTACGGAGACGACGGTTTGGCCGCCCTCGACAAATTTGCTGACGACGGCGACGGATTGTTCGAGGATACCGCCGGGATTGCCTCTCAGATCGAGGATGAGGCTTTTCATACCTCGCTTTTTGAGGTCGGCAATTGCGATCGATAGTTCCTCAGATGTTGTCTGTTGAAAGCCGCCGGTCAGGCCGACGTAACCGACGCCGTCTGGCAGCATGAAGAAATTGCGTATCGACGGCAACGGAACGCCTCCGCGAGTGATCTCAAAGTCCAGGGGCGTCTGGCTGCCGACACGGTCGATCTGGACCTTGACGTTTGTGCCGAGTTCGCCGCGGACGTTCTTTGACACTTCGCCGCTCGTCCATTCCTTTGCGTCCTTGCCCTCGACGGTCACAAAGCGGTCGCCGTAGCGAAGCCCGACCTTGTCGGCGGGGGTATTTGGAAAGACGGATTGAACGTAAACACCGTCGCGATGCTGCAGGATCGAGACGCCGATACCGTAATATTGCGACGACTGTTCCTCATTGAGTTTGCGGTATTCGGCGGCCGTGAAAAACGAGGAGTGCGGGTCGAGCGTCCAGAGCATCGACTGCATCGACATATCTGAGAGCTTCTCGTGATCTGCGGTCGCGAAGTAGTTCGCATCGATGACGTCGAGTGCTTCACGGTAATCCGCGACGACCTTTTCGGTCGAAGTGCCGCCCTCGGCTGATGTACGTGCGGGGAGCCGTCCAAAAAGGCCGCCAACTGCGGCTCCGACGGCAATAACGATCAAAGTAACAATGGCGAATTGCTTGTTCATAAACTACGGTCAACGGCTGCTTTCAATATACCATAGACGCGATTCAGCACGTCGCGGATGCCCTCTTGTGCTGGCGGTTAGTTAGTATGGCCAAATTTACTTTTTCGGGTCAAAAATTTACCATTACCTTTTTGCCAAATGAAGCCTGATCTTTCCATTGTTGTACCTGCATATGACGAGAGCGAACGCCTCGTCGCACCGTTGCGCACTTTGCTCGACTTTGCCGAGCAGTCGGATCGATCGATCGAGATCCTGATCGTCGATGACGGATCGAGCGACAACACCGCAGATATTGCCCGGCGGATATTGGCAGAAAAGCCAAACATTGCGTCGAACGTCATTAGATACGAAGAGAATAAGGGGAAAGGTTTCGCGGTGAAAACAGGATTGCTGGCGGCGAAGGCCGATGTCGCGCTTTTCACTGACGCCGATCTCTCGACCCCGATAACCGAGATGGCAAAGCTCGTCGATCCGATACAAAATGGCGATGTTGATGTCGCTTTCGGCTCCCGCGCTCTCGACCGTACGCTGATCGGGACGCACCAGCCTTGGCGGCGGGAACAGGGCGGCCGCGTTATGAACCTGATCATTCGCACGCTCTCGGGGCTGCCGTTCGCAGATACGCAATGCGGATTTAAGGCGTTTAACATGGCCAAGTTTCGCCCGCTGCTTGATCTGATGGCCATCGCCCGGTTCGGATTCGACATTGAATTTCTGTTTGTCGCCAACCATCACGGGTTAAGACTTGCGGAGATCCCGGTGCGTTGGAATGACGTAGCTGGATCAAAGGTCAGCGTGTTGCGCGACACACGGCGAATGATCAGCGAACTGATGCAGATCCGTCGAAATGCCCGCCTTGGGCTGTACGGAAGAATTCAAACAGGATGAACAGGATTGTCAGGATTAGCTTCGTATGTATCCTGCTCATCCTGTCTATCCTGTTAGAATATTGACTATGACCGCGAAACTTAACGTAAATATCGATCACGTCGCAACGATCCGCGAGGCCCGTAAAACCATCGAGCCGAGCATTATCACGGCAGCGGTTATCTGTGAACAGGCTGGCGCCGACGGTATTACGGTGCATCTGCGTGGTGATCGCAGACATGTCCAGGATCGCGATATCGAGTTGCTCCGCGATGTCGTAACGACGTATCTAAACGTCGAGATGGCGGCGACGGATGAAATGGTTGGAATCGCACTGACGACCCGGCCCGACGCCGTTTCGCTCGTCCCGGAAAAGCCCGACGAGGTCACTACCGAAGGCGGGCTTAACGTTGTCGGTAATTTCGAAACCGTAAGATCTGCCGTCGAAAAGCTGAGGGCTGCCGGAATATTCGTCAGCATCTTCATCGACCCAGACCTCGAACAGATCGAAGCCGCAAAAGGTGCTGGTGCTCAACAGGTCGAGCTCTGCACTGGCGAATACGCCGAATTAACGCTCAGCTCCCGCGCCGCACACGGCGAAGGTGCCCAAAAGGCCGTAGCCGAAGTCGAGCGGATCCGAAACGCCGCCGTCCACGCCACATCCCTCGGCCTAATCGTCGCCGCCGGCCACGGCCTGACCTATCGCAACGCCGGAGCCCTCGCCGCCATCCCCGAGATCACCGAATTCAACATCGGCCACAACATCATTTCGCGGTCGGTGTTCGTCGGCCTGAACCAAGCCGTTCGCGAGATGATCGAAGCGATAAGTTAAGGTCAGAACCAGGAGCGGTAGCGACTGGGTTCTTTTGCCACATTAGCGGTGTGGTGAATTTGGCCGTGATCGGTTTCCAAAGGATACGAACGATATAGCGGAAAGGTGGAAAGCCGCAACCCTACGAACGTACCGCGAAGGGCACGGGCCCCAACGGGGACGAACACGCCAACCGTAATTGTTCGTCACCTTCGGCGACGGAAATTTGCATCCATCATTCGTAGGGTTTCACCCTGCGCTATATTGTCAGTCTCCTTCGGAGACAAAAACGTACCGCGCCGCGAGGTTTGTAGCGCGACGTGCGAAGTTTGCAGCCAAACGCACGAAGTTTGCAGGCTAACGGGCGAGTTTCACTGCTCTTCGTCAAGGTTCTTTCCGCGTTTCGCGGCACCTAGCCACGCTGTTTACGGCGTGGTTAGGTGCGGAGAATGCGGAACTAAAGGATGTTGAAACGCCCTCTCGAATTCTGGTTTACGCAACCACGCCCTAAAGTGCGTGGCTATTGACCATGCGGGAAAGCCTCGTAAACGAGGCTGACGGAATTGCAAGTGTTTAGTTCAGGACACCTTTCAAGGCTTGTCCGGTGAATGATTTTTTCACGCGGGCGACATCCTCAGGTGTGCCGATTGCGACGACCTTTCCGCCGCCGGAGCCGCCTTCGGGGCCGAGGTCGATGATGTGGTCGGCGGACTTTATCACGTCGAGATTATGTTCAATGACAATGACGGTGTTGCCGGTTTCGACTAGCTTTTGCAGGACGTCGAGCAGCTTGTGAACGTCGGCGAAATGCAGTCCCGTGGTCGGTTCGTCGAGGATGTAGATCGTTTTGCCTGTGGCCCGCTTAGATAGCTCTTTGGCAAGTTTGATTCGCTGCGCTTCGCCGCCGGACAGGGTTGTGGACGATTGGCCGATCTTGATGTAGCCGAGGCCGACATCGAGCAGCGTTTCGAGCTTTTGTTTGATCGCGGGGATGTTTTCGAGCAGCGGTAAGGCGTCTTCGATCGTCGTGTCGAGCAGGTCGGCGATCGAGAGGCCCTTGAACCTGACGGCAAGCGTCTCGCGATTATATCTGTGCCCGCGGCAGACATCGCACGTGACGTAAACGTCGGGCAGGAAATTCATCTCGATACGTTTCAGCCCGTCGCCCTGACACGCTTCGCAGCGGCCGCCTTTGACATTGAAAGAGAACCGGCCGGCCTTATAACCACGCGTACGAGACTCGGGCAGCATCGCATAGAGATCGCGTATCGGCGTGAAAAGTCCCGTGTATGTCGCCGGATTTGAACGCGGCGTGCGGCCGATCGGCGACTGGTCGATCTCGATGATCTTGTCCACGAGATCGAGGCCCTCGATGCTGTCGTGTTCGAGCGGCGTCGGGGACGATTTGTAAACGTGGCGGTAGAGTGCGGGATAAAGTATCTCTTCGACCAGCGTCGATTTGCCCGAGCCGGAAACGCCCGTCACAACCGTCAAAAGGCCAAGCGGAAACTCGACGTCTATATTCTTGAGATTGTAGGCCCGCGCACCCTTGACGCTGATGCGGCTGCCGTTGGCGAGCCGGCGAACGTCGGGGACGTCGATGCTAAGTTCGCCGCTCAGATACTTGCCGGTCAGAGAGTTGGCGGCCTTTTCGATCTCTTTTGGCTTGCCGGCCGCGACAACCTCGCCGCCATGCGTTCCCGCAAGCGGGCCGAGATCGACGACGTAATCAGCGTGTTCAATGGTCTCCTGATCGTGCTCGACGACGAGGACCGTGTTGCCGAGATCGCGGAGTGCGTGGAGCGTGTCGAGCAGGCGTTTGTTGTCACGAGGATGCAGGCCGATGCTCGGCTCATCGAGCACGTACAGCACGCCGCGAAGCTGCGACCCGATCTGCGTCGCGAGGCGAATTCGCTGGCCTTCGCCGCCCGACAACGACGCCGACGAACGCGACAGCGTCAGATACCCGAGGCCGACCGCATCGAGAAATTTCACACGGCCGTTAATCTCTTTTAGGACAAGCCCGGCGATCTTTTCGTCACGAGGCGAGAGTTTGATCGCCGCGAATTTCTTCGCCGCGTCCGCTATTGGAAGTTCGGTGTAATCGCCGATGCCGAGACCGTTAACCTTGACGGCGAGGCTCTCGGGCTGCAGCCGCTGCCCATCGCACGATGGGCATGCCGTCGGGGCGATCATCTCTTCGAGGGCGATGCGGGTCTTTTCGGACGGCGGATTTTCTATGCGTTCGCGCATCGCCTTTAAGGCACCGCGCCAATCGCGTTCGAATTTGTAATCGCCGTGACGAAACGTCATCCGCCGTTTTGTCCCGTTAAAAAACGCGTCCTTGATCTCCTGCGGCAGATCGGCGAAGTTTACATCGAGCATCTCCGCCGCCGTGTCGGGCGAACCGCCGTCGCGAGACTTCTTTCGTCGCGTCTTGCGAGCCTTTTCTTTGCCGGTGGGCGGTTCGAGCGGGTCGCCGTCCGTGAATTTCTCGATGATCGCGAGCAAGGCAGATTTGAGAAAATTGGCCCCCGCCTTGTCGATGCCGCCGAGAAACTCAACCTTGCCCGCCGGCACGTCCGGCTCGGGCACGATCTTATTCTTGTCTATCTCCATCACCGTGCCGATGCCCTGACATCGCTTGCACGCCCCGAAATTTGAGTTGAACGAGAACGAACGCGGTTCGAGCGGAGCGATATTGATACCGCAAGCAACGCACGCCATCTTCTCGGAATACAGCTTTTCCTCGCCGTCGATGATAGAAATGAGAACGGCACCGTCGGTCAGCTTTAGCGCGGTTTTGACGGACTCGGCAAGACGTTCTTCGACGCCGTCCTTCATCAAGAGTCGGTCAACGACGACCTCGATCGAGTGATTTTTTCGCTTGTCGAGCACGATCTCTTCGTCGAGCTGGCGGATCTCGCCGTCGATGCGAGCACGTACAAAACCGTCTTTGTGCAGCTTTTCGAGTTCCTTCCTAAATTCACCCTTGCGCCCACGTACGATCGGGGCGAGTATCATCACGCGTTCACCGTCCTCCAGGTCGTTTACGCCCATGATGATCTGATCGACCGACTGCCGCGTGATCGGTGCTCCGCACTGATGACAATGTGGCTGGCCGATACTTGAAAAGAGTAGACGCAAGAAATCGTAGATCTCAGTCACCGTCCCAACGGTTGAACGAGGGCTGCGAGAGACAGTCTTCTGCTCTATCGAGATCGCGGGACTCAACCCTTCGACGGAATCGACATCGGGCTTTTCGAGCTGGTCGAGAAATTGGCGAGCATAGGCAGACAAAGATTCGACATACCGCCGCTGGCCCTCGGCATATATCGTGTCGAAGGCGAGCGAAGATTTGCCCGACCCTGACAGCCCCGTTATCACGACAAACTTGTCGCGGGGAATGTCGATGTCGATATTCTTAAGATTGTGCTGGCGTGCTCCACGCACGCTGATCTGCTTAATACTCATTACAGATAAGATCCGCGTCAATAGCCGAAACGGTCATTTTACCAGATTCCACGACTCCGAACACGTGTTCCAAGATGCTGCACGGCCTTAAAGGATCCTGAGAACCGCAAACAGCGAGACCGCAGAGATCACGAGCCAAAGCAACACGCCCTGAATCAAAGGCCGCACACCGACATTCTGGAGAGTTTTTCGGGAAAGGCTGGCGCCGATCAGGAAGAGCGTGACGATCATCCCCGCCTTTGCGAGATTGACTAGAGCGTCGAAAACGCTTGGGAAGATGATCGACGGTGCATATGTGCGAAACGCCGTCGCCGCGAGGAATAAGAAAATAAACCACGGGATCGCGATCTTGGCTGACTTGCCGCCATCCTTATCGCGGTAGAGGTATGCAAAGAGCAACGCTATTGGGGCGATCCAGAGAGCTCGGGCGAGTTTGACCGTAGTAGCGACCGCAAGAGCTTCTGAGCCGTATGCACTCGCGGCTCCGACGACCGAACTCGTATCGTGAATGGCGATCGCGGCCCATACGCCAAACTGATTTTGCGTCAAATTGATCGCGTGGCCGATCAGCGGGAAAATGAACAGCCCAACCGAATTGAGCACGAAGACCGTGCCCAGTGAGACCGATATTTCCTCAGACTCCGCCTCGATCGCTGGCCCAACCGCTGCGATCGCGCTACCACCGCAGATAGCCGTGCCACTTGAAATGAGTGTTGATGTTTTTGATTTGACCGAAAGAGCACGTCCAACCAGATAACCCAGAATGAGCGTGCCAAAAATGGTCGCTATCGTAAAAAGTATCCCGTCTTTTCCCGCGCGATATACGGCGGTCAGGTCCATTCCAAATCCGAGCAGGACGACAGAGGCTTGCAGCAAATATTTTGTAGATTTCCCGCTAAGCGACGGGAATGGGCTACCGATAGTCAATGCCATCGCCAGCCCAAGCGCCAAAGCCACAGGAGCCGAGCCGTAAGGGCTTAAGCAAAATAATACGAGGAGAATGAAGACGGCTTTTTGCCACATAAAGCCGCTATCTCAGAACGCCGAAGACCTTTCGCAACAGATCTGTTGTTCTGCCCAACGGATCTTTTCGTATCTTCTTTTCTTCGTCGGCAACAAGCAGAAAGAGGCCGTCAAGCGCCTTTTGCGTAACATATCCATCGAGATCGGTCGACTCCGCACCCAAAAGCCTTGCCGCAAATCCCGCCCTACCGATCATTTCTTTATAACTCTGCGTGACACCCGTCTGAGCGGTAAATTCCTCGACGATCGGGCGGAATTTATCTCGAAGCGTCTCTTCGCTTGTGCGTCGGAAGAACTGCGTGGCCGAATCGTCTTTTCCGCTAAAGAGTATCTTCCGGGCATCGTCAAAACTCATTTGCTTGATCGCATCGACAAAGACGTCGATCGCGACGGGAACTGCCTTTTCGGCAGCGTGATTCATCGACGCGACAAATTCATTGACGGCCTTGCCCTGACCGGCAAGTCGCATCCCTTTTTCGAGTTTTTGAAGAGTTTTGGGGAGGGGAATCGTTACTCTAGGATTCTTTAGAAAGCCATCTTCTTTGCCAAGTGAGTTGATCGCTACTCTCACGCCTTTGCCGAGCGCTTCTTTCAGACCGCTGGCAATATCGGTGTCCGACACCGACTCACTTCTGACTCTCGGCCTCGTCTGACCGTTGCCTGCGGCAGCGAGAACAACGGTCAGTGCGGCTATCCCGGCGATAAATTTGATTTTATTCATGATTGATAGTTGCGGCCTCTATTTCGACTTTCCCTGGTTCGCAACTGCCTCCTGCGCCGCCTTGATCGCGTCGGCGTCGCCGAGATAGTAGCTCTTGATCGGTTTGAGGTCGGCGTCGAGCTCGTAAACGAGCGGTACGCCAGTCGGGATATTCAGATTTACGATCTCGTCGTCCGCGATACCATCAAGATGTTTGACGAGAGCACGCAGACTGTTGCCGTGTGCGGCGACGATCAGTTTTTTACCAGCCCTGATCTTTGGGGTGATCTCGGTTTCCCAATACGGCACGACGCGCTCGACGGTGTCTTTGAGACATTCTGCCGGCGGGAAAATCTCAATCCCGGCATACTGCGGATCATTGCCCAGATATCGTTCATCCGTTGCGTCGAGAGCCTCCGGCGGAATGTCGTAGCTTCGCCGCCAGATCAAAACCTGCTCTTCGCCATACTGTGCGGCTGTCTCGGCCTTGTTCAATCCCTGTAGAGCACCATAATGGCGCTCATTCAGCAGCCACGATTTCGTCTCAGGTATCCACATCAGGTCCATCTCATCGAGAATAAACCACAGCGTCCGGATCGCGCGTTT
Source organism: Pyrinomonadaceae bacterium (assembly GCA_049663465.1). Lineage (GTDB taxonomy): Bacteria > Acidobacteriota > Blastocatellia > Pyrinomonadales > Pyrinomonadaceae > OLB17. Next base: position 108,845 of record JBATDM010000089.1, read on the forward strand.
AAGAACAGAAGTGTATGCTTCATCAAACCTGAAACCCTCTGCTTTCAGCAATCTACCCGCCGCCGTCGCCTCTTCCCTGCCCTTTTCAGACAGATCGACATCCTTCCAGCCCGTAAAGCGGTTTTCCTTGTTCCACTGACTCTCCCCGTGGCGTATCAAAACTATTTTGTGCATATTTGGATCGCCAGCCAATTGGCGGCTGAACTCTAATTATTCAACATTATCGTGCGCTAGCCAACCGAGACCGACAAATGCCGTGGGTCCCGAACTTTCAGATCGCTATTGAAACAATCAACTAAAACGTGCGTAAGTTTATTTGATATATCGAGCTTCATTTTAAATCTTATGCAGGTAGCAGCCAAAACCTTGTTTCTAGTTTGTTTATTCATTCTGATCTCGTTCGCCGCAGCAAATTTATCGGCACAGGGACTCTCAATAAACAACGCCGTGAAATCTAAACAACTCGATTTCATGGTCGGCGACTGGAAAGTGGACGCCAAGATCAGGACATCGCCCACGGCCTTCATCACAGGCAGCGGCACGATGGCGGTTCACTTTGATAAGGAAAACCTGCTCGCGAAGATGAAGATCAAGTTTGAGAACTTTGAGGTCAACGGGACCACAAAACGGATATTTGACAAGGCAAAGGACCGTTGGGATGTAAGCTGGCTCCCGGACGGGCAACCGCCAACCCTCAACATCGACGGCAAGATGTTGAACGGCCGTTTTATCGAGATCGACTACGGATGCGACCAGCGCGGAGCCTTTATCGGGCGATTGGTCATCTATGAGATCTCAAACGATCATTTCCTGGTGAGAAAAGATCAGCTATATGACGACGGAGCGATAATGAAGGACATTTGGCTATACGAAGCCACGCGAGTCAAGAGCAAGGGCGGAAATCAATAACCTTCTGTTCATTCATCACCATTACTCGCCAATATTGCCTTAGCCTCGCCGACTAGGTAGAGCGAACCTGTGACAAGAATGGTCGAGTCAGGGCCGGCGATCTTCTCAGCTTGCGGCAAAGCATCGGCTGTTGAATCGGTCAAGACAAATCGCTCACGATCCATATTCGCCGGGACCATGTCCGCGATCTCCCTTGCGGTCTGCGAACGTAAATTGTCAGGTCGAGTTAGAACGATGTTTGCAGCTTTCGGAAAAAGTATCTCGGCCATCTCCCCAATATCTTTATCATTCATCCCTCCAAAGATCATCGTGATCGGCCGTGGCTCAAATTCGTCGAGATATGCGACCAACGCTTTTGCTCCGCCGACATTGTGGGCCCCGTCGAGAAGATAGCGGCCAATGTACTCGAGTCGGCCGGGATGTCTAGCGTTTTCGAACCCCGCAATTATGTTGCTTTTTGTGATCGGGAAGTATTTCTGCAAGGCCTCGGCGAGCCGTATGGCGATGTTTGCATTCTCGATCTGGTGTTTGCCTTTGAGGCCAAGAGTAGCGGTTGGCAAGGGCCGCAAATTTTCTGCAACCAGCACGGCACATTCGCTGCCGCTCGTGTTTCCGCCTTTGGTCTTGCACAGCCGATCATCGATCACGGTCATTGTTGCGGGAGTTTGTTCACCGATCACTACGGCCTGAGTACGAGGAGTAATGATCGCAGCCTTTTCCGCAGCAATTTCTTCAATCGTCTTGCCGAGATATTCCTGATGGTCGAGGTCGATGCTTGTGATCGCGGCGATCTCGGCGTTTGCGGCGGTTGTGGCGTCTAGGCGTCCGCCGAGGCCAGTTTCTAGGATGGCGAGATCGACCCCGGCGTCGGCAAAGGCTACGAGGGCGATCGCAGTGACTTGTTCGAAATAGGTCGGGACGCTTTCGATCGAGCCGTCGGCAACCAAGGATTCCGACATTTCGCGGACTCGTGTCGCGAGTCTGGCAAAGTCATCCTCGCTGATATCGAGTCCGTTGATCCTTATGCGCTCAGTGATCGAGATCAGATGCGGCGATGTAAATGTGCCGGTTTTGATACCAGCGGTGTTGCAGATCGAATCGAGAAATGCGCAGACCGAGCCTTTGCCATTGGTACCGGCGACCTGAACCTTTAGAAATTTACTTTCGGGGTGATCGAGAGCAGCGAGGAGTTTGCGAATGTTGTCGAGGCCGAGTTTCATCGCCGCGACCTCGTTGCCGAGCGAATAGAGATAGGCTTCAGCTTCGCGGAAATTCACTTAAGATTCAACCACTCGGCGGTGATAATTTATCTGGCCGAGGTGCCAGGTTAGATGCGTTGAAAGATGTGTAACGAACCAACCGGTCGTCATCGGCTTGCCAAAGACCTCGATCGGGTAATCATCTGCGAGATCTGCGTTTGTGAGTTTTGCTAGGGTTGCGTTAACAACCGCCAGCGTCGTATCGATGTCTGAGAGCATCGTGTCGCGGGAAACTCCGGTGGAAGAGAATTCTGCGTCACGATCACGAACGTAATCCGTACCGCCGAGAACCGTACCAAAGAAATGCTGGAGATTCCCACTGAGATGCAGGCACAAATTGCCTGCCGAATTTGGCATCTGGCCCGGCTTTTTCCAAAGATCAGTCTCGTTAGCGTACAGACCGATCTCTTCTTTCAGCTTGTTGAGGTCTCGTTCGTAGAGGTCTGTGAGTATATTTTGCAGCATAGATTGTCCAATTCTTCAGTGGCTAGTTTCTCGCTATCCGCTAGCCACTGAGGATTTTCCGGCCACCGCTTTGTTCATCATGAAATCGAGCATACGCACGATCGTGTCACGCATTTCGCGGCGATCGACTACCGCGTCGACCATGCCATGTTCGAGCAGGAATTCACTACGTTGAAAGCCTTTTGGCAGTTTTTGGCGAATAGTCTGTTCGATCACCCGCGGGCCGGCGAAGCCGATCAGGGCTTTTGGCTCGGCCAGATTTACATCGCCGAGCATTGCAAAACTTGCTGTTACGCCGCCCGTGGTTGGATCGGTCAGGACGGAAATAAAGGGCAGACGACCTTCGTGCAGTCGCGACAGTGCGGCGGAGATCTTGCCCATCTGCATCAGGCTGAGCGTGCCTTCTTGCATTCGAGCACCGCCGGATGCGGCAAAAATGATGACGGCACCATTCGTTTCGAGGGCACGTTCGATCAAGCGTGTGATCTTTTCACCAACGGCAGAGCCCATCGAACCGCCGATGAACGACATGTCCATTGCGGCCGCGTAAACAAGGTGGCCGCCAGCCATGCCTTTGCCGGAAACGATCGCCTCGGGCAGACCCGAAGCAGATTTTGCCTGCTCGATTCGATCCTTATATGGTTTTGAATCGAAGAACTCCAGCGGGTCGCAAGAGCTGACTTCCTCATCCAGCTTTTCGTACCGGCCGTCGTCGAAGAGATCCTTGAGCCGCCCTTCTGCTGAATATCGAAAATGATATCCGCAATGCGTGCACACCTCGTGCGAGTCTCGTAGCTCGCGGCGATAGAGGGCATTCTCGCACTCGGGGCATTTGACGAAGATCCCCTCGGTCTTGACGGTGCGTTCCTCGTCAGACTCTTGTTCGTCGATCTTCGGTTTATCTCTGCGGAACCAGGACATGGACTAAAGGATAAAGGATAACGGGTAAAGGATAAAGCTAACTGAGTAGGACTGAGGACATTTGCGAATGGATCAGGCCGTTGCTGGCAAGGATCGGCGGTGCAAAGATGCTGAATTTCGAGCCGTCGTAATAGCTGACTTGGCCACCCGCTTCCTCGATGAGCAGAACGCCGGCAGCCATATCCCACGCATTCAACCCTTCCTCCCAAAAGCCATCAAACCGGCCGCACGCAACATATGCCATATCGATCGCAGCGGAACCGTCGCGTCTCACGCCGCGTGAATTCAGCAAAAATTGCGTCAGATGCCGAGCAAAATCCTCACGTCTTTTAATATCGTATGGAAAGCCGGTAACGATCAGTGCATCGCCAAGATCTTCAGTCGCTGACACGCGAATGGGCTTGTTATTGAGACTCGCTCCCTTACCGCGTTCGGCGGCGAATATCTCACTTCGAGTTGGGTCAAACGTGACACCGATGACGATCTCGCCGTCGTGTTCGAGAGCAAGCGTAACACAGAAGCACGGATAGGCGTGTGCGAAATTGGTCGTGCCGTCGAGGGGGTCGATGATCCATTTCCATGTGTTCTCACCGCCGATGACAACTGCGTTGCCGGATTCTTCGGCGAGGATCGAGTGTTTGGGATAATAGGACTTGATGCGTTCGATGATCAGTGCCTCGGACGCAAGATCGGCCTCGGTGACGAGGTCTATCTCGCCTTTCTTGTGGACAGCGATACCACGATCAAACTTTTCGAGCAGGAATTGACCGGCTTCACGTGCGGTTTCGATAGCAAAATTGAGCATACGAAGATTTTCAACGCAAAGACGCCAAGAAGCAAAGACGCAAAGGAATGGCAATAGTTCTGTGCGTCTTTGCCCCTTTGCGTCTTCGCGTTAAAGTTTCTCTTATCTGAAAAAGATATCTACGTAATCTGCCACTGCATCACAGGGGTTGTCGATTTCCTGCAGACGCCAGTATTTGCGCTTACCGGTTATTTTGAACGTCAGTTCGCCTGACCGTTCGCACGGTTTGCCGCCGTTGATGTGGCTGACTTGGGTCGTGACGGTGCCGTCGAGGACAAACTCTTTTTCGCTGATCGACATCATGTCGCCGACGATGCTGACAAAGTCCGTGTTCCCGCGTCCTTTTTGTTCGCCTCTGATGGTATAAAGGCCGCCGAGCTTGGTAACTCTAGCTGTGCCGAAATAGTCCCAACTGATCCATTGCAGCGAGAACATATGTTTGCCCAGGAGCATTTTCGCCGCCTTGGCACTCTTGATCTCGGTCTTTGGCTGAGCGAACGCAGCAACACAAAATAATCCGGCGAGAAATACGATCGTCAGTGTTCGGTTGAACATAATTTCTATTTTTTCATTCTCCTGTCTGCGACGTCCAAGAATTCCCTGATCTGATCGTCCCAAAATACCCAATCGTGAACGCCCGGATGCTGTCTATATTCGTGTTTGACCTTTTTCTCAGCGAGTAGAGCCATGAACTCACGGTTGTTCTGTATCAGAAAATCCTCAGTACCGCACGATTGATAGATGAAGGGCAGTGCCTTTATCTTTTCCGGCGTAAGATCACGGACGATCTTAAAAATGTCGTTCGCCTTCCGGGTGTCGCTGTCGTCTGGGCCGTATATCGCTTCCATCGCCTTTCCGATGGCGCCGGCGGTTTTCTCACTGTACGATGCCGCTCCGAGGGCACCGCTGAAGCTGGCAGCCAGTGAGAACATCTCTGGATACTTCAAACCGAATTTCACCCCGCCATAGCCGCCCATCGACAGGCCAGTGATCGCACGATGATCGCGTTCGGCGATGGTTCGATATTTGGCGTCGATCTCGGGGATCAACTCTTTTATGATGTAGCTTTCGTATTTATCGTTCGCCTTTGAAACGCTGTCGGTGTACCAACCGTTGTCGCCCTCAGGCATGACGATGATGTATTTGTGAGCAAGTGCGTATTCAGCAACCTTCGTTCTGTCGGTCCAATTGCTAAAGTGCCCGGTCAGTCCATGCAGCAAATACACTACTGAATGCCGCGTCGTGTCTTTTGCGTTGAAATAGCCGGCCGGAACGACAACACGATACGATATCTCCCGCCCCATCAGCTTGCTGTTGAGTTTGTGTTCTCTGACGTTGGCCCCAAGGGGTTTTGCTGCCGGAGTCTGTGCGATCAGCGAGCCATGAGCGGCCAAAACCAACAACAGCAAACCCAACCGCATCGATATCGGTCTACACATATTCATTACCTCTTACCCAAAGATCTTGCCAAACCAGCCGCTGTCTTCTTCCTTATCGGTGATCAGCGTCAATTCGCCCGGGTCGAGCCAGACGCCTGAGCATTTGTCGCATATGTCGATGGTGATCTGTTCAAAATCAGTTTCGATCAGCGTTCCGTCACATTTCGGACATTGGATTTCAAGGCTCTTCGTGTCCTGCTGCTCAAGTTTCGCCTTCATTCTGGCGATGAGTTCCTGTTCCTTTCGGTGAAAATACTCGTTTTCGAGGGCCTGCCCACGGTCTTCGAGATCAATTGGCATAGATGTAATAACTCCTAAATTAGATATCGGTCTTGTGTATCGAACGCATACGCTGACGTGCCTTTTTCGACCGTCTGATCGTCTTGCGTCGTTTCAGATTGCTTCCGGCCCAATCGGAGACCTGTTTTAGAGGATGCCACTCAAAGCTCTCAAGCGGCAACACCTCACTCGACGAATCTCTCAATTTTAGCGTACCAAACGCGACAAAGATTATCGCCAGATTAAATATCGCGCCGAAAAAGATCACCATCCAGCCGGGGGCAAGTCCGACCGTGGCACGCTGGAACAATAGGTCCCAAAAGATCTTTCGGTCCGCTTCGGACGTTGTTGGGATCGGTGACGGATGAATGTATATCTTTAGCGTCCACGACATCGCCAGTAGAATAAAGATCCATAGGTAATTTGCGCGCAAACGTCTTCCGACAGCCTCCCAAACGCTGATCGTAAAGTGCGGCGAGAGCAGATCCGCCGAGATATGTTCTGCCCATTCCTTATCGGGTGGAATTGTGCGATGCGAGAGCATCGGTGCGAAATACCCCGTTTCGAGCACACGCACACGGTTCGCCCAGACCTCGTAATAACGGTATCGGCGGGCCTCCATAAAGAGAAAAATGGAGACGAGGATCGAATTGATGGGAATCGCAAAATGCGGATTGTCCGGCGAACTAAAAACGAATGACAGCGTTGCACCGGCAGTGATCACGGCCCAGTTTGTGGTGGCGTCGAGGCGGTTTCGCCACACGTTCGAACGCTGGACCTCGCCCCGGTAAAAATGTACCATCGCCGTGTTAAACTCGGCGGGCTGTAGCTTCTGGGGTAGTGTCGCGGGTGTTGTTCGCGGTTTCTCGTGACGTTTGTGAACTTCCTCGGCAAAGGCACGGAAAGACTGCGGGACATTCGTGATGTGAATATCGGATTCGACAGATTGGGTTCCGGTACGAACCTCGTCTTTCATAACTTTCTGTGGCGATTTAGCTCTCGAAGGGGACAAGATGCTTTGCATCTAATGGTTTAACATTTTAGGTATCCGGATGCAAGAATTACGCGGTTTCTGTAAACTCATTTGTAATGACGGACACGGATGAAAAATGGATGTACCGGGCGATTCACGTCGCCCGTGACGCCGAAAAACTAAAAGAGGTTCCGGTAGGTGCAGTGCTCGTCGGGGCCGACGGCAAAATACTCGCCGCCACCTCAAACCGAACTATCAAGGACAACGACCCGACTGCCCACGCCGAAATACTCGCTCTGCGAACGGCGGCCCTCCGCACCGGCAACTACCGTCTCACCGGAACCACGATGTACTCGACCATCGAGCCATGTGCGATGTGTGCCGGAGCATTGGTCAACGCCCGCGTCGCACGCCTCGTCTACGGTGCTCCCGACGAACGATTCGGAGCCGTCGAGACCCACTTCCGCATCTGCGACAACCCCAACCTGAACCACCGCATGGAGGTAACTGGCGGGATCCTAGCCGACAAATGCCGTGCGCTAATACAGAAATTCTTTAAAGCAAGAAGGTAAACGGTCCGGGAAGAGTCAGTCAAATTTACCTGTTTGAAGAGCGTAGGCGAAAATCGGCAAACACGGTCTGAATTTGCTTCAGATCGGTGTTACGTTCGGGCCTCCGACACACTCGTTCCGCCTTCGATCCGGCGGCGTTTTCGCGCCCGACGCCAAGTGCGTATCCCTTCGCCAGTGAGGCTCAGGATCGGGCGGCGGTTGTCGAAGAGGAGTTTGATCCACGCCCATTTACTCATCTGCGGGAAATAAATCCCGCGGAAAAAGAGCCGGGCGACGAGATGGCCGATGCGCGTGTCAATCGGGGCATCCCGGATCATGTTGATCGCTTCCCAGTTGCGCTCGGGACTGTACGAACGCGACCACGCATCAAAAGTCTCTTTCTTGGCATCCTCGATCGTCATCTTGAGCGGATCATGTGCCATGACGAATGGGGCAAAATCGAGCCAGTGTTTCGGTCGCTGAAGCCGACCCGCCTTTTCGAGACGAGTATAGAGCGGCGTCGATGGAAACGGTGTTAGCTGGCCAAAAACGGGCAGCCCTGGGGCCCACTTTTCGATCTCACCGACCGTGCGGTTCGCGACGCCGGGCGTATCGTTGTCCATGCCAAAGATGAACGACGTGATAGCGTAAATATTTCGTTTTCTGAGACCTTGGAGCACTGCCGGATAGTTTTCCGGCTTTGAGAAATTTTTATTGACGTCCGCCATGTTTGCCGGATCAATGGATTCCATACCGATGAAAACCCAACGCCCGCCCGCCTCTGCGATCAGATCGACAAGCTCTTCGTCGGCAAGCAGATTGGCACTGATCTGTGCAACCCACGGAAGTTGCGCTCCTGCGGCGATGATGTCACGTAGAAGGCCCTTGAGGCGTTTCTTATTGATCGCGAGATTGTCGTCGATAAAGAAGACCGCGATCTGGCCTTTCTCGATCTTGGCCCTCGCCTTTAGGCGAAGCAGTTCTTCGACAACGCTCTCGTTGGTCCGAAAGCGGATCGAATCGCCAAAGAAGCCAGTAACGGTACAAAATTCGCAGCCGTACGGACAGCCGCGACCGGTCTCTATCGGCACGACAAAGAACTTGCCCCAACCTTCGCCCATGCGGGACATCGCTGGTTGGAGGAATTTCGGCACGAGCGAAAATTGGTCGAGGTCGAGCGTTTCCCAGGGAATATGCGGATATGGCTGAAGGCTCGGTTTGAAATCGTTACCTTTCTCGTCGATCTTGGGTTGATACGTCTCTTTCAGCGTGCCGTTGGCGGCGTCCTCGACCATCTGCGCCCAATATTCATCAGCTTCGCCGAGCGCTACCGCATCGGCATGACGGGACCCGCCATCTTTGCCGAGAGCTTCATCCGCACATTCGGTTACGTGAGGGCCGCCCATTACGACCGTAAATCCGGCTTCACGTAGTGCATCAGCGACACGATAGGCACGGGCGATCATTCGCGTCATCGAACCAATACCGACAAGGCCGATATTCTCGTCCTTGCAGAATTGGATAAGCTCGGGCCTGGTCATCGATTTCGCATTGCCGTCGATCAGGATCACTTCGTGTTCCGGCGGCGTCAGAGACTGCAGCAGGAACATCCAAAGGTGCGGCATAAAATTGCGCGTTATGCCGTTGTCAGGGTTGTAGAGAAGGATCTTCATTCTTTAGCACACGCGAAAACCGAGGCAAATACCGCTAGCCCCTATCGATAACCGACGAGCAAGTTGTTATGTTCAATTGCCGTCTTTAGAAAACTTAGGACGATAGTCTCACGTTTACGGCAATTTAGCTATCGCAAAATTATCTTTCGAATGATGGAGAAAAACAAACTTTCGGGCAGTAATCGCCTCAGGGTGAGAATTCCTTTTGTGTTCGCTCCGTAGCGCAGCCGGTTCGTCCCATCGGTGACCGCGCCATAGATCGCCTCGGCCACGACCGACCCGTCCGGAGCGTCTTCGCCCGCTTTTTGCATATTTGCCATCGCACGGGAAGCGAGAGCATCGTAAGCGGCATTGCTCTCTGGCTCGGCAATGTCCATCGAACGGTCATAGAAGTCGGTTTTGATCGGACCGGGCTCGACTATCTTCACTCGAATGTTAAAGGGCTTGAGTTCGTAGTGGAGAGATTCGGAAAAGCCTTCGACAGCCCATTTGGTCGCATGATAGAGACTGGAAAACGGAAATGTCATACGACCGCCGACCGAGGCAATGTTCACAATATGCCCCCGTTTCTGCACACGAAAATACGGCAAGATCTCGCGGCAGACGTTCATCAGGCCAAAGACGTTAGTCTGAAATTGCTTCTCGATCTGTTCTTGCGATGCGGCTTCAAACGGCCCCATCAAGCCGTAACCCGCATTGTTGACCACGGCGTCAATACGGCCAAATTTTTCAAGTGTATCGGCGATCGCCTTTTTGATCGACTCGACATCCGTGACATCGAGCCGAAACGTCTCAAGATCAACGATCTTCGCGAGATCAGCGGCGGATTCCGGCTTCCGCATTGTCGCCGCGACCTTCCAGTCCTTGGCCTGGAACAATTTGGCAGTGTGCAGCCCGATACCCGAAGAGGCACCGGTGATGAGAACGACTTTGTTCATACGAGCTAATTTAGCATCTCCAAAGACGGAATGGTTTGTCAAGACAAACTTCTGGCACACCTCCCGCAACGGGCCATACTGGATCTCAGACAATTTAACAACCGGGCAGGGCCAAATGCGTCGGTTTCGGCGAATCCGCAAGACCGGCACGTGATCTTCATCTTTCCCACTTTATCCTTTACTCTTTATCCTTTATCCTTTAGTCAGTGTCATATCAGGTCATAGCTCGGAAATGGCGGCCGCAGACTTTTGAGGAGGTCACGGGCCAGGAGGTCGTTACGCAGACGCTGCGTAATGCGATCGAGCACGAGCGTCTGCACCACGCGTATATGTTCTCGGGGGCACGCGGTGTCGGTAAGACGACCTCGGCACGCATTCTGGCTAAAGCCCTGAACTGCCACAAATTTGATAAGGCGACGGTCACTCCGTGCAAGGCGGATGATAAGGACATTTGCCCGTCGTGCATCGAGATCGGTGAGAGCCGTTCGATAGATGTGCTTGAGATAGATGCGGCATCGCACACGGGCATCGACGATGTGCGTGAGACGATCTTGAACAGCATTGACTTTAACCCGGCACGCGACCGGTACAAGGTCTTTATCATCGACGAGGTCCATCAGCTCTCAAAACCCGCATTCAACGCACTGCTCAAAACGCTCGAAGAACCGCCGGGCAACGTCGTCTTTGTAATGGCGACGACCGAGCTGCACAAGGTGCCCGACACGATATTGTCGCGGTGTCAGGAGTTTCAGTTCCGCACCATTCCGGTGCAGAAGATATTTGACCGGCTAAAGCAGATCGCCATTGCCGAAAAGATCGATATCGACGATGACGCCCTGCGTGAATTGGCTCGCTCCGGCGAAGGCTCGATGCGTGATGCACAGTCTAATTTTGATCAGGTCATCAGCTTTTCGGGCGAAAAGATCACAGCCGCCGAGGTCACGAGTGCACTCGGTTTTGCAGGCTCTGAGATACTCTCAAAGACGATCAAGGCCATCACCGAACGCGAACCTAAGGCCGCTCTTGCCGTGGTCGATGACCTCATCGCACGCGGCCACGATCTGAGAAATTATTGCCGCGACGTGCTCGGGCTGTTCCGCGATCTACTTGTTTTTAAGGTCGCGGGCGGTTCGGTAGAGCTGTTTGACTCGGCGGTTTTCACCACCGAGACGATGAAGGCAATGTCGGCGGAGTTCACCGAATCAGACCTGCTCAGATTTTTTAATTCTCTCGCCGAGACCGAATCAAAGCTCCGCGAGGCCGCCCATCCGCGATATACGCTTGAGATGGGCCTCGTAAAACTCATCGAAATGCGAAAGGTCGCAACGATCGAGAGCATTCTGGAAAGGCTGAATTCCCTGTCCAGCGGCACGCCCGTCCAAACGCCGTCTGCCTCGGCCGCATCCGCATCGGCTCCTGTTGCAACTCCGCCTCAGGAAAAAAAAACTCTGAAAACTGAGGTTGCGGCCCCAGCCGAACTCGAACCGTACGAACCAGGGGAATTTAGCGAGCCGCCGGATGACGATATCGGCTATTCCAAACCGGTCACTGACCATGAACCTGAACCCGTAAATACCGGCATCGTTACGGCTGCGGAGATGATACGAGAGATGGCCCGGAACGCTGAAACGTCGTTCCCGGTTCGTCTCCCGCCGTTGCCGGCGGAAATGCTCGAACACGTCGAGGACACGCGGCTCGATGCGGCATTCGAAGAAAAGCTCTCGGTCACCGGTGACGATATGATGCCGATAGGCGGCATCGCGGCATTTGTCGATAAGGCATTCGGTATCGGGCCACCGGCGGGATCGGGCGTTTCTGGTTCGAACGGCGGCTCGGCAGCGGGCGTAGCTCCGGCAAGAAACATTGCAGCGATCGCCCCGAATTTTGAGCCGATAGATACAGCAGATCTGCCTGAACTCGGCGACGACCCGACCGAGGCCGAACTGCTCGAATACGCAAATGCTCATCCGTCCGTAAAGGCCGCGATACGCGTGTTCCGGGCAAAGATCGTCGAGGTTAAAAAGACGTAGAGCGAGATCCGATTTTTCGAACATCCCGCCGAAGGGGATCGTATGTCTCAGTGAATGGCAAGATCGTTTGATTTGATGAAAAATTACCTTCTGCCGAAAAATTTCAGACTCATGTCCGCCGCGGTTGTGCTTTTGCTGGCCGCGTTCACTGCGTTTGGCCAGGAATCGACGCCGTGGTCGCAAAACACATCGCCGCTTCCGGCTCCGACGGGTTTTGTCAACGATTACGCCAACGTGATCGATGCGGCGACGAAGCAGCGGATCGAATCAAGTCTCAAGGCCCTAAAAGAAACTTCAAACCCGTCGGTCGAGATCGCCGTTGCAGTTGTTAGGACAACGGGTGAACGGCCGATATTCGATTATTCGCTCGCCGTTGCACGCGGTTGGAAGATCGGCTCGAAAGCTGACGACAATCCGAGTGCCCTGCTATTCATCGCGATCGACGACCGGAAGTATTTCACCCAGGTCAGCAAAGACCTTGAGGACGAGCTACCCGATGGCCTCGTCGGCTCGCTCCAGAGGCAATATCTCGTTCCCGAATTTAAGAAGGCCAATTACGGTAAGGGCGTCGAGGACACGATCAATGCCTATATCTCTACGATAGAGAACAAAGGAACGCCCGCTACCGCCAAACCAACACCTCCCTCGGCTGGCTCAAACAACGCAGAATTCGGCGGTGGACTATTTGGGCTGTTCTGCTGCGGCATCGTCCTGCTTATTATCCTGCTGTTGATCTTTGGCCGCTCAGGTAAAGGCGGAGGCAAGACCAAAAGCGATGGCGACCGCTGGGGCGGTGGCGGATTTGGCGGCGGCGGAGGCTCAAGCGGCGGTGACATCCTACCGGCGATCATCGGCGGGATAATTGGAGCTGCCCTTTCCGGTGGCTCATCGTCGTCATCGTCATCGAGCGATTGGGGTTCTTCCGGCGGAAGCGACTGGGGCGGATTTGGCGGAGGCGGTGATTTTGGCGGCGGCGGAGCAGGAGGCGACTGGTAAAATGATCCATCATTTCGAAGCATTTATTGACGACCTAAAGGCTACGCATGGCAAGAACCTTGTGTCGGTCATTTTGTACGGTTCGGCGGCAGCGGGCGATTTTGTGCCAAAACAGTCGGATTACAACATCCTCATCGCACTGGAAAAGATCGGCCCCGACGATCTCAGAAAGGCTCACGCCTGCATCCGCGAATGGTCAAGGATGGGAAATCCGGTTCCCGTGTATTTCACACGTTCGGAGCTAAAGAATGCGGCGGATGTCTTCCCGATCGAGTTCCACCAGATGACGGTCGCTCACAAGGTGCTTTTCGGCATCGACGTCATCGCCGATATGCAGATATCGAACGAATTCCTCAGGCTGCAGGCAGAATATGAACTTCGCAGCAAGCTGGTCCAGCTTCGTCGGCAGTACATTCCCGCCTCGACCTCGGTCGAGGGGCTCAAGCGGCTAATGGCGGAGAGCCTGTCGAGCTTTGCCGCTCTATTCCGTGCAGTGCTGATCGTAAAGGGCCTCGAACCGCCGGCGACCAAGCACGAGATCGTCGCCCTGACCGCCCTGCAATTCGGTATTGACGGAAGGCCGTTTGAAAAAATATTCAATATTCGTGAGAATAACTTCACCGAGACCCTCGACGAAGTAAAGGCAAATCGCCTGTTCGGTGAGTACATGGAGCAGATCGAACACGTTATCAACGCGGTTGACGCGACAGGAAAATAGTTTTGGTATTTAGGAGAAAGAACATGAAAAGGGCAATTTTATTATCGATCGTTTTATTCGCTGCATTCGGCCTCAGCGGCTGCAGCTACAACGACCTGACGGCTAAACAGCAAACGGTCAAAGCCAAGTGGTCGAACGTTGAGAGTTCACTGCAACGCCGTGCCGATCTGATCCCAAATCTCGTCGAAACTGCCAAGATGGCGGGCGTTCAGGAACAGGAAGTTTTCGGCCAGATCGCAGCCGCACGGTCACGCTTGCTCGAAGCCTCAAATGCCGCTGGAACTGCATCCGATGGTGACAAAACACCCGAGCAGAAGCAGGCTATCATCGAAGCCAACAGTAGCTTCGGCGGAACGATCGGACGACTTCTCAGCCTGCAGGAGAGCTATCCTGTTTTGCGTTCAAACGAAGCTTTCATGAAAGTTCAGGATGAGCTATCGGGAACCGAAAATCGCATCAACGTAGCCCGCATTGATTACACGGATGCGGTCAATGCTTACAATACGACCCGAAATTCATTCCCGGCCGTAATCACTGCCGGCCTGCTTGGTTTTCAGGAGCAGCCATATTTTGAGGCGGATGCAGGTGCCAGAACAGCACCTAGCGTTGGCGATGCAAATTCGCTTCGCAAGCCCGCACCAAGTGCACCGTAGCTAAAACCCGCGGGAATTACACATCGAACAATGATCGCAAGGCTTGTCAGGCTCAAACTGGCAAGCCTTTTCTTTGAACTTAGCCCCAAATATCGAATCGGCGATCGCCTCGGCGATGTTGAGTTTGTCGAGGCTGGGATGCGTCGATTGCGGAGTGCGGAGTGTGGAATGCGGAATATTCTCGACCTGTTCGAGCTTGTCCAGACGATGGTTGACCTTCTCAATACTCGCGTATAGACCGGCAAGATCGCCCGACTGCGATTCCGCTTCAAGCATCTTGGCGATCTTGTCTGCAAGTTTTTTAGTTTCAGGCGTTGTCATCTGATTCTCGAGACGTTTTCGATATTGAGGATTACAAATTCAGTTTTTCGTCGGTCAGGTATTTGTAAACGCCAACGATCCGCAACGCGAATTTGATTGCCTTGTCGAGAACAATGCTGTTGGTCATACTAAATTTCTTCAGTGGTTAGTGGATAGTGACAAGTGGTTAGTCAAAAACTATCCACTATCCACTTGTCACTATCCACTGAAGAAAACCGTCTTACGCTAAAGAAGGTCAACATAATCAACCACCCCGACGATCGCCGAGTCGATGGCGGCACCGGCTTTTCCGGTTGCGGCGGTTGAGGCGGACCAGCCTTCCTGGGCGATGATGACCGTGTCGCCTTCGCCGGCACCTACTGAGTCGAGAGCGATGGTCGTGTATTCCATATCTTCGCCCTCGGGGGTTATCTGGCGGCAGAGCATGGCACGCGTTCCTTCGTAACGCTGATTCTTCTGCGTTGCTACTACATTTCCGATGACTCTTGCCAATAGCATTTAAGGGTTAAATACGTGTGCGTCCGAATCGATTATTCCAACGATGGTGCAATCTGTCGGCGTCATATCGCGTTTGAAAGGGAACGAAGCCTCTTTACCTCTGCACCAAAAAACAAGCTCACCCATTCCTGCACCGACGGCATCGAGAGCCACGGTCGGTTTGCCCTTCGGTTTGAGATCGGCATCGAGGGTTTGGACGATCAGGAGTCTTCGCCCGCTGAGCGTTTCATTCTTGACCGTCGAAACCACTGTTCCGATGACGCGTGCGATCTGCATATCTAGCTTCCAGGCCTCTTAAAATTGGCGTAGGCGATCGCCAAAAACGATGCGACAAGCAAAACGCTGTACTCGATACCGTTGCGGCCTGCACCAACGACGAACCAACCTTCATTCCAATGCACCAACGCAATGCCGAAACTCAGATGAACCGCAAAGATCAAGGCGATGATCCATGCGTAAACCCCCGCAGCAAGCAGCACGCTGCCGACCAGTTCGAATACCGTTATCGCCCAGGCAAGGTAGAATCCCAGCGGAAAGCCCTGCATTCCAAGGAAACCGCCAAAATCGTCAACGGTGCCATTCGCTATTCGTGCAGCACCGTGAATGAACATCAGGATCGCCAGAACAAAGCGAATGATCACGAGGGCATTGGATTTGCGGTCACCGGAAAACATCTGATCAGGCGTGAAAATCGATCTCGTCGATCACGCCGATGATGGCACTATCGACCGGGCAATCTTTGTTGCCCTCGGCCAGACGGGCGGACGAGCCACCGACCACGATCACCTTTTCGTGAAAGCCGGCTCCTACGGTGTCCACAGAGACAAGATAGCCGCTCTGGTCAGAGCCGTCGAGATTGATTGGCTTGACGATGAGCAGCTTCTTCCCGAGTAGCCGTTCGTCCTTTTGCGTGGACACGACAGTGCCTAAAATGCGTGCGATTATCATTGTTCAGTTGCCGGTAGTCAGTTGCCGGTGGCCGGTTGGAACAGAAAGATCTGGCAACTGACAACCGGCTACTGACAACTATCCTTTCCTGACCACGGGCAGCGTTTCGTCCACGCTTGCGTGCGGACGCGGGATGACGTGGACGCTGACGAGTTCGCCGACGCGTCGTGCGGCTGCGGCACCAGCGTCTGTTGCGGCCTTGACCGCAGCGACATCGCCGCGAACGATCGCGGTGACAAATCCCGCACCGATCTTTTCGTAGCTGACGAGTTGGACATTAGCAGCCTTGACCATGGCGTCGGCCGCCTCGATCGTCGCCACCAAACCCTTTGTTTCTACCATTCCTAATGCTTCTTGCATTTAGTTTTGCTCCTGATAACTTGTGTATAGATCGCTGAGTTCGTGTAAGTTTACCCCAAGTTGGCCGCCTGGCTCAAAAGCTCGATCAACTCTTCGCGTGTGAACGAAATTTTCCGTCCATTTGTGCCGTCCTGAGATGGGTAACTCACGTCGAGATCGCAGCTGATATTTGCCTCATGCAGATATCCGCATGCCTGACAACGTGCGTTCGTTTTCAAAAATCCCGCCTTTTCTCTGATGTGAATAAGCTTTTCGATCGCGTCCGATGGCAGGTCATTTGCGCCGCCGAGGGCTTTGGCAAGGATCGCTATCTTTGCCGTGTGTTCGAGCGTTTCGAGCCGGTCGTACGCTTGCCACAGATGTTCTCCGTATGCCACCGCACCGTGATTTGCCATTAACAGAGCATTATGATGCGGGACGAAAGGCTTCATCGCCTCGGTCAGTTCGTCGGTCGAAGGTGTCCCGTAATCGGTCAGCGGCACACAGCCAAGCGTCAAGATCACCTCGGACAAGATCGGTTTGTCTATCGCCAGGCCCGCAACTGCGAAAGCAGTCCCGTGTGCCGGATGAGCGTGACAGACGGCATGAATATCGGGCCGCATCCTGTATATCAACAGATGCATTGCCAGTTCGGACGACGCTCGCTTGTCCGACTTTGGATTCCCGTCCATATCAGTGAGAGCGAGACAATCCTCGGTCATTCGTCCCTTTGACGTCATCGTCGGCGTGGCGAGCACGGTGTTCTCATCCAAGCGGATACTGACATTGCCATCAAACGCAACTACATAGCTGCGATCATAGAGCAGTTTGCCAACCTCGCAAATGAGTTTCCTTGCGGCGGATTCGTCCATACAAAATTAGGAAACCACAGATTAACACATCCCTTTCGGCGGCGTTAACCTGTGGCCTAAAATTGGTGAAAATTGTTACCTTCGAGCTCTCGGAGCGGCTGGAGCCACCGGTGCCAATGCGGGCGGCGGAACCATTTCTTCGAGACGGTTCTCAAATTCGCGTGCCCATTCTTCGTGGCCAGGATGCTTCATACGCATGCCGTCAAAACGCAGGCTCTCGATCTCGTTCTTGAGACGGAGGTTCTCATTCTTAAGCTCTTCGTTCTCGAGTCTCAGCCTATGCACTTGGCGGTGCTTTTTTCCCTTCCAGCCGCGGCCGATACGCGGCGGATTGAGATCGACGAAAAGGCTCGTGATCATCACGCCCAAAACCAACGCCGCTGCGAACGGCAACATTCTTTTGATAAATCCAAATACTCCGGGCGATGTCATTGCTTGAAACTACTCCTATGCTACTACTTACGACGGCTGGCCGAGATCGGTTTCAACTAACCGTCAATCTATATGATATACCTTCCGCCGAGACTCTCCAAGAAAATTCGGACACGGGTACGTGAAAAGGACACGGTTATGACGGTCGCGGTCGGCGCTTCGTTGCCCTCAAGCGAAATTTCGACTACAATCTGTGTTTCAAGAGTGAAACAATGATCGCGTATCTGTCCGGCAAACTACTCGAAAAGCAAGCAAACACAGCCATCGTCGATGTCGGCGGTGTTGGTTACGAAGTGGCGATACCTCTGTCGACCTTTTACGAGCTCGGCGAGATCGGTTCGGACGTGAACCTGCGGATCTACACATACGTTCGTGAGGACACGCTGCAGCTCTTCGGTTTTAAGACCCTTCGCGAACGTGACCTTTTTCTGCGGCTGATCTCGGTCCAGGGCATCGGGGCCAAAATGGGCATCGCGATGCTCTCGGGCATGAGCGCGGATGAGATCATTCTTGCGATCCGCACCGACAACGTCGTCCGCATCAAATCGATCCCCGGCGTCGGGCAAAAGACCGCCGAGCGTATCATCATCGACCTCCGCGACAAGGTCGGCGAACTCTCGTCCGGCACCGCTGCGTCACAAGATCCGTCAAGCCTGGAACCGCTGCCGTCGGACGCCGTTTTCGACGATGCCCTGTCGGCGCTGACAAACCTCGGCTACCAACGCCCCGCCGCCGAAAAGGCCCTAAAGCAGTCCGCCCAGGAAGGCACCGAAATGACCGTCCAAAAACTCCTGCGGCGAGCGTTGCAGGTGCTGGCGAAATGATATCGGTTTTTGCGGCTCGCCGCCTTATTTGCGGAAAAGCTTGCTTTTCCGAGGCGTTCTTAAAATGATCTCGCGGCTTGCCGCCGCTCTACCGCCAATCGATCCGCCGATGATCAGTCAAAAGCGGCTCCTCTTCCAGCGATCGATTGTGCCACTGGCGAGCACTCGAATAAAGATATTCGTCGGGCAGGTCTACCAGACCAGCCCGAACCGGATTGAGATGAACGTAATTGACCTTTTGCATGAGCGATTCTTCGCTGGTCAGGCGGAACGCATTCGGGTGGTGTTCGTAAACAGAATACTTTTGAGTATCCCTTCGCTCCTGTATCCTGAGTTTTTGCAGCGACGAATGGAAATCGTTTTCCTTAAGATAATTGATCACTCGACGTGCCGAGATGCCATTCAAAAACCGCAATACGTCTTTTATCTCACGCGAGCTGTCGGTAACTACGTGAGTATGATCGGGCATGATCACATAGGCAAAGATCATGATGAGGCCGGATAGACGGGCCTCGTTGAATGCGTCGCATACACCTTTCTTACGGCGTCGGTTTGAAAGATCGGCAAGCGATGATGGGCCACCGACGTAAGATAATAGGATGGGTTATCCCTAGATACTCGGAACATTGCGTTTGGGCGGCGGCAAGCCGCAGGAATTTTTCTATAGGCTACGGAAAAGCAAGCTTTTCCGCAAGTAAGGCGGCAAGCCGCGAGATCATTTTAAGAACGCCTCGGAAAAGCAAGCTTTTCCGCAAATAAGGCGGCGAGCCGCAAAGAACCCGAACCCTAATACAAATGCTCGATCTCATCCTACAAATTCGCACCGACCTTGCTTCGCTTGACCGTCGGGCGGTTTTTGCGTTTGTTTATGCCGCCGTCGGGTTGACGTGCATCACGTATCTCAAAGATCCGTTTTACATGCGGGCGATACTTTCGCGAACGCCGTTTTCCGCGATCGGCGATGAGGCCGTACATCCAACAAAGAATAATCTTTACGCCTTGATCTGGTGGGTCGTCGTCTCGGTATTTTTTTATTTCGTCGTTCCCGCGTTTTTCGTAAAGTTCGTTCAGAAACGAAAGTTGAGCGAGATCGGCCTCGCACATAAGATCGAGCCGGGATTTTTGAAATTGCTTGCCGTCGCGATCGCGGTGATGCTGCCGTTAATCTATCTGCTGTCGTTTACCGAAGGCTTTTCGGCAAAGTATCCGTTTCTGAAAGTTTCCGATGGTCTGCCGTATCTCACCACGACGCTTTTGATATGGGAACTCGTCTATTTCGTGCAGTTTTTCGGCCTCGAATTCTTTTTCCGCGGCTTCATGGTACACAGCCTCAAACCGTCGCTCGGATTTTATTCGATCTTCGCGATGACCGTGCCGTACACGATGATCCATTTTCAAAAACCAATGCCTGAAACCTTCGCCGCCATCGCCGCCGGTATCATTCTCGGATGGATCAGCTACAAAAACGGCACCATCTGGCTCGGCCTCGTACTGCATTGCACAGTCGCGTTCTCCATGGATATTTTGGCTCTGTACAATAAAGGACTATTATTTTGAGTACAAGTTTGGAGGAAAGATCTATGAAGGGATTTATAACAATTTGTTTGGCCTTAGCTTTCTCCCTAACCATTGCCTGCAAAGGTGGACAGGAACTTATTGGAATGCGACCGGCGAAGATCATCGTCAACGCTCGCGGATCGGCCAATTCGTCTCTCCGGCCTGACCAGGCCGAACTTTTTCAGATGTCCGCCGAGAACGCTCCGACAGAAAACCTGACCATCGTTCCGGCAGGTAAGAAGTTGGTCGTTCCCGACTTTTTGATCAAGGCGAATAATTTGAGTCGCGATATTGTCGTGAACGTAAATCAACGGATCGAAGATAAATCTGCACCAAACTATAAAGCGAGTCTTCCTATCCAGCAGGTCCCCGTTAAGGCAGGCGAATCGAAACAGATCAATCTCGGTACCGGGTTTGTAGTACACGCCGGTAACGGGATAGTTGCCGTGACCAACGCCGGGATCGGGCCCAACCACGTCGTACAGATTGATATTACGGGCTACCTGATAGATGAGGGAGAATCGTTGTAAAGATCTATGTCAACCGTAGCGGCCATCAACATTAGGGACGAAGAGCTTTCGGCTGAAGAGAGTCGCTTTGAGGCGACCTTGCGTCCGGCGCAGTTGGCGGAGTACATCGGGCAGACGAAGGTTAAGGAGAATCTGCGCGTCTTTATGAAGGCGGCGTTAAAGCGTCGTGAGGCGCTTGACCATATTCTGCTGACCGGACCGCCTGGCGTTGGCAAAACGACACTTTCAAATATTGTTGCCAATGAAATGGGCGCGTCGCTCAAATCGACGTCCGGCCCGGTGATCGAAAAGGCGGGTGATCTTGCCGCGATATTGACGGGGCTCGAGGAAGGCGACGTGCTCTTTATCGACGAGATCCATCGCCTAAATCCCGCGATCGAGGAGATCCTCTATCCCGCGATGGAGGATTATAATCTCGATATTATGATCGGCCAGGGAACCGCCGCGAGATCGATAAAGCTAGAGCTGCCAAAATTTACGCTTGTCGGAGCGACGACGCGACCGGGTCTGATCACGGCGCCGCTGCGCGGGCGATTTGGCATTATCTTTAACCTCGACTTTTACAACGTCGATGACCTGCAGACGATATGCAAGCGTTCGTCCGGCATACTGAATGTCGCTATCGACGAGACAGGTTCGCACGAGATCGCAAAACGCGGTCGCGGCACTCCGCGTATCGTCAACCGCCTTTTGCGCCGCGTTCGCGATTTTGCTGAGGTTGATCACGAGGGCCACATCAACGAGCATGTCGCCAGCGACGCTCTCGATCGTATGGAAGTCGACAGCTATGGCCTCGACGAAATGGACGCGAAATTGCTCAAGACAATTATCGAGAAATTTGACGGCGGCCCCGTCGGCCTGAACACGTTGTCTGCGGCGATCTACGAAGAAAAGGACTCCATCGAAGAGATCATCGAGCCGTACCTCTTGCAGATCGGGTTTCTCGACCGCACCCCACGCGGCCGAATGGCAACGCGTCTCGCTTACCAACACTTCGGTCTCGACCAACTAATGCGTCACCCCGAACAACCGACGTTGATCGGGTAACCTTTCCGGTTATGTTAAATTTTCAAAGATCTAGTATCGCGTATTGCGTCTGCTGGCATTCCTTGCGTTTAGCAATTTTTTAACGCGGAGATCGTAGAGGAAGATCGAGTCGTTTTGCGTTCCCTTTGCGTCCTTGGCGTCTTTGCGTTAAAAAATCTTCCTTCTCTTCAAAGACGCTCTCCGACAAGGGGCGATCCGCGGGCCAAGGTTGCGGTCGACTTGTGCGCACCGTTGGATCCGTTTGATCCGTCGGCAAGTCTTGCTTCTTTTGATCTGCGAAACGCTACCTCGAGCACCTGATAGTGGCTCCGGCCGTAAGGGCACATTTCGTAACACGGGACCATTTCCCCGCTGATCATGTCATAGAACACGGACGGATCGAGTTCCGGGCGGTCGCTGAGATGAACAACGAGTTGAGACGGCCGACCTGGGCCAAAACGGCTTTCGATCAACACATCGCAGACGCTCTGGACATACGCTGCCCTTCTGTCAAAAGGCAGCGGGTCAAGACGGACCCAGCCCAGGTCTTGTCGTGATGTGCTATGTACGTGACACCGTCTCATAGCATCAACATAGCACTGGTTACTCAAAATGGGAATAACAAACCGCCGGGATTGTCCTATTATGCCGGGAATGTAGTGTTTCGCCGGGAATGATGTGTTCCGCCGAGTTTGCCGATCAATGAACAGAAAAGGCCCCGCCATTTTTGGCGGAGCCTCGTTTTAGAAATTGACATCGTCAGTGTTGATTTTCCTTACGATCGTCCGGAACGTCCGACCGTCTGACTTGTCTTGAACAGCGTGCTGTTCCGGGGTTGTTAGTCCGGCGGATTCTCCGCGTCGTCTTGAAGGTTGCGGTTGGTGTTTCCAGTTCTCATCGGCAAGTCCTCCTTAACTCTGTCTGGGTTGATCACGGCCTGCAGCCGCTGTCAACAAGAACATTATACACCCAAACGACCACTGCAATGTCTAATAAATTACATTCCGTGATAAATTATTGTAATTTTTGCCGAAAGCGATTGAAATGCAATAGAATCATACAGATATGGCAAAGGAGCTGGTGCTTTCACTCGATGGGCAAAAATTTTCTGTCAGCTTTCGCAAGATCGACCGCGAGCAGATCTACGGCTCGGTCGAGATCGAGGCATTTGACGAGAAAGGCAATCCGGCCCAGCTGCTCGTGCTGGCGGCGGACGGCAAAACGCTCCTCGACAAAGGCGGGACCGCTCTTGCGACGCTCGATGAAAAGGGAAACTCGATCGAACGAAACACCCTGAAAGCTGTAAATCTCGAAGGCGGCGAACTTGAATTGGTCGAATCTTCATTTTCGACCCGTAACGACCTTATCGTTGCGGATGTCGATGATTACCTTTCGCAGCTCGTGAAATCGGTGTACGGGCTCGACGCGTTTGAGGGTGGGAATATTGATTATCTGCTCGATCATCTCGCGTCGGGCCTGATCTATCGATTCCCTTTCAGCTATCGCGGCGGTACCGAATATGACAACGCGTTCGTGATCGGCAACAAGTCCGAGGCCTTTATGATCATTGGTAAACAAGCAAATTTGCAGTTCACGAAGCTAAATCAGGCGGCTGTTTTTGACGCTCTCGAGGAAGAAGAGATCTCTGGTGACGATATCGATTTTGACTTGTTTTAGGTTTTATTTAACGCAAAGACGCGAAGGAACAAAGACGCAAAGAAATCATTTTATGCAGATCGATAGCAATTTTGCATCGGTTCGACCACCCAACCTGAACCTTTGCGTCTCTGTATCTTGGCGTCTTTGCGTTAAAAATCTCGATTAATGGCGATCAATATTAGCAATACAAAGAACCGTGATGCGGTCGTGGCTTTTGAGGCGGTGGTGCCGAAGCGTGATGTTGCGTTTGTCGACCCCAAGGGCAAGCCGGTGCACACGCAGAAGCTGATGAAGACCAACATCGAGCACGATCTCGACGCACTGCTCAAAAAGCGGAAGACGCTCCAGTCCCTCGGCAAGGCGTTGGTCAAAGATGATCCAGAGATCGATATGGATCAGTTTGGGATGTTCCTTACGGACACATCGCGGGTGTATGTTTCGAAGAAAGGCATTATTCATCTAGTCGATGAATTTGAGTTGGTCAAGCACCCTGACGGGACGCTTCGGGAGCGGCGACAGCGTCAAAAAGAGCCGCAGAATGTCAACACTGACATTCCGCTCAGATGGAGCGGTAAGTTCATCAAAAAGGAAGAGGCCGTGCACCGCTTTATCTTTACGCACAAGCGGCAGCTGATACATGTGAATGGCCTGACGTATGACTTTTTGTTCGAGATGGCAACGGAACTGCACGAGCGAAATTCACTGATGCTGCTTCGCGGCGGAGAAAAAGGCAACCAGCCGATCATTATGACCCGCGGTGCTAAGCCGTACAATGCCTTTCTCGAAGGCCGCGTTGAGGGTGATGCTTATTGCCTGATCTTGCAGCTTTCGAACATGGAGTTGAAGCGGCCGCCCGAGTCAGAACCACCTGCGTCAGCAGGTGGAACGGACGACAAGCCTAAAGCAAAGTCAAAGAAAGCAGACGTCGATAAGCCGAAGACCGCGAAGAAGAAATGAACCTCGATTTCGACAAATCACGGCTCTCAAAGAAAAAGAATGATTATTATACCGGCGACGCGATCCATCTCGCCGACCCGTCGCTGCATGCCAAAGCACAGGATTACAAACGCACCCTGAGCGGCAAGATGCGGGCGGTCGCGGCGCAGGATGTTCACCGCATTCACGCGGCCCGCGGTTATCACATCACGCGAAAATACGACGGCGAATTCTCGCTCTGCTTTTTTGACGGCGAACGGATGATCTCGGTCAATCCCGGCGGCACGGTCCGCGTCGGGCTGCCTTGCTTTCTCGAAGCAGAAAAGCAGCTAAAGGCGGCAAAGGTCAAATCCTGCATCCTCGGCGGCGAGATCTACAAACGGCACAAAGGGTCAAAAGCCCTTCGAATTCATCAGGTTGTCAGTGTGCTCCGAAATCCGAAATCCGAAGAAGATATGTCAACGCTCGCCCTCGCCATCTTTGACGTGGCTGAGGTCGATGGCGAGGCGGTGACGACGTCCAAGCAGTCATTCGGACTGATGGACAAGTGGTTTGCTAAGGGTAAGCTCGTCCATCCGGTCGATCATGTCGTCTCCGACAAATCGGAAAAGATAATGGAGATGCTGACCGAATGGGTAATCGGCGAGGGCTCTGAGGGGCTCGTTCTCCGGCATGATACAGCCAATTGGTACAAGATCAAGCTGCGCCACAATCTGGACGCCGCGATCATCGGTTACAGCGAGGGCAGCGACGAGCGAAAGGGGCTGCTTCACGATCTGCTGGTCGCCGTGATGCGGAGCGACGGCACGTTTCACGAACTCACACGGGTCGGCGGGGGCTATACCGACGAAGAGAGAAAAGAGATCGCTGCGGCTATGAAAAAGCGTATCGTTCCATCTGATTACGTCGCGGTAAACAACGACTATGTCGCATACGAAATGATCGAGCCCGGCCCCGTCATCGAGATGTCGTGCCTTGACCTCATCACCGAAAGCTCACGCGGCGGCCCGGTCAACCGGATGGTCCTCAAATGGGACGGCAAACGCTACAACGCAATGTCGCGAATGCCGTTGGTAAGCGTCATTTCGCCGCAATTCGTGAGAATGCGCGACGACAAAGAAGCTTCGCCCGAGGACGCAAATATTCGCCAACTCACCGAACTCGTCCCGGTTGTCTCAGCCGAAAAATCTGCCGAGGATCCCGCGGGTGAACCCAGCACGCTGCTCGAACGCGAGGTTTACACCAAAGAAATGCGCGGAAATCTGATGGTGCGAAAACTTCTGCTTTGGAAAACCAACAAAGAGGACCGCCCGGAATTCCCTGCGTACGTCGTTTATCTCACGGACTTTTCGCCAAATCGCAAAGAACCGCTCCAACGCGACATCCGCATCGCCCAAACCGAAGCCGCCGCCCGGAAACAATATAAACGTATGGCGGAGGAAAATTTCATCGGCGGGTGGGGGAAGATTGGTGAATAGTCGAATTCTCGCCAAATAATTGACAAGCTGTATAGCGGTACTATACAGTAGGTTTGGTGATAAGAACCTTTCGGCACAAGGGCATCGAACGCTTCTTCAAGACCGGCTCAAAGGTCGGCATCCAGCCGAAGCACGCCGAAAAGCTTCGCAGGCAGCTTTTCGCGCTTGATAATGCGAAGAAGGCCGAGGACATGAATGCTCCCGGCTGGCGTCTGCATCCGCTGAAAGGCGAACTTGCCGGACATTGGTCGATAAATGTCAGCGGAAACTGGCGGCTCACTTTTGCCTTCGAAGACGACGATGTCATTCTGGTCGATTATCAGGACTATCACTGAGGTACAGAGCTATGCGTATGTTTGATCCGCCCCATCCGGGCACAGTATTGAGAGAATATCTTGGAAGTATTTCCGTGACGGCAGCAGCGAATCATCTGGGTATCACCCGTGCTGCGCTTTCCCGGATCCTAAACGGAAACGCGGGTATTTCGGCC
Organism: Pyrinomonadaceae bacterium; assembly: GCA_049663465.1. Classification (GTDB taxonomy): domain Bacteria; phylum Acidobacteriota; class Blastocatellia; order Pyrinomonadales; family Pyrinomonadaceae; genus OLB17. The sequence continues at coordinate 135,364 of JBATDM010000089.1, forward strand.
GAAATGGCCCTCGGCCTTTCCGAGGCTCTCGGAACGAGCCCCGAGCTTTGGATCGGAATGCAGTCACAGTACGACCTATGGCAGGCCGCCAAGAACCGCCGTCGAAAGGTAGTCAAATTGATCTCCGTCTAGCTTTCCGATCGTCTGAACACGTCCCTATGGCACGCCAACCGTTCGTCGAATTTGCGGGTAACAAACGTCTTCTCTGGATAGCTGAGGAGTGGATGCGATACGCGCCGGAGCTTGCGGAGTGGGCGATGGACCGGATCGTTAACCGCCGCGACGTTTGGAGCCAGTACACGATCAAGAACGACCGCATCAGCGTCGTGATGCTGCCCATAAAGGAACGGCGAAAGCTCGGCACTGACATGGTCACGCTGACCAAGCTCGAACGCCATTTTTCGGGCCGTTCGCCTGCGCATCTGATCGGGCTTCATTCGATCTCAGACCATTCGACATGCAAATGGTTCGCGATTGACATCGATCTGCACGACGAGAACATCCCGAACGCCGACGAGGTGATCGAGGCAAACAAAGCCGCCCTGTTTGCGTGGGCCGGCAAGCTTCGCGATATGGGGATGGACCCGCTCGTGATGGACTCTAACGGCGAGGGCGGCTATCACATCTGGGTCCTGCTCGATGACGAATATCCGCTGGCCGACACTTTCGATTTCGTCGATGAGATCCGTTCGGATTGGGAAGACCATGACCTGCTCCGCAAACCGGAGGTGTTTCCGCCAAAACGTGAGGTCGGCCCGGACGACCTGCCCTATACGCTGCGGCTTGCCGGACGCCACCACACGAGGCCGCATTATACGCGAATTTATAACTTTGATTTTCCAGACAAGAACGAATGGCTCGAGGGCGGCGATGCGATCGAGATGATGATAGCCGCACGTCCGTCTAAGCTGCCAAAAGCTAAGAAAAAAAGGCCGCCATCGCGGCTACGGGACGTGGCACCCAAGAAGAAAAGAACGACCCCGGTGCAGCGGCCGCGAGTTTGTGTCGATCTCGATGGCGTGCTCGCGACCTACGACGGCTGGAAAGGCTTTGACCACATCGGGCCGCCGGTGCCGGGCGCACTTGATTTCGCACGAAACCTGGCAAAAGTGTCAGACATTGTGGTCTTTACCGCGAGGTGTTCCGGCGATCCGGGCCCAGAGGGTGACATTCCGCTGCTAACCACGGGCCAAATGCGGATCAAGATCATCGAGTGGCTCGAAAGTCATAAATTCCCATACACGGATGTCTATGTCGGCAAAGGCAAACCCCGCGTCGCGGCATTTATAGATGACCGCGCTGTCAACTGCAGCCCGCAGGCGGACACCGAGGCGTTCGACACGGCGCTCGACTCTGTCTATAAAATATTGGGAAGGAAACCAAGGAAAAAGCAATAAAATAGGGCGGTTCAGAACCGCCCTATTTTATTGCTAGTGTTCAGTAATCTATTCTGCCTCTTCCTGGTCCCCGGCAAGCAGCGATGCGCTCGTTACGAGATCGTCGTCGCCGCAGCGAATGAGCATGACGCCCTGGGCGCTTCGGCCGGTTTCGCGGATCTTATCGACACCGAGGCGGATGAGTTTTGCCTGTTGTGTGATGATCATGATCTCGCTGTCGTCCTGGATCGGGAATGAGGCGACGACCTTGCCCGTCTTATCGGTCGTTTTCATATTGATGACGCCGATGCCGCCGCGTTTGGTCAGGCGATAGCTGTCAACCAAAGTCTGTTTTCCAAAGCCCTTTTCCGAGACTGAAAGCATCTTCTCGGTACCCTCAGCCGATACCGCACAGACCGAAACGACAAAATCGCCTTCGCGCAAATTCACTCCTCTGACCCCGCGAGCGACGCGGCCCATCGGGCGAACGTCCGATTCCTTAAATTTCACCGCCATACCATCGTGCGTAGCGATAAAGATCTGATTCTTACCGTCGGTGCGGATCACCTCGAGCAGCTCGTCGCCCTCGTCAATGTTGATCGCGTTGATCCCATTGACGCGTATGTTCTGGTAATCAGACAGCTTTGATTTCTTTATAACGCCCTGCCTCGTCACCATCGTCAGAAATATCTCTTCCTCAAAATCCCTAACGGCCATAACGGCAACGAGCTTGCGCTCGCTGGAAAGCTGAACAAGATTTACGACCGCCTTGCCGCGTGCCGCTGTGTCGCCCTCAGGGATCTCGTGGACCTTGATCTTAAAGACCTGGCCGTCGTCCGTGAAGATCATCAGGAATGAGTGCGTCGAGGCAATGAAGAGATGTTCGACAAAATCCTCATTCTTCGCCTTTGCTCCCAAACGGCCTTTGCCGCCGCGGCCCTGCCGGGAATAAGCAGCGACCGGCGTGCGTTTGATGTATCCGGCATTGGTGACCGTAATTGCAACGTCCTCGTCCGGTATCAGGTCTTCGATGTTCAGTTCGACGCCCGCATCGACAATGACCGTTCGGCGTTCGTCGCCAAATTGGCGCTTGACCTCGGTGAGTTCGTCAACAATGACCTGACGGAGAACGCTCTCGTTCTGCAAAATGTTCTCAAGCTCGGCAATATACTTGATGATCTCGGCGTATTCGTCGAGGATCTTTTGACGCTCGAGTGCCGACAGGCGACGCAATTGCAGATCAAGGATCGCTTGTGCCTGAATATCGGAGAATTCAAGGCCTCCTACTACCTTGTTGAGTTCCTTGAGGAACTGATCTTTAGTTTTATCGCCAGTGACGCCGCGCCACGCTGCGATCTCGCTTGCTGTCGTGAGATTTGCGGTCAGCCATTGTTTGGCTTCGTCCACGCTGCGCGAATTGCGGATCAGCGGAATGATGTAATCGAGAGCGTCGATCGCTTTGTTCAAGCCCTCCAAAATATGGGCTCGTGCCTGAGCTTTTCTGAGGTCAAACTCGGTACGACGCCTGACGACCTCACGCCGAAATTCGACGAACGCCTCAAGCATATCCTTGAGCGTCAGCACTTTTGGCTGGCCGTTGACGATCGCGATATTGATGATGCCGAATGACGACTGCATCGGCGTCAGCTTGTAGAGCTTGTTGAGCAGGACCTGCGGTATCGCATCACGTTTAAGCTCGATGACGATGCGCATTCCCTCTCGGTTCGATTCGTCGCGGATCTCAGAGATGCCGTCGAGACGTTTTTCGTTTACGAGATCGGCTATCTTTTCGATCAGCTTCGCTTTATTAACTTGATAAGGAATTTCGGTGATGACGACCGCATCCTTTACACGATCTCCGCGGCCGATCTCGTCGATGACCGCTCGTGCACGCATCTGAATGATGCCGCGGCCCGTCTTATATGCACGATGAATCTCTTCGCGCCCGTAGATAAAACCTGAGGTCGGAAAATCGGGGCCGGGAATGATCTCGATCAGCTCGTCGGGCGTTATCGCAGGATTTTTGATGAGGGCAATGGTCGCCTCAAGCACCTCGTTCAGATTGTGCGGCGGGATCTTCGTCGCCATTCCGACGGCAATTCCCTCAGAGCCGTTGACGAGAAGAAGCGGGATCTTCGTCGGCAGAACTTTTGGTTCGGACAGCGATTCATCGTAATTCGGCTGCGTATCGACCGTCTCTTTTTCGATGTCGGCAAGCACCTCGTTGCTCAGCTTCTCAAGCCGGACCTCGGTGTAACGCATTGCAGCCGGATTGTCGCCATCGACCGAGCCAAAGTTGCCCTGCCCGTCCACGAGCGTGTAGCGCATCGAGAAATCCTGCGCCATACGCACGATCGAGTCGTAGATCGCCGAGTCGCCGTGCGGGTGATATTTACCCATCACGTCGCCGACCGCACGGGAAGATTTTCGGTAGGCTTTGCCAGCCGTGTTCCCGGCCTCGTACATTCCGTATAAAATGCGGCGGTGAACCGGCTTAAGCCCATCACGGACGTCGGGCAAGGCACGCCCGATGATGACGGACATCGCGTAGTCGAGATACGATCGGCGCATCTCGTCTTCGATATTGATCTGATCGCGTTCTAAGAGTGAATCCATTATGTAAAACTATGCAAAATTTAGTGCTGACTTGTGGCCAGGAACAGATGTGGGCACCGAACAAAAATTGGAAATAACAGCGTCTTAACTATTTCTTTATTTTACAGGCGTAGGGCCTGTTTCGCAACCACTGCGATACTCACAATTCGTCGATTTCCCATGGCGATCTAATAATAAAATGCTAACCTCACCAGTCCAACAAACAGGCGCCGTGCCGGGAGCAGGTCTTAAACCTGGTCTAGAAAAAGAGAATCGGCGGATCCAGCGGATTTCTTTGCCACTACCGATTCGCGTCGAGGTAAGGATTTCGGTCGATAATTCCTGGAATGAGGTCACACGGCTGAGTGATGTTTCGGCATTTGGGGTCGGGTTTGCTCTGAAAAGGCCTGTAAAGCGTGGGCGGCTTGTTTATCTGACGATACCGATGCCAAGACAGTTGAGGTCGTATGATTACAGCGAATCTCAGTACAAGATCTGGGGCATAGTACGCCGATGTATCGAAACGTCTGCCGAGCAGGCTCAATACGCTGTCGGCGTTGCATTTATTGGGAAATCACCGCCGGCGGGCTATCTCGAACATCCGTCAATGCTGTTTGACATTGCTCATCGCGAGGATGATAGCGGCCTGTGGCACGTAACTCCGGCAAACCTCATGGCTGACGAAGACGATCTTCCGAAAGAACTTCGAAAACAGACCCGGTATTTTATTCCTGAACCTCTCACAATTGAACAGGTTGACGACGCGGGAAATGCTATCCACTCTGAGTCAACCGTGACCGAAAACATCAGTCTTAGCGGAGCCGCGGTATTTACAACGCTCAAAATGGACGCCGGAACATTTCTTCGTGTTACAAGCGACCGGTTTGACGTGACGATATTGTCGGTCGTCCGCGGTTCGCGAATCGGTGCGGACGGCATCACGCGACTCCACTTAGAGTTTATCGACAGATTTTTCCCACTCGAAGGCATCGTATAGCCCTCCTCTCCTCGCTAGTTAGAACACAAAAGCAGCGTCAAGAAAGACTATGTCGTATAATAATGCTATCCGATCAGCCACCGTGGCGGAGCATCGGAAAGTAGAACGTGTGTCATCAGAATTAAAAACAATCGTCCAGGTAAAAGAGGGCGACGGCGAAACTTGGAAAGAAGTCGTCACCGTATCGACTGTGTCGAGAAACGGTGCCGGGTTTTCGTTATCTCGGCCCATCATTGTCGGACGCCTCGTCACGCTCGTGATGCCGCTCGACCCCGATCTGCGGGCGTATGACTTTGACAAGGAAGTCTATCCGGTAATGGGTATAGTTCAACATTGCAGCCCGGCGACCGTGGACGGTCAGAAAGTGTATCACGTTGGGGTCGGATTCATTGGAAAAGACGTTCCGGACAGTTTCAAGGCTGATCCGACACAGAACTTCCGTATCACTGGGATGAACCAGGATGGCCTGTGGAGCGTTGCCGAAGCTGACTCACAATTCAAGAAACGTCGTCAGCCGCGATTTTGGGTTGGAATTGGCGTAACGATCTCTCTTCTTCAGAAGGCCGAGAATTCGGGTGCGAAGGAAGAAACGCATACCGTAAACATCGCAGCAGGTGGAGCCTCTGTGGCCTGTTCGCTTGAAGCCAGCGTCGGCGAAAAGGTCAAATTTGCCTGCAAACCACTTGATTTTTACTCCATCGCCATTGTTCGAAACCGCAAGGTCCAAACGGACGAGCCAACCACTCTGCACTTGGAATTTGTCGATAACGAATTTCCGGTCGAGAAGATCGGGCCAGGACGTATCAAATCTGAGAGTTCGGCCTAGGTGGTCGCATATATTCCAATGACCGTAGTAACGCATGAAATTGAGGCTTTATGAGTCTCGATGGCGATTCAATGGACTTTGAGTCTACCCGATACTAAACTAGCCGAATCTGGCTAACACTAAGAACGATCAATCGAGTAAGAAGAGATCCATAAAATATCCATCGCCGATGGTAATGTCGTCGTTGCGCCTGATCGGCTATGTTATAAGCAAAATATTCTGGTTTATAAAATATCGTGGTCTGGAAAATATCCCTGACAGTTCAGACGGATTTCTGATCGCATCGAATCACCAAACCTATATCGACCCCGTCTGGATATGTCTGCCGATGAACCGGCGTTTGCGGTTTATGGCTTTTGACAGGGCGTTTGAATGGCGGTTCATTGGCCCCCTGATCCGCTACCTTGGGGCGTTTCCGGTTTCGCTCGACCCTGGCGGCACCATCTGGGCGATGAAGCGTTCACTCAATGCATTGCGGGACGGTGCTGCATTGACCGTGTTTCCAGAAGGGGCACGCGAATTTGCCGACGGCAAATTTTTCCCATTCAAGACCGGGGTCGTCCGGCTCGCATTCCATGCAGGCGTTCCGATCCTGCCCGTAACCATCAATGGTGGCAATCGGATCTGGCCGCAAAAGCAAAAGTATCCGAGCCTGTTTCGCCGGGTCGAGATAATCTACCATCCGATCTTAAAATTCGACGAAAATGTTGAGATGAGTGATGAAGAAAGGCTCGCCAATGCTATGGCGAGCCTCAAAAATGCGATCGAATCCGAATATCGAGATTGATCACTCCGGCGAGGTCGGTTGTGGGCGCGGTGGTGGCGGCCGCTTCATCTGCTCGCGTTTTATCATATTCTGAAACTTTCGCCGCTGTTCAGGAGTGAGCTTTCCACGGTCGAAATTCGGCGGAAACTGATCGCCGGGCTTGGGTCGAGTGAGCCCCAGCTCGGGGTCCACTTCAGGCGTCACCACCATCGTCTTGATCTTTCCATCGCGATCCCGTGTCTTGATAGTTACATTAGTTGGATTCTCAAGATCGTCCATTTCGACTGACATTCCGTCGCCCAGATCGATCGTTTGCAAGGGTTTGGCCGATGCCGTGGTCTTTGTGTTTTTTGACGTCTCCGTTGGGCGAACAGGACTTTCGGGCTGGTGCACAGGCTCCCCGGTTGAGGGTGCGATCGCCGCCGACTTACCGTCTGCCTCGATCTGCTCTGTCTCGGCATTGGCAGAAGCCGTAGCATTGGTGTCCGCATTGTTCGCCGTCGGGGCAAGGGCGGTACCAGATGGCGTTTCATTTTCCTGAACCGCTCCAAAGACAGATGGTTTAACAAAATAAAGCCCCCCGGCAATAACCGCACCTATTAGCAGAACAGAAAATGCCCCCGCCGCCATCGCGAGCCCTCTACTCTTTGGAGCCGGTGCTGATGTGTTCGGCGAATGCAACTCTGTCATCTGAGAAAGCCCGCCGGGCAATACCTCAGTCTTGACCTCATTCTGGCTCGTCCCGCCGGCCCGGGTTGGATCCGACATTAATTTTGTAGCCTGAGCATAAATCTGCGGCTGTGTCGGAGCGTTCGCGGCCGCCGAGGCCATCGACGCATTCGCGAGGTATGCGAAATTCTCACTATCGAGTAACATCTGCCGCATTTCCGCCGCAGACGCCGGCCGCTCATTTGCGTTGAGGTCAAGCGCTATTTGCAAAACTCCCGCGATGCCCGCCGGCACCGCCGGATTCACCATGTTTGCCGGCACAAGCGGATCGGGTTTCTGGCTGAGAACGGCCATCGCACGCGTCAGAGCATCCTCAGGCTCAACATTTGTCACAAGGTGATACAACGTCGCCGCCAGCGAATAAAGGTCGCTTCGAGGATCTGTACCTGTACCCTGGATCTGCTCGAGCGAAGCGTAATTACGCGAATACCCAAAGATGCTCTTCGCCGCAGTATGATGGCTCGCATCCGTCGGGTTGCCTTTTGCAAGTCCAAAATCAAGCAAAATGATCTGCCCGCGAGGCGTGATCTTTAAATTCTGCGGCTTTATGTCGCGGTGAATGACCGGAATATTCTGATTGTGTAGATAATCGAGTGCCTCAAGCAGATCATCAGCCCAACTAATGACCTTTTCGATCGGAAATGCTTTTTGGTCACGTTCCAAAATACTCGCAACATCGTCGCCGGGGATGTATTCCATCACCAGAAACAAACCGTTGTCTTCTTCAAAATGATCACTGACGCGCGGCAGGGCAGAATGTTTCAGACTGTTGAGCAGACGTGCCTCGCGTTCGATGGCCTTGCGGAAATTATCATCCATGCAAAGCGTCTCTTTGATCGCGACAACGCTGCCAAAGCGTTCATCCGTAGCGACATACACCGCTCCCATGCCGCCTTGGCCGATCTGCTTATCGATCTTGTACCGCTGCTGTAATGTTGTTCCCGATTGGATCATTTTCCCGGCCCCTCGCCCTTCCGGATTTCGCCTATCATACTACAAAACACCGCAAAGCCTAATAAAATGAAAAGGCAGACCACAGATGAGTCTGCCTTAAGATACGTTTGACGCAAAAAGATTGTTCTTAGTTGTAGAAATATGCCGGTAGCGGTGGGAATTCGCAATGAAGGTCCAGATAACTAAAATAGGGTGCTCCACCTTTCTGTCAAATCACACCACATGACGAGCCCACGCCATTTTCCAAATTTCTTGTAGTGCCGCTCGATCTTCTTGTCAGGACACGGCTTTTCCTTATTGTGGGTTTTGTAAAACTGCGACCGCAGAAAAGAGTCGAGTGCCAGTCCGTCGTACCGCCCGACGAGTTTGAGCAAATTTTCGGCGGCGTAGTCACCGACACCCTTGACCTTTTTCATGTCTTTTTTGAGATCGTCGGTCGGCAGATCCGATGTCAGCCAGCTCTGAGGATCAAGTTTGCCGGACGCAACGGCCTGTGCAAGTTCAACAAAATATGGCGAGCGATAGCCTGCTCGGATCTCGTTGCGATAAAAGCCTTCATCTACGGACGCCATCGCATCGGCAGTCGGAAACGCTTTTCGAATATGCCCGTGGCCGAGTTTTTCGACGAGATTCGAGACCATGCTCTTGGTCAGGCCCCACGAGCAATTTGTTGTACACATGGTCTTGACGAGATCTTCCCAAACTGTCGGGGAGCGAACGAGACGGCCAGCACGTTTTGCGGCGATCCAACACAACTGCTCGTGAGCCGAAACAGACGAGTAGAACTCGCCGAGATCCTCATCGAGACGGAGGATGTGGCGCGTGTCTGCGACGATCGATTCATCTGGAATCGAGGCCGGATCGAGGTCAACGCTCAGGCAACCATCTTGTTCATGGATCACACCCTCAACCACATTTTTCCCATCCGAAAAAACATATCTCAAACGCCACGTTTCTTCATCGAGTTCAAACGGCTTAAGCTCCGACCATCCGTGGCTGTAAACGGTTGCCCGAAAATCAAAATTCGACGGAGTTTTTATCAAAACTGTATGCTGCATTACAATTCGAAAACGACGCGATAGCTACAATTATTCGACCATCATTGAAGCCGGGTCGTCTAACGAATGTAGCAACAAGTTTCCGGTGAAATAATTTGCTTGAATATATCACGGAATTGTAGTACTTTCATTGTGTACAACATTTTTGAACGACCAAGGATTCTTGCGGTCTTAGACCAACTTTTCAGCAGTAAAAACTAGTTGCCCAGTTCAGGAGGAATGGTTATGAAAACCAGAATTTCGCGTTATTTTTTGCGAATTTTGACGGCATTAGCGTTGCTGGCGGCCTTCGCCGTCTGCGTGTCCGCCCAAGGTGATCCGGACCCGAATTCGCCGACGCCGATCTTGATCACACAACGAGATTCGGCACGCGTGTTCGTCACCGATACCGAGGCAAAAAGCCCGGCGGCTCTAACAGAATCAAAGATCGGGTCAGTCGGGCCCGGTGCAAAGACTTTTGTATATGTAGCCAATCTCGAAATGTTGGACGGCGAGGGTGCAAATTCCTTGCGGCTCTACGCACGAGACAACGACGGCAACACATTCCAATTTCCGGTACTCGGGGCTCGAAAGATCGCCGACGAAGGTAATCTCTATGCCCTAGCCATTCTTGTCACGGACTCGATCGGATATTGGCCAACGCCCCAATTAGGGGATGACCTCTCGATCTATATAACTTGGCGCGGGCTGGCAAGTAATCTGGCAAAATTTTCACTTGGAAATGCGGGGGGGCCGGTCAAGGACGATCCGTCGGCCAGACCGATGCCGCTCGATATCGCCATTGCGACCGCTAAGAAAAAGCCCGACGCAGGCGGATCACCCGAGTACGTCGGCTATCGATGGTCGGGTGACCGTAAAAGGTTCCTCGAACAGGCAACGTTTGGGCCGACCTCGGCGCTAGACCAGCGTATTCGCCGTATCGGACTTCGAACCTGGCTTGCAGAACAGTTTGAGGCTCAGTATCCGTCGGCCAATAACCCTTATCCGAATCAACCGTTGAAACCGTCGAATGCACCAGCTGACTGCGACAATAACGCGACCGTTCCCGATGTACCGGCGACCTGTTTCCGCGATACGTATTCAATGTATCAACCGCAAACATGGTTCTTCAAAGAGGCATTTTACGGGGATGCTCAGCTCCGGCACCGCGTGGCGTGGTCGCTTGCCCAGATCTGGGTAACGTCCGGTGTTGACGTCCAGCAAGGCCGGCACATGGTCGAATATCATAAGGTATTGTCGGACAATGCCTTCGGCAATTTCCGAGATCTGATGGCCCAAATGACTCTCCATCCGACGATGGGGCGGTATCTCGACATGGCGATCAGTACAAAAAACAACCCGAACGAGAATTATGCCAGGGAGATCATGCAGCTCTTCTCGATCGGGCTGTTTATGTTGAATCAGGATGGCACCTTCCAGTGCCAGGAGCATAATCCTTGTCTACCGGGCGATACCCGCATTCCGACCTACGACCAGAATGTCGTAAACGATCTAACCAAGGTCCTCACCGGTTGGAGTTATTGCAACGTCACCGCGTCGTGCCCTAACTATACCCCGAATCAGGGCATCATCGACCACATTGACCTGATGCTACTGAATACGGGCAACCATGACCTCACAGCCAAGACGCTCTTGAGCTATCCAGGATCGACCACAACAAACATTGCGGCCTGTGCCGCCCCATGTACGAGCGTTGCGGCGAGGACGACGTACGCGAACGATTCGATGACCCAAGCCCTCAATAATATCTTCAATCACCCTAACGTCGGGCCATTTATTGCCAAGTTGCTGATCCAGCATCTGGTCACCAGCGATCCGACGCCTGCGTATGTTGGTCGTATCGCCTCGGTGTTCAATGACAATGGCCTCGGTGTTCGCGGCGACATGAAGGCTGTTGTCAAAGCGATCTTGCTTGATCCGGAGGCACGGGGCGATGTCAAAACCGACCCAAATTTTGGCAAACTGCGTGAGCCGGTGCAATTGGCAACAAATTTTGGCAGGGCTTTCGGCGTCACATCCGCCGCCGGAACGGGTCAGAGCGATGGATATATCTACGCCCGAGGCGAATTCTCAGGAATGGCCCAGGTGCCCTTTATGTCGCCGACGGTGTTTAATTTCTTCCCGCCAGACTACGCGGTTCCCGGTTCGGGGATTCCCGGGCCGGAATTTGCGATCTTGACGACCGGGACCTCGATCCAAAGGGCGAATTTCTTTAATAGAATGGTGTTTACGGCGATCCCTGTTACGGTTTCAAATCCGAACTCGCCGAGCGGAACGGCGTTTAATTTTAGTGACCTTCAAGCTCTGATCGTCTCAGATCCGTCGGGCAATTCGTTGCTCGACGAGTTGAACCAACGTATGCTCCACGGGACAATGTCTTCGCAGATGAGAAGCACGATCCTGCCCGTGATCGCTTCGGTTACGGTCTCTAACCCGCCTACGGATGCCCAGACGTTAAATCGAGTAAGGCAAGCAGTTTATCTTGTGGCTACGTCATCGCAATTTCAGGTACAGAGGTAAAAATAATGAGTGAATCAAGACGCGACTTTCTAAAAAAATCAGGCGGGTGTGCCCTCGGCATGGTTTCGCTTGCGACACAGATGCATCACCTCGGTATGATGAGCGCGATGGCACAAAAGGTGCTCGACAGCGAGCCTGAAGGCGGTGACAATTACAAAGCGATCGTCCTGCTTTTTTTCTCCGGCGGCAATGACGGGAACAATATGGTTATCCCCAATCATAGTGATTCATCGATCAGCAACTATGCCAATTACGCCACTGCCAGGAACACCCAGGGACTCGCAATTGCGCAGAATACACTGCTGCCGATCAGCGTTCCGCGTCTCGGCGGGCTAACATACGGGATGCATCCGAGCCTCGGGCCCGGGGCGACTGGCGCGATAAATAGCGGTATCCATGAATTGTACGGACAAGGCAAACTCGCGATCGTGGCAAACGTCGGCACGCTTGTCCAGCCGCTTACGAAGTCTCAATACCTAAGTTCTCAGTTTAAAAAGCCGTATCAGCTTTTCTCGCATTCTGATCAGGTCACGCAGGCACAAACGAGTATTTCCAGCACTCAGGCATTTACGGGCTGGGGCGGACGTTTGTCAGATAAGTTGACGGCGGGACAAAACCCGAACGGACTCATTCCGATGGTTACTTCGATCTCGGGGGCACAGCTCTTTACCTCGGGGCAGACGACACTTCCATTGGCGATCGCCGATTCGAACACGACCCTTGCCAACGTACTAAATCCCGCGGGCTTTGGAACAAATCCGACAGGAACAAACCTGGCCCGCCTGAACGCATTCAATGCTCTCAGGCAGCAGGACCTGTCATCAGATTACATCGCAGCTGCCAGCCACGTTACCGATCTTGCGATGCAGGCAAACGCCGCCCTGCAAACGTCGCAGGAAGTTACGGTAACATTCCCGAATACGAGCATCGGGCGCCAGATGAAACAGATCGCCCGGCTGGTAAAAAAACGAACTGACCTGAACATCAACCGACAGGTCTTCTACTGCCAGATCGGCGGATTCGACACGCATACAAATGAACTAGCAGGCCACACTAATCTGTATAGCCAGTTTAGCCAGGCGATGCGCGCTTTCTACGACGAACTTATCGTTCAGGGCGTATCGAACGACGTGACGACATTCACGCTTTCCGATTTTGGCCGAACGCTCAATCCTGCGGGTTCGGGGACGACGGTCGGTTCGGACCACGCATGGGGCAATCATATGTTCGTCATGGGCGGATCGGTTAATGGCGGAGACCTCTACGGTAGCAAGCGTCCGGACGGCTCGGGAAATTACTTCCCGACGCTGCTAATGGGCAACAATGCCGGGGCTCTCGATGATACGGACAACAACTCGTCGGGGCGCGGCCGCTGGATACCGACCACCTCGGTTGATCAATATGCGGTCAGAATGGCACGGTGGTTCGGCCTGCAACCTGGCGATGAAGCGTCAGTCTTCCCGAATCTCGTCAACTTCGCGGCACACGACCTTGCGAACAGTCAACTCGGCTTCTTGCCATAGGCGGGAATCTCAAGGGGTTGAGACAGGCGGGCTTCGGTCCGCCTTTCTTTTCGCTTATCGGCCTTTGCGTCAGCGCGGCTTTGCGATAAAAATCTAACTTGCAAATGAATTTGCCGAACTACATCACATTAGGGCGAATTGTGATCGTGCCGCTTCTGGTTGTCGTGTTGCTGACTCCCGTGGCCGATCGTTGGTTCGGGGTCCAGGCAGAGGCTCTGGCGATAATCATTTTCATTGTCGCCGCATTGTCAGACATACTCGACGGTCAGCTCGCTCGGCGTCGGAAACAGGTGTCAACGCTAGGGAAGTTTCTCGACCCGATCGCCGATAAACTTCTGATCTCCGCGGCTCTCATCGTTTTAGTAGAAAAACATCTCGCACCGTCCTGGGCCGTCGTCGTTATCCTGGGCCGCGAATTTATCATCACGGGGCTTCGCAGCGTCGCCGCCAGCGAAGGCATTGTGATCCAGGCCCAATCAATGGGGAAACTCAAGATGTGGGCCCAGTGCGTTGCGATCGTTGCACTTCTTGTCGCCGCAGCCAACGGCACGCCGCCCGTATCGAATTTTGGACTCGACTATCCGGCAGCATTCTGGGAGGTGCCGGAGGTGCAAACGGCATTTGCCGATCTGGCCAAATTCACTATCACTTCTAACGACTGGAAGGTCTTTGGCTACCTCGTCGGCCGTTCTGCCCTATGGGTCTCTGTTATTACAGCGGTCTGGTCGATGTACGGCTATTTCGCCTATTTCCTGAGATCTAGACGTACTCAAGCCGATCAATGAACTGGTATGTTCGGTAGATATTTGACCTGTTTTCGTGTTAGGTTTTGACTTGATCTCTACTTCGTTGCACTCGTATCTGCAAGCACCAAAAATGGACGAACCCCTGAACGAACTACCGCCCGAGCCTGGGTCGGAAACGCCAAAAAAACAATCGTGGGCCGAATTCCTTGAAACGGAAAAGGCGGTACGTGTGATCTATCTGATCTTTGGACTTCTCGCGATCCTCATGGTCATGACGTTTCTCCAGACCCGGACCGATGCGATCTGCTGCGGGGATTGGGACGGCTACTATCACATCAAGTGGTCTTCCCTATTGTGGGAGAATTTTAGCCAATTCAAATGGCTGCCGTCATTTGATTGGCTCCCGCTCACAGTGTTAAATCCACAGGATTACGCCGATCACCACTTTCTGTTTCACTTGCTCCAGATACCGTTCCTCTGGTTTTTTGAACCAGTGACCGCTGCAAAGGTTTCGACGGTTTTCTACGCGACCCTGGCTATCTTCTCGATCTATTGGCTGCTCTTTCGGTACGAAGTAAAATACCAACTCATCTGGCTCGCAGCCATCCTGACCTGCTCGAATGCCTTCTTTTACCGGATGAACATGGCTAAGGCTCCGCCCCTGACCATCATCATAACGGTCCTCGGCATTCATCTGCTGTTTCAGCGTAAATATGTTTGGCTGTTGCCATTGATGTTCGCGTTTGTCTGGACATACAGCCTTTTCCCTTTGCTGCTGTTCGCTGCGATCATTTGGACGGTGATCATCGGTTGGAACGAGCGGCGGTTCGAGTGGCGGCCGATCGCCTATACGTTTTCAGGCATGGTCCTTGGGAATCTGATCAACCCGTACTTCCCGCAGAATATACTGCTTTTTGTCGAACATTTTTGGACAAAGTTCAAGGTGGGATCGGATTTCGTGGTGGCAGTGGGCGGCGAATGGTATCCGTATTCAGGGATGGAACTGCTGACAAATTTTCCCATTGCGATGCTGGCAATGCTGATAGGCTACATCCTCTTCGTGCCTCGCAAGAACGCGGTTCCCGAAAAGGCAGCATTCTTTCTCGCCTTTACTACGATACTGCTTGCTGCGCAATTTCGCTCAAAACGCTTTGCTGAGTATTTCCCTCCGTTTGCGGTCTTGTTTGCGGCCTTTGCATGGAATGCCTTCACAACACCCAAGGTGGTCGAACTGCCCGAGGATTTTCAACGCGATATCGACCCCTATCTCGACGCACAAAAGCCAACCGAGCGGCAGTCGTGGATGGCATCGGCCCGAGTGGCGGCGGTTTGGGTAGTAGGAATTCTGCTATGCGCACTCTGGTTGGTCAATATGATCGGATTGAGCCGTCTCGGGTCCGATTATGGCGGACTGATCGGCAATATTTCGACAAACGAACCCGGTGATAAATACCGTCGTACGATGGAATTTGCCACCGGCCTCGACGAGACCGGGGCGGAGAATATTCCAAAGGGCGAACGTATCTTTAACTGCACTTGGGATGATTTCCCGAAACTGTTCTTCTACGACACAAAACACGCCTACGTCTATGGTCTCGATCCAAACTACCTGTATTCCGAGAACCCCGAACTATATAAACTGCTCAAGGACATCACCGAGGGCAAGATAGATGATCCGGCGCCGCTCATACGTGACCGCTTCGGAGCAAACTATATTTTTGCCGATGCAAAGGAGAATACCGACATGATCGCTAAGGCCCTCGAAAGTGGTTGGGTTGAAACCATCTACGAAGATGACGAAGCCCGTATTCTCAAGATCAGGGCTGAGAAAGGTGAAGCTCCGTCAGACACGGCCGATGACCTGCCCGAAACGCCTGAGGAAAAAAGGGCCCTCGATGATCAGGAACAAAATAATTCGGCGAACCTAAATGCAAATATCGAAGAGGAGGGCGACCCTGACAACTAGCGTGATATGGAACACATGAGAGTTGCTGTGGTCTTTGCGATCTGTATTTCTATCTTCGCCTGCTCCTGCGGCGCTAATGAGGGCGTGCTCAAATCGGGTAGGGAGACGCCAGCCCAGACGAATCCCGTTAGCTCCAAGACGGATTTCGCTCGCGAGCTTGAAGACATTCAGAACGCCAACTTCATTTTTGTGTACGTTTTGCGACGCAAAGACGGAGGGCCGATGGATTCCGAAGACAGAAGTGTGATCCGTACAAACACAGTAGATATGAATCGCCGGGTTGCGGCGGACAATGATAAGGCCTTTATCATAGGCTCAAATTATCAAATGCCGCCGAAGAATTTGATAGCTCTAGATGAACGATTTGCCCTAGAGAATCTCTCAACGACGACGCCACCCAACTCAAATTCTGATTCAAACACGAATAAATAAGTGTATATTTAAGGACAATGCCCGAGCCCAAAAAGCCCCAGCCCGAAAAAACCGTCTCAAGACGTAAGCTACGCGCACGCCAGCAAACCGCACGGCGTGTTTATTTGGACTCGTCATCACCATCGGTGAGGTCGATCGTAAGAGTAGTGATAATTACGCTTATCCTGCTGTCGATCGCCGGATTTCTACAGAGCATCGTTTCATCGCTCACGTACCTTTTCTTCCTGATCGTTCTGTCAATATTTTTTGCGTACCTCATCGACCCGATTGTTCGCCTCATCAGGCGGCCATTCAAGGAGAGAAGTATCGAGCGATTTATGCCGCGGACACTGGCAATACCGCTCGCATATTTGTTTGTATTCGTCGTAGTGGGAATTGCGATCGCCAATATTGCCCCCCGTGTGACCCTGCAGGCAAGGGAATTCGGAGAAAATTTACCAGCCTATGGCCAAGCGATCCGCGAACGGACAAATGACCTAAATCAGCGCTTCGACCGCCTTAGGATACCGGACGAGGTTCAGGGAGAGATCAACAAGAAGATCACAGATATTGGCAGCGACATTACATCAACCGTTGGTGGTTTTGTTCTGATGTCGGCAAAATACTTACCGTGGTTCTTGCTTGTGCCGATCCTATCATTTTTTTTTCTGAAGGACGTAAATCAATTCCGCCTTATGGTACTGCGCATGTTTCCCGTTGGACGATGGCGCTATCGTGCGGAAGCGGTCATGGCCGATGTTAATACGACACTCGCAGCATACACACGGGCCCAACTAATCTCATGCTTTCTGATCGCATTGATCTGCACGGCCGGGTTTTATGTTATTGGGCTGAAATATGCCCTGTTATTGGGTATTCTCGCCGGCATTTTTGAGTTTGTTCCGCTACTCGGTCCGGCCGTAATTGGTTTGATCGTCACGTTGACAGCCGCAGGGTCCGACGACCCGTGGAAGGCTCTTTACGTTGCGATATTCCTGATAGTACTGCGTATAGTCCACGATTACGTGACCTATCCGCGGATCGTCCGTGGCGGAATACACCTGCATCCGCTCGCCATTATTTTGAGCGTTCTCGCGGGCGAACAAGTTGGTGGAATTCCGGGCGTATTCTTGTCGATACCTCTCGTTGCTGTCGCAACCGTTATCTATAGGCACGTTCTCGAACACCGGGGAACGCGCGGGCTTGTATCCGGACTGATCGATGAGTCCGAAGCTAAGGAGGTTGTATAAATGTCGTCCCTCGCCTGGCTGATCGCGTTTTTCTTTATCCTGCTGTTTGTCTGTATTCTCGTCTATGTTTTGGTCGTCAGGGCGTTCTATTGGGGCGACAAGAAAGAACCCCCTTCAAAGAAGCGCTAGAGCATTGCCGCAAATTGTTCCGGATCGTCTAGCTCCACATCGATCTCGACAACATAGCATGGGATCTCAAATTTGAGATCTGATAATTTTACAGCGTCCTTGGCCGTAGTTACCAAACATTCTGCTCCCGAATCGACCGCCGATCGCTGGAGCTCGGCCATGTCCTGTAACGTGTAATTGTAGTGATCCGCAAATGCCTTGACTCCCGTCACATCGACTCCGTTCCTTCTGATCTGATCAAAGAAACCGTTCGGATTTCCGAGACCACAAAAGGCGTAGACTCTTGATCCGTCGATCTCGGTCGATATTCCCTCTGCATTCTTGATGATCGGTTCCTCGCTTTGCGGCCTTTGCGTCTTTGCGTTAAAACTTCCGTTTCTATCCTGCGGCGCTTCCGCTATGGAATTAAATTCTCCGATCTCAACAATTCGCCTGATTGTGTTCTCCGCCAAAAACACCCGTGAGTTCGGACTAAGATCGGAAATTTCAGATCTCAGATCTGAAATATCATCGACCAGATCGGATCGAGTGATCACGATAATGTCCACACGCGTTAGGTTGCGAACAGGCTCGCGAAGTCGTCCTGACGGCAACATTCTGCCGGAACGCAGGCTGCCAGCCTGCCCGTCGCCACTAGGGTTCGTCGCATCGATACAAACAATGTCAACATCACGTTTCGCCCTGCGGTGCTGAAATCCGTCGTCGAGCACAAAGTCTGTCACGCCAAATTCTTCTCGGGCCCATCTGGCGGCGCCAACGCGATCGGCATCGGCAATGACCATCGCCTTGCCCAGCAATTTCCTTGCAAGTTCGAACGGCTCATCGCCTGCCTCGCGTACGTCTGCGACGATCTGGTCGCCGTCGGATACGAGTACTCGATCTCTTGGATTTTCACGGCCGTATCCGCGCGTCAGGATGCAAACCTTTCCTCCGCGTTCGGCCAGGATCGAGGCAACATATGCCACGAGCGGTGTTTTTCCGGTTCCGCCGGTAGTGATATTGCCAATGCTGATGGTTCGGGCACCGAGATCGAATGAACGGAGAGTGCCGCGATCGTATAAACGATTTCGAGCGTCGGCGATCTTACCATAGATCGATGCGAGCAATGACATTGGTGCTAATTATCAATTAACAACTAACAATTAACAATCCGTTACTTCTTGCCCGTGACCTGGATCATACGTTCGAGTTTGTTTTGGGCCATACCGCTGTCGATGCTCTGCTCGGCGAGGCGTGCGGCGTGCATCGGGTCTTTTGCCATACCGCCGATATATAAAGCTGCGGCGGCGTTTAGTACGACAAGGGAACGGGCTTCGTCCCGTCGACGGCTTGAGAGTACGTCGCGAATGATCGCTGCACTTGCCTTAGGTGAATCGGTTCGCAAATGGTCTATCTTTGCCGCCTTCAGGCCAAAATCAGCTGGCGAAACAGTAACCGCCTTAACATTTGCACCACGAACGATGCCGACAAATGTTTTCCCGCTCAAGGTAACTTCGTCGAGGCCGTCCTCGCCATGTACTACCCATGCAGAATCAGACTTTAGCAGCGAAAGGGCCTTAGCCGTTGGTTCGACAAGAGATTTGTGCCAGACGCCGATGAGTTGACACGAAACATTAGCCGGGTTTGCTAGAAGCGCCAGGACATTGAGACAGGTCCGGATCCCGAGCGTTCGACGAATATCCCCGAGCCGCCGCAATTCAGGATGAAACTTCGGCGCGAACAAGAAACAAAGTCCTGCGCCTGACAACGTAGCCTGTGCGACAGTCGGCTCATTAGCGACTTTGATCCCAAGCTCGCTCAGCACGTCCGCACTGCCTGATTTTGTAGAAACCCCGCGATTGCTTTGCTTGGCGACCGTCAGTCCTGCACCGCTCGCTACGAGGGCGGCGGCGGTGGATACGTTAAATGTTTTCGTCAATGATGAGCCCGTGCCCGCGATATCGACAGCATTCTTGGGCGATTTGACCTTGATCGCTGCCGCACGCATCGCGCTTGCCATGCCCGCGAGTTCCTCAAATGTCTCGCCTTTTGCGGTCAATGCGGTCAATGCACCCGACATCTGAGCCGGATTGGCATTGGCGTCCATCATCGCCTTGAAAAATGCCGATGCTTTTTGGGCGGACAGATCCTCGCCACGCATCAGGCTCACCAAAAACGGGAACAATACGGTGTCGGCCTTCGGATTTGTTGCGAAAAGTGGCGCTGATAGCAGCCAGTCTGTTTTTGAGCCTTTCTTTGGCATTTTGAAAAAGCGGAAATCGTCGCAGAAACGGGAAGTAGATCGTGGGTGTGGGACACGACCACCAATCTATATCATCTCAAAGGTCCATAAAGTTTTGCAATAACTTTCTCCCGTGCTCGGTCAGGATCGACTCGGGATGAAACTGCACGCCCTCGATCTTTTTCGTCTTATGCCGCAAACCCATAACGAGGCCGTCAGGTGACTCGG
This sequence comes from Pyrinomonadaceae bacterium, assembly GCA_049663465.1. Classification (GTDB taxonomy): domain Bacteria; phylum Acidobacteriota; class Blastocatellia; order Pyrinomonadales; family Pyrinomonadaceae; genus OLB17. Next base: position 155,659 of record JBATDM010000089.1, read on the forward strand.
CTGATATTTCCAGGCAATCCGGCATACCGCTGCGTTCGACTATTAGTGAGTGATAACGTCCGGCTTCAAAACCGTTTGGAATATCCGAGAAGACTGTTTTTCCATCGTGTCTGATCTCCACGGGCTTGCCGTGAACCGGCTCAGGCGCACGCACGACCTTGCCGCCAAAATGCTGGCCGATGGCTTGATGGCCGAGGCACACGCCGAGTATCGGCAGACGGCCCGCAAATCTCTCGATAACTCCAAGCGAGATACCGGCTGTATCGGGTGTTCCGGGACCCGGCGAGATCAATATACGCTCGGGTTTTATTTCCTGCTCGATCTCATCAACCGTGACCTCGTCATTTCGCACAATGCGCATCTCGGCACCGAGTTCGCCGAGATACTGGACGAGGTTATACGTAAACGAATCGTAGTTGTCGATCACCAAAAACATATTGCAATATCAGCGCCCCGAGACGTTCTTTTTGTTTACTATCAGGGGCAATAACTCTATCATAAGCACTAGACTACCGGAGGCCGAACCCATATGCCGCGAAACATCTCGATAACGATCCTTTTCCTGCTGCTAACCCAGTTCACATTTGCTCAAAATGCCACTGAGCCAAAGAAAACTGATGATCCGGCGGTGCTTCGCGAAAAGGCCGTCGAGTTTCTTCGCGAAACGTCGATCGAGCTCGGCAATATGCGTTCGATCGAGAACCGCATCAGCTTTAGCGCCGAGATGGCTGGGCTGATGTGGTTTCACGATGAAAAAGAGGCCAAGGCAATGTACGCGGCCACCATCCGTGATTTCAAACAGCTCTTGATGGAGCTCGACACGCGGCTGAATATGGCTCAGATGCCAGACGATGACGATGCCCCGGGGCTCGGCATGTTTTTTGGCGGCGGCGGGCGTTCACCTGCCGAACGCAAGCTTCGTATCGCGATGGCCGTTCGCCAACAGATCTCGTTGAGCCTCGCCGATCATGACGCCGAGATGGCACTCAACTTCTTTTACGAGAGCGGCGGGCTGGTCTCGAATCCAGCGTTCCGGGCCCAAATGGAGCAGACCGACAAATATTTTGAGGCCCAGCTGTTAAAACAAATTGCCGAGTCAAATGTCGCTCAGGCCGCCAAGCTTGGAATCGCCTCACTCAAAGACGGTATCGATGGTAATCACATCGAACTGCTCAAAAAGATCTACGCCAAAGATGCCGACAAAGGAATCGAATTTGGAGCCGCCATCTTGAGCAGGATCAAATCCGATCGCAAAGCCGTCAAGAGTCTCTATTCTTTTAGCATGTTGCTCTCATACGGTGCTGACATTCTCGAAGCGTCAAAAAAGCCAGACGCCAAGAAGCCTATATATTCGCAGAATGACCTTCGTGATATCGCTGACAGGTTCGCTTCGGTTCTGCTTGACGGCGGTGATGACGAAGCCGAATTCGCCGCCATGGGATTTGCCGATCAGATCAACAAATACGCTCCGGGCCGCGGGGCACAGATCAGAGCCAAGTACGGTAAAACGGCCACCGGCATGGGCTCGGGTTACGGTACTAATTCGGCCAATGCTGCGGCAAACGCCATGGCAAACGCCGCAAACTCGATGTCCAACTCAGGTTCTGCCTATGATCCCGATGCCGCATATGAGCGTGAACAGGCTCGTCAAAAGGAGTTGGCCGACGGCGTCAAGGGCATCAGTTCCTCCGTGCCCAAAGAGGAACGCGACACGGTCATCGCAAAAATGCGAAAGATCATCGCCGAGACGCCCGGTAAGGACAAAAAGATCATGGGCCTGTCGATGCTTGCCACGCAGGTCGCAAAGGCCGGTGACAAAGAGCTTGCCGACCTGATAATGCGCGATGCCGAACGGCTCATAAATCCTCAGCCCAAGAATTATCGCGATTTTCTCTACTCATGGATGGTCTCGAGCGGCTATGCCGAGGCCAATCCTGACAAGGCCTTCCCGATGCTCTCGGATCTCATCTACCGTGCGAACGAAACCATCTCAGCCTTTGTAAAGGTCGCCGAATTTATCGACGTCAATGAAGAAATGGTCGATAACGGCGAGGTCCAGGTCGGTATGTTTGGCGGCTCGATGATCCGCGGAATGACCAAGGAAGTCGGCCTCGCGGATACAACGCTCATCTCGCTCGCCAAAGCCGATTTCGCAAAGACAAAGGCACTTACCAATACCTTTGACCGAGTCGAGGTCCGCGTGCTCGCCAAGATGATGATCCTCAGGGCCGTGCTCGATGACAAAAAGCCAAAGGCGGATCAAGACATCGACGCGAAGGCCGAAATTGCCGTTGGCAAAACGATCCTGAAAAAATAGCGCAGGCTCGTCCCCAACAACCAGTTGCCGACGGTTAGGCAATCTCTCCGTAGCCAACGGCGACCAACCTTAAAGCCTAGGGTGAAATGAGCGAAGCGAATGGAACTCTAGGAGGACAGACCATCATTTCTGCTCCCTGAAAGGGAGCGACACCGCGGTGCGTCCCCTTCAGGGACGAATTTTTATCCTATCGTAACCTAGGGATACGCTCATTTCATTCGCTGCTCCCTAGGCTTTAATATTCGTCGCCGTTGGCGACAAACGCGGATTTTCCGATGCCGAAACCCCGGTTGAACTAGGTCAGGCTCGTCCCCAACAGCCAGCTTCCGCCATCGACGACGAGCGTTACTCCGTTGACGTAGCTTGCCGCGTCGGAAACGAGGAACAAAGCTGCGTTCTCGATGTCGACGATTCGCCCAAACCGGCCCACAGGTATTTTCCTGACCAATTTCTCTTTTAGTTCGGGCATCAGCAGGCGTTTCATCCCCTCGGTGTCCTCGATCGGGCCGGGGGCGATGCCGTTGACGCGGATGCCGTAGCGGCCCCATTCTACCGATAGATTTCGCGTGATCGCGTCAACGCCGGCCTTTGCCGCCGAGACGTGTATCTGCATCGGCGTGGCGAGATAGTGGAGCGTCGCTGAGATGTTGAGGATCTGGCCCTTCGATTTTTTCAGCTCTTCGAACGCGGCACGACACACATTGAACGTGCCCTTAGTATCGATATCGATAACCGTCCCAAATCCGTTCGCCGACAACTCCTCTGCCTGACAAAGAAAATTCCCCGCGGCACCGTTAATCACGATGTCGATCTTGCCGTAATGCTCTGCCGTGCGGGCGATCGCGTGTTCGACCTCACCAAATTCGCGAACATCCGCCGCGATCGCAAAGCACTCGCCGCCATCGGCCTCGATCTCGGCTTTCATCGCTTTGAGATTCTCGATGTTTCGGCTCGTGATCGCGAGCTTTGCCCCGTGCTTCGCAAACGCCCGCGCGACACCGCCGGTGATCCCCGTCCCGCCGCCCGTTACAAACGCGACCTTGCCCTGTAAAATGTCTGTGTTGAATACTTGTTCCATATGTTTGAATGGATTTTAGCATAAGGGAATTGTCCACAGATGAACACAGATAAACACAGATATCAGAAAGTCGGTAACGGCAGGTCGCGTCTCAGATATTTTCTTTTCTTATCAGTGTTTATCTGTGTGCATCTGTGGATAATCGTCCTCTCTTCCTGCACGAGCAAGCCGTCCGATCTTCGAACTTTGGTTCCGACCGAGACACTTGTGTATCTTGAGACCGATGACCTTGCCGCCGCGTTGCAGCCGATCGTTGACAGCAAGCCGTTTGCCGAGGTCGCAAAGTCAAAGCCGGATTTTTCTGCTCTCAAGGGCGTGCAGGTCGCGGTCGCTGTCACCGGTTTTGAGACCACCGAAGAAAAGCTGACCGACGAACACAGCGTCGGTAAGGTGCAGCCGCGTTTTGTTACTATTGCTGATACGCACGCGTGGAACTTTCAGGCAGTTGCCTTTGCGGATCAGAAACTCGGCGAATTTGTCACCGACATCTACAAAAGCGACACGACCGAGGAACAGGCAGACAAGCACGGCGGCAAGTATTTCACATGGACCGCTGCTGACGGACGCAAGGCCTTTGCCCTTGTCATCGATTCCCAGATCTACTTTGGGAACGATGAGTCCGCGATCGAGAAATGTCTCGCGGTCCGTAGCGGCGAAGCCGACAGTCTTGCCAAAACCAACAAACTCCCGCCCCGCGTCCCCGGCTCTCTCGCCTCAGGCTATATCTCCACTGACGGCGTCGCCCAGATCGCCAGTGTCATCGGCCTAAAACTGGCCAGCGAAGCAAGCGACGACCCTGACGCTCAATCCGCCATCGCCAGCATTATCCCGCAGCTTCTGCGGAATTCGGTCACCGAGATCGCATGGACGGCGACCCTCGGTCCACAGGGTTACGAGGACAATTGGCAAATTACAATGCCGAGGGAAATTGCCAGTGTCTTCAACGAAACCTTCGCGATTCAGGAGGAATCATCGATCGCCGGGTACCAGAAAAACGAATTTCTCGCGCAACTTCCTGAAAGTACGTTTACCGCAACGCATTACGATCTTAAAGATCCGCAACTTGCGTGGCGAGGTTTGGTACAGACAGGAGTTCGAAATCTCGATCCGATCAGCGGCAAGATCCTCGCCGAGTTCAGCTCGCTTCTTTTTGAACCTTATGGCATCAAGGATCCGGAAATGTTTCTGGGGGCCTTTACTGACGTTCGATCTCCCAGCCGGAGCATAATTACAGCAAAGTTGGACGAACAATCCGGTGACAATGTCGCGATCCTGGCCTATGGAGATTTTCAATCGAGGAAAAAAGCTCTTTCTCCGGACCTTAAGCCACCGAAACAACTAATTGAAGGCGGAATTAACATCTGGAGCACAGATGACGACGATATACAGGTGATCTTTGACCCTCAGCTAATAAAAATCGGCTCCAAAGATAACCTGGCGCAAATAGGTGGCGTTCATTTCGGCGAATTGAGCGACATAAGAGGTGATTTGCTCCGCCGTCTGGCGAATAGCAAAGCCGCAATTTCGACCGTTAGCCGCGATACAACAACAACCCTCGCCCTAGTCGATCTCTTGGCTCACGAAGGTCACGGCGACACACGGTCCGTTTCGACTTACCTTACCGAAACCCGCTTCACCAAAACCGGAATGGAACGCCGGACCGTCTCTGACTTTGGTCTGATCGGGTCGATCATCGCACAGTTGGCAGCGGACTGACGAGCCTCTCGCCGCTATTTGATTTTCAAAGATCTAGTCTGTCGTAGCGACTTTTGCCGCCGACGTTCTGTCGCCCGTTCACGCGGGCTCCGTAGTCATTGGAGCACGGTAACCCCACATTCAGCTTTGCTCCATGTGGGGCTAGCGATATGCGGCCCCTTTGGGGCTGGTTGGAGGCGTTCCCATAAGGTCGTTGAGTGTTAAGTTTTCAAAGATCGAGTGTGTCTTACTTTTCCTTTGCGGCTTTGCCGCGTCGCAGGGCGGAAATGGCTTCGCCTTTCCGTACTGCGTCCCTCACTGATCACAACGCTGATAGGGGCGGATACGAGTAACTACTATCAGTTCTCATATCCGTGCTTATTCGTGTAATTCGTGGCAAAACTTCTTGTTTTCTTTCGCGTATTTCACGGGCAATATCTATTACTGACGCTTGGCTTGTTTTTTTAGTCGGCGGACGTTTTGTTCTATCCATCTTTCGGCTTCTTCGAAATAGGCGAATTTGGCTTCGTCGCGTTTGAAGACGGGTGTATGGTTGTATCGACGGCTGTTTACGTGGCGGGTCGGGTGGGCGATGTGGAGCATTTCGTGAAAAACGACGTATTCGACCACATATCGCGGCACATCCGCCGAATCGAGCGATTTGCTGATCGCTACATGATCGTGTGTCGCGTCGTGATGGCCGAGGATGCGGTAAGTTTTCTTTGCCGACCAGGTGAGGACCGGCTTTTCGATCGCGTTGCGAAAGTATATCTCGTTTAGCCGTGCGAATATCTCATCGAGGTCATAGACCGCGCCTTTTGATGTCGTCACGACCTTACGGCCGCGTTTCCGCTTGTTCTCCTGAGCCTTGAGCCTAATGGAGTCCGATTTGGTATAGACGGAATAGACCTCGCGGGCACCGGCCGGGATCTTTTTGCGGAGAAGTTTGCCAACGAGAACATATGCGAGGCCGCGTTGACACGGCATCGGCATCTCGCGGCAGATCTCGCCGATCCGCACAAAGATCTCGCCATCGCGTATCCTTATTGTATGATTTATGGCGATATATGGGTAAAATGATACATGGATGGTCGGCATCTTACGTCTGGCGTCGTAAAATCTGAAGGCTTCCTCGTAGAAAACTTGTATCTGGTCAGTAAGATTGGTCAAAACAATGTTTATACAAATTTAACTATTTTGTTGACACGGCGGCTGTTGAAATGCTATCTCTTTATATGGGAACAGCATACAGCCGAAGGGCAGTATGCATCAAACTCACCCAAACAGGAGAGGCTCAGGCAGCGATAAAAACAGTACTTTTCCCGATTCTCGCGGCCAGGTCATCCTGACAGCCATTATCAATGAACACTTCGTCACGGGCGAGCCTGTAGGTTCAAAGGTACTCGCCGACCGGTTTGCGAACGCGGGCCGTCTGAGTTCGGCAACTATCCGAAACGTGATGGGTGAACTGGAAGAGATGGGGATGCTAGAGCAGCCTCACACTTCCGCCGGGCGAGTTCCGACTGATAAAGGCTACCGGTTTTACGTTGACAATCTGCTTGGTGTGCTGAGCATCTCGAATGAGGACCTTCACCGGATAGGCGAGGAATACAACCTCAATTCGTTTGATATTTCGGACACGCCGGATCGGTTAATGGAACGTACCTCTCACTTGCTTTCTGCTCTTTCTAATAATGTGGGCATCGTAGTCTCGCCGTCGTTAGCGAGTGATCGCCTACAGCATATTGAGTTTGTCAGTCTTTCTGACAACCGCATCCTCGTCGTGCTCGTCTCGGCGCCGAACATTGTCCATAACAAGATAATTCGGCTCAACGTGACCTTTGCGAAAGAGGATCTGGAACGCACCGCGAACTATCTGAACGCGGAGTTTGTCGGAAAGAGCTTGGCCGAGATACGTGCTGAGATCCTCGGGTTGATGCATGAGGAAAAGGCCTTGTTTGACAATCTGCTTCAAACGGCCGTAATTCTTTGCTCTCAGAGTATCGAGGACGAGGATATGCCGGGCGAAGTATTCGTGGACGGTGCGTCGAATATCCTGACGAAAGGCGACTTTGCCGACCTCGAACGCCTTCGTGAGCTGCTGCACACGATAGGCGAAAAATCGCGGCTGATGCAGATCCTGACAGAATGCATCGAACGCGATATTGCGGCCAAGGGCGATGTTCAAGTCGTCATCGGCAGCGAAAATCGGACGCCAAGCTTTCAAAACTGTACGCTGATATCGGCCCCATACCGCATCGGCAACAGTTCGGCGGTCGGAACACTCAGCGTACTCGGGCCAACCCGGATCGAATACGCCCGAATGATATCGATCGTCAGCTATGTCGCCCGCACTCTTGAGAGAATGATGTCGGTCGATATTTCAAAAAATTAGCCCCGTGGTTGTTGTTTCTCGCCAACTGCTGTCAGATGAACCAAAAAGAACACATCCCCAAGCCCGAGAACTCGCCCGTCGAGATCGATATGGATTCGATGTCGTCGGTTGACGATTTCATCAAGCAACTCGAGGCCAAAGAGAAAGATCTGCATATCACCGCTGATATGACGATCGAGATCGAGGACTCTGACCTTGACGGTATCGAACTGCCCGACTTTGTCCAACAGGAATTGCCTGTCGCTACGGCAGCAACTGGGGCGCCGACGGCTATTCAAACACTGCCTTCGGGATCAAAAACGCGGATCTACGCGCTCGAACAAGAGATCAAAAAGCTCAATGAGCGCATGGCCGGGCTTCGGGCCGATCGTAATGAGGTTCAGGAGAAAAGTGACCGCCGGCTTAAGGATTTTGAGAATTTCAAATACCGGATGGACCGTGAACGGCGCGGAGCATTTATCGATCAGATCACCAATCTGGCGTCGCAGATGCTGCCGGTGCTCGACAACCTTGACCGTGCCCTCGATTCCGCCGAAAAGCTCCCAGATGAGCGTAGGGCTGGATTTGAACAATTTTACAATGGGATCGTGCTGGTCAATCAGCAGGTAAACGAGGTTTTCGCAGGCATGGGCGTCGAACCGATCAAGACGGTCGGTGAGATGTTTGACCCGAATTTCCACGAGGCCGTCTCAACAGAAGAAAGCGATGATCTCCCGACAAACACAATAATTGACGAGATGCTCCGCGGGTACCGGATCGGCAATCGGGTGATACGTCATTCGATGGTCCGTGTCGTCGCGGGCAAGAACGGCCCGAGGCCAGCTCCCTTGAATGAAGATCCGGGCATTGATGTAGATACCATCCCGCCAGAGAACTCTCTTCCTCCAGAATCCCCCGAAGCTTTGTCTCCCGAAGCGGAATAGTCAGCACCTACCTCGAAAGTAGTACAAGGAACTCAACAATATGGGCAAAGTAATAGGCATCGATCTGGGCACGACGAACTGTTGTGTAGCCGTTCTCGAAGGCGGGGCGGTGCAGATAATTTCGAATAAGGAAGGCGGACGGACGACACCGTCGGTCGTCGGTTTTACGGACAAGGATGAGCGTCTCGTCGGCCAGATCGCCAAGCGCCAGGCCGTGACCAATGCGGCAAATACGCTGTACGCCGTTAAACGCCTGATCGGTCGTAAATTTGACGCACTTGAGGTCGAAAAGATGCGCGAGAACGTGCCCTTTGAGATCGTAAAGGCCCCAAACGGCGATGCCCACATCCGAGTGCTCGACCGCATTTACAGCCCGCCCGAGATCTCGGCGATCGTTTTGCAGCGGCTAAAGCACGCAGCAGAAGAATTCCTCGGTGACAAAATCACCGAGGCGATCATCACCGTTCCCGCGTATTTTGACGATATGCAGCGTCAGGCGACCCGCGACGCGGGCAAGATCGCCGGACTCGAAGTAGAGCGAATTATCAATGAGCCCACTGCTGCCGCCCTCGCATATGGTTTCGGCAAGAACAAGAACGAAAAGGTCGCTGTGTATGATCTGGGCGGCGGCACGTTTGATATCTCGATCCTCGAGATCAGCGATGGTGTTTTTGAGGTTCTATCGACGTCCGGTAATACATTTCTCGGCGGCGAAGATTTTGACCAACGGATCATCGAGTGGATGGTCGAGAACTTTAAGAACGACCATAGTATTGATCTGAAGGGCGACCGGCTTGCTCTTCAGCGTCTAAAAGAAGCTGCCGAGCGTGCAAAATGCGAACTGTCGAGCGTTTCCGAGACGAATATCAGCTTGCCATTCATCGCGGCCGACCCGTCCGGGCCAAAGCATATCAACGCAACGCTATCACGCGAAAAATTCGAAGAGCTTGTTCAGGACCTTGTCGAATCTTCCGTCGAGCCTTGTCAAAAAGCCCTTTGGGACGCAAAACTGCAGCCGACAGACATTGATAAGGTCATCCTCGTCGGTGGCCAGACACGTTCGCCGATAATCACCCGCACAGTTACCGAAGTCTTCGGTAAAGAACCTTCGTCTGAGATCAACCCAGACGAAGTTGTCGCGATGGGTGCGTCGATCCAGGGCGGTGTTTTGACCGGCGACATTAAGGACATCGTGCTTCTCGACGTGCTGCCGCTCAGCCTGGGCCTAGAGACGCGCGGCGGCCTGTTCGTTAAATTGATCTCTCGAAACTCGACGATCCCGCTCAAAAATACGATGACCTTTACAACGGTCGTCGATAACCAACAGTCGGTCGAGATCCACATTCTGCAGGGCGAACGCGAGATCGCAAGCGCAAATCGCAGCCTGGCAAAATTTGAGCTGGTCGGAATCCCGCCGGCACCGCGCGGTGTTCCGCAGGTCGATGTTTCGTTCGAGATCGACGCAAACGGCATCGTGAGCGTTTCCGCAAAGGACAAGATGACCGGCCTCGAACAGGCGCTCCAGATCACACCTTCGTCAGGGCTCGCTCCCGACGAGATCGAGCGGCTCATCATTGAAGCCGAAACTTCAATCGAGAAGGACCGCGATGAAAAGGAGCTTATTGTCGAACGCAATCGCCTCGATTCCCTGATCCGTAACGCCCGGCGGGCGATGGCGGAAGTTGGCAAATCTTTCGAACTCAACCAGCAACAAGAGATAAATGGTGTACTAAATGAGGCTGACGAAATGGTATCGACCGCCAGCCTCGGCGAGATCAAGGTGCAGCTCGACAAAGTAGAGAGCGCGGCCAACCGTATCACGGCGGCAATGCTTTCGATGGCCTAATTTTTAGGTTCCTTAAGGGCTTGCCTTCGGGCAGACAGATCGGATACTTGAGAAAAGTCGGCAAATATCGCAAAATACCAATGCGCCAGTTCATATTTTTTGAGCTGGCGCTTTTGAAATTTCAGATCTGGAATTTGAAATTACTAAAAAATGAGTAAACGCGACTATTACGAAATACTAAGTGTTACCAAGACCTCGACTGAGGTCGAGATCAAGAAGGCGTACCGGTCTCTAGCAGTGCAGCATCACCCGGACAAAAATCCCGGCGATGCGGCATCAGAGGAAAAGTTCAAAGAAGCTGCGGAGGCATACGCTGTCTTGTCCGATCCTCAGAAGCGAGCGGCGTATGACCGATTTGGCCATCAGGGCGTCGGTGCCGGTGCGGGTGGATTCGGCTTTGATCAGGGATTTTCGAATATCGATGATATTTTCGATATGTTCGGATTCGGCGACATGTTCGGCGGCCGGGGCGGACGACGCACTACGGTTCAGCGCGGCTCGGATCTGAGATACGACCTTGAGATAACGCTGGAAAGCGCGGCTAAAGGCAAGGACGAAAAACTACGCATTCCGCGACTCGAATCGTGCGGCGAATGCGACGGCGTCGGCGCTGAAAAGGGTACGCAGGCGGAGACGTGCATTACATGTCAAGGCAGCGGCCAGACGCGCTATCAGCAGGGCTTTTTCAGCGTGATGCGGACATGTTCAAACTGTCAGGGTAAGGGGCAGATCATCAAATCGCCGTGTAAGACGTGTCGCGGTGCGGGCCGCGTCGAAAAAGAAAAGAATATCGAGATCAAGATACCCGCTGGCGTTGAAACAGGATCGAGGCTGCGGGTTACCGGCGAAGGTGAGGCCGGCGTAAACGGCGGTCCGGCTGGCGATCTCTTCATCGTCATACACGTTCGCGAACACGACAATTTCGAGCGGCAAGGTGAGAATCTTTACTCGGTCGCACCGATCACTTTCGCACAGGCCGCGCTTGGGGCGGACATAACCGTAAGAACGCTCGACGGTGAAGAGGAGCTGAAAATACCGGCTGGGACGCAGACCGGCACGATCTTTCGCATCAAGAATCACGGCATGCCAAATCTTGGCGGCCGCGGCAAAGGCGACCTGTTCGTCGCTGTCTCGCTAGTTACGCCAAAAACGCTGACCAAAGATCAGCGAAAACTCCTCGAACAGCTTTCCGAGATCGAAGATGCCGATTTTTCAGACGAATCGTTTATGGACAAGGTTCGGAATATTTTCGGCTAGTTGCCCGCGAACGCGAAGTCGATCTCTTACATCCAAAGAATTTGCGGCCGTTTGTATTTCGGCCGCATTTTTCTTTATGGACAGCATCGTGTTGGTTTGTAATTGGAATTCATATGAAAAAGATATTCTTGCTTGTTTTCGTGCTTACTGCTTCTTCGCTCGTTTACGGTCAATCCGCATCCAAGGTGATCAGCCAGGCAAACAGGTCCCTCGGCGGTGAAAAGAGGGTGAAGGCTATCTCGTCGCGGCTCGTCAAAGGCACTATAACAAGGGCCTCTGACGGGGCGACCGGCAGCTACACGTCGACCGCCTCGGGC
>JBATDM010000090.1:0-3404 GCA_049663465.1 Pyrinomonadaceae bacterium
TCGCCGATCTTGCCCCCACCGGCGATGGTTACGTCTACGACGAGCTCCCGGAGTCCTTCCATGATCGGTGAGAAAACTTCGGGATCGAGATGCTCAAGTCTTTCGGAGATCGCCGAGGCATCGACGAGCATGACTGTTACTTGACGGCGATGCCCGGAATGGCTCCGCGAAGTGCGTCCTCGGGTGGCTAATCCATGCAAAGATCTTGTTTTCTCGTTTCCATGATTGTCGCTTCGCTCTTTACCAGAAAGTTGCTCCCTTGGCACCTGATTAATGAGGGAAGCGATCTGACCCGCGTCCCGGAATCTGCTTTTTGGGTCTTTTTCGAGGCATTTATCGATAAGGTCAACCAGTTCATCCGGCAGGTTTAGTTCGAGCGATCTTATCGATTTAGGCTGGGCATGAACGATTTGGTGAAGAGCATCAATTGTCGTCTCTGCTTCGAAAGCCTTTGTTCTCGTCAACGCCTCGTACAAGATGCAGCCGAATGCGAAAATATCGGACCGCTCATCGATCTCGGATCTCCCCTGAGCCTGTTCGGGTGACATGTAGCCCAGGGTTCCTAAGATAACTCCCGGCCGCGATTTGTGCTGCTGTAAGCTGCTGAGTGTGTTCTCGGTGTCGGTGAGCTTGGCCAGTCCGAAATCGAGGATCTTTGCATAACCGTCACTCGTGACCATGATGTTCTCGGGTTTGAGGTCTCGATGGACAATGCCCGCCGCATGAGCTTTTGCAAGTCCATTGGCAACTTGCGATAGATAGGTAAGAAGTTCGGCCGCCGGGACCTTGTCGGTATAGATCAACTTATCGAGGGTTTTGCCGTCGATAAACTCCATCGAAATGAAGTGTATGATCTCGCCGTTCTCGTCCCTGATCTCGTCGATCTCGTAAACGGTTGAAATGTGGGGATGATTTAGTGCAGAGGCGGCACGGGCCTCGTGCATAAACCGCTGTACACGGTCATTATTCGCGACCATCTCTGACGGCAATATCTTAAGAGCGACCGGACGAGCGAGTCGGGTATCGTAGGCAAGACAGACAGTACCCATTCCGCCTTCGCCGAGGATCTTTTCGACCCGGTATCGCCCGATCACCTTGCCTACGTATTTGTCAATAGTTTCTTGTTCGGAGAACATCCCAGCAGCGATGTCTTCGGGAGAATTGTCTAGCAGACTGGCGGGGCTCTCTTCAAAGAGAAGCATCGTCTTGACCTCTCGTCCGAGTTCAAGGTCGCTGCCGCATGCTTTATCAAGAAATTCCGAAAGGTCCTCGGGCGTGACCTCCAACGCAGCATGGTAGATCTCTTCGATTTTTCTAAATCTTTCCGGATTCATTATTACCGGCAGAGAGTGAACCCTGCGAGATCTCCTTTAGGAGCCAATTTCGTGCGAAACTCCAATCTCTCTTGACCGTGATTATTGAAACTTTCAGGACCTCGGCGATCTCATCGAGGTTCAAGCCACCGAAAAATTTCATCTCGACCACGCGTCCCTTTCGATCGTCCAATTTGGATAGTCTGGACAAAGCATCATCAAGAGCGACAATCTCGTCAGAGCGCTCGTTCGAAACAAACATACTCTCGGCCAAAGTGACCCTTTGTCTTTGTCCTCCCCGCCGTTGACTTTGTTTCGAGCGGGCATAATCGACCAGAATATGTCGCATTGCCTGTGAGGCGACGCCGAAAAAATGAGCCCGGTTTTTCCAGTCCTTTTCTTGATTTCCCAAAAGCTTCAAATAGGCCTCATGGATCAACTCAGTCGTTTGCATGGTGTGGCCGCTGTCCTGCCGCCGCATGAACCGCTTTGCCATCAACCGAAGCTCGTCGTAAACGATCGGCATCAGGTCGTCCAAAGCTGATTGGTCGCCGTCGCTCCACTGGATGAGTAGTCGGGTAACCTGATGCGAATCGCCCCTGTCCATATGTATCTGCCTGAATTTAGGTGATGTTTCTATCATAACCCAAAATCATCGTCAGAAAAATACGGGTCGATGATACGTTCCCGTCAAAAACCACGTTTAGATGGGTAGGGAAGGGATTTTTTAAGACAGCTTCTCAAAATCTAGTTGATCGGGAGAGTAAAAAGATGACGAACGAATCAAAAGTTGTAGTGAAAGGCCTTTTCACGACGTTAGTAATGGGCATTGTTTTGGTGGCGGGAAATGCCTTTGGGCAGGAAAAACCGCTTATGGCAAAAGACACAAAACCGAGCGGTGCACTCCTCGCTCCGGTCGATGTTGAAACCGGAGCGGTCGAGAAGATAATCCGCAACTACCTATTGAATAATCCGACGGTGATCCGCGACGCGATGCAGGCTCTGGCCGCTTTTGAGCAAAAGGAAAAGCAGGAACGGGCGGCTGCTGCTATGGCGGAGCTAAAGACGGATATTTATTCTGATCCAGCATCACCGATCGGTGGTAATCGCTCGGGCGACGTGACGGTTGTTGTATTTTTTGACTATTACTGCGGGTACTGCAGAAAAACATTGCCCAATCTACAAACCTTGGCGGCTAATGATCCCCACGTTCGGATCATTTACAAAGAGTTTCCTATCATGGGCCCACAGTCATTTTCAGCCGCCAAAGCCGCACACGCCGCCGCACGCCAGGGGAAATACGTTGAGTTTCACAATGCCCTTTTTGCTTCGGAAACCAGCGGTGAGGAAGCGTTTCCGGAAATTGCGAAGCGATTGGGAATCAACTACGCCAAACTCCAAAAAGACATGGCCGATCCGAAACTTGACGAGGAACTTGATCGCAATCAACGTCTGGCAGGGGCTCTAGATCTTAACGGAACACCAGCCTATATCATCGGCGACCAGATAGTTCCGGGAGCGATCGACGAGGCATCGCTAGAAATCATGGTGAAATCCCAGCGACTGAAATTGGCTAACGCAAATAGCATCAACGCCCGGACGGTTGGGCAGTAGTTCGAGTTATCGGAACTACCAAGATTCGAAACTCAAAAATCAAATGAACAGGAGGAATTATGAACAAGATCTATAGAAAATCACTGCTAACATTATTGGCTCTGTCCGTGTTGGCCTTTTTGCAGATAAATACCTTTGCTCAAGCAAAGGGAATGGACGTGACAGAAGTTCGTGTCGCCGCGATGGGTACGCTCGTTCCCGAGACTATCTATCGTCAATCCGGGGCGAAATCATGGCAGGTCATTGGCGGAGGAAAGGTTTTACAAACCTGCAACGAGACCGGCAGAGACGAATGGTCCGTTTATCTGGCTTGCGCCGAGAATGTAAGAACAGTTTTGGATCTTTTTAAAAAGGAATGGAGCATCATTGGGGCGGCAGGTTCAACGCTAAAATCGCCGATCACGAGTTCCAGCAACAGTCCCGTTACCGCTGTTGCTCCGCCGGCAACCAGCTCGGTGCGTTCGGGCGAGGTGCCGG
>JBATDM010000091.1:0-51231 GCA_049663465.1 Pyrinomonadaceae bacterium
CGACTATGCAGTCAGGCGCCATCGCGTCCAGATTCATCGCGGTGTCGAGCAGCGTCTCGCCCTTGCTGACGCTCGATGACGCTACGCTGATGTTAACAGCATCGGCCGAGAGGCGTTTCGCTGCGAGTTCAAATGAGGTTCGGGTTCGTGTCGAAGATTCGAAGAAGAGGTTAATTACGGTCTTGCCCCGCAAGGCCGGCACTTTCTTTACCTCGCGGGTCGATATCTCGCTAAAATTTTCAGCCGTGTCGAGAATGCCTTTTATTTCCGCGGCGGTCAGATCGCGGATGCCAAGTAAGTCTCGTCGGCGAAAAGGTTTCTCGAGATTGCGGATTGCGGATTGCGGATTGCGGATTTCTGATTCCAAAGTTAACGCTTCCTCCCTCTCGCAGTGTTGATCGATGAGACGACGATGGCGACCAGTTGATTGGCTTCGTCCAGTAGATCCGCAACGAGTTCTGGTCGCGTCATTTGTGTTTCGACCGAAAGTTCGATCCAAAAGGCCGATTCGTCTGCTTCTTCTTCGACGATGCCCATTTTGGCAATGAAATCCGCATTCGATCTTGCTCGGCATGCAGCACGATAGTTTGCCGGAACCGATGTTCCCGACCGAATGAGCTGTCCACCAACATGTTTGCCAAGATAAGTTTTGGGGAAGCTTTCAACCAACTTGATGATTCTCAAGGCGAACGCTCTGGTACGCATTTTGAGTTCATCCTGAGTCATCTTATGAAATCCGCAGTCCGCAATTCGCGATCCGCATTTCTACGGTCGTTCAAAAATGCCCACCGCCTCAACATCATCAAACTCCTTGAGCATAACCTTTATGATCTCGGTCTGCTTTGTCGGCACTAATTTTCCGATAAAGTCCGCTTGGATCGGTAGCTCGCGATGCTCGCGCCCACGATCGACAAGAACCGCGAGCTGCACGCGTTTTGGGCGGCCAAAGTCCATGAGTTGGTCCATTGCGGCACGGATCGTCCGGCCTGTATAGAGTACGTCGTCAATCAGAACGATGTGCTTCCCGTTGATGTCATCCTCCAACTCTGTTCGGTTGACGACAGGATTTGCACCGACGGTCGAGAGGTCGTCGCGATAGAGAGTAATGTCGAGGATGCCGTACATCGGCTTAACGCCCTCGATCGACTCGATCTTGTCACGGATTCGCTCAGCAAGCGGGACGCCGCGGCGGCGTATGCCGACAAGGTACAGATCTTCCGCACCCTGATTTTTTTCCGCGATCTCCATCGCCAGTCGCCGCAGTGCACGATTGATCGCCGTCGAATCCATGATCCGCGACTTTTCTACCAACTTGATCTCGTCTCCCATTCGTTGCAAATCGTAGCAAAGGGATGCGGAAAGTTCAAAGTTTGTTATCAGAAGTTTGGATAAGTGGCGGCTTTAACTAAAATCAATTCAACAATGTCGAAGCTTTGGGAAAAGATCATACGGCCCGCGATGTTCGCGTTGGATGCCGAACGGGCCCACGAGTTCGGGATGAAGGCTCTCAAAATGGGGCTGGCATCGCCATTCTATTGCGATCCAACTGCTGGTGGTCTTGGGTCGATCGAGCGGTTCGGGCTCCGATTTGCAAATCCCATTGGGGTCGCGGCTGGATTTGATAAGAACGGCGTCGCGGTCGAACATCTTTCGCGTCTCGGTTTCGGATTTGTAGAGGTCGGGACCTTGACCTTTCGTCCGCAACCGGGAAATCCGAAACCGAGACTTTTTCGCCTTCCGCAGGATCGGGCATTGATAAATCGACTTGGATTTAATAACGAAGGTGCCGAAAAGGTTGCGGCGAGACTGGCGAAACTTGATCGAAAGTGCGTCGTCGGGGTAAATATCGGCAAGAATAAGGATGTTCCGAACGAGGAAGCAGTTGAGAACTATCTGGCTTGCCTCGATATAGTCCATCCCGTCGCCGACTACATTGCGGTAAATATTTCATCGCCAAATACTCCAAACCTTCGTGAACTCCAACGGGCGGACAGCCTCGACGAGTTGCTCGGCGGATTACAGAAACGAAATGGCGAACTCGGTCGAAAACCGTTGTTGGTAAAGATCGCTCCCGACCTGTCGGACGGCGAGATCGAGTCTGCGGTCGATGTCTGCCAGGGTCATAAGATCGACGGGATCATTGCCACCAACACAACCATTTCGCGCGATGGCTTGGCAACGAGGGGTGTGGCTGAACTTGGGGCGGGAGGTCTGAGCGGGCGGCCGTTGGGAACCAGAGCGACCGAGGTCATTTCAACGATCTACCGATTTTCGAATGGCTCGTTACCGATAGTTGGCGTCGGCGGTGTTTTCACTGCGGAGGACGCATTCGAAAAGATCACTGCCGGGGCATCGCTTGTTCAGGCATATACGGGATTCGTTTATGGCGGGCCAACCTTTGCTCGCGACGTTCTGGGGGGCCTGGCAAAATTGCTTGGCGATCGGGGTTTTAGGTCAATTTATGACGCCATCGGGTCGGGGTCTCTTTAACTGCCTCTTTTGTTTGACACCCGCACCGCAAAAGCTATAATTACACTTTTGCCTTTTTGGACTACTAGTTGAGCGAAAGGCAATTTATTTGACAATGATCATCGATCTGGACAGTGTGGGAAAATTGTCGAAGATGGTCGAAGCGGCTTTTGCGGCCGATGAGATCGATCTCGATGGCGGGGCTATGCTCACGGGACTGGTGAATTTGAAGGCTGAGATCACTCGTGATGGTACGCGAACCGAGGTTCAGGGAACGATAAAGGCCGATTCGACAGTTAGATGCACGCGGTGCCTCGAACGGATCTCGATGCCGTTCGATATTGCTTTTGATGATATTTTTGTTGACTCGAGCGAAGAAGATACGCAGGACGATGCCGAGGTCAACATTGAAAATTTGGACGAATCCCTTCTCACTGAGGGGCAGATTGATCTAAGAGAGGTTGTTCGCGAGCAGTTGCTGCTCGCTATTCCAGAGCAGATCTTTTGTAGAGAGGATTGCCAAGGACTGTGTCCGCAATGCGGTGGGAACCGTAATTTGATAGATTGTAGTTGCGAGAAAGACGAGATCGACCCGAGATGGGCGGCTCTCAAGAATTTGAAGTAGTCAGGCCTAATCCTGGCGTGTTAGAGGTAAAAATGCCAAATCCGAAACGAAGACATTCACATTCGCGTACGCGTACGCGTCGTGCCCATGACGCTCTGGTTGTGCCGCAGTTCTACACCGATAAGGACTCGGGCGAAGCAAAGCAACCGCACCGCATCGATCCCAAGACCGGTATGTACAAGGGCCGCAAGATCATTGACGTCAAAGATTCCGAATAGCAGTTTGTAGAGTAAAGAAGTTTCTAGAGTTGAAAGTTGACCTAAGACTTCTATAATTCGAAGCTCATTACTTATGACCAACGCGGGCATCATCGGGATGGGACACGCTTACCCGGAAGGCGTTTTGACAAATGCCGATCTGGAAAAGATCGTCGAGACCAGCGATGAATGGATAACTTCGCGCACCGGCATCAAGCAGCGTCACAAGGCCGCTGACAACGAATACACATCACAATTCGGTACCAAGGCGGCTTTGCAGGCAATCGAGCGTGCGGGACTGACGCCAGAGGATATCGACATTATCGTCTGTGCGACCACCACGCCGGACCAGATAATGCCGTCAACGGGGGCTCTCATCCAGGCTCAGATAGGTGCCGTCAACGCGGCTGGAATGGACGTGTTTGCCGCGTGTTCAGGTTTTATTTATGGCTTGACGATGGTCGAGTCGATGATAAAAACCGGACAGATCCGATATGCACTAGTTATCGGCGCCGAGGTTTTGACGAAGTACGTTGACTACACAGATCGCGGAACCTGTGTAATATTTGGCGATGGAGCCGGTGCGGCCGTTCTCGGCCCCGTGCCGGAAGGGAAGGGGATTCTCGCTACGAAGATCAAGTCCGACGGGCGTTACGAAGAGCAATTGTTTTGCCCGGGCGGTGGTACCAAGCTCGGTTCGACTCATGAAACCATAGCCAACGGCGACCACTTCTTTAAGATGCGCGGCAACGAGTTGTTTAAGGTCGCAGTTCGGTCGATGGCCGATATTTCTGCCGAGATGCTGGCGAAATCGGGCTATACGGTTGATGATGTGGACATCGTAATTCCTCATCAAGCGAATCAGCGAATTACGGACGCGGTCGCATCGCGGCTGAATGTTCCGGAAGAAAAGGTGTATTCGAACATTGCCGAGATGGGAAATACCTCGTCCGCGTCGATCCCGATCGCGATGGACGAATGTATCCAGTCCGGACGCATTAAAGAAGGCTCGCTCGTATTGCTGACCGCCTTTGGCGGTGGGGTGACGTGGGGCGGTACGGTCATTCGATTTTAGATTTTGGATTGAATGGCTAAGACAGCACTTATTTTTCCAGGACAGGGTTCTCAGTCTATTGGTATGGGCAGAGACCTCTTTGACAATTTTTCGGTGGCCCGCGAGGTCTTTGAAGAGGCGGATGACGCCCTTGGTTTTTCGCTATCCGAGATGTGTTTCTCGGGCGACGAGGCTGATCTGCAACTAACGGCGAATACGCAGCCGGCAATGTTGACAGCGTCCCTTGCGGCTTACCGAGCTGCTCGCGAAGCCGGAATGCCCGAACCGGACATGGTGGCGGGGCACAGCTTGGGCGAGTATTCTGCTCTCGTTGCCGCCGGGGTACTGAATTTTGCTGACGCTGTTAGAACGGTTCGAAGCCGAGGCACGTATATGCAGGAGGTTGTCCCGGTTGGCGTCGGAGCAATGGCGGCGATACTTGGTTTGGATCTAGAATCGATCAATGAGGGATGTGCCGAGGCAGCACAGGGTCAAGTTTGCAGCCCAGCGAATATTAATTCGCCCTCGCAGGTCGTGATCGCGGGCAACGCCGAGGCCATCGACCGTGCGTGTGAGATATTGAAAGCAAAAGGTGCAAAGCGCGCGATTAAATTGAACGTATCCGCACCTTTCCACTGTGCACTTATGATGCCCGCTCAGGAACGGTTGGCGGTTGACCTAGCAAAATTGAGTTACGAAGCCTTTTCATTTCCGATAGTTCATAATGTCGATGCGGAAACGAATCGGGACCCTGCTTTGGTCGCCGTAAAAATAACGGAGCAGGTGTCGTCACCCGTGCGTTGGCTAAGCTCGGTCGAGCAGATGCGATCTGCCGGGGTGACGAAATTTATCGAGGTCGGCCCGGGCAAAGTGTTAACAGGGCTTGTGCGGCAGATAGACCGTGACGCAAATTATTGTAATATTGAAGACAGTGAAAGTTTAAGCAATACTTTAGAATCCCTATAAATCAAAGGAGAACTTATGTCAGAAGTACAGGATAAGATCAAACAGATCATTGTGGATGAACTCGGGGTCGACGAAGCGGAAGTCACTGAAAACGCACGCTTTATCGAAGATCTCGGTGCTGATTCGCTAGACCTTGTGGAGCTTGTGATGCGTTTCGAAGAGGAATTTGATATCGAAATTCCGGACGAAGACGCTGAGAAGATCCAAGGCGTTCGCGACGCGTACGCGTATGTTGAGCAGCATAAAGCTGCCTAGCTGCTAGTGGTCGGAAGTCAGTGGTCAGTGGTCTGCAATAGATGACCACTGTCCACTTTTTAGCAATGCTGGCTCAAAGCGATTGAGATCGCTTGTACCAAAAAGCTGACCACTGACCACTGACCACGGTTCACTGACCACTGACTGTTATGAAACGTCGAGTAGTTGTTACAGGACTCGGTTTGGTTACGGCGATCGGAAATGACGTGCCTTCAACTTGGAGCGCGTTGATGAATGGCGAGAACGGGGCCGATTACATAAAGAAGTTCGACGCTGAGAAGTTTTCGGCAAAATTCGCTTGCGAGGTCAAGAATTTCGATCCGCTTGATTTCCTTGATAAAAAGGAAGCTCGTCGAATGGGGGCCTTTACGCATTTCGCTTTGGCTGCCTCAGACGAGGCGATGAAGCACAGCGGCCTGGTGATCGATGAGTCCAACGCCGAAATGGTCGGGACCTATATCAGTTCCGGTATCGGTGATTTCTGGGCCATCGAACGCGAGCATGAAAAGCTGCTCAAATCCGGCCCAGATCGTGTTTCGCCGTTCTTTATCGTCTCTGCGATAGTTAATCTTGCGTCAGGGAACGTTTCGATACGGCACGGGGCCAAGGGGCCGAATTCCGCGACCGCGACTGCCTGTTCAGCAGGAGCTCACGCGATCGGTGACAGTTTTCGCCTGATCGAGCGTGGTGACGCCGATGCTATGATCTGCGGCGGGGCCGAAAGTGCGATCACGCCGATGTCCGTTGCCGGATTTGCCTCAATGCGAGCACTTTCGACGCGAAATGATGATCCGAAGCATGCTTCGAGGCCATTTGACCTCAAACGCGATGGATTTGTCATTGGCGAAGGGGCCGGGCTGATGATCCTTGAAGAACTCGAATTTGCGAAGACCCGCGGTGCGAATATTCTTGCCGAGATCGTTGGTTATGGCATGAGCGGCGACGCGTTTCATGTAACCATGCCTGATGAGACCGGTTCTGGAGCGATAAGGGTCATGCAACGGGCGTTGAAAGATGCCGGGCTTGAACCAGAGCAGATCGGCTATATCAACGCTCACGGAACATCGACGCCATATAACGATAAGTTTGAGACACTCGCGATCAAGAAGGTTTTTGGCGATAACGCATACAACATTCCCGTTAGCTCGACCAAGTCGATGACGGGACACGCTCTCGGGGGGGCTGGTGGTCTTGAAGCCGTCTTTTCGGTCAAGGTTTTGATGGAGAACAAACTGCCGCCGACCATTAACTACGAATTTCCCGATCCCGATTGTGATCTCGATTACGTACCGAACTCAGCACGTGAAGCGACGGTTGAGCATGTGTTGTCTAATAACTTCGGGTTTGGCGGTACGAATGCTTGTTTGATCTTCAAGAGATATTCTGAATAACGTGGACGGAGCTTGGATGATTTTGATTCGAGGCTCTTTTCTTTTAGAATATGAATGAACGGTCATTCATTTGTGAATTATGAAAATTATTGTCTTGATGAAGCAAGTCGCCAACAAAGATGCGGTGCTCCGCATTGCCGGCGACGAAAAATGGATAAACGAGGCTGACGTAGCCCAACAGACAAACGAGTCGGACGGATATGCGCTCGAGGAAGCTCTTCGGACGGTTGAAGCCAAAGGTGAGGGTGAAGTAGTTGTTTGTACGCTCGGACCGGCGGGAGCAAAGACTGTGATCAAGGACGCACTCGCTCGCGGAGCGAATCGAGCGATCCACGTTGTGGTTGAAGACAGCAAATCGCTTTCTGCATATCAGATCGCCAATGCGATCGCCGACGCCATTCGCGAAGAGAATGCAGATCTTGTTTTCACCGGCTTGCAATCTGATGATGCGAGCTATGGCCAGACAGGCGTGATACTTGCCGAACTGCTCGGAATACCGCATGCGACGATTGTCATCGAAGTTGACCGCGAGAGCCTAAGCGAAACACTCCGTGTAAAACGCGAACTCGAAAGCGGCTGGTATCAATGGTTTACGTATAAGCTGCCGTCGTTGTTGACGATCCAATCGGGCATCTCGCAGATCAGATACGCTTCGCTAAAAGGAATCATGGCTGCGAAGAGCAAGGAAGTTCGCGAGGTTACGCCGTCGATCGAGGCGTTTGCTTCCGCCGCAAAGATCGAGAAGGTCTATATGCCTTTGAAGACCAAGCAAACACAACTCCTCGGCAACGGTGACGCGAAAGCCGGAGCGGTCGAGTTGGTTGAAAAATTCAAGACGGAGGTACGCGTAATATGATCCTCGTATTTATCGAACACAAAGATTGCGTCCTCAACAAGACATCGCTCGAGGCGATCACGGCCGCACAGTCGATCGGAAAAGAACTTGGACTCAAGGTTTCGGCAGTTCTACCGTGTGACAAAGATTGTGCTCTCGCACAAGAGATCGCCGGATATGATCTGGAAAAGGTTATCGTCGCGAAGAACGACAAGCTTGGGACGTACACGCCGGATGGTTACGCGGACGCTTGGGAACAGGTGATAAAGGCGACGAATCCGAAGTATGTCGTAATGTCACACACGTATCAGGTGCGGGATTTTGCACCGAAAGTGGCGGCTCGGCTCGGACGTGAGGTTGTTGGCGATTGTATTCGCTACCGTGTGGACGGCGGCAAGCTTGTTCTGACACGAAGGATCTTTCTAGGCAAACTCGACGCAGATGTGACCATCGGCGGCGACGCCCCGTATTTTGTCACCTTCCAATCTGGCGCCTTCCGTGGCGATGCGGCAGAAACGGGAAGTGCGGCAGTTGAAACGATGGATGTCCCGGTCGGCGATATCCGCATGACCCCCGAAGCACCGTTTCAGGAAGCCAAGGCTTCGGTGGATCTGACAAAGAGCGAGATAATCGTCGCCGTTGGCCGGGGTATCAAGTCACAAGAGAATATCGCCCTCGCACAGCAGCTTGCGGATGCGTTGGGAGCTGATATGGCTGCGTCGAGGCCGATCTGTGACAGCGATTGGCTGCCGATCGACCGACAGATCGGATCGAGCGGACAAACCGTCGCTCCGAAGCTCTATATTGCCCTAGGCATTTCCGGTGCTATCCAGCATATTGTTGGAATGAAAAACGCTGGAACCATTGTTGCGATCAACAAAGACTCGGAAGCACCGATCTTTGATATCGCAGACTACGGCATCGTCGGTGACCTTTTTGAGGCGGTGCCGGTGATGATCGAGGAAGTGAAAAAGGCAAAGGGATAAGAAACAACGACCGCGAAAAACACGAAAGGCACGAAATGGAATATCTCATCTCGTGCCTTTTTTCTGTCAGGTCATGGCGTCGTTGATCATGAGTTGAATCTTTCGACGTGGACAAGCCTATTGATGAGGTCCCTTTTTGGGTCTGGGAGTAACGATCAAGATCGTCATCGCTGTGTTGGTGGCGACCATTGCTACCGAATGGAGCACTGTCGCCACGTTGTAGGCCTGCATTGAGAATAGGGCAAGGACATGACGCAGCACATTCATTGAGTAGAGAAGGGGCGTCTCGGTCGTCGGTTCGATCCAAGTTTTGCGCAGCGTGGGCATAAATGCGATCAGATCGATGCTGACCGCGATCACAACAGATATCGTAGGATCATTGGTCAGGATCCATGGAATAAGACCTAGAAGTGCAAGCGCGAGGAATACGGTATCAATGGCCGCGATGTGTTTAAAGCCATGCTTCAAAGATAAGATGAAGATCGACAATGTGAACACGCCCGAGGCCGCAGTGGGTAACGCTCCGACGCCAGCTCCCTTTGCCAATTGGCCAAAGAATACGATGCCCGTTACCAGAGTCCAGACGAACCAGGTGTAGGCGTGGGGCTGGACTCGGCCGCGAAATATGTCGACAAGGTACGGAACATTGCCGATGACCGCCAAAATCGCTGCAACTACCGCAAAAATTTCCTTCACGAAGTAGAGTATAGCTGAGAATGTTTTTCGGCGGTGGCCGTGATCCAAAGTCTATTAGCGGGTGCCCGAGAATACGAGAAAATGGCCACCGTTCCCAAACCTTTTATCCTCCACGGTCCCGTACTAAGCTACCTTGGCGGCAGCTTCGAGGTCGGCAATGATTATTTTTGTCATTTTGAACATTGCTTCGGTGACGCGTCCGGCCTTTTCCCGGTCATCGTCACTGATGAAGTCCATTAGCATTCGCGGCGTGATCTGCCAGGAAACGCCAAATTTGTCCACAAGCCAACCGCACGGCTGTTGTACGCCGCCTTCGCTAAGGCCTTCGTACAAGAGATCGATCTCGTCCTGTGTGTTTGCCTCGATCATCAGGGAAAATGCCTGCGTCAGGTTGAAATTAGGATGCGGTCCGGCGTTGTAGCAATTAAATCGCTGGCCTTCGATCTCGAACGATCCGCCCGCGACATTTCCGTCCGGTCCAGGCATTGTCGAGACGATTTGGCAATTTGGAATTACCGAGGCGTAGAATTTCATCGCTTCGTGACTGCCGTCCTGAAACATTATGAAGGTTGTGACCTTTTGCATCAGTTCGTTTTCTCCAAATTTTGCTTTACCCGAGATCTCACGATCTTAGTGATCAGTTTCAAAGGCAATTGTTGATCAAGCGGGAACTGTACCGTGCCTTTTGATGTTTTATAGACTGATAGTTCTTCGGAAAATTCCGCGATGCCGCCAGCACCGGGATAGAATCCGATATGCTTTGCATACCCCGCGAAATGGACAAGCATTCCATTGAGCCTATAGCTGGGAATCGCATAGCTGATGATTTCCTCGGCATCGGGAGCTGCGGACCGAACCGTTTCGCGCATTTGGTTCAGAAGCCTCTGAGTCTCAGCCGGGAACTCAGCAATATATTCATCGATGTTTGTTGCGGCTTTCTTCATTTCTACATAGGGCCGCTGCGGGTCAACGGAACGATAAAGACAGGACATTGGGTTTCCTGGACAACCTTGTCCGTGACGCTCCCGAGATGGATCGCGTCGCGGCCGGTGCCGCCGCGGCCGTGCGACGCCATCATAATTAGATCAATGGATTCTTCCTGTGCGACTGCAAGGATAGTTCGCGCGGGGCCCGAGCCGGATACGTCGGTGCGCACCTCGATCTTCTCTTCGCGGAGGGCGTTGGCGATGTCGTCTAGGTATTGCTCGATAGTCGCCTTAAAATTCTCAGACTCGGAGCCTTCGGGCACGGAAAGCAGCAGTACCTTGCTTCCAAATTGACCGCAGAATGTCCGTATGTATGGCAGGACGGTTTCGGCAGCCTCTGAACCGTCGAGAGCGACCAGCAGATTCTTATACTTAGAACGCCGGCTGCGCCAGTTGTCCGTCGGGCGGATCAACAGCGTCGGGGTCAGCGTTTTCTTGACGACCTGCTTTGCGACGCTGTCGGTGATCAAATTATCCACCGCAAATTTGCCGCGTGTGGTCATCATTATCAGGTCGGCTGCGCCTTCTCGGGCAAATCCGTCGATCTCAGTTGCCGCGTCGCCCGTGCGGATCGAATAATGGGCGTTTAGGCCGTCATCGGTGATAAGTCGGGTAACGAGGTCGAGGTACTCTCTGACATTCTCGACGTCGGCATTTTCCTTCTTGAGTGCCGCAACGATCCTGAGATCCGCACCAAATGAGCGTGCAAAGGATCGAGCTGCGGGGATCACCTGCTCCGCGAGTGACGAACCATTGAGGGGAACGACGATCTGTGAAAACACCACGCGGCTCTTGCCGTCCTGCTGCAAAGACAATGGTAGGTAACGTTGCTCCGAGATGATAGACCCGAGCCGGTCCTCGACCGACGGAGGGGAACCCAGGCGTTTACGATAAAAATCGAAAACAAAATAGAGAACGGGAACGAGAACCAGGTATGACCAAGCACCCTCGAAAAATCGTTCCTCAAAGATGATAAGTGTGGCCCCGGTCGTCAAAAGTGCGGCGATAATCGTGCCGGCAAGAGAAAAATAACTCGAGGATCTTTTCCTGTCGAGATCGCGATACAGCCGTTTCGAAGCCGCCCAGCCCGTCATGCTGAGTAGGATGAAAACGCCTGCGGCGTAGAGAGCGAGGTAGGTTTCTTCGTGCGTTCCAAAAAGGAGAAAGCATACAGTGATCAGGACAAGCATTATCCAGACGGGGCGATCCGCCACATCATGCTTATTCCGCTGCCCCATCGACGCCGGAACATAATGCCGGTATCTTAGCCCTAGCATTAGATTTTGGATACCCTGGGCAGCGGCAGCACAGGCCGAAAGGAGAACCGCGATACCGATCAGCGTTCCGCCATACGACGCCCACGCGGGCAATAGCTTGTCCATCGTCTGCGTGAAAACGGATACGTGCGTGTCGTTGACGTCGGACATCGCGAGGATCGCCGGACCGACGACGAGCATGGTCAGGGCGGTTGTGCCCATGATGATGATCAGGCTGCCAAACGCCTTTCGGCTGCGTTCGGCACGATTGCCACCGTACGCGGCAACGAGATTAGCGAATATTTCTATACCGGTCATCAAAGCGAGAATGCGTGCGTAACCTCCGAGCGTGAGATTTAGGTACGAAGATCTCGCTGGCTCACCATTTTCAACAAAACTCACTTGATCCAACGAAAATGCGGTGAAATCGATCGACGGCAGATGAAAGCCCGTCTGATAGATCGTCGCGAAGATCATGATCCACAGCAACGCGAGAACCGCAGCCGTTGCCGGTCCAAACGCTCTGGCCGACACCTTTGGGCCTAGATTTACTATCCATGCGGTCAGAATACTTAGGCCTATGGCCAGGAACGTCCGATATTGAAAGCGAAATACCGTTTCGTTTAGAGCCGGAAAACGATCTGCTATAAATGTTACGAGGGCGGCCATGCTGACGAGAAAAGTCAGCGTGTATTCAATGACGGTTATTCCCGCATTTACCTTTACAGCCCAACTGCCAAATTCGTCCTCCGCTAGCCCACTGCCGCCGCTGCCATCCGTAACCCAGGTCATCACCTGGCGATACATCGCCGAAACCATAATGACCGTAAATACGGCCAGCCAAACTGTCGCACCAAACGTCACCTGAGCAACACCGGCAAGTACGATCAATTTCAGGAAAGGCCCAAAAACATAAAGCGGAGATGTCGCCGGATCGCCGCCGCCCGCCAGAGCGCCCTCGAACGAAGTGGATAATCTTTTTGAAACTGTTGCTGCCATAATTTTTCTTTTCTACCGGAGGGCCAACAGGCATTATATCGCGCGAAAATTCGAAATTCACAATCCTGGACGGTTGTGAGTTGCGACGATTCTCTTATTTGCTAAACTAGACTCTGCCGGAAACCTCATACGAACCGGTTGTGAGTTGCGACGATTCTCTTATTTGCTAAACTTCATAAAATCCTAGGAGTCACACATGGGTAGTTGTGAGTTGCGACGATTCTCTTATTTGCTAAACTCGAAACTATCAAAGTCCTTTCCGGCAACGTGTTGTGAGTTGCGACGATTCTCTTATTTGCTAAACTTGATCTCGATTGGCTCAAAGACCCACTCGTTGTGAGTTGCGACGATTCTCTTATTTGCTAAACTGACTTTTCGCATTCTTACCAATGCTGTCGGTTGTGAGTTGCGACGATTCTCTTATTTGCTAAACTGGCGTTTTGCTGGTACTTAGCAGCGACGCGTTGTGAGTTGCGACGATTCTCTTATTTGCTAAACTTGAAATCGAGTCGTTTGAAATCAGCCATAAGTTGTGAGTTGCGACGATTCTCTTATTTGCTAAACTACAGATAAAGCCTTGAATACGGTCAGTACTGTTGTGAGTTGCGACGATTCTCTTATTTGCTAAACTAACACCGCCTCCGAAAACAACGAGAGCCATAGTTGTGAGTTGCGACGATTCTCTTATTTGCTAAACTGTAGTGGACCGCTTGGTTATCGAAGCCCGCGTTGTGAGTTGCGACGATTCTCTTATT
This sequence comes from Pyrinomonadaceae bacterium, assembly GCA_049663465.1. Lineage (GTDB taxonomy): Bacteria > Acidobacteriota > Blastocatellia > Pyrinomonadales > Pyrinomonadaceae > OLB17. Next base: position 13,471 of record JBATDM010000091.1, read on the forward strand.
TGCTAAACTTGGAAAAGTTCGGCGTGTCGATACCGGACGGTTGTGAGTTGCGACGATTCTCTTATTTGCTAAACTCTTAATGTGCGATACACGCCCGCCCTGCGTTGTGAGTTGCGACGATTCTCTTATTTGCTAAACTTTCTCGACAATACCCACGCGACACGCCGTTGTGAGTTGCGACGATTCTCTTATTTGCTAAACTGATGCTCGGCGTGCCGCAAATTCTCTACACGTTGTGAGTTGCGACGATTCTCTTATTTGCTAAACTGAGCGAATTACTGATCCTAATGTGTTGTAGGTTGTGAGTTGCGACGATTCTCTTATTTGCTAAACTCCTCGTTTTTCCCTAACCGGCGTCTTAGGTGTTGTGAGTTGCGACGATTCTCTTATTTGCTAAACTTTATAACAGGAGGTGTCGTGCGATGAACGGTTGTGAGTTGCGACGATTCTCTTATTTGCTAAACTATAGTCCAACGAGTCAGCAACACGCCGGGGGTTGTGAGTTGCGACGATTCTCTTATTTGCTAAACTTGCGGGAGTACATCCCGCAGAATTTTAAGTTGTGAGTTGCGACGATTCTCTTATTTGCTAAACTCTAAACAAAATGTGGATAGATAAAGAGACGTTGTGAGTTGCGACGATTCTCTTATTTGCTAAACTACAGGTAAGAGCTTGCCCGCCTCGTCACCGTTGTGAGTTGCGACGATTCTCTTATTTGCTAAACTCTTATAAGGGCAACACGCGAGGCGGGATGTTGTGAGTTGCGACGATTCTCTTATTTGCTAAACTATCCGCAACCTAACCCACGTCAATTCGGCGGTTGTGAGTTGCGACGATTCTCTTATTTGCTAAACTTGCGAGTCGGCTCATTCCGATAGTATTTTCGTTGTGAGTTGCGACGATTCTCTTATTTGCTAAACTGCAGGGGACGCGACCTAGATAACCATAAGCGTTGTGAGTTGCGACGATTCTCTTATTTGCTAAACTCTCTAATCGTCGAACGTTCAGCCAACGTCGGTTGTGAGTTGCGACGATTCTCTTATTTGCTAAACTCATGGACAAGGCTAAACAGCCAAATCTTTTGTTGTGAGTTGCGACGATTCTCTTATTTGCTAAACTCGAGGTCGGCTCATAACGTGGTCTAATTGGTTGTGAGTTGCGACGATTCTCTTATTTGCTAAACTAGGCCAGTCGTAAATGGCTGGGAATAAAGACGAAGCCGTCTCTTCGGTTCAGAAAAAACTGAGTTGAAGCGGCGGTTCTTCAGTTGGTTTGCGGGCTTTTCCATAGTAGGTTTTCATTCGGGCAAACTGTTTTTCGGTGACTTTAATTATACGAACGTTGCCCTCGGGCGGCAACGCCAGAACGACCCTTTTCTCATGGACGTCTGCATTTTCGTGTGAGGCGCAGTGACGTCCGTAAACAGAGAATTGGAGCATCGAATACCCGTTTTTTAGCAGCACTTTACGAAACTGAGCATATCGCCGTCTCGCTTCAGTAGTCTCGGTCGGGAGATCGAACATAACAACCATCCACACAGTATCTAACCCTCCAAATATTCTCATAACACCGGAAACTGCGGCTTGTCGGCCTCGCCCGCCATCACCTGTTTAACGCTGGCCGTGTAGTATCCCAGTGCGGTCAGCAGTGGCAGTTTGCGCCCGTCGTAGATGCACTCGTCGCCGAGCAGGGAAAGCAATTTTTGTTTGGTCGCCCGATCCAGACAAAGCTCATTTTCCGATCCCTTTCGTTCCGGTGCTGATTCGTTGATGATCGAAAATACTCTTACATCCACATACGGCCTGAGAGGTTCGACGAGGTCATCCGCAAGTGGAAACGGATTATATTGATTCTTATGATTTATTCCTAAGCCCGGATGGAGTCCGGTACCGACAATTGCTCGTGCGGTCGCCGCACGAACGATTGCATAGCCGTAGTTGAGCAGCATATTCTCATCGCTCGCAAAGCGGTCCCGGCGAAAGTTCTCGCCAAAGAATTTGCGCCAGTATAATTTGGCTGCTTGTGCCTCAAGATTTTCAGGATCGCCGCTTTTGACACGTTTGGAGATCTCCCTTAGTGCGTGTCCGTCCTTTTCGCATAATTCCAGAGCGCGTGATTGATTTGCGATCTTTGAAGAGATTATCTCCGACCACAGCCTTTTTTTTGTCGGCTGAGAAATGGCGATCTGCTGGTTGAGGACTTTCGTCTGGATCGAGTGGGCGGAAAATGGAATGGTGAGCGACGAAGGAAGATGTTTTGAGTCGGTAAATATTACTGAGACATTTTCCTCGGCAAGACGGCTCATCACCGTCGATGTAATAAGTAGCTGAGGACCGTCGAGGATGAGAACACCGAGGTCCTCGATGGGAACGCTGCCAACCTTATACCCATCTTTTTCGATCAATAGCTGCTCGTCCTTTGTATGAACGTAGCATCCGGGCGTCGAGACCTCCACAGTTCGCTTAATCATAACTTTCTCCCGTGAGGGACAAGCGAACCGGTAAAATTTTGGAACTAGTCGCCTGCCTGTGTCAGACGCCCCAGCGGGTCAACTTGAAGTTTGCGAGTGATCCTTTTTAGGCCGTCGGAACTGGTGAGCGCAAACGTTTTCCCCGGAATATAGTCGGTCCTCGCATCCTCGAGTGGACGAATATCGATGCGTGTTCGCCCACCGCCGGACATCTTTTGAATCCTATAAACTTCCAATTCTCCGTCATCTCCACGAAACTCGATATAGTCGTTGGCACAGAGCGAGAAGAGTTTGTGCCATTCGGGACCGAGATCGGCGCTCTGCCGGTTTCTTTGATTTGCATAAAATCTGGGAACAAGAACGGCCTTTCGCTCGCTATCGACATCCTCGTAGATATCCACGTGGTGGTTTCCGGCAAGCGGGTAGTATTTATATTCCTTTCCTCTTTCGTCTTTAACACCGACAACCGTCTCAGGCGACATTGTTACAAACACACGAACATTTCTGATCTCTGTCCGTCCGTCTTTATGTAGCAGTGGATCGACAAATGCTTTCTTGAGATCGCCATTAAATTGGGAAACCCTAAGTTCGACTATTTCTTTTATTGTCGGATCGACAATGTTTTTGATCTTCGCGGCAGTTAATGATCCGACCGATTTCTTGGTTACATAAACGCCCGGCGTATTTGTCGAACCATACGCAGTTTCCTCAAGAAGCTGACCTCGCTTTCTTCGTGTCGGGGCGTGGGAAATAATTATCGACTGAACGGAATCATTTACGTCATCAAGAAATCCACGCCAAGGTTCGCTAAAACCCGATAAAATTCTTTTCATCAGGTCTTTATTCTTGCCCGAAAGTTTCGAGATCAATTGATAAAGCCCTCGATCACAAAGAGCAACAACTATCGCGTCAATAGCATGATGACGATGATCCCATCTATTCTTGTACTCAATGTCGCCGTCAGAAAGAATCGCGTTAACGTGCCAAACATGGCGAAGATTTGCCGTAGCCCCTCCGGCTACGACCTGAACATATTTGTTTTCATCCGGGCTGTAAGGATACAGCTGGCGAAGATAGCCGCGAACCTCACGGCAGATGTATCTTGTATCAGAAAGTTGACGGCCTGCCCAGTCCAAATTCTGCAATTTGGCCGGCGTCAGCTTAAATTTTCGCTGTTTTCCAAACGGCAGGGAACTGACACGCTGCATCAGGTGTAAATATTTTTCACTTTCGCGATCATATATCTCGCCCGGAGCCAGATTCCTTTTCACTTCGCGATTGAATTTAGCATCGCAAATGGTTTTGTTCATGTAGGAATCATCAAAACATCTGCTGTACGGGATGATGTGTTCTATATCGACAAGGCCATCGTCGAGAAGTGTTTCGGGCGGAATTGGATTTCCGGTATAAGGACACCGTTCCCCGGATTCTTTCCAAAGCCGATACTTTAACTTGTCCGTGCCGGAAACATTTTCCAACCCGAATTTCTCTTTGAAAAAGACTTCGGCTTCTTCATTGGCTTTCTTGTTCAGGTTTGCCTGTTTCATCGCAGCGTCTTTCTGCTTATGGGTCAGCTTCAGATCGCGCGCCATCTCTATTCGGATCTCATCCGGTCTGCCATATTCGCGAATTATGGCATTGACAACCTTGCGGACTTCGCAAAGAGCCTTGAAAACTATGGGGTTTCTTAGATCTCTGGGGGGAAGCTCAAGTTTCTGGAACTCTTCTTTTCCGAATTGCTTACGATGATCGCCGTATATTTCCCTGACTGCTTCGTCGTATCGCTTTCCCTCCTTCATCAAAGGAAGGACCTTTCGGATAGCTTTTAGCGATAATCGGCTGTAACCGTCCTCCAGTTGATGCCAGACGCCTTCAAGCTGCTCAACTTCGTCGGCATTGAATTCCCAAAAGGTTTCCAAACGCCGCTTCAGCGCGACCTCGTTTTCAATACGGAAGAGTTCTTCGGTTAGGCGGCTCTGTTCCTCATCGTTGAAATTGTCCCATTTATCTCCAAGAGCTTTACGGAAAGCAAAGGCGGTCCTATTGCCATATAGTTTCTTCTCGTTGGCCTCCAGATTGATACGTACGTCCGCCCCGATCTTCAAGAGTTTTCGAAGTCCCTTATAGGTTAACTCCTTTGTGTTTTCAAATTTATCTGCAATTTTCTCCTTCTCCGCCAGCGTAAGAGTTCGCCAGTTTAGAGTCTCCGGGTCTTGAAGCTGCAAATTATTCAGGTCCTGCCAATAGCGTATCCTCTGAGCTTCCTGTCGGGCGAGATCACAACGTTTCTTATCGGTTTCAAATGAACATTTCCCGATGAGATTGCGCTGCAATTTCATTGGCCGCTGATAAAAAATAATATTTCGTATTTTCGATCTCAATTCGTCTGTCAATAATTCTGGATGGAAAGTTTTCTGGGTATTCCAAATCTCATCAAATTCAGATTCGGCCATCGTTCGATGCGTAAAGTGTTTCCGTTTCTTTTCTTTAGTGTTGAGCAGTTCGCCTAGCGTACGGAATTGTCCGGCTTCGAGCTCTTCGCGAATTCTCTTGATACCGTCATAAACTACTCCATTCTCTTCTGATTTAGCCGTTTTCCGATTGCTCAGAAATCCCCTGCGTTTTGCAAGATGATAGATGGAACGGCCAACCTCAAATGGTTCAACTTTCTCTCGCAGGGAACGTACCCGAAGAGTATATGGATCACCGATCTTTTGAAATTCTTCTGCTGATGCTGCCGACGTGATCTCAGGTAGAAGGCCGTGCTGTGAGAGAAGGCCGCGAAGTTCATTCCTCCGCTTCGCCTTTCTCATTACCAACCTTCTTTGACCGCGAGCATTTCGCCTTTTACTATTCTTGGGTTCGCTTTTTGCTCCGTCAGTGGTTGCCGGAAATATTCGAACGCCGGAAGCCACAATCTCTCCATTCAAGATCGCTCCGTCAGCGTCGCGAGCCACAACATCGAGCTCAGGGTTCAGTTGTGTTTTTATCAAAGCCCAGCCAACCGATGTGACTCCGAGATCAAGACCAAGAGTGATTTTAGAAAAGGGCACGGCGAACCTCCTTAGGGAACTAGATTTTTCGCTTGAAAAAAATGTTTGGCTAATATAGCATATCCACAGTTTAGTAGATAAGAGAATACGTTGCTTCTTATAACAAGAAGTTTTTCGTAGGATATCCCGAAAGGGTAAACCCCGCCCGCGAGTGAAAGCTCCCGGGCATTTCTTTTTTTCGGCTTTCATTCGCCGACCGATCCGGCCCGCGGCCCTCCGGCGATGTCCGTCCCGCTTACGGTCTCTCCGCCAGCCGCTATTCGATCACCCGTACGAGCTCGGTCGCCGCCGCTTCACGCAAGACACAGCGTCACCGGAAAATACCTTGACACTTGTCAAACAACGTGCTATCGTTGCAACGTATATTCGTCAGGGCAAATCCGGGCGGACCGATCTTTGAAAATTGGGTAATTTGGTCTTGGATCTTTGATCTTTGACTTTTGACCTTTGACTTTGGTCCGGCGGCTTGCCGCAATGCAGTGCGGTCGCGGCTTGTCCGGCCGTTGCATCGCCCTACCTTTTTCGGAGCCCGCCAGAGCGGGCGACAACTAATCGGCGGTACGGTCTCTCTGCCGACTCTGCGTAAACTCTCCGCGTACTCTGCGTTTACCTGCATTTTGTCGCAGAGGCCGCCGAGGAGGACGCAGAGGTCGCTGAGCTTTTTAGAGACTTTTCAGACATCCTCCAGTGCGTTTGCGGCAAAGCCCTTTGTGCTCAGATCTGCCGTACAAAGTGCCAAACCTATACCAGGAATAAGCACCGAAATGTGTCAACTTTTTTCAGGATGACACATTGTGCCACAAAATCGTTTTCTTTTTTTTGAAAATCGGCAAAAATGGCGTGTGGAAAACTCTATAATTTGTTGATAAACAACGAGTTATTTGTCCCAAACAGCCTCTGGGACAAGGTTTCGGGAAACCAACGTAACCTATTGATCACAAAGGAGTTATTTGTCCCAGCGATGCTGGGACAAGGCTGGGACAAGCCCGGGACAGTGGAATCTCGAATTATCACTGTAAGTATGGATATATCAACAGGTTACAGCGATCAACCTGTATTACAACGTAATACACGCGAGTGTCTGAGAGGCCATTTATCAGGAATTGGGAAGTCACAAGACCACCCGAAAGAGTGATCTCGTGTTTCCGTTTTCTTATCTTGTGTCAGACATCTTCCGTGTCGACGAACACTGGCGAACTAGATACTCGCGGCTATCGCCTCTTCGAATATCTCGAGCGCGACATCTGCGTGTTCCTTGGCCAAGATCAGCGGTGGTGAGAATCGGATGCTGTTCGAGCCGCAGCCGAGGATGATGAGGCCTCGGTTGAAGCATGCCATTTCGACGCGGTCGCGAAGTTCCGGATCAGGTGCTAACGAGCCGAGCGAAGATGCGGACGAGGGCGTCCGCGTTCCGGTGACGAATTCGACGCCAAGCATCATGCCGAGGCCGCGTACGTCGCCGATGCAGTCGTATTTCTCTTTTAGCTTATTTAGGCCGTCTTCGAGATATGCACCGACGTCGCGGCTGTTATCGACGAGGCCGCCTTCGAGAAGTTCGATGGTCTTGAGAGCAGCGGTCAGTGCGACAGGGTTTCCGCCAAACGTCGAGGCGTGGGCACCTTTGTGCCAATCCATGATGTCTGCACGAGCTACGCAGGCTCCGATGGGCATTCCTGAGCCGAGGCCCTTTGCGAGGCACATAATGTCGGCCTTGACGCCTTCGTGATGGTCAAGAGCGAACATCTTGCCCGTCCGGCCCATGCCCGATTGAACTTCGTCAACGATCAGCATAATGCCGTGCTCGTCGCAGATTCGCCGCAGTTCTTTTACAAAGGCGGTCGGAGCCGGAATGTAGCCGCCCTCGCCCTGGACGACTTCGAGAACAATACCCGCGACCTCTTCCGGCGGAGTCGTTGTCTGGAACAACTTGTTTTCGATCCAATTCACGCAGTCACGCGTGATCGTGGCTTCGTCGGTTTGTTCATCGGTCACAAAATGGCGGAACTTGTTCGGATAAGGCATGTGGACCACATCCAGCGCCTGTCGCATAAACCCGAGACGCTGTGCTCGTTTAGAACTCGTCAGCGACAAAGCGCCGAGTGTACGTCCATGGAACGAGCCATAGAACGAGATGAATTTTTGCCGGCGAGTGTGATACATCGCGACTTTGAGAGCCGTTTCAATGGCCTCGGCTCCGCTGTTAGCAAAGTGTGTTTTGGTAGGCCCGTCGATCGGACAGATCTCATCCAGCTTCTTCCCGAGTTCCGGCATGTGGCGGTAGAAAAAGTCCGTACCGCAAAGATGGATAAGCTCGCCGACCTGCTTCTGAACGGCGGAGACGATCTCAGGGTGGCAGTGTCCGGTCGAGCAGACGGCAACGCCAGCGTTGCAGTCCAAAAAGACGTTGCCGTCGGGATCGGTGATCCATACGCCGCTCGCTGTGTCGGCAACCAGCTTGTAATCGGGCCGCGGATAGCTTGGCGTGACGTATAGAGCGTCTGCGTTGATAATTTCGAGGGACTTTGGTCCCGGCAGCTCCGTTTTAATGATCGGACGCTGTAGTTCTGTTGATGGTGTCATGATATTTCTCCTAAAAATGTCTAGAGTTCACGTGCTATCGCGTAATAATATGAAAAGAACGGGCTGAAGCCCGCACTCTGAACAAACGGAGATTAGTCACCGGCGAAGAGATTCGCACGCTGGTTCATTGGAGAGAGTTTTGATATGCACCTAGCGGTCATAAAGTGCCCTAAATATATCAGAATGTTTGGCTTGTTTCAAAAATGAGGTCGAGGCGTGAAACAATAAGAGATATGAAAAGCGCAAGATCGTTTACGAATCGGCTGATCGATGAATCCAGCCCATATCTGATTCAACACGCACACAATCCTGTGGACTGGTATCCGTGGGGTGATGAGGCATTTGCAAAGGCCCGTGACGAGGACAAACCGGTGTTGGTGAGCATCGGTTATTCTGCGTGTCACTGGTGTCATGTGATGGAGCACGAGTCGTTTGAGGACGAGGCAACGGCTGCGATCATGAACGAGCATTTCGTCAACATCAAGGTTGATATGGAAGAGCGTCCCGACGTCGATCAGATCTATATGAATTTTGTCCAACTAACCACTGGACGCGGCGGCTGGCCAATGAACGTTTTTCTTACTCCGGACAAACGCCCGTTCTTTGGCGGAACGTATTTCCCCCCGCAGCCGCGCTACGGGATGCCGAGCTGGCAACAGATATTGATGAGTCTCGCCGAGGCGTATCGAGAGCGCCGGGATGAGCTTGAGAATTCAGCAAACGATATCGTCGGCGAACTCAGACGGTTGAGCATCGTTGAGACCTCGCCCGGCGGTTTATCGACCGATCTGCTTAATTCGGCTTTTGCGAGTTACTCGCGAACATTTGATACCGTGAATGGCGGTTTCGGCAGTGCGCCGAAATTTCCGCCGGCGATGTCACTTGAATTCCTGCTACGTTATCATCACCGGACTGGTGATGATTTGGCCCTGACGATCGTCACCCACACGCTCGACAAAATGGCACGCGGTGGCATTTACGATCAACTGGGCGGCGGATTTCACCGCTACGCTGTCGATGCGATCTGGCTCGCTCCGCATTTTGAAAAGATGCTATATGACAATGCCCAGCTCATTCGAGTTTATCTTCATGCGTTTCAGGTCACGGGCGACGAGTTCTACAAACACATTGCTGTCGAAACTCTCGAATATGTAAAACGTGAGATGCTCGACGAGTCAGGTGGATTCTATTCGACCCAGGATGCCGACAGCGAGGGCGAGGAAGGGAAGTTCTTTGTCTGGACGCCAGAGGAGATCGTCGAGATTCTTGAATCGGAAGACGCAATCGCATTTGCCGAATTCTACGATGTGACTACCAGCGGAAATTTTGAAGGGAAGAACATTCTGAATATCAAGAAGCCGTCCTCCGCAGATCCTGCCCGATTCGAACAGTCGCGACAGGCTCTATTCGCAGCCCGCGAGAAACGGATCAAGCCGAACCGCGACGAAAAGGTTCTGACCGCATGGAACGGCTTGATGCTGGCAGCTTTCGCTGAGGCCGCGGCGGTTCTGGACTGCGATGACTATTTGGCTATTGCGAAAAAGAATGCCGAGTTCATTCTTGAAGAACTCCAAACGGACGGACGGCTGCTGAGGACATGGAAAGACGGAAAGGCAAAACTGAATGGCTATGTCGAGGACTATGCGAACGTTGCTGATGGGCTGCTCGAACTTTATCGCGTTTCTGGTGAGATGAGGTATTTGACCGAAGCTCGTCGACTTGCGGACCTGATGATCACAGAGTTTTGGGACGAGGAGAGCGGTGGATTTTTCTTTACGTCGAACGATCATGAGGAACTGATCGTCCGCAATAAGGACTTTTACGACAACGCAACGCCGTCGGGCAACTCGGTCGCGGCTGATCTTTTATTAAGGCTTGCGAAACTTACCGGCGATGATAAGTATGAGCGTTTTGCTGTAACAACTCTTCGGCTGGCTGCTTCGCAATTGCGCCGGCACCCGCAAGGCTTTGGCCGAACGCTTTCGGTCTTGGAATTTCACCTTGGCGAATCAAGAGAGATAGCCATTCTAGGCGAGAAGGGAAACGCGCTTGAGAGGGAAGTCTTTGAACGATACCTGCCGAACGCGGTAGTCGCGATCTCAAACGCATCGGGGGTTGACATACCGATCTTAGACAAACGCGAAATGCTAAACGGAGGGCCAATCGCGTATGTCTGTGAAAATTATGTCTGCGAGCGACCCGTTATGACGACGACGGAACTAAAGGGTCTTTTAGATTGAGATGGATCTTTGACAAAAGAAAGGCCCGAACGTCTAGAACGATCGGGCCTTTCTGTAAAAACAGCTTAGAAGCCTAAACTATTTGTCTGCCGGTTTGTTAGCAGCAGCGTTTGCAGCCGGAGCATTTGCAGCCGGTTTGGTTGCGTTTGCAGCGGTATTCGCGGCGGTTGTAGCAGCATTAGCAGCATTAGCAGCAGCGTTTGCCATTGTGTTAGCGGCAGTTGTCATTGCATTTGCGGCATTAGCCATTGCGTTTGCGGCTGCGTTAGCAGCATTGGCAGCCTTGTTGGCAGCGGTGTTAGTGTTTGCAGCTTCGCCGCAAGCCATTCCCAACGCACCCATTACGAGAACTGCTGAAAGAGCAATTACTTTTTTCATACTAAAATGATTCTCCTGTCTTCTTCAAAGATTAGATCTAATTTATTTTCGAAGACCGTGCGGACACAGTCCTTTTCCGAATAATCTTTCTTTATATCGGAACACTGGACAATATAGTAATCGTTTTCCTGTAAGTCAACCCCAAAACAACTGAATTTGTGATTTTTTCAACTTTCTTTTTAGACAAATCGTCATTGTGCAGAATGAAAAAAGAGCCTTGCCCTAAGGCAAAGCTCTCGTGAAAATAGCTAAAAAGCCTAGACTATTTGTTTGCCGGTTTGTTAGCAGCGGGTGCTTCCGTCTTTGTTTCAGACTTTGCCGCCGAGTTAGCAGCCGGTGCTGTTTCCGATTTCGCTCCGGTAGCAGCGTTAGCAGGTGCGTTAGCAACCGGTGCCGGGGTCGAAGTGTTAGCCGGTGCAGGCGTTGCGACGTTTGCCGGCTTGTTAGCCGAGTTGTTTGCCGGAGCAGCTTCGCCACATGCCATGCCGAGAGCGCCCAAACCAAGAACTGCTGAAAGTACGATTACTTTTTTCATGTTAATTAATGACTCCTATCTTTCTCAAAGAATAAACTACCTGTTTCCAGGTGTCGGCTGATCAGAACACAACCGTTTTGCCTTAGACTCTTTCTTTTCCAAGGCAAACGATAAGATAGGAATCTGCGAAGGTTTTGTCAACCCAAAAAGCCAATAAAAAAATATATTTTTGAAAGATTTTTTTTCGTCTTTCCCCGTTCACGAATTTATTAGCAGGAGTTCCGTCAGTGTAGCCAGGAAACTAAGATCTTGTCTCGCGACGGATGTCTACCTGCACACCTTCTTTCTCTTTCCCTACTTCCATTCAAGAGAACCAATCCAGGGCGGAATCGTTTCGCGTATTATGGCCTCTCCATCTGCCACCGGGTTGCTCACCTAACGTACCGTCCGTGACGAAATTGCCATTGTGCGGTAAATTCACTTATGGCAAAAATCTCTTTTTACGGCGGCGTTGGGACGGTCACGGGTTCAAAATACCTTCTCGAACATAACGGCAAGCGGGTGCTGGTCGATTGCGGATTGTTCCAGGGACACCGGGAACTGCGCGAACGAAATTGGCAGGATCCGCCCTTCGCGGCTCATGAGATCGATGCGGTCATCATCACCCATGCGCATATTGACCACACAGGTTATTTGCCGCGGCTCGTAAAACTGGGATTCACGGGACCCGTTTTTACCTCGAAGGCGACGGCCGACCTTCTGAAAATATTACTACCAGACTCGGGCAGGCTTCAGGAGGAAGAGGCCGAATATCGAAACCGTCATAATCTGACCAGGCACTCGCCGGCGTTGCCGCTTTATGACGAGGACGATGCGAAAGCGGCATTAGATCTCATTCAGACGTTTTCGAATGACGGCCAGGCTCACTCGATCGCGGATGGCTTTCGGGCGAGCTTTCTTGTAGCCGGTCACATCATGGGAGCAAGTTTGGTCTTTGTCGAAATGTTGCGTTCGGGTGACGATCCTATCCGATTTCTCTTCTCGGGGGATCTCGGCCACTACGATCAACCGATCGTTAAGGATCCCGCACTGCCGCCTGCCTGTGACTATTTGATGTGCGAGTCAACGTATGGAAATCGTCTGCACGGCGAGGTTGACTCGGCAACCCAAATGGCCCGGATCATCAACGAGGCGGCGGAACGCAACGGACCCATCTTGATTCCTGCATTTGCGGTCGGTCGAACCCAAGAGGTCATCTACCTGATCCGCGAACTCGAAGAGGCAAAGCGGATTCCGGTTTTGCCCGTTATGGTCGATTCGCCGATGGCGAATAAGGCGACCCAGGTCTATCGCCGATGGAACGAAGAGCATGATGAAGAATACGCGTCGATTCTAACCAGTCAGAAATATCCGCTGCGGACGGTTTCGATGAAGGCGACCTCCAGCCGCGAAGAGTCGATGCAGATCAACAACATGAAGGGGGCTCGTATCATCATCTCTGCCTCCGGAATGCTGACGGGCGGACGCGTGCTGCATCACGCAGTGCGGATGTTGCCGGATGAGAACGCGACCATTATTTTCGTAGGCTTTCAGGCGGCTGGTACGACCGGACGACGCGTTCAGGATGGGGAGAGCGAAGTCCGGATAATGAAGGGCTGGGTGCCCGTCAAGTGCCGTGTCGAACGTGTCGAAGGATTTTCCGCTCATGCAGATTGGAAAGCTGTACTGCGTTGGCTCGAGGGCTTGCCTAGCGCTCCGAAGATGCTCTTTACGACCCACGGTGAGCCCGATGCCGCCGAGGCGATGGCCGGGCACATCCGCGAGCGGTTTGGCTGGAATGTGATGGTGCCGCAATACGAGCAGACGGTTGAGTTGGTCTAGAGTCGAATGCATTACGAGGAGATATCGCCGTCTGAGCCGCTTAAAAGGCACGTAAAGTGCTTTTGGGCGCTCAAGATAGACGACGCGGTACAAGTTGGCCAACCTGAGACCGTCTTGCCCGACGGCAGCCTTGAGATCGTATTCAATCTTGCTGACCGTTTTCGGCGAATTCATGCCGACGGCAAGGTCGAACTTCAGCCGCAAACCATAGTCGTCGGACAGATGCGGCGTTATGTCACGATCGAGCCGACCGGGCGGGTTGATCTTCTCGGCGTGAGATTTCACACCGCCGGAGCTTATCACCTATTTAAGTGTTCGCTCTCTCAACTGACTGACAAGATCGTCGAACTCGACTCGATCCTCGGACGCGATCGATCCCATTTGGTTGAACGTATTCACACCGCTCGATCTACTCGCGAACGAGTAGCGATCGTTGAGAATTTACTCCTAAGATCTCCAACGAAACCCAGATCGAACGAGAACGTTGTTGAGGTTGTCAAAGATCATATCGAACGGCACGCCGGCGGCGTGTCGATCTATTCAACGGCACGACAGTTCGGCGTTAGCCAGCGTCAGTTGGAACGTCACTTCCTGGACCTAGTCGGCGTGTCGCCAAAATTCTACAGCCGAATAGTAAGGCTGCAAGGTTTCCTCGCCGCGGTGCGTTCCAGTTCGCAGACTGACTTGCTCACTACCGCTCTCCAATTCGGCTTTTATGACCAGCCGCATTTCGTCCGAGAGTTTACGGGGTTTGCCGGAAAGAGTCCGACCGCGTTCTTTCGCGACCAGAACAGAATGGCCGATGCGTTTATCGGTGCCTAAGATTGTCGAATTTTTACAAGACATTGATCCCGCCGTTGGTGCATCCTGATAAAAACCATTTGGAGATGAACATGAAAATATTACTGACTATCACCGCCCTTTCGATTCTCGCCCTACCAGTCCTGGCTCAGGACACCAAGCAAAACGCTACGGCCCTGTCCTGGATGTCGGGCTGCTGGGAAACCACCGGGACGGGCTTGGCAACCACTGAGCGCTGGGGCAAGGCGACTGACAATCTGCTGATCGGCACGTCCCAGACGGTCAGGGGAACAAAGAGCGTCGCCTTCGAATTCCTGCGTGTTATCAATAATGGCAACGGCCTGATCTACGTTGCTCAGCCGTCGAGTGCCAAGGAATCTACTTCATTCCCCGCAGTTAGAATGAGCGCGAATGAGGTGGTGTTCGAAAATCCGACGCATGATTTCCCTCAACGGGTCATATATCGCCTTGATAAGCCCGACTCGCTTTTTGCCCGGATCGAAGGCAAACAGGGCGAAAAAGAAATGGGCATCGACTTTCCGATGAAGAAAGTTCCTTGCAATTAAATTCAGCCGCATCCGAGTCGAATCGCTTTCTCAAAACCCACCCTTGGCGTCGAATTTCCGTTCGACGCCTTTTCTGCTTCGTCCGAAGCCAGCATCAACTACTCATACCGCAGGCACTCTATCGGGTCGAGCTTCGATGCCTTTCGGGCCGGCAACACTCCGAAAATGAGTCCAACGCCAACGGATACCGTCAGGCCGGTTATCACGGCCCATAGCGGCACCTGGGCGGGCAGGCTGGGCACGAGCAGCAGTATCAGATTGCTGATGCCCATCGCCAGCAGAACTCCGATAATGCCGCCAAAGAACGTCAGGGTCATCGCCTCGAGCAGGAACTGAAGTACGATCGCACCTTTTGTTGCGCCGATGGCTTTGCGAATGCCGATTTCTTTTGTACGTTCCGTCACCGAGACGAGCATGATGTTCATTACACCGATGCCGCCGACGAGCAAGCCGAGGCTTGAGATGGCGATCGCAATAAGGCCGACCATCGCGGTTATCGAATCAAATTCCTTAATAAACTCACCAGCGGTCTTGATATCAAAATCGTTCTTCTCCTCATATTTGACCCCGCGACGCTGTCTCAGCACTGCTTCGGAATCTTCCAACGCCTCATTCAAACGGCCTTGCTTTGCCTGGATGATCTGCAGTAGATATTCTCGCTGCGGTGCGACCTTGCGGGCCGTGCGATAGGGGAGCAGGACCTTGCTGTCCTCGTCGTTCTCGCCGAATAAGGCCGATTTGCGTTTGGCGATGACGCCGATGATCTCCCATGTCGAGCCGTTCATGCGGACGACCTTGCCGACGTTGCCGGTTGGCTGGTCTGGGAAAAGGGCCTCGGCACAGTTGACGCCGATGACGATCACGTTTCGCCGCTGCATGTTATCGATCTCTGAGATGAATCGGCCCTCGAGCAGTGTCAGATTTGAAATGCGGTCATAGTTCGCAGAGACTCCGTCGGTCTGGGCACGGCGATAATTGCGGTCCTCGTAGGTAAGGTTGTCGTCAAAACTTGCCGCTCCGAAATTACCTATTCCGGGAGCGACGAGGGCAATATCCTCGACAGCATCGGTCTGAGCCATGATCGCGTTCGCGTCATCGACGGTCAGAGGCTTTCGGTTTCGCTCGTCGCGGTTGCCGTCGCTAAAACCCGTTGTCAGGTGAAACGCATATATATTATTCGTCCCATAATCCTCAACGATGGCGACGATGCTCTGTCGCATTCCGGTCAGGATCGAGGCCACCACGATCGCCGTCATCACGCCGACGACGATGCCGAGAATCGTGAGACCACTGCGAAACTTGTTCGCTCGAATGCTGTCGAGCGCCATCTTCATGACTTCGGCCGGTAATGATGTTGAGACTTTCATTTGGTACCTCTTAATTCTGTGTCAACGCCACGATCGGATCGAGCCGAGCCGCTTTCCATGCCGGATATAGTCCGGCAACAACACCTATCGCACTCGAAACGCCAACTGACAAGATTATGTAAGTGATCGTGATGGTCATAGTTATCTCGGCAAGGATGGTTATCAAAGTTGTAACTCCCGCCGCGAGCAATAGCCCCAGTATGCCGCCGACAATGCATAGCAAAGCGGATTCGATCAGGAACTGGAGCAATATCTGTTTGCGCGTAGCTCCGAGAGCCTTTCGCAGTCCGACCTCAAATGTTCGTTCAGTAACCGAAACAAGCATGATATTCATTACGACGATGCCGCCGACGATCAATGTGATCAATGTGATCGGCACCACGACGCCCGCGATCGCCGCGGTAAACTGATCGATCTGATTTCCGAGGTCCTTTGTATTGACCAGGCCGAACGTATCTTCGTCGCTTCCGATCAACTGACGCTTATTGCGGAGTACGGTCCTTGCGTCCTCGATCGCCATCTCAAAATTGTCAGGGCTCGATGATTTGCCGTGGACCTGGACGCCGTCCGAGCGGTTAAACATCATCTGAAATTGCGTTAGCGGGATGTATATCTGACGGTCCATCGAGTTGCCGAACATCGACCCGCGTCTTTCCTCAAGTCCAACTATCTGCATCGGCACACCGCCAATTCGTATGATCTGACCGATCGGATCGCTGTTCGGAAAGAACTTGTCCTTGATGTCATAACCGATCACGGCAGATTTAGCGGCTCTTTCGACATCGCCCTCGGACACGAATCTGCCGAGTTCGATCTCTTTTTCTTCGATCTCGATCATGTTGGCGGTCACGCCGATGATCCGAACCGACGGCATTTCGACACCGTTTTCTTTCAGGTCCGTACCCGACTGCATCTGGGCACCAACCTCGGAGCAATTGGCACAGTTGGCCTTAATGTATTCATATTCGTCTAGCGTCAGCCGTTTATTCAGGCGATTCTTTCGTTCAAATTCTTCTTCCTCCATCGGGCCTGAAAACGCCATTCGGGCCATCATGAAATGATTGACGCCGAGCACCTTTGAAACCTTTTCCGTTACATAGGAATTCAAGCCACTGATCGACGCGCCGACCACGACGACTGCTGCAACACCGATGATGATGCCAATGAGCGTCAGAAAAGCCCGGAGCTTGTGTTCGAGGATCGATTTGACCGCGATCAAAAATGCGTCTGTATAAAATGAGTAAAGCTGTCTCATGATAGGTATCTGGTGCAAATTCCCGAGCTGGATGTCTGCGATCCGCCCGACGCTCGCTGGAATTAAAGTCGGTTGAATAGACAGAAATGCAAACGAACTCTGGTGAAAAATAGTTCAAAGAAATGCGATCATGCATATATTTCTCCGTCCGATCTCGCGTGAAACACTCCCGATCCGGGCTGCGGTTTCAGGCTTAGAAAATACCGCCTGTATTACAAAGTCATACAAAAAACTGCTTCAAAAATGGCCATAAGTCATTGATTTGACGTAGCTTAACGCCTACGGCGTCCATGTCCCACTGTCCCGCTCTTGTCCCGGCCTTGTCCCAGGAGTGCTACAGGCTTACAACTTGTGCTGTTGCAACAGTTCCAGCGGCCCGAACGCCCAAATTGTCTCCTTTTTGCAAAAAAAATATTGGAATGTCTCGGACCAAGGCCGGGTCAAGGTCCGAGACCCAAAACCCTGACCAGAGGCTCATTTCTAGTTGTCAAAGATCAACTCGCACATCAGCGTGTGCAAGATAGTTGCAAGGATAGCACGACGTTGCACAAAAGTCAATCTGTTTTGTGGCATCATATTGGTTTGCTTTCTTCTGACTTTGCGTCGTTCGCGCCTTTGCGTGACATTTTTTCACGCAAAGGCGCAAAGGACGCAAAGGAAGAGGAGGAGGAAAGCAACCGAGAACGATCTGGTGGTTGAGATACTATCGACGGGATGGCCGCTTGTGCAGGCGGGCGTACGGCGTGATATACTTTGCCTTTGTTTTATTCAGCTTAGGGGTTAGGAAAGGAGCTTAAACTTGGCAGTTTTAGTTGATAAGAATACACGTCTGATCGTTCAGGGGATTACGGGCAAAGAAGGCACGTTTCACATGCTGCAGATGCGTGAATACGGCACGAATGTCGTCGGCGGCGTCACACCCGGAAAGGGCGGGACGACACACGAAGGTGTTTCGGTATTTAATACCGTGGCAAACGCCGTGAAGGAGACGGGGGCCAACGCATCTGTGATTTATGTGCCGCCGCCGTTCGCTGCGGACGCGATAATGGAAGCTGCGGATGCGGGAATTCCGCTTGTGGTTTGTATAACTGAGGGCATTCCGGTCGCTGACATGGTCAAGGTAAATGCGTATCTATCGTCGCGCAATACTCGCGTGATCGGACCCAACTGCCCGGGCATCATTTCGCCCGGCAAATGCAAGATCGGCATCATGCCGGGACATATCCATAAAGAAGGACGCATCGGCGTCGTGTCGCGTTCGGGAACGCTGACGTACGAAGCCGTCGGCCAGTTGACGGCTCTCGGCCTGGGCCAATCGACTGCCATCGGCATCGGCGGCGACCCGATCATCGGAACAAACCACACCGACGCTTTGCGTCTATTCCAGGAAGATGACGAAACCGACGCCATCGTAATGATCGGCGAGATCGGCGGTACCGCCGAAGAAGACGCCGCCGCCTATGCAAAAGACAACGTCACTAAACCGATAGTCGCCTTCATCGCCGGACAGACCGCACCTCCCGGACGCCGAATGGGCCACGCCGGAGCGATAATCTCGGGCGGAAAAGGAACAGCGGCAGAGAAGATGGCGGCATTGACGGCTGCGGGAATTCGGGTTGTTGAGTCACCGGCGGATATCGGCAAGGCGGTTCAGGAAAGTTTGTAGAGAGAGCAGCCGATATTAGGAATTACTTTAGACAAGGAAACAATTTATTTTAGATGAGCAATTTAACTTTTGGAATCATTAAGCCCGACGCGGTTCGGGCGGGGAAGCAGGGGCAGATCGTGTCTCGCATTTTGGGTGAGGGATTTGGCATTCGTGGGATGAAGCTTATTCATCAGACGCGGAAACAGGCCGAGGGCTTTTACTCGGTTCATGCGGGCAAAGGATTTTTTGACGAGCTTTGCGAATTTATGTCGTCGGGGCCGTGCGTGGTTCTGGCGCTTGAGAAGGACAATGCGGTTCCGGCGTGGCGTGAGCTGATGGGAGCGACCAACCCGGCTGAGGCTGCAGAGGGTACGATCCGAAAGGATTTTGCTTCGTCGATCGGCGAGAATGCCGTTCACGGATCGGATTCTGACGAAAATGCGGCTATCGAGATCGCATATTTCTTTAGTAAACTTGAGTTAGTATAGGCAGTTGCCTAATAATGTTTCGAGAGATGTACAGGTGGCGTACTTTGTAGTGTAAGTACGTGTGTTTATCCATTGTCCGATACCGGGCCATAGCCCGCACACAAAACAACAATGAAAAAGTGCCCGACTTGCGAAAAGACATTTGAAGATTCGATGCGGTTTTGCCAGGTGGACGGAACTCCGTTGCTTGATGACGCTCCGGCGGTAGAAGCCCCGGAAGTGGTTGAAGAAGAGGCGGCGTTTGATCCGTACGCGACCATCGTGGGAACGGCGGCCTCGTTCGCTCCCCCGGCGGAAGAAACACCGGCCCAAGAGCCGGCTGCGGAGATCGTCGAGCCTGAACCAGAAGTTGTCGCCGAAGCTGAGCCTGAACCGGCCGCAGAGGCAGAGCCCGAAACGACGGAATCCGCCGAGTATGATCCGGCGGTTCACATGACCATCGGATCTGTGCCGATCGCACCGCCGGAGGATGTTCTCGATCTGCCGACGGACGATCCGCTCAAGACAATGTATGTCTCGGATACGGAAATGGAGGCCGCCCTCGGCCAAACCGCCGCAGATGCCGAGCCGGATGTAATGGAAATACCGCCGATGCCGGAACCGCCGAGCTTTATTGCTCCGGACACCCCGGTCGCCGAGGCTCCCATTGCAGAGGAACCTGCACCTAGTTTTCCTGACGCTCCTCCGCCTCCGTCACCATTTTCAGCTCCGGGATCACCGGTTGAAGAAGCACCGGCTGACTTCGATGAGGCTGCGACGATGATCCAGTCGTCATCGTCATTCGAGCCGCAACAGGATGAACCTGCCGCTCCGGAGACATCGCCATTCGATACGCCGCCACCTGCGCCGTCCGCCTTTGAACCACCGATTTCGGCACCGGTAGAACAATGGACGCCGCCGCCAGCACCGGATGAGAACTGGCAGAACCAGGAGATCGGACAGAATACTCCGTTCCAGCCGCCTGCTGCTGGCGTCGAGGGGCAGAGCAAAATGCTTGCGATCGTCTCGCTTGTTTTGGGCATCCTTGGTTTCTTGTGCTGTTCGAGCACATTTGTCGTCGGGCTTGCGGCGATTGTCACCGGCTTCATGGCAAGAGGTAAGGCCTCGAGTGATCCGGCGAATTTCGGCGGTTCTGGAATGGCTATTGGCGGAATCATCCTTGGAGTTTTGAGCCTTTTGATCGGTGCTGTCTATTGGATACTGATCGTCACTGGTACCATTGCACTTCCGAATTTCTAATTTATGTCGGTTATTTCAGACGTAATTCAATCAACAGTCGCGATCGTGAAGGGTATGAAGCGTACCCTTTCCGAGATTCCGCGTGGAAAGTGGACCGTGCAATATCCGGACGAGCCGGTGACGGTCCAGCCGCGTTATCGCGGACAGCATTTGCTGCACGTTGACGAGAACGGCAAGGAAAAATGCGTCGCGTGCTATCTCTGTGCGGCTGCGTGCCCATCGGACTGTATCTATATCGAAGCTACTGATGACCCGCGACCGTCGGCTGAGCGGGTTGGCCGTGATGTGCGATATGCTCAGGTCTATAACATCGATTACGGCCGCTGCATCTTTTGCGGGTTCTGTGTCGAGGCGTGCCCTAAGGATGCCATAACACACGGATACAACTTTGAACTTTCTGTTTACAATCGTGCCGACCTTCTCAAAACAAAGGACGACCTTCTGATCACAAAGCAGGTTCAATCGAAGAATTATCGGGTGGCCTTGTCGACTGAAGACGTTGATTCGGAATTCAAAGAGGTTTAGATAACGTCTGAGGGCTGTCTCAATCGAGTGAAACTGAACGAGCTTCCCCCAACACAAAAAGGACGGCATTTTGAGCTTAGAGCGTTGGGCCTGCGTGAATTCGCGGGCCTTAAACGTGATGACGAGAGGCTTGATCCATTTCTGCTTGCTCGGTACGCAAATCTTTTTGTCGCGTCATTTGACCAGATCGAACCTTTGCTAACGCCTGAGACCAAAGCACATCTTATCGGCGATGGCAGTGGAGCATGGTCGGGCGGTGCTGCCTCGCATACTCTGCCAAACGGGCAAAAACTGATCATTCTAAATCCGACTCACAGCCGCACACGCCAGCACGCGACCTTGATGGAAGAGGTTTGCCATGTCTTTTACGGGCATAAGCCAAGCCGTCTGGCGATCGAGGCACGGAATAAGGACGGGAAGATAATTGCCCGCGACTACAACCACTCGATAGAAGAAGAAGCGTATTCGACCGGTGCGGCGGCGTTGGTTCCATATACGGGATTAAAGCGAATGGTCGTCGGCGGCAAGACGATCAATGAGATCGCACGTCATTTCTATGTTAGCCGAGCTTTGGTAGAGTATAGGATCAAAGTTTCGAGACTGTGGGACACGTACAAGACAAATGTCTTACAGGGCGAATAGTGATGAACGATACCAAAGAAAACCGTCCGAGTAATGATAAGAACCTATCGACCCTCGACAAACTGCGTGCCCTCCTCGACATAACCAAAACCATCAGCCGTTCGCTCGATCTTGATGAGGTTCTCAATCTCGTGATGGACACGCTTGGTTCGCTCATTCCGTACGATGCCGCTGGCATTTACCTGATCGAATTTAGCCCGGACGATAAGAACCCCTACGTTTTCAAGTCAAAGGCGATCCGTGGCTATCAAATCAGTTTTGAGCTGATCGAACCTCGTCTGCGGATGGGCGAAGGATTTTTAGGGTCGGTCGCCCAATCTGGCCAGCCGATCGTTTCTCCTGATGTGAGCAAGGACTCACGCTATTTTGCGGCACGCGAATTGACTCGCTCCGAGATGGTCGCGCCGATCGTGTCGAACGACCGGGTTATCGGCGTCTTCGATCTCGAAAGCGACGATCTGAACGCGTACGGTGAGGATGATCTCGCAGTATTGCAGCTACTAACCTCTCAGGTCGCGATCATTATTGAAAAGGTATGGCTGCATGAGCAGGTGGTTGAGAAAAAGCGTATTCAGGCGCAGCTTGAGATCGCTCGCGAGGTCCAACTCGAATTGCTTCCCTCAGAGGATCCGACGGTCGAGGGCTTTGATATTAGCGGCTATGTCTTTCCGACTGAGGAAGTTTCGGGCGACTATTACGACTGGGTCAAGGTTTTCAATGATCAGATCGGTATCATCGTCGCAGATGCAGTCGGGAAGGGAATTCCGGCGGCTCTATTGATGTCATTCTTGAGAGCTTCGCTTCGCTCGTGCGTTCAGATCGGATATGCACCGCACATCGCATTTGCCAAGGTCAATACGCTGCTCTACGACTCGATCGAGGACAACAAATTTATCACGGCGATCTACGGTATTCTCGATTCGACAAACCGCACATTTGTATTTTCAAACGCAGGGCATAATCCTCCACTGCTCATAACGCCGGACGGTGAATATCGTTACGTCGAGTATGGCGATCTGGCTCTCGGTATGTTTGACGATCAGCATTACCATCAGCATTTCATCAGATTTCCGGCCGGGCAGGTGATGGTGATCTATACCGACGGAATAACGGAGGCCGTAAACCCGTCAGGCGATGAATATGGCCAGGAACGGCTTGCCAAGAGCGTCCTCAACTGCATCCATCTTCCTGCGAAGAAAATGGTCGATCACATCCGCAAAGATCTCGCCGATTTTGCGGAGAGCAAATTTCTTGACGACGACGGGACGCTGTTCATTGTAAAAGCGGAATAAAGGGAAAAAGTGTAAGAGTGAAAAAGTAGAAGATAGGCGGTCATCAACCTTCCGCTTTTCGCTGAGACAAAAAAAGCGGAAGATACCAGTTTCCTGGATACCTTCCGCCCTAGCGTCCTTCAGTTGTCAGGGAAATTGTGAATTAGTTAGTGAGCGGTGAAGGACGAGTGGAGATTGTCGCCGCCGGGGACCACCGGCGTTGAAATATCATCGTAGTTTATCTTGTCGTTCCTGATCGAGAAAGCATAGATATCGAACCCGTAAGCATCTAGAAAATCGGTCAATTCCTGCGACCGGTCGACATAAACATTTTCCGAGAATCCAAGCTCTGCCCGTATCTGCAATAGCCGTTCGATAACCTCGATCGGTGCAAAACATTGTTCCGGATCTCTAAAAGTTGCCATAATCTCACTTTTCGGACAGCCCGAACGTGTTCGGCAGTCATCTGATTAGATAACGAAAGACAATGAAAGGTTGTTCGGGGAAATTAATGTGGAAAGCGGATGCACGATTTTGTTCGGTGAATACGAAAACGATTGTAATTTTCGCCAGTTAGGAATATGATGCAGTTAAAGAAAGCTCTTCCCAAGGAGAATACGATGAAACGGAAAATGCTAAGCGCGATCACGTTGGCGGTATTGTTTGTTGTCGGTGCTTCGGCGTCGATGGCACAGAATACACGGGTTTCGACCGCCGACAAGTATCTGATATCAGCTAGCGCGGGCCATGTGAACTATACAGAGGGTTCGGTAGCTGTCATTCGAGCCGACACGAGAGGCACTATGCTAATCAAGGGCGATAAACTGGGCGCGGGCGAGAGAGTATCTACGGACGCGAAAGGCAGGGCGGAGGTCTTGCTGAATCCTGGGTCGTATTTGCGGCTCGGTGAAAACTCGGAGTTCGAATTTATCACCACCGATCTGGATGATCTCCGGCTGAAACTTCATCGCGGAAGCGCTATTTTTGAGGTGTTTGCGACGAATGAATTTCGGGTCTCAATATTTACCCCGAAGGGACGCGTGACGGTTGTGAATTCCGGGGTCTATCGTATTGATCTCAATAAAGACGGATCCGGGCTTCTCTCAGTCACCGAGGGGCAAGCAGTGGTCGGCGAGAAAAGTATTGCCGTCGTAAAAGATGGCTTTACTGCGACGCTCTCGGGTGGAAAAGCTAAGTTGGCGAGATTTGACCGTGATCAGCGGGATGATTTTGCAGAATGGAGCCGCGCTCGTTCGAAAGACCTAGGGAAAATGGCGTCGAAACTGAAAAATAGTAATATGCGGACGACGCTGATAGATACCTTCTATTCCGGAATGTGGGGAAGTCAAAATCACTTCGGCGTGTGGGCATTTAATCCATATACGGGTAGCTGGTGTTTCCTTCCGTATTATTCGGGTTGGCGTTCGCCCTATGGTTGGGGATACGGCTCGTATTTTTCCTGGTATCATCTGCCGCCAAGCGTGGCACCGACGATATTGCCAACGAGGCTCGATGGGCGCTTAGATCCGCCGTCGGATTTTGAAGGCGGGAACAATGGTTCTAAATCGTCAAGGTCTCGGCCGGATAATTCGGACAAGGGGGCAAAGAGCCGCGATTTGCCGCCGGTTCGTGATTCTCGTCCGTCTATTTTTGATTCCCGTCCATCGCGTGAGCCAGTGTATTCACCGCCTCCGGCGCCAACTCGCAGCAGGCCCGACAAACCGATCGACAATTGATCTGGCCGCTAGTATTTGTGAAAGGCGTGAGTTCTACTCACGCCTTTTTTATTGCAGAAAATAGAGAATGAACGATGCGGGCTCGGGTGTTGCCGGTTTTGGCAACATAGGTTCGATGATGAGGAAAAAAGACTGCAGCCCGTTAAAGAGAGCGTGCAGAATGATGCACGGCAGCAGGTTTTTCGTCTTGACCCTGATCAGTGTGAGGATCACGCTCAATAGCGTCAGCAGGAATATCGTCGAATAGCTCGGATAATACTGCGGCACATGGACCAGAGCGAACAGCAATGTCACAAACAGAAAGCCCGCCGCCGTGCCAAACGTTCGCTGAAAAGCGGAATATAGTATTCCGCGGTAAACGACCTCTTCGACGAACGGCGCCGTAAAGGTCGCAACGAAAGCAACGATATAGACCGCCGACCGGGAACTCTTTAGAATACGGAGCAGGTCGTTTTCCTGCTCAGGAAAATACGAGCCGACGACGGCCGCGATCACAAAAAAGCCGCCGAGAATGATCGGGTACGCGAGCCACATTGATAGGCCGCCGGTTTCCCAGCCCAACATCTTTCTAAATCCGAATTTTCTGAACCGGGTTACGACAAACCACGCCAATACCACGGTCAATAAATGGGCAGGGATCACCGCCACGATCTGTAGAAATAGTGCCGTCGGATCAGACTTGGCAAATTCGACTATCTCAGCAGATTCGGTTATCGGCGGCCGCTGTGTGGCGAGATATGGCAGTAGGAAAAATGTTGGCACGATGAGGATGAACAATACGCTTGCGACCCACACTCCGACAGCTTCGAGAGAGTTCCATGGCGGGTTGTTTGGGGCTGGTTCTTCTGTGATCGGTTCGGTGATGGGTTCGGGCTGAAATGTGCCCGGGACGATCTGTTCCTCAATTTCCACGAGTTTGAGTGTAGCCAAACGTGCAACGTGTGCCAAGTTCGGCTTTCTTATCTTGCGCTTTCGCCCATTTAGATATAGTCTAGAATTCCGTGGAGACACACGGGAAGAATCCTCAAAAAAATGTGATCGCGATCATACCTGCAAGGTATGAATCTACCCGTTTGCCCGGCAAAATGCTGCTCGATATTGCTGGTAAACCGTTGATATTGCACACATTCGAGCAGGCGGGAAAGGCGGGGACGGTTTCTCGGGTGATTGTCGCGACTGACGATGAGCGAATTCGTTCCGTTGTGACCGATGCCGGCGGCGAGGCCGTGATGACATCGCCAGAGCATAGGTCGGGAACGGACCGACTCGCCGAGGTTGCGGCAGCTTTGCCCGAAGGCTCGATCATCGTCAATGTCCAAGGCGACGAACCGATGATCGACCCGCAAACGATAGACCGGGCAGTTGAGGCGTTGATCGCAGACGATCTGGCCGACATGGCCACAACGTGCGAACCGATCGAGAGCCTTTGGGACGAGCTTTTGAATGGGAATGTTGTGAAAGTCGTTGTTGGCGACAATGGGTATGCACAGCATTTTTCGCGCTCGCCGATGCCATGGCCGCGTGATGCGGCGTTTCGTCATGGGGGCGATCCGAATCATGCGATCGAAGCTGAGCCGGAATTGTTAACGAACTTTCGAAAGCACACGGGGTTGTACGTGTATCGGAGGGAATACCT
Organism: Pyrinomonadaceae bacterium; assembly: GCA_049663465.1. Classification (GTDB taxonomy): domain Bacteria; phylum Acidobacteriota; class Blastocatellia; order Pyrinomonadales; family Pyrinomonadaceae; genus OLB17. The sequence continues at coordinate 39,722 of JBATDM010000091.1, forward strand.
GCTTAAGTTCGCCAAAATGAAGCCGACAAGACTTGAAGAGTTTGAAAAGTTGGAACAGCTCAGGGCGATGGAAAATGGGGCTAGGATCCGTGTGGTCGAGGCGGCAAGTTCGTCCATTGGCGTCGATACAGCGGAAGATCTGGAACGGGTCAGGGATCTGATCGGTTCAGATCTTCAAAGTTAGTTATTAGTCGTTAGTTGTATGAGCGATTGGCTGGGCCTAGCATTTTTCGCATTGCTGATCGCGGGAGCGTTGATCGGGTTAAAGGTGTTGTCCAAACCGCAGATACGCACGTCGTAAGAGTTTGAACGAAATGCCGCTGAAGGTACAACGATGCTTGGGGCGTCGATGAATGCGCTAAATGAACTAATGAATCCGTCAGAGGCTAAGGCGAAAGAAGTTATCACGCAGATGAAAGAAGGGCGGTATCAGAAAAAGCGAAAGGAAGGGAAGGCAGGTGGAAATTTGGATGATGATGGCGATCGTGTGATCTGAGGAAAATTATGACCAAATATATATTCGTAACAGGCGGCGTGGTATCGAGCCTTGGCAAAGGGTTGGCGGCGAGTTCGATCGGGTGTTTGCTTGAGGCACGCGGATTGAATGTTCAGATGATGAAGCTCGACCCTTATATTAATGTCGACCCGGGAACGATGTCGCCGTTTCAGCATGGAGAGGTTTTCGTGACCGACGACGGAGCGGAGACCGATCTGGACCTGGGGCATTACGAACGGTTTACGAATGCCAAGCTCTCGCAGGCGAACAACTGGACGAGCGGACGGATCTATCTTTCGGTAATAGAAAAAGAACGCCGTGGCGACTATCTGGGCAAGACCATCCAGGTCATTCCGCATATTACGGACGAGATCAAAGCGGCGATCCGGACCGTTGCCGACACGCACGAACCTGACGTTCTTATCGTCGAGATCGGCGGAACGGTCGGCGATATCGAGTCTCTGCCTTTTATGGAAGCACTCCGCCAGATGGGCAACGAGGAAGGCCGCGACAATGCGATCTTTGTCCATGTGACGCTCGTGCCTTTTATTGCTGCCGCCGGAGAGCTAAAGACCAAGCCGACTCAGCACAGCGTCCGCGAGCTTCGTGAGATCGGTATCTCGCCGGATATTTTGCTATGTCGTTCCGACAGGCCGCTGCCCGCCGATCTGCGAAAGAAGATCGCATTGTTCTGTAATGTTCAGGAAGACGCGGTCATTTCCGCACTTGATGTTCCGTCGATCTATGAGGTTCCGCTCGCGTTTCACGAACAGGGGCTCGACGATCTGATCGTCAAGAATCTGCATTTGATGGAGGACTTTCCGTCGGCGGACCTCAAACGCTGGCGTGAACTTGTGGCTACCATTAAGGAGCCAACAGGTGGATCGGTTCGGATCGCGATCGTGGGCAAATATGTGGAACTGGAAGATTCGTATAAGTCGCTGCACGAGGCCCTGACTCACGCTGGCGTGGCGAACGACCTTCGCGTAAATGTCGCGTGGATCGAGTCAGAGAATCTGATGAAGGACGACTACGAGAGTGAGCTTCAGGATTTTGACGCGATACTTGTGCCGGGCGGATTTGGAAAACGCGGCATCGCCGGAATGCTGAAGGCGATCAAATACGCTCGCAAGTCAGGCACGCCCTATTTTGGCATTTGTCTCGGAATGCAGACGGCGTGCATCGAGTTTGCCCGAAATGTATGCGGATTGCGTGATGCCGATTCGACTGAATTCAGTGAAGAAACGCCGTTCCCCATCATCTTTAAGCTGCGCGATCTCGTCGGTGTCGAGGAATACGGCGGCACAATGCGGCTGGGTAGCTGGGACTGCGATCTAAAGGAAGGTACGCTCGCCAGTGATGTTTACAAGGTTGCGGGCACGATCGGCGAACGCCATCGCCATCGATACGAATTTAATCCCGAGTTCCGAGCAGTTCTCGAAAAGGAAGGACTCGTCTTCAGCGGCGTTTCGCCCGACGGCAAGTTTGTCGAGATGGTCGAGCTACCGCGCGACGTTCATCCATACTTCATCGGATGTCAGTTTCACCCGGAATACAAATCAAAACCGCTCGCGGCCCATCCGCTGTTTGTCGCATTCGTCGAGGCCGCTTGGAATAACCGGCTCAAAAGCGAGAACCTCGAACACGATGTTACAAGCGACCAGCAGGTCGAGATGCCGGAACGAGCAGAGATAAGAAGCGAAGAATAGGCAATTTGCTATTGTCCGATATCAGGAGCGTGATCATGCTATGTTGGGATATCTCGGTTTGGCGATAATTTTTGTTGCCTTTCTAACCGGAAGTATTGCATACAATCTCATCGTCAAACGACTTCGCGATCAACACCCAAATGATTGGGCCAAGACGGGCTATCCGCGATCTTGGTTCGACCTGACCTTGCCGAAGCATCTTATTCATTCCACGATATCGGGTCATCGTTTCCCAATTTTCCTGATATTTCGGACACCTAGTTGGGTCAACAAAGACTCATACGCCAAATTGCTGCTCATCATTTATCGCATGAGCAGCGCGTTATTCTTTGGACTTATGTTCGGCATTCCATTGATCGCTTTGCTATTATCGTAGCAATTATGGACATTGAGTCGTTTGATGTCGGTGGGGTTCGCTTTGGAGATGGGCGGTTGTCGTTCATCCTCGGGCCGTGCGTGGTCGAGTCGAAAGACCATGCGATGTTCATGGCGCAGGAGATCCACGACATTTGTAAGATGGTGGGCGTTGATTTTGTTTATAAATCTTCGTTCGATAAGGCGAACCGGAGTTCGATAGACAGTTTTCGCGGAGACGGGATGGATTTTGGGCTGGATATTCTGGCTCAGGTGAAGGCCGAGATCGGTGTACCGGTCGTTACCGATATTCACGAACCGTGGCAGGCCGAAAAGGCGGCGGCGGTTGCGGATATTTTACAAATACCTGCGTTCTTGTGCCGGCAGACGGATCTTTTGATAGCGGCGGCGAAAACCGGAAAGGCCGTTAATGTTAAGAAAGGACAGTTTCTGGCTCCGTGGGATGCGAAGAACATTGTCGAAAAGCTGCAGGCCGCAGGCTGCGAAAAGATCTTGCTGACAGAACGCGGGGCGAGTTTTGGATACAATAATTTGGTAGTTGATCTGCGGTCATTCCCGATAATGCGCTCGTTTGGCGTGCCGGTCGTATTTGATGTGACGCATTCGCTGCAGCTTCCGGGAGGATTAGGCAAAGCAACGGGCGGGCAGGCGGAATACATCGAACATTTTGCCCGTGCCGGTGTAGCTTGCGGAGTGGACGCCGTTTTTATGGAGGTCCACGACGACCCCGCAAATGCACCGAGCGACGGGCCAAATCAATTACCGCTAAGCCGTCTGGAGAAATTACTGGTTAAGCTCAAACAGATCCACGCGATAGCCGCAGAAGTTTAAGGCACACCTGAAATACAAATGAAGAAAGCCCTCGCTCCGATTCTTGCAACACTGATTATTTTTCCGGTTCTTGCGTTTACGCAGACTAGGAGTTCCGCCACCTGGGACGTCCAGAAATATGACCTGGATGTGACTCTTCCGCAGGAAAACTCACGGATTGTCACGGTTAGGGCGATCCTGAACCTTAAGAATGTGTCTTCGCGGCCCGCGACCACTTTGACTCTCAGGATAGCCTCGAACGCTGAGGTTTCGGCGGTAAAGATCAATGGCTCGACGGCGGATTTTGCCAAAAGTGAAGAAAAGGTCAACGCCGGGCTAAGCCTACAGCGGATCGCGATGCGTTTTGCGGCAGTGCCCTCGGGCGGCAGTGTTTCTGCGAATGTCGATTACAATGTGACGATCAAAGACAACGGCGGACTTGCTTCGGTTGCACCGAATGCTGCCCATTTTTTGCCACTCTCGTATTGGTATCCGACCCCGAATAGCTGGTATTTCACGCAAGGTGCTGATCGATCTCCGTTTCATTTGAAAGTAAACTCTACGGGGATGTCTGTTGTTTCATCAGGCGTCGGATCGGCCGGCGGGTTTGACGAGAAGCACCTCGGACAGCCATTTTTCGTCGCGGGTTCATGGGATGTGTCCAACCAGGGCGGCATGCCGGTCATGGTGCCTAAGGGAACCACGGCTGACGGCCTAAAACGTGCCGCGGAAATGGCGGCAATATTTTCCGAGGCCAAAACCTATTTGACTGGAGTATTTGGCAAAGCTCCCGATATGCCGATGCAGATCGTTGCGAGCCGCAGAGGAGCAGGATTTTCCGGCGGCGGGACGGTGGTGGTTGACGAGGCGGTTTTTCGCCGTTCAAAGGTAGATTCGCTTACGGCGATGAACCTCGCCGAAGCCGCCGCCAAGCTGTGGTTGGGAAATTCCATCGCGGTCACCGGCGACGGATATGGCGTGATCAGCGAGGGGCTATCCCGTTACCTCGCCACACAATTTATCGAGAGCAAATTTGGCAAGGATGTTGCTGACGTCGAGCGGCTCAGGCAGCGGAATTCATATGCCGCCGTGGCAAAACGCGACGCGCCAATGGCAACGGTATCGCCGATAGATGATTACTATTATCCCGAGGTGGCAAACAAAGGGTCGATGGCTTGGCGCATTTTGGCAAAGCGGATCGGGAATGCTGAGTTTGCGAAGCTGATCCAATCAAACGCTCAAGACGGAAACATCAATCTTGCCGAACTACGGTTGGGCCTAGCGGAGCAGAAGTCTCTTATCGATTACCTTTTTGATCAGGTTACGGATATGAATCTTCAGGCCGGGCTGCCGGTCGCCGCTGGCGGCGAGGTAAAGGTAAATCTTCGCAATACAGGGGCGATCGATGTTACGGTCGAGGTTTCGGCCACCACCGAGGCGGGGGAAAAGATCACGGCGCCGGCGACGTTGAGAGCGACCAGTTTTGGTGAGATCGCTTTCAGGACGTCAGCGAAGATCGTTCGAGTCGAGATCGATGCGGACAAGCTTTATCCGCAACTGGACTATGCCGACGACATTAAGCCCGTTGAGACAACTGATAGCGACCCGTTGCTTGCGGCGAAACGCCCATTTGATAAACAGGACTAGTCCAAAGCTGAGGCTACCGCAAAATTGTTGCTCCGTGATCTGCCGAGGTTCGATGACCTTCGGGTACTGCTGGGGCGTGCTTTGCTCGCACAGAATAAGAATGCGGAGGCTGAGAGGGAATTTAAGGCTGTTCTTGACGAAAAGCTCCCGACAGCCCGCAGCCTTGCGTGGGCTAACGTGGGCCTTGCCGAAGCGGCGAGCCGGGCAAATCAGAATGAGGCGGCTCAGAGGTTCGCCGATGCCGCAATAGTAGTTGATGCCGATTACGGTGCTAGCCTGGCCGCTCGGAACCTACGGAATAAGATCGGTTACTCGTCTGCGGGCGATCAATCCGTGAAGGATTTCTTCGCTGCCTTCGACAGAGCCGCAACGGCCAACCGGAAAGCCGATGTCGATTCGCTCGCTCTTGCCGGTGAGGTTTCTAAATTTGTGGGTGGCGTCGCGGGTTCGACCGAGCAATGGCAGACACAGGTTCGTCAGATAGACCGGATCGACGCGAATACCGTTCTTGTTGAGGCGACGATGACGGTCAAACTGCTAAACAAGGAACCCGAAACCGGCATGGCAGTATTTCGCCTAGCGAAATCCGGAAACACCTGGAAATTGAGTGCGGTTGAGATGTTTGAGGTTAGATAAATATGCCAACAGATCAGATCTCGGCGGATGTGAGAGCACGTGCCGGAAAGATCACACTCCTATTGATGGACTGCGACGGCGTCTTAACAGACGGCCGTCTTTATTTTGGGCGGACGGGTGAGGAATTGAAGGTATTCCATGCACGCGACGGACAGGGAATTGTGGATTGGCACAAAGCGGGTTTTAGATCAGGGATCATTTCGGGCCGCAATTCTCCGATCGTCGAGATGCGTGCGAAGCAGTTGGGGGTCGAATTTATTTGGCAAGGCCGAAAGGAAAAAACATCGGCCCTCAATGAGATCCTCGCTGTAGCCAATGTGGGGGCTGATCAGGTTGCCTTTATCGGAGACGACACACCAGATGCCGAGATAATGCCGCTGGTTGGTTTGGGACTGGCCGTGGGCGACGCCCACGACGCTGTTAAGGAAATTGCACACTACGTTACGACTCGGGATGGCGGGCGAGGAGCTGTTCGCGAATTGATCGATCTATTGCTTCAAGTGAGAAATGGGTGATCTAGAGCCAAGGGAAGGGGAATTATGAAAAAGCTGGTTATTGTCTTGTGGTCGATATGTTTGCTTCCGCTTAGCGCACTCAGCTATGGTCAGCGCGGACATTTGTTGGTCGGAGCTATTGCGGACCTACGTTTGGCAAAGGATAAAAAGATAGCGGCTAAGGTCCGGGATCTTCTCGATGGTATTACGCTGGAGGCGGTCGCTAGTTTTCCCGACGCAATAAAAGGATGGGACGATTGCGGCCGGCCGGCCGGTCAATATTCCGTGCCTGCCTCCAAGCGGATCAATGCCGAGCTTCGAGCGTTTGTTAAAGCGAATCCGTGCGACAGCGAATTTGATCATCACCAGTTTCACTATACGGACGTCCCCGTCGCCGGAAACGAAAAGTATCGTGATGGGACCATAGGCCGGTCTGACCGGGATATCGTTCATATGATCGCGTTCTGTATGCGAGTGCTTGCGAACAAAGAGCCGCAGCCAAATCCGCGAGCGATCACGAAATCTGTAGCTGTAATTCTGCTGACACACTATATAGGTGATATTCACCAACCGCTCCATGTTGGGGCCGAATTCTTTGACGAGAACGGGAATGCTTTTGAACCAAAAGCCGCCAATAAGGGATTTGAGGATCAGGGCGGCAACAAGCTCAATCTGTTTCTCTTTGAGAATGAGAAACCCGTCGCTCTCGGGAGGTTTCATGGCTATTGGGATACGAAGGCGGTAGAAAATATTTTTGGCGAAACCCCGAATTCGGAAATCGCTGTTAATCTAGCCAAGACAGAATTAGAAGGTTGGAAATTGACGGGCACTCCCGAATCGTTGGCTGAGCAGATAGCCAACGATATGTTGCCGATCGCCAGAGAGGCCCATAGCCGTCTCGAGTATTCTAAAGTTGGAATCGAGAAGGGAAGCCGTGACATCACGGGCGGACGTGCCGCTGAACGCATTGCCGCTGGACAGGGATCGTATGCACAATGGTCGCAGGCGACGGTCAAGAATGAGATAACGAAGGCGGGATGGCAGCTTGCCGCCATTCTGGTCGCAGCAGTAAAGTAGTTGGGCCGTGTTCTGAAACGCCCATAGAATTGCCACCACCGCTCCGCAAAAATCGTTGACAATCACGTCGTGCTGTTAATAATCTTTTCAAAATAGAATATGATACCTCTATTCTGTTTATCGAAAGCGGGCGTAACTCAATGGTAGAGTGTCAGCTTCCCAAGCTGAAAGTTGCGAGTTCGAGCCTCGTCGCCCGCTCCAATGTTTTCGATCGGTTACCGACTATCATCGAAGCCCTGTCATGTTTGGATCTATTACCGAAAAGCGCGATGTGTCGGACAGGGTGTCACGAACACTCGCCTTTCCGCACAAACACGACGATCTCTAATCCCATTGAGGAGCTTTTCCATTTGGGGGCTATTTATCGATAAAACAAGAGGCGCGTGTCCCATTCGACAACGCGCCTCTTGATTGTTACAGGTCAACGTCCAAATTAACCCGCTGCTAGTGCGATTTCGGGAAAATCTATCTCCGTTCTCGCAACATTGTTGAAATAGTTGGTGAGCACGTTCAAAGCTACGTGGGCAACTATCTCAGTGATTTCCTTATCACCATATCCGGCTTTGCGGACCGTATTAATATCATCGTCGGTCACTGAACCTCGCTCGGCGAGCACTCGCCGTGCGAAGATCATCGCGGTTTTTGCTCTCGGATCTACTGAATCCGCGTTGCGAGCAGCCGAAAGCTCGGTTTCGGTCAAGCCGGACATCTTGCCGATAGCGGTGTGGGCTGAGACACAATAGTGGCATGAGTTAGAGTTTGCAACCGTGATCGCAAGCTGTTCACGGAGGGTTGCCGAAAGCGTCGAACCCAACGACTCGTTTAGTGCGAGATAGCCCTCTAGTACCGCTGGTGAGTTGGCGAAGGTCTTCATCAAATTCGGGGTCATCCCGAGTTTGTTCTGAACGGCGTCAAGTAACTCTTTGGCCTTGCCCGTCGCCTCTTCGTTCTGTATTGCATTTATTCTAGTAGTCATATTATTACTCCTTTTTAGTTCGTATTTTCGACCCTTTCCCGCAGGTTGTCGCCTTTGGACGGAGGGCCGTGCCGTAATCTTTAAGACTGCATTTTATTCTCTGAATACCATCGTCCCGCCGAGATTTCCCTGAACCGCCAAGGCGGACACGAGGATTGCGGCGAAAAGCAGGTAAATTGCTCCGACTGATCGGCCGCGATGAAACATCCGGCCCCGCCATGTTGTGAGAGCTACAAATAGCACCGCCAGAGCCGAACCGAGCCACTGATGAATAAATATCAGATCATCGGGAAGGGCTGCTGACGGGAGGCTCCCTTTCCAAAACCATCCCGTCAGAGCGGTGGCGGGGGTGAGCAAGGTGGCGAACAATAGGGTCCACCACGCTGCGGGGCCTAGTGATTCCCTTTTGGTGATCCGGCCCAAGAGGTCGAATACAAAGGAAATCGGAACCAAACCTGCGGTAAAATTCACCATGATCGGGTGCAGATGATGCCACGGTATTGATGTAGTGGTTTGCTCTAACATTTGATGTGTTACTTGACAGTTATTCGCCCCTTCATCTTTGGGTGCGGCTTGCAAAAATACGCAAAACTTCCCGGCGTGGAAAGTGTCGTCGTATATTCCTTTCCTTGAGCCAACATCCCCGAGTCAAACTTCGTTCCGTTTTCAGTAGCAGTGTGAGCAACCGCGTCTCGGTTGATCCACGTGAGTTTTGCACCGGCGGAGACCGTGACGTCGGCCGGTGTGAAGGCATAGTTCTCGATCGTTATTACGATCTCTTTCGGAGGCAGATCGATGGTAGCGGTGTTGGTAGCGGAGGCGATCGCACTGGACCGGTCCGCAGCGGCCGGACGACTACTGACCTCCTTCGGAGCGGATCCACTACAGGCCGACAAGGTCGCTACAATTACTGCTATCAGTGTGATTGCCAGGATGTAGGCTGATTTATTCTCTTCCATATTCATTTCATCGACCTCACTACTTGACCACCACCCGGCCTTTCATTGACGGGTGATAGGTACAGATGTATGCAAAGCTACCCTTCTTTTTCGCGACATACCGCCACGACTGACCTTTATCCAAATTTCCTGAATCAAACGTGCGACCGGTTGCCGTATGCGGCACGATATCGTAGTTGCGAAAGACAACCGTATCGCCCGCGGCGACAGTTATCGTCGCCGGCGAGAATTCCGAATTCCTGATTGCTACAACATGGGTCTTCGCGCTCGCGGCCTCGACGCTCCTGCCGCTGATGCCGGTCAACGCCAGAAAGGCATATATCGTGATCGACCCGATCAGAATGGCGATCGCCAGTGTCCTTAAATTATTGCGTTTCATATTTGCTACTCCTCTAAGCCTGGAAGAACTGTTCGCTGACGATGCGGCCGTTTTCCCAAACCGAACGGATCACCTCGTGCCAAAGCACCTTGCTTCCGTCTGCCATGTCGAAATCGAATGTGAATTCAACGAACGAGATCTTGCCGTTGACCGCCGAGTTGTGAAACGTGATGCCGTTCACTTTAGCGATCGAACCCAAAAATCCCTCCATCTTTTCGACCATTTCTTCTCTCGATCTCGTGACCACGCCGCTGAAATCGATCGTTTCTGCATTCTCGGCAAAAAACTGCTCGGTTGCCTCGATCATCTTTCCCTGTTTCATCAGTTCGACCTTTGCGTCGATAAGTTCCGTGATTTGCTGTTCCATTTTCATATCTCCTTTTTGTTTTTGGTTGGAAGCCCGGCACCGCGCATCGGGCCTCCGTCTCGCACATCAATGTGTCCCCTTTGAAAAAAATAAGTGTCTGATCAATGCCCCATCGAATGTGAGGAGTTTGCTCCTCCGTTCATTTGCCGCTGGATCGAACGGGCGTGTTCGAGGTGTCGCTCGAACAACGGCAGTGTCTGAATCAACGCCTGCTTCAGTTCCTCGTTCTTCGCATTCGGAATGAGAAGATCGCGAGTCGCGTTGACCACAAGCTCGTGATAAGCAACTTCGTTGTCGATGTAGTACTTATCGAATTCCTTTCCTTTCATCGAATTGAGCTTCGATTTCACGTTGACTCCGTTTGCTGCCAAGCCACGACTGGTATCGTTGTCCTCCGGTACAAGCCCCAACTTGCCCGCGAGCTGATCGACCGCTTTCTGTACCGCTGTGTGATCAGTCACCATACGCTTTGCGAATTCCTTGACCATCTTGCTCTTGCTGGTTTTCATCGCGATCGAGCCGTAGGCGATATCCAGGCCACCGGCGACCGTCACGATAGCCCCAATGTTTGCATCGGTTATTTCGCTTTTCATCGCTCCGGTGTTTGCCATCGACTTCTGGATCATCCTTGCGTGGTCAAGATGACGCTCGAAAAGCGGCAGCACGCTCTCAAGGGTTGATTTGAGTTCAGTGTTTTGAGCGTTCGGAATGAGAACCTTTGCCGTCGCATTCACGACGATCTCGTGATACTCAACCTCATTGTCGATGTAGAATTTGTCGAACTCGGCTCCGCTCAGGCTATTGAGCTTTGCTTTTACCATTTCACCGTTCTCGGCGATCGCCTGGCTTGTGTGATCCTCCTCAGGAGTTACACCAAGCTTTCCGAGAAGTGTTTCAGCACCATTCTGGATCGCCGTATGGTCGGTGACCATTCGTTTTGCGAATTCGAGCACCTTGGGGTTCTTCGACTTCGCAATAGCGATCTTGCCGTAGGCGATATCTAAATTTCCCGCTACTGAGACGATCGCGGCGATGTTTGCGTCCGTCGGCTGGTGGACTGCGGCTGCGCGAGCACCTGATAGTGGAGCGATCCTCAACTGGGCAAGGCTCGCGAGTATTGCAAATGCCGCAAGAAGTGCGGCCCGATATGTTTGTTTTTTGATTAAGTCGATCATAAATAATTCTCCTTTTTGGTCTAATCGCCACCGCCTTGGCACCGTGGCATGGTTTGATATTAGGGCGGGACCGTTTGGATGTAAATGCCCTATCAGCCGTATATTTTGCTTGTTCGTCCGTAGAGATTGACGAATACGATAAAAATGCTATAGTAAGCAGGTATGGATGTATTGAGTGATATTTTGCGATCGGTTCATGTGCAGGGGAGTTTGTACTTCAGAACGTCTTTCAGCCCACCGTGGGGTGTAGCCGTCCCGAGGTTTAAGAACGTGTCCCGCTATCATTTGGTGACGCGCGGATCGTGCTGGGCGACGGTCGAAGGAACGGACGAAAAGATAAAACTTGAGAAGGGTGATCTGATCCTTGTGGCTAACGGCGCCGCTCACGATCTCTTCTGCGATTCCAGCGT
>JBATDM010000092.1:0-9722 GCA_049663465.1 Pyrinomonadaceae bacterium
CGGGTCAAAGAGGAAAGCGGCCTCGAGATCAAGGCCGATTTTCTCTTGAATGACGTGCTGCTCGAGGATGATAGTGTCGAACTTTTTGAGTTGATGGTGATGCGGGATTCGCGTCTGGTCGGACATACTTTGAAGACGATGAGGTTTCGACAAAGCTACGATCTGACCGTCTTGGCGATCAACCGTCACGGCGATACTTTTATTGAAAAGCTCAGCGACGTGGCTCTTCGATTTGGTGATGTTCTGCTCGTGCAGGGCAAACGCGACCGCATTGAACCGCTTGTCGTCGATCGCGAACTGATGCTGCTCGAGGACGTTTCCAAGTCGGGTTTTCGCATTGAAAAACGCCGCTGGGCGATCGCGGCTTTCCTGCTATTTCTCTCGCTCTCGCTCGTAAAGGTGGTTGTCGGATACGAGATACCGCTCGCGGTCTGTGTGCTTGTCGGCGTGATGGTGCTGCTCGCAACAAAGACCGTCCGATATGCCGAGATGTATTCGCTCATCGATTTTCGTCTGCTGGTTTTGATCGCCTGCATGATGAGCTTTGGCGTCGCGATGGAAAATACGGGTGCCGACCTATACCTCGCAGGGTTGATCGAGACATACTTTGGTCAATTTGGCGGCTCGGCGGTTCTCGCCGGTTTTTTCATCCTGACGGTCGCCTTAACACAGCCAATGTCGAATCAAGCCGCAGCCCTCGTCGTCCTTCCAATTGCCGTCAAGACTGCGGTAGCTCTCGGCCTGAATCCGCGCACCTTTATCATCGGCGTGACCTACGCCGCTTCGTTCTCATTCATCACACCGCTCGAACCGGCTTGTGTTCTAGTGTATACGCCGGGTCGATATCGCTTTATGGATTTCGTAAAGATCGGGAGCGTGTTGACGATCATTGTATTTGTAGTCTCGATCACGCTGGTTCCGATATTTTGGCCGCTCAAGTAGTAGTCGTCAGAATTCAACCGAGAATAGACGCCATTCGCCGTCGACCCCGTCAAACGTCTTCAAACCTATTTCGTGAAACGCTAACCCCGAACCCGCAACTAGATCTTTGACGGTACGCGAGACGAGAATATTTCCGCCCGCAGACAGTTGCCCGATCTGGTGTGAAAGGTCCACAGCAAATCCGCTGAGTACGTCACCGCGAACGTCACATTCACCGGTATGCAGCCCTGTTCGGATCTCGACACCGCTTCGCCCGGCAGCCTCATTTATGGCGATCGCACAGCGGATCGCTCGTGCGGGCCCGTCAAAGGCAGCGAGAGTCTCTTCGTCACCGACCGAGATCTCACGTCCCTTAAAAAACTCAAGTTGCCGGTGCATAAACTCATGCGAACGCCCCAACATCTCGTTCCATTCTCCATCGCCTAGCCGCTCTGCCTCGCCGGTGGCGTCGGCGAACGATACGCTCATCACCGTCGCCAGAACCCGGTCGTACTCGTCCGCAAACCGCACGCCCGTGACGAACTGCTCGATCTCGTCGAGCACTTCGTCCTGCTCTCCGACAAAAGGAAGATGGTCGATGCCACCAAGTTCGACATATTTTGCATTGGGAATTTGCGACGCGACAAATCGGCCTTCTTCGACTTTGAGACATATATCGCCGGAGCGATGAATGACCAGCGTCGGCACTTGAATGAGCGGCAAAACCTCGCGGACGTCGATCTCGGCGTTCATCTTGGTCAGGGCAACGGCGGCTCCGGGGCTAGCTCCCATTCGCAAATACTCAGCCCACCAGCCGCGAAATTCTGGATCGTCAGCCATAGACGGGGCACGTTCGGAGATGCCCACCGGGCCGCCCCATTCACTCCGCATTAAGTCGAAAAATGCATCCCGCTGTTCTTCGGTAGGAGCCCACGGATAATCGTCGTCGCGAATGCGTTTAGCATATGTGCCGATCATCACCAGCCCGGCCGTACGCTCTGGATAGGTTGCCGCGAATACCGAACTCATGGGTCCGCCCTCCGAGACTCCAACGAGCACGGCCTTTTCCGATCCGACGGCATCCATCACAGCGTGAACGTCCTCCATACGCTGTTCGAGCGTCGGCAGTTCGCTGAGAGGAACACGATCGGACAATCCGGTTCCGCGCTTATCAAACAAGATAAGCCTTGAAAACGAGGCGAGACGGTCGAGGAACGACGCAAAAAGATGATGTTTCCAGAAGTATTCGAGGTGCGACACCCATCCCATCACAAATACAACGTCGATCTGCCCATTGCCAACCACTTGATACGCAATGTTTACATCGCCGTTCTGAACGTAGTGGGTTTCCGGCAAAGGCCGCGAAAGCATCGGCGGAGCGACCGGGGTCAGGAGCGGCGCGTCATCTCCATCATCGACATAGATACGTGCCCGCGTCGTCTCGAAGACCTGCGTAGACGTTTTGGCAGCATCGGTCGTATCGACCTGGGCAACAAATCGATAACCATATTTGGGAACGGTTTCGATGAATTTGCATTCTGTAGTTTCGCCCAAAACACGCCGGAGCTGAGAGATATTTTGCGCGAGATTGTTCTCCTCAACAAAACTGCCTTCCCACACCTCATCGAGCATACGCTCTTTGCTGAGAACGCGACCGGCATTCTCGACGAACATGAGCAGCGTGTCAAAAACCTTCGGAGGAAGCGTTACAGCCCTGTCCCCCTCGTACAAAAGCCGCTCAGCTGCGTCCAGCCGAAAGCCCGCAAAGCTGAATATGCTCGTTCCCAGATCAGCCATTTGACCTCTTCATAAATCCTTCAGAAAAACTTCACGATTTCCTAAAGATTGTCGCATTCCCGTCAGGGCAAACTCATACTGTCAAAAAAACTTTAAGAAAGCGATTTTAGCACGAAAAAGCAAGCTTTATGACAACACAAAGACAACGCGAGATCGTGATCGAAATCGAAAAGATCAGAACGATTCGAAAACGAGCCAGAACAACACTCGCCGATTGTGAAGGATGCGGTTCGGCAGCGGATTTCGTATCGCTCAACGAGGCCGGAAAACTCTTTGAGATCGATACAAATGACTTGCTTAACTTTATTAGACAGAACAATTGCCATTTCTACGAGGCCAGAGGCCAGAGAATTTATTTATGCGTGCCATCAATGTTGGAACGCATGCAGAACAAACATGATATCCGCCATATTGGTGCGAACGGAGAATAGAAACAATGAGAGATCAGATTCGATTTGAGAGGGAAGTTATGAATAGTTTTGAAGGTCGTCGATCAGACGTGCCAAAAATGCGATTTGGTGTGATTCTCGCTTTCGCGAGCCTTTTCGTCTTCTTCGCGCCCGACACACAGGCCGCTGAAAGTTTGTTTGTCAGATTGTTCGGACAGAATACAATCGTGAATGCCTATTTGGCCGGCACATACGGAGCCACGATCAAGGTTCAACAAACGGACGATCGAGCACCGACCGCTACTAAGTCCTGGTCCGGCGGCGACAATAACGACAGCAATTGGACGTCCAATAGCAACTGGTCGGGCGTCGGCGGTGCGGGAGCGAACGACGACCTTGTATTCCCGCAAAGTGCAACGCGAAAAGCAAATACCAATAACTTTGCGGTAAACACAAATTTTGACTCATTATCATTTACCGGCGGCGGTTACACGATCAGCGGAAATCAGATGTTCCTTGCAAGCGGCTTGACGGTCAACATCCCGAACGGATCGGGTGCGGGGCCCATTATTAACCCGAATATTATCCTCGGAGCCACTCAAACTTGGCAGACATTGTCCTCTGTTACAACTATGAACGGGGTGGTAAATCTAAACAACCGCAACCTAACTGTCGTCACAAACGGTGGAGACCTGACGATGCATGGTCTCATCAACGGCACCGGTACAATTACGAAAGGCGGAGATGATACCCTATCCATTCGCGGCGACGGCGACGGTTTTGGAACAACTTTTATCAACAATGGCGATGTTGAGGTTCTCGCTCCAGACGGGTTACTTGGAAACATCACCTTTACCGGGACGGGCACGATTAGAGGGACCGGGTCCGTTGGAGCTATCAGCGGTGGCGGCGGAACGATCGCCCCAGGGCGTCTCAATGGAAACACAACCGGTATTTTAACCGCAAACGGAAATGTTTCGTTGACGAGCGCTGGTGGAAGTACTGTCGCCATCAAGATAAATGGAACATCGCCCGGAAACAGCTTTGACCGGCTGGTAGTAAACGGTAATGTTACTCTCGGGCCCGCCGCCCAACTTGAGGTCACATTACCATCTGCATTTTTGCCGGTTGCTGGACAGCAATTCACCATCATTCAAGCAACTGGGGCAGGACACACGGTCAGCGGCCAGTTTGCTCAAGGAACCACTTTGCTTGCAGAGGGAAGGCAATTCACGATCTTTTACACCGCGACGACGGTGGTTCTTAGAGCAGAACAGACAGTTAGCACATGGGACGGCGAGCATGCGAGTACGAGTTGGTCCGCCGGACAGAACTGGGTAACTGATTTTTCCCCGATTCCTGGTCAAGGAGACAGGCTGATCTTTCCCGCAGGACTGTCAGACCTCGTGGCAAATGATGACTTGCCGAATGGCTCAAGCTTTCATTCGATATCCATCACCGGCAACGGATACAGCCTCTCTGGCGGAAATGTCTCGACAGGCAGCATCGTACTTTCGAATGGTATAACCGAGAACGCCCCGGTTGGTCAGGGAAGTAGTGTCGGTACGGGCATTACGCTAAGCCAGCCCCAAACTTTTTCGGCCAACGGTCTGGGCACGCTGCAAAGCCCGATCCGATTCGGGTTGGCTTTTGGGACACAAAATCCTATCGATCTCAACAGCTTTGCATTAACAATGGATGGAGTTGGCCGACAACACTATCAGGGAGTAATTACAGGGGCCGGTGGCATTGTCAAGAACGGAACAGGTGGCGTGCGAATGTCCGGCGACAACACTTTCACGGGCGGTATACAGATAAACAACGGTGTAGTTGAGATCAGTGGGACGACTCCTGGAACGATCTCGCTAAACGGTGGCACCGTCGCCGGCAGCGGCACGACCGGACCGATCACGGGTTCGGGCGGCATTGCTCCTGGTGCCCTTGCCGGCGTATCTTTCCCATCACTTGCCGAATTGAGTGTCACGGGCGACGTCAACCTCAGCGCCGGGTCAACCTTCTTCGAAGAAATTGCAGGGTTTACCGCAGTCACGGAGTATGACAGGTTAAATGTGACCGGAAATGTGAATCTTGGTGCGGGCGTAAGCAATCTAGTAGGCACGCTGCTAAACAGCTTTACACCGACACCTGGACAGCAGTTTACAATTATTGAGTGTTCGGGAACATTGACGGGAACCTTTGCCCAAGGCAACAACATTACGATCGACGGAACGCAGTTTTTGATCTCATATAGCGCGAATAGCGTTGTACTGACAGCTGCAGGCGGCCCAACACCGACACCGACGGCTAGTCCGACCGCTACGCCAACGGCGACTCCAACAGCCACTCCGACCGCTACCCCAACGGCGACTCCAACAGCCACTCCGACCGCTACCCCAACGGCAACTCCAACAGCCACTCCGACCGCTGCCCCAACGGCAACTCCAACAGCCACTCCGACCGCTACCCCAACGGCAACTCCAACAGCCACTCCAACCGCTACCCCAACCGCCACTCCGACGCCGAGTGGTGATGGGTTTGAGAGCGATGTTTCGCCCAGGTCGAATGGCGACGGAGTTGTAATCTCGGGTGACGTGATCCAAATGAGGAGATTTGCAACCGGACTGGACACGCCTGATCCAAGTACCAACGAGCGACAGCGTGCTGATTCAGCTCCACGGTCAACGGGCGGTGACGGCTCGATCAATTCGGGCGATGTCATCCAGACGAGACGATACGCAACCGGCCTCGATCCGCTGACTCCTGCCAGCGGCCCAGCCTTGCCATCGTTCATACAAGAGGGCGTGTCGAAAGCATTCGACGACTTGCGATCTTACTTCCTGGGCCGGGAATTGAGCGTCGGCTCGCAAGATGGAGTCAGCGGAAAGCGTGTGAGCGTGCCAATCGAGATCCTTCCGTATGGCGACGAATCCGGTTTCAGTTTCACTATCGAATATGACGCGAAACTACTCTCGAATCCGCGCGTCGATCTCGGTGAATTTGCACCGGCGGGGTCAACGCTGACGGTCAACAGCCTAGAAGCAGGACGTATCGGCATCCTGGTCGATTCAACTGAGTCAATGATAGCCGCCGCTGTGCCAAAGTCGCTGATCATCGTCACGTTCGATGTAACCGGCGAAACAAATGGCGAGACGCCGATCCGAATTACGAGCGGCAAGGCCTCTCAGGCGGTCTCCGACGCCATGGCAAATCTATTGCCGATAAGATACCGTGATGGTACGGTTCAAATTCTCCGGCAATAGAGCAAACATGAACGGACGGCCCGCTCATCGGGTCGTCCTTTTTGTTATTTAGTCGATGGCTGAGCGGATCTCTGACAATCTTAGTCCGCGTTTTGCGATCAAGATCCAACCGATCGCGGTCCAGAACAGAATTCTTCCCTTTCTGATTATCGCGAGAGTCACACCGACTCCGGCCGCAAGGGCAACGGCATCGCCGACGAGTTGAGCACCGGCCTCGTCAACGCCGATGACGAACGGGACGAGTTTGAAAAGAATGGTAACGAGGCGGCTTACCGACTCAAGCAAAAATGCCGTAAGCAATCCGGGAACACCATCGCTGAGACGTCCGAGAATAAACCAAACCTCAGTTACTCCTAAAAGGTGGTACGACACCTGCAAAAGACATATGGGCACAAATCGCCTAGGATAATGGCGATAAAATCCGTAGATCAATTCCTCAAACCGGCGCACCTCGTGACGGCCGTTTTCCAGAAGGCGAGTCAGCAAGCTGTGGTGGTAAACCCAATTGCAGATCGCACTGGCAAAATGCCATTGGCGGATCACCATGATGACGCCGAGGGTGATCAATATTGAGAGGGAACCGATCAGCAGATTGATGGTGTACACGATGCTCTCGTCCACGGCGAATCCGCGAAGAAGCAAGGCGGCACCGATGATCAGAAACAGTCCCGTCACAAAACTGTAAAAGAGATTTTCGGTTGCGACCGACGAGAGTCCGGCAACAAACGGGATGCGGTTGCGGACCGCAACGGCTTTTGACGTGCCGCTCGCGAGTATTCCGAGCGGTATCGTGCTGCTAACCGACTCGCCGATCACTACGGCGGGGATGGTATCTTTTAGACGGAGTTCGTAAGGGCCGTGAACCGACAACTTCCATGCATAGGCCCTGGTCACAATTCTGACGAAGTAGATCGACAGGATAACGGCAAATCCAACAAAACCAAATCGGGAGATGCCGTCAATTAACTCACGCGGTCCGACTGAATAAACAAAATAGGCGAACAACGCAATACCAACGACCGACAGGACCGCTCCGACGGCCTTTAGTCGATTGATATGTCGTTTTCTGTCTTTTGGCTCGTTGCTGAGTTGCGCTTTCTCGGAATTCACTTGGGTTGGCTCGCCGACTGCAATGTCAAAAGTTAGATGCTAACCTTTCGACATTGCATCGGCAAGACCAACTGTACGCTCACTTACACTTGGTTTCGAGGGTGTGTTTACCTTTGTTCGCATCGGCTTTGCAGCGGACCGCACAGGTTTTCGTTACGTAGTTGAGGATCGACTTGTCTTCGATAACGGCGTCTTCGGGTTTGGGTTTCCGCTTATATATGCGCTCGAAGTCCTTTGCTGCGTCGGATTCGAGCCAAATTGCGATGAACGCCTTGGCCTCGTCATCTTCCTCGATGCAGTATTTGTTACAGGCATTTAGCCCTGCCTGTTCCTCATACTTGTCTGCTCCGACATAGGTTTTGCCGTTTACTTTCACGACCCCCTCGCACTGCGTATCAGTCGCGCTCGGGCCGAGACATCCAAGTGTCAAAACAAGAAAGATCAGGGCGACAGGAATCAGATTAAATCTGGAACTAAAATTTACGGGTTCGCTTTGACAATATTTCTTCATATTTTCTCTCACCTCGCTTCGGGCCCTCACTTTATGTTAACCACATTCTTTTGGGCTACTTTGTTATCCAGAAAATCGACTGCGACCGAACCGAAGTCAGCGTTACGCCAACGGTATTTGAGATTTGTCGAAGAGTCCTCTTTATTGGCGGATTCCAATTCGCCTTCGAAGCCGAGGAGCTTTTTAACCGCTTCGTATGACATTCCGGTTTTGATCTTGTCAACCGTGTCCATCGAGATCTCATTAGTTCCCTTTGTGGGTCCCAATTGACCCTGGAATTTCGATTCCAGCTTTCCGTCCTTAAAATTCGCATTGACGCTAGCACTGTTTTCTCCGTGCCACGAATAGCTGCGGTCTTTTGTCAGCTCTTTTCCCTCGACCGTCATAATATCTTTTACTTGCTGGTATGACATATCGAGTTCCATTTTCATGAACTTTTCCATTGTCAGGTCCGTCTTACCGTCCGGGCCCGTTTCGGCTTTCTTTTCGTCCTTTTTATCTGTCTTAGCCGCATCGGTTTTTGTCCCATTGCTCGAATTGTTGGCCGTAGAATTCGCCGAGCAGCCAAACATCACCAGCAAACCCGAAAGTACAAGTAAACTGAATAAATTTTTCATCTTTTTTCTCCTATTTTGTGCTCCATCAAATTTTTCTTCCTGACAAATCCTGTGCGGATGGAAGGGTGTTGCTGACAGGTTGGCTCCCGCACAAGATCTATCTGGATTTCGCGGCGTATGGAAAGTTCGTCCCTGACGCCGCTCAAAACAAGCTATTTCACCGACTTATCACCATTTGCAGAAAATGTTCCCTTGATGGAATTCTTGCCGTCTGAGATGTCGATCTGGCCGCTAACTGTCGTTCCGCTGACTCCGTTAATCGTCAGTTTTCCGGTGGTTTTCTTCCTGTCGAATTCGATCTCCTCTTGTTTACCGTCTAAAAAGCGGTATATCGTCACGGATGAGATCTTCATATATTTTTCCTTATCGTCAATTTCAGGTGTGTATTCACCTTTTACAACTGACGTTTCAACCGTTGAACCTTTCTCGCCGCTAAAATCAAACGTGACTTTAACCTGTTCCGGCTTGTCGAGTTTTTGCTTGCCGAGCGAGATGAACGCCTGTGAACTATCGAGCTCAAAATTTGCGAGGAAGACGGTGGTGATCGAGGAGGTCGACATCTCGCGATTGCCGTCGATCAGCAGCGAGTAGTTTTTGGTTGAGTGATACGCCCAGGTTGATGTTGGTTCGAATTTTTTCTCCTGGTCGCCGACCTTCGTCGTGATCTCAGACTTACCACCGCCGACTGCACCGCAGGCGGCGAGGAATGCTGCGAGAGCAATAATCAGAATTGTGTTTGTTTTTTTCATTTATCTTCTCCTGCCAATTTGTAGTTTTTCTAGGTTGATCAGAGTATTTCTTCTTTCTTCGAACTCGAAATTACATTTTTCCAATCCGCCTTAACGTCGTCGCGATAAAGCCTGATCCGCATCGTGTGCCTGATCCGCCCAGTTTTCTCCCGTGTATAGACGGCGACGATGTTGAACTCAACCGAGTTTATCGTGTGCCAGGTATATTCCGGCTCGTCGGCAAGTTTTACGGATTCGGGCTGTCCGACCATTTGCCGGTAATAGTAATCGCGCATGACCTTTTCGAGGCCGAGGTTCTTGATGATCTTCTGCAGGTCTGCTTCGTTCGGGTTCGGTATGCCCTCGTAACTGTTTGACGAGACGAACTC
>JBATDM010000093.1:0-7894 GCA_049663465.1 Pyrinomonadaceae bacterium
ATATACACCTTCGCCGCAACAACCGCGAGACCACGATGAAACGGGCTCGTATCTACATTCGCGACCGTTATCGCTGTCAGTATTGCGGTGAGCACAAACATGCTAAGGAACTCACCCTCGATCACATTTTCCCACGTGCACAGGGTGGTGAGAGCACGCCGCAGAATCTTGTCACAGCCTGCGTCAAATGCAATCAACGCAAAGGCAACCGCACGCCCGAACAGGCACGTATGCCGCTACTGACCTCGCAAAAACTTCTTCGTCTAGGCCTCGATCATGTCTTGCTTTGTCACTACGCTGAGAACCGGCCCGAGTGGCGCAAATATCTCTTTATGGATGATATTGACGACCACGCAACCGCTATGGCAGCATAAAGGTTGGACAATCAATGATTTCGGGTGCGACTGCGGCAGAATACGGCGGTCGCATTTTTTATTGTAGGGCGAATTGGTAGTCACTATTGGGGGAAAGGGCTATGAGATATAACGATGAATCCGAGATCGCGGAGGTCGTACGCAAGTTTGAGGATGCGACCTACGACCGCGAGGCGTGGGGCCACGCCGAACACCTAACTGTTGGACTGTACCTAGTAACAAAGCACGACCTGGAAACGGCGATCAACATGATTCGCGTTGGGCTGTTCAAATTGCTTCGTGCCTACGGCGTCGATCTGACAAAGGAAATGCCGTATCACGAGACGCTCACCGTCTTTTGGATGCGAACGATCGCCGATTTTAACGCTTCGAAGAACGAATCGTCCCTGCTCGACAAGGCCAACGAACTGATTATTAGTTTCGACAAGAACTATCCCAACCGGTTCTACAGCCGCGAGTACTTATTCTCGGACAAAGCTCGTGAGTCATTCGTCGATGGCGACCTTGAATTGACTCGGTTTCAGAATAAACGGACAATTGCAGATTGATAATATGCTTAGATTTTTCAACACATTATCACGTCAGGTCGAGGAATTTCAGCCTATAGAGGACGGCAAAGTCCGAATGTACATCTGCGGGCCGACCGTTTGGAATTTTGCGCACATCGGCAATTTTCGGACATTTGTTTTCGGCGATGTACTGCGCCGGTATTTGAAATTTAAAGGCTACGAGGTCACGCACGTCTTTAATCTGACGGATATCGACGACCGCATTATCAATGAGGCGGCAGCCCGCGGCATATCGATCGACGAATTTACGGCGCCCTATATTCAGTATTTCTGGGAAGATTTTGACGCTCTCGGCAACGAGCGACCAGAGGTCACTCCGCGTGCGACTCATCACATTCCGGAGATGATCGACATCATTTCGAAGCTACTCGATAATGGCCTGGCATACGAATCCGAGGGTTCGATCTACTATCGTATTACCGCTTTTCCCGACTACGGGAAGCTTTCACGGATCAGCTTTTCGGGCAACAAGGCCGGAGCCAGCGATCGCGTTGACACCGACAAATACGACAAGGAAGACGCTCGCGATTTTGCATTGTGGAAGCTCGTCGGCGAGGACGAAGAGCCGGGCTGGGACGCGCCATTTGGCCGCGGCCGCCCTGGGTGGCACATCGAGTGCTCGGCAATGTCGATGAAATATCTCGGCGAGACATTCGACCTCCACGCCGGCGGACAAGACCTGCAATTTCCGCATCACGAAAACGAGATCGCGCAGAGCGAAGGCTCAACGGGCAAATTGTTCTCTAAATACTGGCTGCACAGCGAGTTCCTAAAGATCGACGACGTCACAATGTCGAAGTCAAAAGGCAATTTCTTCACATTCCGCGATCTGCGCGAACAGGGATACTCGGCGCTTGCGATCAGGTACCTGCTCTTATCCGTTCCGACGCGCAAGCAGCTCAATTTTACGTTCGAAGGATTGCAAGGCGCGGAATCAACGGTCGAACGACTGCGGAATTTTCGTTCCCTGGTGTCTGAGGCTAAAACGACCGAAGGTTCGCTCGACGGCGTCGCCGGCGTTGTTGCAAAGGCTCTCGCCGATTTCGATTCGTCAATGGACGACGATTTCAACACCGCAGCCGCCCTCGCCGCGATCCACGACATGGTCCGCGAGATCAACACCGCCCTGGCTACCGGCGGCATGAGAAGCGATGACCAGGTCGCGGTCCTCGATGCTATCGAAAAATTTGATTCTGTTCTCGGCATCTTTGGAGCTGTGGACAGCGAGATCCTCGATGAAGAGATCGAATCTTTAATAGCCGAACGCAAACAGTCACGTCAAAACCGCGATTTCGCACGCTCTGACGAGATCCGCGACATTTTGGCGGAGAAAGGGATCGTGTTGGAAGACACTAAAGACGGCGTACGCTGGAAACGAAAATAGAGTTCTGCTCAATGTCTCTATTTCTCAAGTAAGAACATAACGACTTCTTCGCTGCCGGCTCTCACCATTTGCCGGTCAGCGATCTGATATCCCGCGACCATGAAATCTCTCACGGGCGGCTCGGTCTCGCTCACGTTTCTCGAACGAAATGCTAGCCACAACCGGTCGGCCGTTACTTCCCGAAACTGAACACGCTTTATCGCCTCAAACCCTCGGGGTAGAAAATACGCCTTATCTTCGCGAACGCCCGCCATATCGTCGATCTTGACCACCTGAGATTTGCTGTTTCGCAACGCGAACCAGAGATGGTAGGCCGCAAGGTCCTCGAACGAATAGATGGGCACCTGCGGATCGGATTCAGCAGCGCGAATAGCCAGTGGTTCCCAAACACACCACGAATATTGCGGAGGCTCCTGACTCGCCCTCAGCATAAACGCAATTCCACAAACCAAAACGATCGCACCGGCCGCTAACTGCGAAAACCATCGCCCGCTATTTATGGTCAACGCAGTTGCCGCGAGCAGACAAGACGGAGCAAACACCAGCGCAAGATGTCTCGTACCCCAGATCGAGTGCGGCAATATCCAACTCGCGCCAAATGCGACGAATACAGGCAAAAGTGTAAAGACCGCTAGCAACTTCACAGTTGTCAGATCATCTGGTTCCAAGTGCCTTAAACGAACCAGGAAAATGCCTCCAATAACCAATATGATCAAGAGCAGAGGCAACGTGACGGCAAATGTTGATATCGGCTGGGAACTGCTTGATTGATAGTAAAAGGGTTCTACAATATTAAAAACGAAAGTCACCAATTCGCGAATCCCCGGCCTCGACATCCAGCCGATATTCTGTGCCAACCCCGACCCATATCCCGCAGCAAAAACGACAGCGACAAGCCATGGAATGAATGCGGCGAAAGTGATCGCAAACATCACCACGATCCGACGCCATTTTATGCGTTGAAACCAAACGATCAACGCTACTTCGGACAGCACGACAAACCATCCAAAATAATGCGTATACACCATCAATACGTTTACGAGCAGGAGCGGAATAAGACTTTTGCCCTTAACGAAATACCTCGCAAACAGCCACATCGAGAAGAGCGACAGACACATCAAGAGGCTGTACATCCGCACCTCTTGGGCATATTTGATGAGCGACCCGTTGACCGAAAATAGAAAAAGGGCGACTATCGCTGTCCATCGCCTGATATTCAACTCGCGGCAGAACAGCAGAAACGGAATGACCGCGACCACGGAAAAGACAACCGGAAACAAGCGTAGCCAAACCAGACTCTCACCGCCCACGCCGATCCATAGTTTCAACAAGAAGTAAAAAAGCGGCGGGTGAATGAGATCGAGCGCAATGAAAAAGAATATCGTGTTCCAGGAATGCTCGGCGGCGTGAACGCTGAATATCTCGTCAAACCAAAGACAGGAATCCGTCAGCCGCCAAAATCTTGCAGCTGCATATATCAGGATCACAGCTATGAGCGCGGCAATCTGAAATTGGCGCTCATACTTCATATATTACAGGGTCACATTATCGCAAAGTTTGCCATCGATGCTGGTGTAGGAGAGTTGAACTTCCTTAAAGGTATGGGTGTCCCGGCAATATGAGAGACAGCGATCGTATGGTTTTGAATAGATGTGAAGACTGACCGCGCGTTCCTCGTATTCGGGGAGATTTAATATCTGGTGGATCGGTTCTTCGAGTTCCACGGCCGCAGCTGCACAGTTCGAAAGCTCGTAGCTGTCAGTTTCGCGAAGCATGCAATGTGATGTCGATTCATCGAGATCATCGACAGCAAAATTCTGCCCCCGCAACCGTCCGACCGGCACGGTCATCCAGCACTTTTGATCCCAATGATTATGCACACGCGAGATCTGGCCTTTTTCCCAACAGATCGCCATCATCTCGAAACGCTCGTCCTTGTAGATAAGGTTCCGCGTATAAAATGTCGGGCTCCAGAAAAAATACTTCGAGATCGAATCAACCTCAACCGGCGTCTCGCTCAAAAAGTCGTAAACGTTCTCACATGTAAAGTCGTCGTCGCTGATCGCCGTGAGTCCCGAAATTATCTGATTAACATTAGGCATATTTGACGAAATTGTAGCAGATTTTTCGCCAACGCAAAGCGTCTTGGCTCAGACTGGACAAAACCGAAATCAAGAACCGTTTGGTTTCCTTCATCGTTGTCATGGAATCAGGTTGCCGAGCTCTCACGGGCGGTTCTTTGCAGAATATTTTCGCCTCTCGTATAATATGGAGTTTACGCAGCAGTTGCAGTAAGTACTTCGGAGGATTTGATTTTGCCCAAAGCAGCAACCAGTCAGAAGCCCGCCGCCAAGCCGTCAAAAGCCATGGCGAACGGCTCAGGCACGTCGAAAGAAAAGACTGATTTCGTCGATGTCGAACTAGCCAAGAAAGAATATTTGGAGCGCCGCAAATCGCAGTTGGCTTCTATCAAAAAAACGGATAAGAAGCTTTTACGCGAAATGCTCTATCAGATGGTGCTCGGTCGCCGTTTTGAGGAGAAATGTGCCGAGGTTTACCGCATGGGAATGATCGGCGGATTTTGCCATCTTTACATCGGCCAAGAGGCCATTGGCGTTGGTTCGATGATGGCGTTGAAACCAACGGACATGGTCATCACATCGTATCGCGATCACGTGCAGGCGATGGTCAAAGGAATGACGCCAGAGAGCGTAATGGCCGAGCTTTACGGCAAAGAGGGCGGCTGCGTGAAGGGTAAAGGCGGATCGATGCACATGTTCTCAAGGGAACATGAGTTCTACGGCGGCCACGGCATCGTCGGCGGCCAGATCGGCGTGGGCACCGGAATGGCATACGCCGCGAAATATAAAGGATCTGATCTGGTCACGCTATGCTTTTTTGGTGAGGCAGCAGTAAATCAGGGCATCTTTCACGAGTCGCTCAACATGGCGCAGCTCTGGAAACTTCCCTGCATTTTCATCTGCGAGAACAATCAATATGGGATGGGAACTTCGCAAGCAAGAGCAATGTCGTCGCGAAGTATCGCGAAGAAAGCCGAGGCCTATGAAATGGCAAACGAATTCGTCGACGGCATGGACGTAATGGCGGTTCGCGATGCAACGTTGCGAGCGATCGAGCGTGCGAGAAAAGACGGCTCGCCGACGCTGCTCGAGATCCGGGCCTATCGATATATGGGCCACTCGATGTCCGATCCCGGGAACTACCGAACCCGCGACGAGATCAAAAAGTACCAGGAACGCGATCCGATCGTCCTCTTCATGGACAGCCTGAAAGAAGCAAAGGTCTTTGGCGACAAAGATTTTGAAAAGATCGAAGCGGAAGCAGCCGCGGCGGTTGCCGCAGCAGTGAAGTTTGCGGAGGAAAGTCCGTTTCCAGATCCAAGTGAACTTATGACCGACGTTTACGCATAACCTGTTGAGATCATCATGAATGTTACCGAAAGTATTTTTGCAACGACCTTAATTTGGGCGGCAATTCTTGTGTCAAGTTGCTCCGCTCAGGTCGTTAGCCCTGAGCAATTGGCGCCGGCTGGGTCACTTACCGCAGTAACAACGATGAACAGTAAGCGGGCCGCTCACACCGCAACTCTCATCGCAAATAAAAAGGTCCTGATCACAGGAGGCTTCGTTAACGGCGGCGGCGCGATAGCAAGTGTTGATGTTTTTGATTCGTCGACAAGTTCTTTCAAAGCGATTGGGAGTATGGCACATGCGCGAGCGAGTCATACCGCAACGAAGTTGCCGAACGGCAAAGTTCTGATAGCGGGAGGCTTTAATGGAGAGTATCTGGATTCGGCAGAGCTCTATGATCCTTCAACAAATCGATTCGAAGCGACCGGGAAAATGACCGCTCCACGCAGTGGACAGATCGCTACACTCTTGAACGACGGAACTATCCTATTGGCGGGTGGAGTCGGCACTGGCTGGACATTCCTTTCGAGT
Source organism: Pyrinomonadaceae bacterium (assembly GCA_049663465.1). GTDB lineage: Bacteria > Acidobacteriota > Blastocatellia > Pyrinomonadales > Pyrinomonadaceae > OLB17. The sequence goes on from JBATDM010000093.1 coordinate 6,290, forward strand.
GCAGAGATCTATGATCCTCGAACAAATAGCTTTTCTAAAACCGTCTCAATGACTACGGAACGAGAGTCGCACACAGCAAACGTGTTAAGCGACGGCCGCGTACTGATCACCGGCGGGCACAAAGGTCGGCGGGCGTCAGTCACGATCTATTACAGTGCGGAGATTTACGACCCTGTTGAAAAGACCTTTACATCAGCCGGCAACCTCAGAACAAAACGGCATAAGCATGAGGCTATTCTTCTCGACGACGGAAGAGTTTTGGTAGTTGGCGGCTCAGACGAACGCGACAGTGCAGGAGCATATCGCAACGCCGAATTTTACGATCCTCGAACTAACACTTTTAAGCCGATCGAGCAGACTATGATTCAGGCTCGTTATAAGCTGCAAGGGGCAGTCGTAAAGTTAAAAGACGGAAAGATACTGATCGCGGGCGGTTCTGATCAGGCAGAGGTTTTTGACCCTGCAACGAATACATTCGCTTTAACCCGCGGCCTCATGGGCACTAATCGTTTGTTTGCTACGGCAACAGTGCTTGGAAACGGTCAGGTGTTGATTGCGGGTGGTTATCATTCGGGCAGTAATAATGTAAGCGACGGCGCTTGGATATTTCGAATTTAATATGGCAGTTTTGACGATCCGCGACGCACTCAATCAAGCGTTGCGTGAAGAAATTATTCGAGATGAAAACGTCTTCGTCATGGGCGAAGAGGTTGCCGAGTACGATGGAGCGTATAAGGTCACTCGTGGGCTCTGGAAAGAGTTCGGTGACAAGCGCGTCGTTGACACGCCGATCACGGAGCTTGGCTTTGCGGCTGTCGGTGTTGGTGCGGCGATGGCGGGTTTGCGGCCGGTGATCGAGTTTATGACGTGGAACTTCTCGATCCTCGCCGCCGATCAGATCATTAATCACGCCGCGAAGATGCTGTATATGTCGGGCGGCCAGTTCAATGTTCCGATCGTCTTTCGCGGCCCAAACGGCTCCGCGTATCAGGTTTCGTCACAGCATTCGCAGGCATTAGAGGCAATGTATGCGAACTTCCCTGGCCTGAAAGTTGTGATGCCTTCGACCGCGGCTGATGCAAAAGGGTTGCTGAAGGCGGCGATTCGTGACAATAATCCGGTACTTTTCCTCGAACAGGAACGCATGTACGGTAACAAAGGCGAGGTTCCGGAGGATGAAGATTTCATCATCCCGCTCGGCGTCGCCGACATCAAACGCGAAGGTACGGACTGCACGATCGTCGCCCGTTCGATGACCGTGCCTCTAGCTCTCGAAGCGGCGGAGAAGATACAGCAGGAATTCGACATCTCGGTCGAGGTGATCGACCCTCGTACGATCAAACCGCTCGATATCGACACGATCGTTAACTCGGTCAAGAAGACCAACCGCCTCGTGATCGCCGAAGAATCGCACTACTTTGCCAGCGTCGGAGCCGAGATCTCGCACACGATCATGGAACACGCGTTCGACTATCTCGATGCCCCGGTAAAACGTATCTCAACCGCCGAAGCTCCGAATCCGTACGCGAAGAATCTGGAGGCTCTAGCTCTACCCGACGTCGCGAAGATCGTGGCGGCGGTTAAGGAAGTTTGCTACTTGTAAGG
>JBATDM010000094.1:0-35185 GCA_049663465.1 Pyrinomonadaceae bacterium
GCTTTGACGATCAGGTTTTTTCGTCCCCGCGACCGTGAAGTAATAATGATCAACAGCAAGATCTCTGCGACCATCGCCACCAGTCCCCCGCGTGAGCCACTCAGCAATAGCGAGCTTCCCATCAAACCGGCCGCCACCACATAGATCAGTCGCTTGTCGGGCTTCAGGGCACCGGTAAACAGCATCCCGAGTGGAAGAGCGATAAGCATTTCGATCACTGCGGCATAATCATGTCTATTGACGAATGACCCGAAAGGCGTGCCCGCACGCGGTTTGTAGAGACCAAAGATCGTGTCCGGACTAAGTACGGATTGCAGGATCGCGTAAAACGCATAGAGGAACCCGAAGAGCATCAATACTGTCAGCATCCGGCGCATTCGAAATGCCGAATCGAGACAATACAGGGTCACCCCGAAGAAAGCACACAGCATCAACATATGAACAGCGGTGACTTGTGTGGAGAACAGATCTGCCGAAATGGTTCGCGGTATCCCAGCGATTCCGGCTGCCTCTGCATAGGAACCGAAAGGAATGACCTGTATAAATGCGAAAACGGTCAGCAATAGAAGCGGGAGTTGCAACCTGTTCGTGCTAAATCTTAAGGTACCGCTGAGGAATCCGTCCGATCCCCAAGCAATCACCGTCAAAGCAATTGCAGCGTAGAACAAAGCGATCACAGGCTGATGGACGGTGCCATAGAACAGCGTTGTCAAGATGGCGACAGCAGAGACTAAGAAGAATGATATTTTGTTCAAGATCGTCATCTTCTAGAGCTTTGCGAGTTCAAAGTCGTCGTACCAAAATGTCCCCGTTATCGGGCAATCTTCGCCGCAGTTCAGACGGATCGTTCGGATAATTATTCCGTCGCAACCCGGCGGGGTAGTGAATTCCAACGAGATCTTCTGCCATTCCGCCGTGCCGGCGGAAAACGGCTCAGAGATCACTATTGACCTTTCGTCAACCCCGTTCAGAACTTCGATCGCCGGCATTCCGGTGGATTTCAGCCCATCTGTTTTCAGCCAAAAACTCATTCTGTATTTCATATCTGGTTGTACCACGACCGTTTGAAATACGTTCGCCAATACCGGTTTTGAAAACCCTCGAAAAGAAACCCGCAGGCTTCTTGAACCGTCATGTTGAACCTTACCGTCCGGAGTGATCTCGACCTTCGACTCCGTTCTATAAACCTGCCATGCAAAGCGCGAAGCCTCTGCGTTGCCTAGGGTCGATTCAAATGAAGGATTGGTAATACGCTCAGGCTCAACGTCCGCGGCCATCCCTAGCTGCTTTGCAAAGCCCAGAGCTTCTGCAAAGTGCCTCTGGCCGTAAAGGCCGTCCGCGATCAAGATCGCCCGGTAGTTGTATCGATGCTTTTCATCTGAACTCAGGCTGTTCCATGTCCGAAGAGCCGCCTCAGCCGCACCGCGTGCGGCAAGAAAATATGCCAAATGTGCTCGGGCAGCCGGCTCGACCACCATTTCCTCGAGGCGGGCGGGCTCTTTTTGAAAGTAGTCCCACGCCAGCGAAAAAACCTGGTCGCGATATGCCTGATTATGGGCGGCGGCCTTCTTGAGTTCTGCTACGGCTTCGTCGCCACGCCCCTGTCGGAGGAAAAAATTACCCCGATGCCACCGCGGGCTCGCATAATTTGGAGCGAGTTCGACGGCCCGGCCAAATTCGGCTTCGGCTCGCTCCGACATATCGTTCTGGGCGTATATACGTGCAAGCTCGACTCGCCAACGGTAATCATTCGGAGCCAACCGGATGGCATCCTCATAGTGTTTTATGGCTTCCGCTGGGTCATTTGTCGTTGCTGCCACGAGCAACCCGGCAGCAGGATCGCCCGGAGCTAGGCCCGCGGCGGCTGTGGCAATATCCGTTGAATTCGGATCGGTCGAGGTCGTGATCGTGGCAAGAAGATTGCCGATCTGCCAGCGGATCGAAAACCAGCCCAAAAGGACAATGGACAGGATGATAATGCCGAGCACAAGTCGCGGCACAACGTTCTTTGAATTTACAGTTATTAGGTCGGACATTCCTCGCGGGAACAATTCTATCGGAAAAACTCGCTGATCGTATCGGCGACAAGCTGCTGCTGCTCGCTCCGCAGTTCCGGATAGATCGGCAAAGCAAGAGTCTCAGCCGCCGCTCTTTCCGATTCGGGCATATCGCCGCTCTGGTAGCCGAGATATGCAAAACACTCCTGCAGGTGAAGCGGAACTGGATAATAAATATCGGTCCCAATTCCCTTTTCTGTCAGGAACAGACGTAATTCGTCGCGACGGACGGGAACGCGGACAACGTACTGGTTATAGATATGTTTGGCATCGGGCCGTTCGACGGGCAGGCCGATCTGCTCGGTCAATCCAGCGTCGGTGAATAGCCGCTCATAATTCGCCGCGTTATCTCGCCTTCGCTGTGCCCATCCGTCGAGATGCGGCAATTTCACACGCAAGACAGCACCTTGAAATCCATCGAGCCGCGAATTGAGCCCCACGTATTTGTGATAGTACTTGATCTCGGAACCGTGCACGCGAAGCGCCAGCAATTTCTTAGCGAGATCGTCATCATTCGTGGTGACAAATCCGCCGTCGCCCATGCCCCCGAGATTCTTCGAAGGATAAAAACTAAAACATCCGATCTCACCAAGCCCGCCGCAGCGAACACCGTTTTCTTCAGCTCCGATCGCCTGCGCCGCATCTTCGACGATAGGGATCCCGTGCTTCTTCCCGATCTCCTTCAATGCGGCCATGTCAGCACACTGACCGTAGAGATGCACGGGTTCGATTGCTCTAGTTTGTGGTGTAATTTTGGCCTCGATCTGCGAGATATCGATATTGTAGGTTACTGGATCAATATCGACAAAGACCGGCGTCGCACCGAGACGCGTGATCGCACTGACAGTCGCAAAAAAACTGTAAGGCGTCGTTATCACCTCGTCCCCGGGCCCGATGTCATAGGCCATCAAGGCAAGCAATATGGCATCGCTACCTGATGCACAGCCAATGGCGTGCTTTACGCCACAGTATGCCGCCAGCTCCTTTTCTAGCTCAGCCACTTCCCCGCCGAGGATAAATCCATTCGTGTCGAGCACACGTCCAAGAGCAGCCTCGATCTCAGGTCGGAGAGCTTCGTTTTGTTCTTTAAGATCTAAAAGTGGAACGTTCATCAGATAATTCACCACAGAGGCACAGAGGACACCGAGAAGATCAGCGTAGCTTCCCACGTCATCGAACGTAAATCTTAACCCAACCTTCGAGTCATTTGCATTTTGACTCGAAAGTTTCTAGCCTCAACGTCATGATCGCAGACCGAAAAGCACGGACCGCCGAGGTAATCAAACGGCTTAAAAAGGCCTATCCCGACGCCCATTGCGCCTTGGTTCACACGAATGCATTTGAACTGCTGATCGCTACGATCCTCTCAGCCCAATGCACGGACGCCCGTGTAAATATCGTTACCGCGGATCTGTTTCGGAAATATCGAGGGCCAGCCGATTTTCTTGCGGTTGATCAAAAGGAACTTGAAAAAGACATCCATTCGACGGGCTTTTTTCGCAATAAAGCAAAGAATATTCAGGCCGCCTGCCGTCGGATCATTGAGGTATATGGCGGAAACGTCCCGCAGACGATGGACGATCTATTGACTCTCGGCGGTGTGGCCAGAAAGACGGCAAATGTGGTGCTTGGAAATGCCTTTGGGATAGCTTCCGGCGTAGTGGTCGATACGCATGTATCGCGTATCTCACAGCGGCTTGACCTAACCGACAGCAAAACTCCCGAAAAGATCGAGCAAGATCTCGCTGCACTCGTTCCAAAAAAGCAATGGATAATGTTCCCACATTGGATGATCCACCACGGCCGTCAGATTTGCGACGCGAGAAAGCCAAAATGCGGGGAATGCGTACTCGCGAACCAATGCCCCGCCGCGATCAACTGAGATTCTAAACCAAAAAACGTGCCGCCCGAGACCGGAACGACACGCTTCTCCAATTTCAAACCCAATAAAATTATCTCGGAGCTGGAGCCTTCGGCATATCAGCTGCTTTGAATCTCGGCAGCAGATCGTCGCGCATCGCCAGCGTGTAAACCGCAGCCGCAAAGATCACGGCCGACGTTTTTGCATCGCTCTCGATGATACGTTCGTAGGTGTCGAGATTTGTGTGCCAGGTCACGCCAAAATACTCGATCGGATCCTGCTGTCCGCCGATTCCCGGCAATCCGGCATTGTTAAACGAAGTGCTGTCCGTGCCGCCGAGGTTGCGGCTCGCCGATGATGAAACACCAGCAAAACCGAGATCCGAAAACGAAGCAAGACCTTCGCGAAGCACGGTCGCCGTCTCCGACGGGCCAAAAACGCTCATTGCTCGAACCCGTCCCGTTCCGCTGTCGATGTTAAAGTAGCCGCCGAATTTCGAAAATTCCGCCGTCGGATTCTCAGCGGAACCGAAGTGCCGTTTGACATAGGCTTGTGACCCCAGCAGTCCCTGCTCTTCACCGCCCCAGCACGCAACGCGAACCGTCCGACGCGGTTTGACGCCGATGGCCTTGAGAATGCGTGCAGCTTCCATCATCGTTGCACAGCCGATAGCATTGTCGGTCGCGCCGGTCGCTGAGTGCCACGAATCAAGGTGGCCGCCGAGCATAATGACCTCATCTTTTTTGTCCGAACCATTGATCTCGCCGATCATGTTGTAGCTCGTAACGCCATCGGGTACGATACGGCTGCGAAGGTCAAATTCCAGCTTGACAGGCGTCCCATGATCGAGCAGACGGTAAATGCGGCCAAAATCCTCGTTACGCATTATAACGGTCGGGACGACCTTTGAGATATCAAAGGTCCTGTTGTTAAATGCGCGCACGGCGCCGCGATCGAGCTGCGATTCATTGATCCGCACCAGAACATTATTGTCGAGAAGAAACTTGTCGAGCTGCTCGCCGACCTGCGCTCCCGTCAGGGCATTTGGACGCGGCGTGACCCTGCCACCGGCACCAAAACCACCGCCGGGACGTCCGCCGCCGCCCGGACCGCAATCGGCAAGCGTTTTGGTCGGATCCATTCGGCAATTGATGAGTTCGTCAGGAATACGCTTTGCGGGGGGCGTGTTTGACTGGTCGATAAAAGTCGGTGTGCCGACGATCGCGATCTTGCCGTTTACGTCACCCCTGATCTTGGCGAAATAGGCATCCAATTCTTCCTGCGTCGGGTTTTGCATTACCCTAGCGTTCTCCGCCGCCGGAAACTGCGGAACGACGACGCTCACGGTGTCAGCGATGACGGTGCCCTTTGTCGAAGGCGACCACGCCAACACCTCAAATGTCAGCGTATCCTGCTGCGGCTTGTGCATCAGGCCGACGGCCCGTTCGCTGACCCAGCCCGGATTGCCAAATTCCCACGGTTCGAGAAACGCACGGTCAAACCCCCAAGAGAGCATCTCGCGTGCGCCCCATTTGGCGGCATTGACATGGTTCGGCGAACCAGTCAGACGCGGTCCGTAAACATCCGCGAAATAGTGCATCGTGTTCAGGATCTTAGAATTGTCCATTCCCTCTTTGCGAATGGCGGCATTGACCTCAGCCTGTTTCCCGTTTTGCGCGAGCAATGCAGACGGCAAAACAATGGCCTGCAGTAGCACAAAGACTGCGGCGATGTGTATCGATCTTCGTAGTTTCATAAAAATATACGCGGGGGAATGTGTCCCTTCCCCGTTCCTTCCCTCAAGTTTTAAAGTTTCGCCGCAAAAACGCAGGCGCGTGAAAATTGTGAATTGTCTAATACATTAACACTTACATAAATGTTTCAAAACCCGCAAAGCAGCCATGATCGTTGCCGGGGCAAAAGGGCACCCTTGGGCTCGCGTCGTAAAATATTCGGAGGATTCTCAACGCAAAGTCGCAAAGATGCAAAGAACGCAAAGCCTGCGACTTGTTCTTTGAAAACTAGAAATAGAGCGGCACAGCCGCCATTGACCTCTCGCTCCAGCCAAATAGCCTTGCGCACGCCGCCCGCTTGGTGCTACATTTCTGTTGCTCACATGAACACTCTCTACTACGGCGATAATCTAAAAGTTTTGCGGCGGTATATTGCGGACGAGTCGGTTGATCTGGTTTATCTCGACCCTCCGTTCAATTCGAACCGCAATTACAACGTCCTGTTCAAAGACGAGAGCGGCACTGAGGCCGAGTCGCAGATAACGGCGTTCGAAGACACGTGGCACTGGCACACCGGCGACACGGCGGCGACCTATCACGAACTCATCCTCGAAGGCGACAAGGTCTCCGAGATGCTCCAAGCCTTTTACGGATTTATCGGCACCAACCAGATGATGGCCTACCTGACCATGATGGCCGTCCGGCTAAAGGAACTCCACCGCGTCCTAAAACCGACCGGCAGCCTCTATCTCCACTGCGACCCGACTGCCAGCCATTATTTGAAGATATTGTTGGATACGATCTTCGACGCGCAAAACTTTAGGAATGAGATAACTTGGAAGCGCACCAGTGGAAGAAAGTCAGTGACCCAATACGGGCGAGTTCACGATATTATTCTCTTTTACACGAAAACAGGAACGGCAACGTGGAACCCGCCAGAAATCATTCAGAAGCGCGACGCCGTCCGCGGACACGACGTGATTGTAGATGGCGATGAAGTTTATCGGCTTTCCGACCTGTCAGGCGGTGGACAAGGACCGCCCCGAATGTTTGGAGATAGAGAAATAGCACCGCCGAATGGTCGCCACTGGATGTACGACCAGCCAGAGATAGACCGACTTCTAGAAGAAAAGCGGATCGTCTTTAATCGAAACAATGTTCCCCGCATCAAGAACATCCTGTCCGATGAACTAGCCATTTCCGTAAATGATGTTTGGATCGACATCGACCCTATCAACTCTGCTGCCCAAGAACGTCTCGGCTATCCGACGCAGAAGCCGGTGGCTTTGCTTGAGCGGATCATTTCGGCGTCGTCGAATGAGGGTGATGTTGTGCTTGATCCGTTTGCGGGTTGCGGGACGACGATAGCGGCGGCGCAGAAGCTGAATCGCCAATGGATCGGCATCGACGTGACGCAGCTTTCCATTGCTCTGCTAAAAAACCGCCTCGAAGGCAACTTCGGCCTGCTGCCGCAAGGAAGCAAAGCGGTCTTGTCCCCGAAGGGGACGAATATAATAGCCCAGGGTAAGGCCGAAGGCCGCCACCCTGGGAACACGTCACCAACAAATTCCCACCCTGAAGGGGTCGAACAAACGTCGGACGATGTTGCTCCCCTACAGGGAGCGGAAATCGGTGCGAACGAGTCCCCAGGGTTTCTGGCGTCAAAGCCCGCCAGTGTTGCGGGAACGCCGCAACCGCACCCCGGGCTATTATCTTCGTCACCTTCGGCGACAAGAGCTTATTACAAAGTCATCGGCGAACCCGAAGATTTCCAGAGCGCACAGCAACTCGCGCTTGAGGATCGTTACCAGTTCCAATATTGGGCGTTGTCGCAGATACAGGCGAGGCCGCTTGGCGGCAAGACCGACGGACGAACGGGCAAGAAAGGCGCGGACAAAGGTATCGACGGCATAAAGGTCTTTACCGACGACAATTCGGGCAAAGCAAAGAAGGTAATTGTCTCAGTCAAAAGCGGTCACGTCAGCGTCGCCCACATCCGCGACCTCGTCGGCACCATCGACCGCGAAAATGCCGCAATCGGTGTCTATCTCACCCTCGAACCGCCAACCAAACCAATGCTAACCGAAGCCGCCGCCGCAGGTTTTTACCACTCCGAAGGCTTTAACCGCGAATATCCGCGAATCCAGATACTAACCGTCGAAGATCTGCTAGCCGGAAAACAAGTCGATATGCCGGGCTTCGGATTAACCTTCAAACAAGCCGAAAAGGTCTCCGCAGACAACAAAGATCAGGGAATGTTGGGCTTTGAATAGCTCTTGTCGCCAATGGCGACGAACATAATAGCCTAGGGAGCAGCGACCAACGGGAGCGAATCCCTAGGTAGAGATGCAAATATTCTCCGTCCCTGACGGGGACGAACAAATAATTATCGATTTGTTCGACGCCTTCAGCGTCGGTTTCGTGGCGGCCGGGGTTTCTGGGGTTCCGCCAAAAGGCTTCACCCCAGGCCATATTATTCGTCGCCGTTGGCGACCAAACCAGCTGAACTAAGCATGAAGGCAGTCTCGTTCGCGAGGCTTTTTCTTGTATAACCCCCTAATGTTTGGGCGGGGTACGGCGAAACGATTTTGGAGGACGCTTTTCACGTCCTTTTGATCAGATACTGAGTCTGCGGAGCAGACGGCAACAACTTTAGCCACGGGTGAAGCGAAGCGGAACCTGTAGACCATGACCAACCACGTTTCTAAGCGTGTGTAACACGCGACAATAGCGCTGGCAGAGAGTTTCGCGTGTTTCACACGCTCGCATTTCCATTGCAGAGCCAACTACACATTCCGCCTGTCGGCTGCATGTGTAGCTGGCGATGTTTCCGCGTGCTTCGCACGCTCCAGAATTTGTGAAAATACCGCCTCCTGCTCAATATCTTCTTGACTTGTACGCAACGCTGTGCTATGCTTGCAACGCTCTTGAGAATCTGTTCCGAGGGCGTGATCTTTGACAATTGATATGGCTTGGTTCTGTTTTTTTGGCATTTTTTAGCCGTGGCAAATTGTGACGCAGATCGCGGGAAGTGTTTTTGCAAAAAGTGTGAGACATGTCAATGGGAAACTCTATAACTTATTGAGGGAACATGACTTATGCTTTCGAAGCTGGGCTGGGACAAGGCTGGGACAAGGTTGGGACAGTGGGATAAGCGTGGCAAAGCTATAAGTGACTGTCTGGTCATTAGTTTACGGACGATTTTGGACGTCTTTTTGTATTACATTGTCATACTTGGGCTTGCGGGGCGGAAACTGTGGGGCCGCGAAAGATCGCGGAGATCGACAGTTCCCGGTCAGGGAAACTGAAATTCCATCCCGAATACGGCTTTATTCTGGCAGTGGTTTTTCTTTGGAGATGGTTTATGAAACGAACGGCGATCTTGTTCTTTTTTATTATTGGGCTTTGCGTGTCTGCGGCGTCGGCACAGAGTACGGCGGATGAGTTTTTTGAACGCGGCGTTGCAAGGCAGCAGGCGGGCGACATCGATGGTGCCATAGCCGATTACACCAAGGCGATCGAGCTTTTCCCGGAGGATACGGATTCGTACAACAACCGCGCCAATTTGCGTAAGGCAAAGGGCGATCTAAAGGGTGCACTCGACGACCTGACGACCGCCATCAAGATCGCTCCGACCCGGGCGACGCTTTATGTCAATCGAGGCGTCGTTAAGTTGAGACTAAAAGACGCCGACGGTGCGATAGCCGATTATTCGCGGGCGATCGAGTACGACGCAGAAAATTCGTCGGCATTCTACAATCGTGGAACCGCAAGACGCGATCAGGGCGATGTTCAGGGCGCGGTCGAAGACCTTTCAAAGGTGATCGGGCTCAACCCAAAACACGTTCGTGCCCTAGGAAATCGCGGCAAGCTGAAATTTGAGCTAAAGAATTACGCCGGAGCGATACTCGACCTTACTCAAGCGATACAGATCGACGCCAATTCGGCGGACTATTACAAGGTCCGAGCTGCTGCCTTTCGGGCGCAAAAGAATGAGAAACTTGCTGCGGCAGATGAAATTAAGGCTGCGGCACTCAGCCGCAAATAGATTATGGCATCTCGACTTCCACACGCGTTCCAGAAGCAAAACCGCCGGACCGTCCGTCATTCCTGATCAGGCTTACTGCGGTAAAGCCTTTTGCCGGGCCATAGGCAAGTATCGCCTGAAGGATCTCTTCACGCTTTGTTTTTGGAAGCACATTCCACGTCGCTTCGAGCTGGACATAGAGTGTCGTGCCGCTCACCTTAGCCTTTGTGACGTGTTCGGTGATGAGTGGTTTATCAAATTCGACCAGAGACACACCAGCAGTCGTAACCTTAGGCTCGGTAACCAGATTTGAGTAAAGCACGAGCCCGCCCGCAGCAAGCAGCATCACTGCACAAAAGGCCAGGACCCATTTGTTGAAGTTCAGAACTTGGTCGCGGATCCCGTAAACAAGGTCGAGCGGAGATCGTCTGAACGATGACACGGTCGTTTCCTGCTGTACTGGCTCGAAAACCTCCTGCCTCTCGTGGATATCTTCTTCCGGTTCGGGCTCGGGCCGTTCGACGGGCCGCACCGGGGCTTTGAGTATGTCTTCGAGATCGAGTGTTCGCCCTGTGGCATCGGCGATGGCCAGATCATTCTGACTGCCGTACTTCGCCTGGATGCTGTCCGCATCCATCTTCTCACGCTCACGTGAGATCAAGGTCACGTATGCGTTGCCGATACGAACATTCGCCTCGACGGCGGCGGCAGTAACGACCGGTGCGAGGAATATCTCGCTGAGGCTTTCCTTAAAGGTGCGAAGCCGGCCAAAGAAATCGTTTTGGATCAGTTGGTCAAAGTTCGAAGCGTTTTCCGCCTCGACCGCTAGGTCCTCAAAACTCAGTGAGGCGAGCATTACATTCGAATCGTCGTCTGAGGCCGAGTAAAGCGGGATGCTCGACCAATCGGCGTAAAGCGTTTTGATGTGATTGAGGGTTTCCTCGCGGGTGAAAAGGCAGATTCGGTGCTCGTTTTCGGTCGCACGGGAAAAGAGCCTCGTGATCACGAAATCAAACTTTGCACGGATCGTTTCGGTGATCGGCAGGTTTCGGTAGAAGCGGGTAATGGCAAGAAGTGCCTGGGAGCTAAGTGCGGGCTTTGTATTCTCGCAGTATTGACGGAGTGCACCTACCGGCACATTTTTATCACGCTCTTCCAAAGCGGAACACCACGCTTCTGTTTCTCGCAGTAGTTCAAATTCGGCTGCGGCGTGGCCTTCGGAATTGACGCCATCGGACACATGCAAGAAATTGTTCAAAGCCTTTTTTGCCTTGAAGTCATCGAATGTGTTCGGGATGGCCTTGAGATATTCGCGCTCGACGCCGGTCAAAACATGCTCGACCATCTGGAGGCTCGAGACCTCAGAAACTGCACGCTTTCTGAAAAAATCCTTTCCGGTGCTCGGGCGAGCATTCTGTTCGGGATGCTGTTGTGCAAATTGGGCCGAATCGGCCGCCGAATCGAGGATCATCGGCTCCGCGTCCGGAGAATCGTCTACGGGAAGCGGTGAGTCATTAAACGACTCGGTCTCGACATAGGTGGTTTCGTCGTAGCCGGTGTCAATGGCTTCATCAGTTTCGAACGATCGCGACGATCGCTCAATCTGATGATCGATAACAGTCTCTTCAAGAAGGTTGGCTTCCTTCAATTCTGTGATGAGGTCTTCAAAGACAGTCATGTTTGTTCCTATCGGGGCGGGATAGTGATGGCAAAGGGAGAAATGGGGATAGTGTTAAGGAAGAACCTGGCGAATTTCGCCCGCCTGTGTCAACTCAAATACATACGTTACGCCTTCGGTTGCTACATTTCGGGTAGCGGTCATGGTGAAACCGTCGCGAAGCTCAAGATCGGTCGGCGCACCGGGAACCATTGCGAACACAAATTTTCCGCGGTTGACCTCGTTTCCAGCTGGCGTACCGATGCCGCCGGACATAATATTATTGACCTCGGTGATGCGGGCGAACCTTCCATTTTGGGAATAGTACCCCATCTCGGTAGAGGCGACGCTACGGAGCGTCGCAAACGTATTGCCAACTTCAGCAGCCCGGATCGCCTTCTGCAAATGCGGGATCGCAATACTGGCAACGATGCCGATTATCGCGCACACGACCAAAACCTCAATTATCGAAAACCCTTTCTCTCGCTTTTCCTTCATTCGTCGCACCTCAATTTATCCCTAACGCTGTTGGAGTGACATTTTTTGGCACTCAAGTCTTGACAAGATACGGCATCCGGCATGATGTCATAGTCGTCTAACTTATGTACCTCATAGACTTATCGGGATTGTGGTATTTTCACCCTTCCCTTCAAGACAAATATAGGCAAGGATTGTGCCACCCAATTCACTCAAATGTCGGCGATGATTTTAGGTGTTTCAAAAAGAGTGCTTGTTTTTTTTGAAATTTTTATTAAGCTATAAACTTTTATCGCAAGATATCGATCGGGAGATACTATCGGGGAGTCAAAGAAATTGAGTGCAGTAATTGATAAAAGCATCGAAACGTACGGTATCGATAATTGGGGCGGCGAGTACTTTGGCGTAAATCGCAAAGGCAATCTTGTCGTTCGCACTCCTGATAACGAAAACCTGACTGCTGATGTCAAAGAGATTGTTGACGACCTGCGCAAACGCGGCGTAAATACCCCGATACTTCTGCGGTTTCCCCAACTTCTGTTTGGACAGATCCGTAAGCTCCAAACAGCTTTTCGTAAGTCAATAAAGGAATTTGAATACGAGGGCGGGCACCTCTGCGTATTTCCGATGAAGGTCAACTCTAACCGTGCGGTGATCGAAGAATATCTTCGCGAGGGGTCGAGATATAATTTCGGCCTGGAGGCAGGCTCGAAAGCCGAACTTTATGCGGCCCTTGGGCTCGAACAAGCGAAGGAAAGTCTGCTTGTACTCAACGGATTTAAGGATCGTGATTTCATTCAGCTCGCGTTTGCCGGAGCCTCGGCAGGAAAGAGAGTTGTGATCGTTATCGAGAAGATGAGCGAACTCGACCACACGCTCGATCTTGCGGAAAAGGCACATGCGGAAAATCCCGACGCTGAAATTCCCATGATCGGCGTACGAGTAAAGCTATATTCGAAGGGTTCCGGCAAATGGGAAAAATCCGGTGGCGAAGCGGCAAAGTTTGGTTTGACCACGACCGAGATACTCGAAGTGATTCGCCGTCTTCAAGAGGCTGGGCGGATCGACATGCTCAGGCTCCTGCACTTTCATATCGGTTCGCAGTTGACCGACATTAAGCGTATTAAGAACGCGATGAAAGAAGCGGCTCGAACCTACGCAAAGATCGTGCAGATGAAGATCCCGATCGAGTTTCTTGATGTCGGCGGCGGAATGGCGGTCGACTACGATGGCTCACGGACTTCGTTTGAGTCATCTGCCAATTATAATGCCCGTGAATTCGCAAACGACGTAATTTACGTGATTAAGACAGTTTGCGATGACGAAAATGTTCCGCATCCGACTATCATTCAGGAATCGGGGCGATACCTTTCGGCCTATCACGCGATCCTGGTGACAAACATCCAGGATGAGATAGAGACTGTCGTCGAAGACATAACTCCGCTGACGTTGGAAAAGGACGATCCGCAGACAGTTCGCGAGCTCTACGACCTACGGGAAACGATCAACGGCAAAAACTATCGCGAGTATTACCACGATGCTCTCGAAAATCGCGAAGAACTCTTTACGATGTTCAATCTTGGTTTGATCTCGCTGGAGGCAAAAGGAAAAGGTGAGGTTCTATTCTGGGACGTATGCGAAAAGGCCGACCAGTTCGCCCAAATGAAAAAATATGTGGCTGAGGAATTTTCGGATCTCAGGCGCCTGATGTGTGCAAAATACCTCGCAAATTTCTCGGTTTTCCGGTCGATGCCGGACAATTGGGCTTTGGAGCAGTTATTTCCTATCATCCCGATACATAAACTCAACAAAAAGCCGACAGAATATGCTACGCTTTGTGATATAACCTGTGATTCCGACGGAATTGTGGATAAATTCGTCGATCTGCACGACGTAAAACCCGTGTTGGAATTGCACAGCCTCGTCAAAAATGAGCCTTATTATCTAGCGATGATGCTTGTCGGTGCCTATCAAGAGGTGATGGGAAACAACCATAACCTTTTTGGCGTACCACACGAGGCTCATGTATTCATTGGCGAAGACGGATACATTATAAAAAAAGTTATCTACGGAGCGACACTCGGCGAAGCGGTCGGTTCTGTAAGGTTTGAACCCGTGCAGCTTCACGACACATTTCGGAAATCTGTGCTGCAGCAGATCAAGGAAGGAAAACTCTCAAATAGTGAGGGCAGTAAAGTAATAGAGTTTTACGAGGATCAGGTCGAGAGTTATACGTACCTGAGGCCCGGTGGGCAATAGGCAGCAGTAGTCGGCAGGAGGCAAGTCTTAAGGATTGCTGTGCCTACTGCGACTGCATACTGCCGGCAAAGAAAAAAATTAGTAGAGAACAAACAACTATGGTAGCTCAAAAGAAAACAAAGGCTTCGAAATATTTGACGGTCCCGACACGTCCGGTGCCGATCGATCGCGACCGCTCGGTTGCGGGCCTTTTAGAGAAAATGGAAGGAGCCGGTTTTGGAGCGAAGCAACTTGCCGAAGCTCATCGCATCTGGCTCGATATGCTCGACGATAATTCGACGATCTATTTGTGCGGATCAGGCAATTTGATCACGTCCGGAATGCGGCGTCTCTTAGCGTACGTTATTAAGAATCGTTTCGTTGACGTAATCGTAATGTCCGGAACCGTTTTGTATCACGACATTCACGAGATCCTCGGCCGCAACCACTTTCAGGCACATCCGAGCATGAATGACGAGGAGCTAGAGGCTTCGGACATTACGCGTCTTGGCGATGTGATCGCAAACCGCGAAGAATATCAGGAAGCCGACGAATGGATTGGGAGTGTGATCAACCAGCTCGATCTGAGTCGTTCATATTCGATCCGTGAATTCCTTCACCTGCTTGGCCGAGAGCTGTCTGAGATCGCTCACGAAGACGGTATTTTGACATCAGCTTTTAAGTCGAAGATCCCAGTTTTCTGCCCTGATCTGCCAGGCTCAGAAATCGCCATCGGCATTGCTCGTGCTAAGTTTGAGAAAAAGATCCAGATCATGTTCGACACGACGCAGGATACGATGGAAATGATGACGATCGCCCATCGGACGAGACATTCAGGCGTCATCTCGCTCGGCAGCACGGGCAGCCACAACCTGCTCAATATGGCTGAGTTGTCGTCGTACATTACTCGTACAACCCCTCGCGGACATAAGTATTCGATCTCGATCGCAACCGACTCGGTGCCGCTCGACATTCGCACGCCATCGTACGGAGCGAGCCATACGTCGATGTTTGGTAAATTGCCCCGCGGAGCAACAACAGCATACGTCCCATGCGATCCTTCGATCGCACTTCCGATGATCATCACGGCACTCTCGCAGACCGCCGCGAAGTTTATGAAAGGCCGCAAACGCCCGACATTTAGCTTCTCCGGCCGCGAAATGAACATCGACGTACCGTAGAACAGTTGTCAGTGGTCAGGCGTCGGAAACGAGCCTTTTTGGGGCTGACCACTGGCCACCGACAACCGACCACTGCCAATGAGCGAATCCGAACAACTTCCAATGAATTTCGGCGGTATCGACGAGGAGCAATACTCCTCGTTCGATGCCGCTCGGATTCTGATCCTTCCCGTATCGTACGAAGGCACGGTTTCCTACGGCACCGGCACCGGAGCGGGAGCGATGGCGATCGTCGATGCGTCGCGCAATATGGAGTTGTACGAAGAGGAGACGGATACTGAGGTTTACAAGCTCGGCATTCACACGCTGCCCGAATTTACGGCGAGAGAAACTCCGGAGTCGATGATGGCCGATCTTTATGGCTATTCAAAAGAGCTACTCGAACTCGACAAATTCATATGTATGCTGGGCGGCGAACATTCGGTCTCGGCCCCTATCATTAAGGCCCATAACGAAAAATACGACAACCTGAGCGTGTTGCAGATCGATGCCCACGCTGATCTGCGTGATACTTACGACGGAACCCCGCATTCGCACGCCTCAATCATGGCCCGCGTCGTCAAAGATATGCGGATCCCATCCGTACAGGTCGGCATTCGTTCCATCTCGGGTGACGAAGCTCGTTCGATCAAGAGCGGACTGCCGACGAAGATATTCTGGGCTCGGGACATAGTCGGCCGCACTGACTGGATCGACGACGCTATTCACGGTCTGACGGACAACGTCTATTTGACGATAGATATCGACGGGCTCGACCCAAGTATTGTGCCTACCACCGGCACGCCAGAACCCGGAGGTTTGGGTTGGTATGAAACCCTAACTCTTATACGCAAACTTGCGGAAAGAAAGAAGATCGTTGGAATGGATCTGGTTGAATATTCGTATTTTGAGAATTACGACTCACCGGCATTTCTATGCTCGAAACTGGTGTACAAATCGCTCGCATATATATTCCAAGGCGAGACTGAAAAAGTCTCTGTCTGATTTCAACTATTTACGCTGATTTTAGTTTTTCGTGAACCACGTGCCTTTCTGCGTCGTAACATGATCGTGGCAATTGAACCTCACGAGCGAAGTAGTAAAATCAATATTGCGATTATTTTATCTTGGAGTATCTACCGATGAGCATTAGAAAATTATCAATAATTGGAGTGGTGGCAGCCTCGGTCGCTATCTCAGGTTGCAAAACCGGCCTTCTTGGCGGAGACGAAATCACGGCGCCCCCACAACAACAGCAACCCGCAGCACCAGTGGTTGTGGACGGTATTCGCACTTCTTATGCGGATATTGTCGAAAGGACTTCGCCCGCTGTGGTCCGTATCGAGGCAGAGCACAGAGAAAAGCCGCAGTCTCAGTTACAGTTTCCCGGGGCCGATGAGTTTTTTAAACAGTTCCAAGTTCCGCCGCAAAGTCAACGGCCCCAGATCGAGCGCGGAGCGGGTTCCGGCGTGTTGGTTTCCGCGGACGGAACGATCCTGACAAATAATCACGTTGTCGAAAGCTCAGAGAAGATAACGGTCGCCATGAGCGATAACAAGACCTACCCTGCGACGGTAGTTGGCACCGATCCGGCTAGTGATCTGGCCGTCATCAAGATCGATGCCTCAAACCTTCCATTTCTCAATCTTGGAAATTCTGATTCTGTCCGAGTTGGCGATATTGTTCTCGCGATAGGAAATCCCCTCAACATCGGCCAGTCAGTTACCGCAGGCATCATTTCCGCAAAAGGCCGGCGCACCGGCCTTAGCGACGGACAGAGCTTTGAAGACTTTCTTCAGACGGACGCTCCGATCAATAGGGGAAATTCCGGTGGAGCTCTCGTTAATCTTAATGGCGAATTGATCGGTATCAATTCTCAGATCCTCTCGGGCGGCCCGAGCGGCGGCAATATCGGGATCGCGTTCTCGATCCCGTCAAATATGGCCAAATCCGTGATGGAACAATTGCTTAAGGACGGCAAGGTCCGTCGCGGCCAGCTTGGTGTCAATATACAGAATGTCACCGACGAGCTAGCCAACTCACTTGATCTTGAGCAACGAAGCGGCGTTATAGTCAGCAACGTCCGCGGAGGCAGTTCCGCCGACAAGGCAGGAATAAAGCGGAACGATCTCATACTCGCGATCAATGGTGAAAAGATCGAGGACAGCAATGTTCTGCGAAACAAGGTCGCCGGGACCACTCCGGGCACCGAGATAAAGATAACGGTTCTTCGCGACGGTAAAGAGGTCGAATTAACCGCGACACTAGATGAACTAGACAGCGGTTCAACAAAGCCATCGGGCACCGGTAACGATGAAGATGGGGCAACGCCCGAGAATCAGAGCGGCAAACTCGGTCTGAGTCTCGAACCGGTAACGCCCAAGATCGCGAAGCAGCTCGGCCTCGATGCAGAAGCAACCGGAATGGTCGTCACGGATGTTGATCAAGGTGGCCCCGCTGCGGAAGAGGGCGTGAATCGTGGAGATGTGATAATCGAGATCAACAAACGGCCCGTCATGTCGATTTCCGAGGTACAGTCAGCTCTGTCTTTGTCGGGCGACAAACCAGTGCTTTTACTTATCTCGCGGCGAGGTCAAACGATCTACCTGACAGTCAAGCCTCAGTAATTGCGATATCGCTCAAGGGGCAGTTGAACAGGAAGGCCGTCGATTTTTGAGATCGGCGGTCTTCTCTCTTGATCTCAGGTGGTTCTCGCCCCGCTTCCGTGCTATAACAATCCCATATGTTCAGCAAGATATATATCGCCGCTTTAGCCATAGCCTGTCTTGTGATGGGTTTTTTTACATTCTATTCATGGAGTTGGCTGCAGAGTATTGGCCTTCCGACGGCAGCCGTTGCTGGATACGAATATCATGCCGGAATGGCTCAGACGGCTCTTTGGATCTCGGTAGTGGCCCTGTTGTTTCTTGCTAACGCCGTTCTCTGGACGTCGGGGCGGGCAGTGGCAATTTGGACGACCTTTGTCTATTTCACCGTCTTTATTGTCATTAACTATTTCTGGCTGGATCAGGCCTTCTTTCACTTCAAGAAGGTCAACGGTCTATTTGACGGCAGCTTTTCGATCGGTCCGTTCTTTGCAGTGATCCTGATAGTTCTAATGGCAATGATCGCATTTTTTGATCAGTTCATCGTTACCAAACTGCGCGCAAAGACTCTTGGATCCCCGAACGAGGTCGAGGACGTCGACAGCACCACTGAGCCAAAATAGAACCCCGGAATACAAAAGGGCTCCTGGTTCAACGTGAACTAGGAGCCTTCGTTTTGGTCGGGACGGCGAGATTTGAACTCACGACCTCTCGCACCCCAAGCGAACCCGGGGGCTTTTCATACATTGTCAAAACCGATCAAAACATCTTAAAATCAATACTTTACGTGAGTTGCTCGTTCTTCCGTGATTCGCCTTGATTCAGGAAAGTGCAACCATCTTGCAACCATCTTTCGGAAGAGTCGGATTATCAAACCAGCTTAATAATTAAGTACCGAACACCTTCAATAATACTCGCATCCACCTCTTTCAATCAATTGCCGGCCGCTATTTTTTTTTCGTTCCGATTCATTTCTGCCAGCCATTGCTTTCGATTATGCTGGGGCAGTATATGTCGGTTTATAATTAGGTGCATACAGGTACTGTCAGTTCCATTATGAGTATAAATATAAACTACTTCTTGTTAGGAGTTTACTTTTCATGCGATAATGGAACCGTGAGTACCGCCAATCCACAAAAACTAAACCGATTACTGACCTCACAGCCCAGTGGTGTGGTCTTTCAGGCTAGATGGCTGACTGAGCAAGGATATAGTTCCCACCTTCAAAAAAAATACCGACAAAGCAATTGGCTGGTTTCCATAGGCAATGGGGCAATGATTCGGGCTGGCGATCAGGTCAGTTATGAAGGGGCGATCTATGCCCTGCAAAAGCAAACCGGCTCAACGATCCATCCTGGCGGACGGACGGCGTTGGCGCTGCAGGGTAAAGCTCATTATCTAGAAATAGATTCTCAAAGGGTAACCCTGTTCGGCAGCCCTAGCGAAAAGCCTCCAGTTTGGTTCCGAGAATATGGATGGGGAGTCGATTTGGACTTCCATTCGACATCGTTCCTACCACCGGATCTCGGAATGATCGATGTCGAACTCAAGACCTTTTCGATAAGGGTGTCGGGTGCTCCGCGCGCGCTCATGGAGTGCTTGTATCTTGCTCCTGAAAAACAGAATCTAACGGAGTGCTACGAGTTAATGGAAGGGTTGAACAATCTTCGTCCGGATCAGGTACAGATATTGCTGGAAAAATGCGGGTCGGTAAAGGTCAAACGCCTATTCCTTTATTTGGCCGATAAAGCTGGTCATGATTGGTTTCAATTTCTTGATCTGAAGAAGGTCGATTTAGGCCGCGGCAAGCGCAGTGTGGTCAAGGGCGCTGTGTACGTCGAGAAGTATCAAATAACGGTGCCAAGGGAGTTGGAAGAAGGTGGAAAAAGCGGGTTATAGAAAACAGGTTTCGCTTCTTTTAAGCGTTCTCCCAGAGGTAGCGAAGGAGAAATCCTTTGCTCTTCACGGCGGTACAGCGATCAACCTCTTTGTCAGAAACATGCCGAGGCTATCTGTTGATATTGATCTTGTCTATGTTCCGATCGAAGATCGAGCGACTTCCCTTGAAAATATTCAAGCCGCTCTAGTCCGGATTAAAGCAAAGGTCGAAAATGTGATCGCGGATATTCGGGTAACCGATAGTACTGAGAGAGGAAAATTATTAATTTCCTCTCGAGAAGCTCTGGTGAAGATCGAAGTAAATCTGGTCGCTCGAGGAACGATCGGTGAACCCAAGGCAATTGTGTTGTGTTCAAAGGCACAGGAAGAATTTGACGCCTTTTGCGTCATACAAATAGTACCGATGGGCCAATTGTTTGGCGGTAAGATTTGTGCCGGGCTTGATAGACAACATCCAAGAGACCTGTTTGACGTAAAGTATCTACTGGAGAACGAGGGATTTTCGAACGAGATAAAATCTGGTTTCCTTCTTGCTCTGATTTCGAGCGAACGGCCGATTCACGAGGTAATAAATCCACACATGTTGGATCAACAATCCGTATTGGAAAATCACTTCACCGGCATGAGCAGCGAAGTTTTTACTTATCAGGAATTTGAAGACTCAAGAGCGAGGCTACTAGAAACAATTGGCGAACGTTTGACGAGCGAGGACCGGAATTTCCTGCTTAGCGTCAAAAAACTTGAGCCTAAATGGAATTTACATGATTTTGAGCGATTTCCTGCTGTGCAATGGAAGCTTCTCAATCTACAAAGGCTGAAAGATGCGAACCCCGCCAAATACTTCGAACAGTACGAGGCTCTACAAACAATACTAGAAACTTAGTCCGATCCATCCAGCCTCTCAAATTATGACACCGCCAAATAAAACCGCAAAGAGTTGCACAAGACTCGCCTAAAATTCCACGAAATCTTATGGAGATCGCCTTCCGGCATGTCGTCCCCTCTCCTATTGCAGAGCAATCTATCCGTACCTTACCCTGCCTAAATTGACGAATTGCCGTTGGTTCCGTGATCCTCGATATTCGCTGGCGTTGTCACGCTGCTGATAGATGAAAGGTCCGTCGATCAGAGCATCAGAATGAGTGAGAATATAGTCGGTGTTTGGGTCTTTCCTGGCAATCAGAGTCTCAATCTTGTGGCCCGAATAGACCATGATATGGAGATTGTGCTTCTTTAGTCTGTGCACTAACTCGGCAACGGGTCCCGGCTGGTCGAATGGTTCGCCGCCTAGAATAGTAACGCCGTCGTGGTGGCTGCGTTTTGAAACTATTTCGTCAACAATGGATGAGATTGAAACGAAGGATCCGTTCTGATGCTCGTGGGTCTCCGGCACGTAACAACCCTTACAGCGGATTGAACATCCGGCGACTTGGACCACACTTCTGCGTCCGGGGCCATCGACAACGGAGTTGTGATAAAGCCTGTAGAGCCAGATAGAAGAATTATCTTGTCTTGGCGAGACCGCAGCGGGTTTTCGAGTTTCGCTAACAGGGCTTTTGCCATAAGGCTTTCCGCAATTTACCTCGGTGGCCTTGCCGCATGCCTTTTCAAATTCGGCTATGACTCGTTTGGGAGTTCCTGATATTTCGAGAGTAACCCTTCCTCTATCCGGTTCAACGATGAATGTAATTTCGTTCTTCATTTTGATTCGATCTTTCTCAGTGTCTGCGGCTTTGCGTAGTATTCTTTTGTCTTGCGATCTACCGAAGGATTGCCAAGAACTTGTTTGAGATGTATGGCCGCCTTTTCGCAGGCCGGCCCCTGAACGCCTTTTATTTCGGTATCGCACTTTCCGGTTTCGGTGTCGATGGTGAATTCGATCTCTGGCATAAGTGTTCTCCCGGATTTGTCTAAAATCTGACTCTGATCTTTATCGTCTTGCCGATCTGTTCTCTTATGAGAGTTCCGCCAAGCTTCTTCGCCATTTTCTTAGCAGCAGCTTCGTGGTAAGAGGTTTGCAGTTTCGTCACCCAGTCCCTACCGAGCTTGTAATTGAGATCCATATCATCGATGACGACAGTGTATCCGGACACCGTCTTCTTGAAACCGATGTCACCCAACAGGCGATGATTCTTCACATCCGCCCGCCTAATGACGATCTCAGCGGTACGCTTGTCGCTCCTGTTCCAGCCGTTTAGTGGAATCCCTTTGCCTCGTGCAACCGACGTAAAGCCAAGCTCAGCAAGGGCTTCCAGCAGAAGATCCTCATTCGCAAACGTCTGCGACTCAAAGGTCATGTACTTGCTCATAGATACCTCAAATTAGAATTCGTAAATACGATCGGTTCGTCCGCCGAGTTGCGAGCCATCGGATTTAGGCGAAACGCCCTTTATATTGTTTCTGGCCCATTTGCGGATCTCTTCGATCTTCTCGCTCATCATCTGGGCAGTGGGTGTAAGCTTTTCTGCGGCTTTAAGAATATCGCGGGTCTCGGCTTCCCTATCGCCGTCAATAAATGCTTCGAGCACTCCGTCCTTGACAGTTTCTTCGATCTCGGAACCCGAGAAGTCAATGCTCTTCTCCACGAGCTTATCGATGTCGAATCGATCGGCGTCAAGCTGTCTTTTCTTCAGGTGAACCTTAAAAATTTCGGCTCGATCCTCCTCGACCGGAAGATCGACAAAGTGGATATATGAGAATCTCCCGATACGGAACTGTTCCGATTCGAGCTGTCGAACATCATTGGCGGTCGCGAAGACGAGCACGTCCTTGTTGTCCTGCATCCAGTTAAGAAGATATGAAATTGTTCGGGCCGTCTCGCCGCCGTCTGTCTTGTTCGAGGACTTCATGCCTGAGACGGCTTTCTCGAACTCGCTTATTCCGAGAATTCCCTTGATCGTTCCGGCAATCGACAACGCTCTCTTTATAGACATCGCCGACGATCCGATTACGCCTCCGCCCTCGCCCATTATCGAACCAAAATCAAGATCGAGAAGAGCCCGGTTCGTGATGCTTGAGGCAACGCGTTTGCACAGATCCTTTCCGCATCCCGGAAGACCGACAAGCAGTATTCCCTTGCAAGGCTCGACGTGACGAGCTTTGGCACGCGGACTGAACGTGTATGCAGCACGTTCGAGGATCGCTCGAAGCGACTTATACCCGCCTAAATTGCTGGCCGGTTCGGGATGAACATAAGTGAGCGATCCGCTCCCCCGGATCACATTCTTCTTTTCTTCAAGAATGACTTTGATCGACTCCTGATTGAGGCCGTTACAGCTGATAACCGCCTTAGCAATGACGTTACTAATCTCGCCGGCAGTCAGGCCCAGGAGCGATTGAAGCAAAGCCGTCTGCGTCTCGGTTGTGAGATCAATATCCAAGCCGTTCGATTTGAGATTATCGAGTTGAAGTTCGATCGAGTCTTCAATCTCGCTCTCTTTGGGAAGATCAAGCTCGATCTGTGTAACCTCTTTTTCAAGAGTTTTGAGTTCAGGAAAACTCGGCCCGACAAAAAGGACGGTGGCCTTGGTGGATTTTAGTTTCCATGCGATCTCGCGGAGTCTTCGAACCAGCAAGGCGTCCTCTTGTCCGTACGGAGAGATATACGGAGCATAATCGCATAAAAGGAAGATGCCGGTTTTCTGTTCACCTATGTAGCCAAGAACGCTTTCGGGATCGTCGGTGTCCTGAACGGCAATCGGACTTTGCTGCAAGCCATCAGTTGGATCGACGATCTTTTGCAGTCCGGTTGGCCGACTCCAGAAATAGAGCGGCTTTTCTTTGTGCCGCTCCTGAAATACAAGATCCAGCAGAGCTTCGCGAACACGATCTTCCTCGTAGGTATTGATCGCGATCAGCGGATACCTCGCCCTGATCCGAATATCCAGTTCGTGAAGAAAGTTTCGGATGCTGCAATTTGGCGTTTCTTTCTCAGACATTATTCTTGATTAGGAGACAGACTGGGACTGCACCCGTCCGTTTTGAGGGATAGGGGCAGCGGTCATACGTTCAACTTTCTGCATTTCTTCGCGTGAGGCGATGCCTTTCTCGATCTCGAAGCCGAGATTCGCTAGTGCCCGGCCAACTGCGCTCGTTTCGCCGTTCTCGATGAACGAGGTCGTGTTGACATATCCCTGGCCGCGGATCTCGAAAGCGTGGCCCGTGGCGCTTGGTTGAGCATCGTCAACATTTCGGTAGACACTCGCCTTGATACAGACAAATCCGCTGTCTTCGTTGAGTCTGACGAGCCGTGTGACAATCCTTCCGTCCGGAAACTTCTTGTAGAACTCGGCGATGCGTTTGTGTACCGGTATGTAATTGCTAAGGTCGAAATTGGCCATAAAATCCTTCCCTGTCTTAGCTACAGCTCAAGAGCTGAAAGCCGGTCCTCATCCAGAAGCCTTTTGGATTGGATAGTCGTGAGTCGCAATAGATCATTCAGCGCTGTCCGCATTTCTGCCGTTGAGCGTTGTTTGGCTTCGCGACCCGCTGCATCTTCTAGTTTGCTGAGGACGTCCTCAAGCGATGTGTCGCCTGTAAAATTCATAAGCTGATACCATTCGCACATCTGCCGTGCACGCTTAGCCAGCGAGCCGGGCACAAAAGTAGAATTCTTCAGCTTCTCGGACATTTCACTCGCGGCTTCGAATATCTTTGCCGAGAGCTGCGAAAGCCCTTCCTTGATCGGAGAAACCGCGTCTTCGGCTTCACGCAGTGCGGCCTCGATCTTCATATCCCGGATGCGTTCTTTTACCTCGCGTTCGCGAGCGGTCTCATGTGCGACCTCATCGACTTTGAGTTGCTCGATCCGCCGTTTGGAATCGAGTTCAAGTTCGAGCGATGTGCGCGTCGCATCAACTTTGGCGGTTTCGAGCGAAAGAGTTTTGGCGAGATTCCTTTCGGCGATCATCTCGGAGCCTAGTACGATCACCTTCGGCCTCATGGTTATCACAAGTCCGTCGCGGATCATCTCTCTTGTCGGCACCATCCCAATGGCCTGAGCCGCAACCGCGTTTATAAATTCGGCCCTGTCAAACGGCTCATCCGTCGTTGCCTGAAACCGATCGGCTGAATCATCGGCAAGTTCATAGAAATTGTCCTGCAGAATCGTGAGTATCTCGTCGTATTTCTCGAGAACTTCAGCTTTTGCTTTCGAAAGAGTTTCGCAAGCCTTGAGATACGCCTGCTCAAATTGCTCGAAAGCGGTCCAGGGGATCCATTTGTATTCGCTTGTTCCCCAGACGGTCTCGCAGAGAGTGAAGCGAAAGCCGTATTTTGCCAAGGCTTGATGGGCCTGAGCCGCCCCGCGCATCAGCTTGTTTCTGTAAATATCCGGTAGCAACCCCGCTCGCGGAGCACTTACGCGAACGGCCGCATTTTCAGGGAGCGTCACTCCAAGAGTTTTCCATTCGAGCTGCCGAACCAATGTGCCAAACCCGCGACAGTCGATGTTCATAAAGATCCCTTCGCTTTCAAGCGCCGAAAGGTCGAATGGCAGCGACTCGACTTCGCCCGCACCGATCCCAAGTTCGACCGCCGCTTTTTCTTTTCTCGTATCGAGGCGTTTGAGCACATCACGAGCGATCTCCGTTGGTGCGACGACGGTTTGCTGCAAGGCGGGTGAAATCGGTTCCGCGTCCTTTGGAACCTGCCCATTAAGACCAAAGATATTCTGAAGTACTGAACTTGCCAGTGATTTTGACGGCGGTTCGGGAACGTGATCTTTTGCGTTTGTGTTGTAAGGCTGGACTTCCATTTACACCTCACTGCCTACCGCCTGTTTTTTCAGGTCACTGATTGGTGTCGGTACGAAATCGTTGATCTTTTCGATTTTCATCCCGTGGATGTCCACTTCTTCGAGTTCCCTCAATGTGAAGTAACCCCATTCCGACTCGAAACCGATCACATAGCCGAAGAAAACGAAATCGTCACCTTCAGGCTGCCCTTCGGTTACGAACCAAGTCCAGCCGCTGCCGGGGAAAAAGAACACCGCGTAGACAAGAGGGTCTTTTTCGAATTCCTGTGTCCGAAATGCTGGTAGAGCGTTTTTGAGAGTCTCTGTGAGAAGTTTCGACATAATCTCATTTCCTCTTTCGAATCGCCGCCGCAACCTGTTCCTGAGTGCAGTAAAGTGAACTAGATGTACCGCTTTCAAGATCGAAGTAAGAGGCAAATCGTTTGAGCGATCTTGTCAGGAACATTGCTGTGAGTATTTCGGCTACCTCGACGGCAACCCGTTGATTGATGTTCAGGCTCTGCTCTCCAAGCCGTATTCTGTCCGGACAGGAAAGACGCTCCGATGTTCGAACGGCTGCAACAGGCTCGGCTTCCAAAAGATCAGGATGAACCAATGAGGGAGCCGGAAGCGAACGGCAAATGCTTGTTCCCGCAAAATATTGTTCGGGCTTTATTCGTTTTGTGGTGGAACCGAGAAGCACCTGGCCGGAGGATCTTCCATTTCCCGCATCTATCCACCAAAGATTTGGAGCGTCCGATGAACTGTAGCCTTTGAATTCGTCGAGAGCACGGTGTATATCCCGCCTGGCAAGATGATTATCGACACATCCGACAATTACCGATAAGCTGCGGTAGTCACGGGTCGATGTTCGAAGGTGTTTCTCTGGATCAAAGGTTTCGCTAGAGTACGCTTCCTCAATACCCCAAGCCAGCGTTAATCTTTCTGCCAGCGTCTGGGCCTTAAATCTTCCGATCTCGGCCGCACAGAAGTTGCTTCGAGGAATGTTTCCGTTTTCGACCACATCAGGATCGACGATCAGCATCTCGACCGGCTTGTTTTGGATCTGCTGCAATTCGAAGATCAGTCGGGCGATGGCAGGCGCCGCAAATGACCCGGTTCCGCCCGCACCGACGAGAATGAATTTTAGGGAGCTGTATTCTCTCGGCATCACGATGGCCGCCTGAGAAAAGCTAAGATCGATTTGCATCACAACATCACTTGGAGAAGAGATTCGATCTCGTTCAGATCGAGTATTCCGTCAGGCAGCACACTGATCCACGATGCCGGGATCCGTACGAAGTGGTCATAGACACCGCACCGAAACCTTATCTTTGGTTTATCGTGTACATCGACAAGGATGCCGAATATTCTGAACTTGCCTGATTCATCACGGTCATCGGCACCGCTGAAGTTAAGGGCTCCGGGAGGATGCGTATGAAGTTCAATACACGCCTCGGCGTATTCGGGCAATTTGTCATCGGCTATGGTAGCCGCCCAACTGCTGTCCCTTCCAGCCGGTCGCCATCGCCAGGTTTGGCGAACCTTGTGCCAATAGATCAAATAAACATCTTCCTTGAACTCAGAAGCCGAATGTGAATTCCGGGCATGCTCGAGAATCTCTTGCCAAAGTGTCGGCCTTATTCTGGGCCGATGCCATCTGATCCCGACAAATGCTTCGGGCAGTCCTTTTATCTCGCGGTGAGCGAGAGGCAATGACGCGGTAAATTCATCACGCTTCGCCTTAAGCAGCAGCCCGTTACCGGCAAGCAGGTATTCATACATTACTGCTTCAACCGGATCGCATCTTTGGGTTGCGATCCGATGTCCGATAAAGTTGGGGATCACGCGAGATGACTCCAGATAATTATGAGGTTCTATGTCTTCAAAATCGCGAATCATACCTTCTCTGTTCTACGAGAGTTTCCCATGCGTCCTCGACGGTGCTTGTCGAGGTTATCAATTGCGTCTTCGGGAACTTTCTCACCTTGTCCGCCGCTAGTTTCCTTAAAAGAACGCGAATGTCCTCCGGTTCGGTGTTGCACCGGTTATTGGCGTGATCTTGATTAAAGGGCGTCTCAAATATCAGTTTCCAGACTGCCTTGAGCGTTGAAGGATGTGTTTCGGGTACCTCGTTCTTTCCAAAGCAGATCTTCCCTGAACCGATATTGGGAAGCGGTGCAACGGCGATCTGCGTTCTTGCCGAAACACTTGTCGAACTTGCCGCCCAGAGGTAATAATCACGGCCCTTGCCGAGAAGGATCAATGTGGGTAGAGGTAGAGTTAGCTCTTCCACGGCTCCACCCGAAGATTCGATAGGGATTTTGCGAACGCCGGCTGGTTCATAGGACAGAATAGCGTTTCCTTCGGGAGCCTCGCGGTATCTTATGACTCGCCGGTCAAGCCATCCGGTGTCGGTATGCACCCGCCGAAAGGCCCGCGCGACCTGATCGCTCGATAGTGCTTTTAACGAAACCCGTCCCTCGTCGAAATTGGCAAACAGGTATTGCCCCGGCAGAAAATAAAGCGCGGCTGAAGCGTCGGGAGGAACGCTTGAGAATTCTTTCATGATGTATTTTGATTCGCGCTATGCGATGGTGATACAGCCGTTGTTCCAGAAACAAATCAGTTCGGACAGGAATTGTCTCGGATCCGCATCAAATTTCTCGTCAAGATTCTCAAGATTCTTGAATGAATTTTCCGCGTTACGATAATCGCTCGCTAGTGCCTCGATGGTTTCCCTATTCCATTCAAATAGTTCCGGATACTGACAATGGCTTTGATCAAGCCATGGATTCCCGGTCGAATGATCGACGAGCCTCAGAAGCTGGCTGTATGGTTTTGTTTTGGAATTCTGTTTGTCTTTCCACACTTGCGGATGCGGATCGCGATTGATCGTCGGGAATTCACGTTCCGATACGCCATACTTCTCAAAAAAGAAATCCCAGATCTCTGCATCACGAAAATAAAAAAGCAAGGCTGCGACGTAGCTGTATCGCATGCTCTCGTATTCTATGTCCTCGCAACAGAGATCGAAATTGAGAGGCATTATCGCAAAGCGCTCAAATTCACATTCCGGATCGTCATTCCAATAATCAAGAAGCGGAAAGCATCGTTCACTGACGAGCTCGAAAAGCTCGCATACACGTTCACTGTAAAGTGTGTATCGACCGGCCCGGTAGAGACTTGTCTTGGACCCACACCACTCTTTGGGAAAAATATCCCTATAGAGCGCATATTTCTGTTGTTCGGCAAGAATCCGACCGACCGACTCGCAGGCGTGAATCGCGTTATGGCTTCTTGCCTTGAAGGCCAGATATTCGAGCGACTTCAGCAAATTGTCGCCGAAAGGTCGGTCGAACCAAGTTGCAGATGATGACTTCGACATGCTTTTCGACCCTCATCCAAATCCGTTCGCGAATCAGAAACCCAGCGGAGTACAGGCCGCAGCAGTCGGAGTGCATTTAAGAAACGCCGCTTTATGCAGGTCAATCGTTTTGATCTCCTCGGTTCCATGCTCCAGAACGTTTTCAGCATTTTTGATCTCTTCAGAACTAAGAAGTTCAGCGACGTTTCGCCGCATCAGTTCCTCGGCGAGAATGATCGCCGGATTAATCATCTCCGATTCGGAGTCGAGAATCTCGAATGGGGTCTGAACAGTCATCGGCATCCTTTATGCTGCGCCTTCTTGACGATGGTCACCGTCAGTTTCCCGTCCTTTACTTCACGGGTAATATTCGCGTTTTCGATCGAGGCAAAATGCGGCTGCAAGACCACTCTAAGGGTCTTATCGTCTTGTGCCAGAGCCGCGTCGAGTTCAAAACCCTGCCCTTCGATCTTGATCGTGGCTTTTGCATCGGTCACTTGAGCTTGTGTTTCCGCATTCTGTGGAACGGTTGGCTCTGATTCTGCAGGAGCTTGAGTTGTTTGTGGTTCGTTTGCCATATTGGTTCCTATTGAGCAAAGAGTGTCTGTTGATTTTTCGCGGGTTCGGCGATTGAATCATTCGGAGAGCTTTCAACCGTCGGGTTAGCCGACGTGTTTGACGTGGCCGATCCGGTTGTCGAAGTCGGGGTTGTCGTCTTAGCGGCCTTTGAAGATTCTGACTGTTTATTTGTCCGTTTCTTGTTCGATTTTGCCTCTTGTTTCATCTTGTCAGCAGCGAGTGCGGGCAATTCAGTTCTATATCTCGCGAACGCTTTTTCGAGCGAACTTTTGATCTCATCGTTAATATGTTCTGATTCCAGATCCTCGATGGAAATCTGAGGCAGAAACTCATGGGACCGGACGCTGACGACACATTTTCGGAATCCTTCGCTTACCGGAAGCAGTTGAACGACTACCGTTACCGTACAGGCCTCGAAGTTGAACGGCTCTTTTTCCGCCAAGACGATCGAATCCACTTGAGGATTAGCCGATTCCCTTTCAACACTCTGAGGCGACCGCTCGGTAGCCGACGATGCTTCTTCCTTTGGCGTCACTTCTGGAGCGGTTTCGCTCGCTGGTTCTGCTGCGGTAACTGAAGCACTTTCCGGTTGAGGCGGAACGAATTCCTTTGCCGAGCCATTCGTCATTTCGACGATCTCGTCTTCGCACTCAGGTTTGCATTCGTCCAGATAAGACGTTCGAGGCATTTCTTCGATTGGTTCGGTCTGAGCGACAACACCCAGGAACTCGTCCTCCGAAGCAGCCGGTATGACTTGGTCGATATTCGAACCGGTCGCTTCAGGCTCTTGAGTCTGTGTTTCTGGAACCGAAGGTGTTGCCGGTGGCTCAACAGTAGCAGGCTTTGAAGTTGCCGATTCCCGGACAATCTCACTCAGCCTTTGAAGAAAGTTACTGAGAAAGAGGTTCTTTATCGTAGCCTCTTCGTTGGCCCGGCACATATACTCAGTGCCCTTCCACATCTCAAGGCCGAGCTGCTGATGCGTCTGACCGCTGTTTTGGAAACCGTCATTCCTGCCGGTTTCGGTTGCGAGCGTTTTTGCTGTAAATATGAGCTGTTCGATCTTGTCCCTATTGTCCAAAGTTACGAACGAGCCGCTGCTTAGAATGTCCATATTTCTCACCTGTTCCCCTCAACTGCCATCCGCTCTTTTTTTGAATACAAAAAATGAGCCCGTGCGATAAACACGGACCCAA
Organism: Pyrinomonadaceae bacterium; assembly: GCA_049663465.1. Lineage (GTDB taxonomy): Bacteria > Acidobacteriota > Blastocatellia > Pyrinomonadales > Pyrinomonadaceae > OLB17. Next base: position 30,592 of record JBATDM010000094.1, read on the forward strand.
AGCTCTTTAGACAAGGAGTAATTCTTACGCAGCCGCAGCGCAAGCCAATGCTTGTGTTGATGAATGCTCGGCACTATGAGTCGTTTGGTTTTTGTGCTTCCGCAAAATGCGCGCCAACGTCGTGTGGGATGCACCCATTGATTTTGCCACTGCTCGCAGGCTTCCGTTGGGTTGTCTTAGGCCGTGCTCGATGACCATCGCGGCAGCCTTTATATAGATGGCTTCAAGGTCGTCCTTATCCGGGTCCAGCATTACCGTGACAAGATTCAGGGGTTTTTGCCTCGATTCGCCTTCAAAAGTATCAGCAGACCGTGTACTTGGCTCGGAACAAATCATTCGCTGAACAACATCAAGCGTGATAGCGGGATGTTCCAAGGATTCAACCGCCAGACGAGTCGCGAAGTTTCTGAGTTCGCGATAGTTACCATACCAATCAAGCGTTTGAAGAAAATTCATCGCATTCTCATCTACTGCAAAGGGTGTTTCTCTTCGAACCGCACCGCGTTCTTCTTCCAACTGATGCTTCAACAAGTTACCGATCCTGCTTTTTTGATACCGGAGAGGGATAGTTTCCAGTTGAAGAATATTGAGCCGGTCAAAAAGGTCGGGGCGGAATTCTCTATTCCGGACCATTGCATGCAGATCGCGAGAGGTGGCAGCGATCACACGAACATCAATTGCTCGCTCGTTTGTTCCTCCAACCCTTCGGATACGTCTTTCTTCCACCGCTTTTAGGAGTTTTGCTTGAAGACCGAGTGAAAGTTCTCCGATCTCATCAAGAAAAAGTGTCCCGCCATTACAGATCTCAAACAGCCCGGCTTTGGGGGCGGTCGCACCAGTGAAGGCTCCGCGTTCATATCCGAACAATTCGGATTCAAGGAGTTCGGCAGTAAAGCTAGCACAATTGACACTTATAAAATCGCGTCTCGACCGGCTGCTTAACTCGTGCAACCGGCGAGCGATCGTGGTCTTACCTGTGCCGCGCTCGCCCGTGATAAGGACATAGTGCGGAACACCAGCGAAACGAATGATCTTTTCCTCTAAAGCGGCCGATAATAAATCGGTATCTGAAACGACATGATGGTCTTGCATTGATACTTCTCCCCGTTTGATAACTTGATCAATGCAGATAGCTTATTCAAAAAGTGTGCCGTAAAAGTGGAACATTAAGAATCGTAGCTCAATCAAAGAAATAAAAGAAGTTAGAGTTCTTTGGGGAGAAGATCGAAAATACCGGTGTCGACCCAAAACTGTCTACATCGTCAACACTTTGTCTACGATGTGCGCGCCATTTTCATTGAATAGAAATTCTTGCTCCTGACAAAGTTGGCTTACGGCATCTTGGTCGGGTTCGACCAACCACTCTGGTAGCTGCACCGGTTCTTCCTTGGTAAAAACCGTCGTATTTGTTTCGAATTCTGGAAGAAAACCTATGTCACTTGCGTCGGGCGGATACAGATCAATCAGCTTTTCGAGACACTTAATCGCAGTCGGCGTATCCTGCGGAAGAAAGAAACGCTGTCTGCCGTGCTGCACTATATTGATAAGTCCAAGGCGGCGAAGTTCCCCGATCTGGTCGGAGGTTGAAGGACACACTTCGGTCAATAGGACACCCTGAAACCTTGCCGTCCGAATTCTGATCTCGCCGATCAGGTTGACGGTGTTCTTTTCAAAGTCAGTTATTCGTAGAATCTCCTGTGCGGTTGCGGGCGTTTTTGATCTTAGTCCGAATACCTTCCGAATATCCGAGAGCCATTCTTCCGATATCTTCACGCCGACAAGACGCATGCCGTCATCAGTCGTCGTCCTCACAATATTAAGAGCATCCTGGCTCAATGTTTTGAGATACTTCCAGATGGGGAGCAATGCGCCGCTGAGTAGATGGACGGTTCTTTGCTCAAATGGGGGGATCTTATTCTCTTCCTCAAGCCACCACCTTTCAGCCTTTGCCTTCGAAACGATCCGATACTTGTGATCGAGCTCATTTTCACGAATATATGACAAATTCCTTCCGGCCGGTTTTGATATCGAGTACATTTGATATCTCTCCCCGTTTTCGGGATCGGTATGAGAGAGCGTGCGGCGAACCGCAACAAATGAGCTATTGTCGCGGTGCTGGTAGAACTGATGTATATCGCTCGCTGAAACTGCAGCAAATGTTGCCGGCATTGTCGCCACTTTCAATGTGAGGTTGTAATACACCGTTTTGGCTCCCGTAAGAGCATCGATATGCAGAACCTGCGGAGGCTCGGCGACATTTACCGAAACCGCTTTCAGATCTTCCATCCCGTCATCGAGTTTGCCTTGCTGCTTCAGATACTCGAGAGTTTCCTGGAAAGTAGTGTAGAAATAATCGAACAACGCGTTCTGCCTGTCCACTTCGAGCGAGAGAAGGCGATTCAGGAAACGCGGAATGTTTGTTTTCTCAGCGTCCGGAACCTGTTCGATCCCGTCAACCGTTCTCGCAAGCCCCATATCTCGTACTGCCTGCTTTGCGTCATCTATTCCCGCCACTTCTACACCTCGCATTATGTTTGTCAGAATGATGTTCAACGCCGACCGGCCTTCTTTGGATTCGAGATTGTATTTGTCGAGATTCCCAGCCTTTTCCGCACGCCGGTCGCCTTTTGTAAGAGCACCCATATTACCGAGCCTGCGGGCAATAGTTGCCGAAAACCTCTTTTCGCCGCCGAGTTCCGTAAACACGAGAAGATAAACGGGCGGAGCAACCTGGCCGGTCCGATGTGTGCGGCCAAAGTCCTGTATCTGTTTATCTGCCGACCATTTCAACTCGGCTGCGATGTGGAGCCGTCGCTGTTTGTTACCGACATTGGAACCGGCGTGAAGGCTGTCGCCGGTCGAGGCAACCTCGGACATGATCGCAATTCGTTTGTCGCCATTCTGGAATACGTTTTTCTCGTGAAGATTGATGAGCTTTGATGGAACACCGGGAAGCTGACGCGGTCTGTATTCCAGAGTTCCCGAAGCGGTTCTGATAAGCCGCTTCTTGCGTCCAGTCATCTCCGACACGTTCTCGACCCCGAAGTAGTTGACGAGCTGATCAAGCGGGTGTTCTGGAACTTCAAGGACTGAGAGTTTATCCATCAGTTCCGCCCTTAGCTGCAGTGCCGAGCGACTCTCAACTTGATTGCCTTGCGGATCAAGGACCGGAACATGCTCGATGGTTCCGCTGTAGGGATTCGTTCGTTCTTCAAAACAGGCGGTCGGAAAACAATTGGCGACGAGCCTTGCCAGCGTTTCGCGTGGGCTAAAGTCAAGAGTGTCCAATGCTTCTTCCTGATCGGCCGCTCGTTCGATCTGTTTCTTTGTTTGGCTTTCACCGGTTCCGGTGATCGACACTACTATAGATTCTCGTCGTCCGAGAGCGTCTTCGATCTCGCGTATGAGGGTCGGAACTTTGAATGCGGTAATGAGATTTCGAAAGCACCTTTGATGTTCTGCCCAGAATTGATTCATGGCCGTTGCACGGGTTGCCTTTCCTGAGTTGGTCAGATCGAGCGCCCGGTGAATATTCTTGAACACCTCTTGCCAGCCCTGAGCCATATTGTCATACATCCGGTGTTGGGCAGGCGTCAGCTTATGGATCACTTCCTTGAATTCGACGGAAAGCCCCGATTGAGGATCAACCCCCATACTGAGATTTCCGCACAGGTATCGGCCCATCGCTTTGAGGTCACGGCAGACCATCTCCAGAGCGCCGAGGCCGCCCGATTCAATCTCCTCTGCAAACTGCTCAAAACCAAGCGGAAAATTGGTTCCATCTCCCCAAAGTCCAAGTCTTGACATATATGCAAGATGCCGTACCTCACCGGCCGATGTCGCAGACGAATAGACCACTCTCAGATCGGGAAAACGAGTCGGGTCTTGTATTTCGAGAACAGCCGCACCGGTTTGCGTAGATTTACCGCGATCGTCGGCAAATGCGTATTTGGCCTTGTGGCCTTCATCAAAAATGACGACGCCTTCACTTCCCAGCCAACGGGTTATTTGATCGATCCGCCGATTGCCCAGTTTTGAACGGGCGATCAGCGACCGGTATGTGCAGAAAAGAATCCCGTCGCCGAATGCAATATCGCTGCCGGGCTGAAAATCGTTTATGAGTTTTATAGGCGGCTTGAGTCCGAGTCTTTCGAACTCGTCCGATACTGCTTCTATCAGATCTGCCTTGACCGAGAACCAAACTGAACGCCTTCTGCCTTGAAACCAGTTGTCGAGTATGATCCCGGCCAACGATGCCGTTTTACCCGTGCCGGTTCCGTCGCCGATGCTGATGCCAGCCCGCGAACCGTCGGCGAGTCTTTGCCTGTGCGCCTGGCCGGCGTAGATTATCCTCTCTAACTGCATTGCCGAGAGCTTTCTATTCAATGACAGTTCATTCGGTAAATGAGGGCGATATGTTATCGGCGGCGGCTCAACATTGGCCAAACCCGGCGTCTCAACTATCACACCCGGATGCGGGGATCCTCCGATAATGTGATGCGGCCTGTATGCAAGTATCTGTCCCGCACACTCGGATTCTTCTTGTTGAGCGGGAATCGCGCGCTCCGAGTCCACAAAGGGCGCACCTGTCCCT
>JBATDM010000095.1:0-64539 GCA_049663465.1 Pyrinomonadaceae bacterium
CTCTATAACAACCCCGTCGCGTACGGCACCGATTTTCTACCCGAGCAAGTCGCGGAACTCGCATCTGAGTTGCCGAATCTACATGCGGTCAAAGAATCCAGCACCGACGCCCGCCGCGTGACAGCGATACGAGCACTTTGCGGCGACCGCCTGACGATTGCCGTCGGCGTTGATGACTGCATCGTCGAGGGGATAAACGCCGGCGCTACGAGCTGGATCGCCGGTCTAGTCAGCGCGTTTCCAAAGGAATCGGTCGATCTCTTTAACTACGCGATGGACGGCGAGGCGGAAAAAGCCCGTGCGCTTTATGAGTGGTTCCTACCCTTGCTGCGACTCGATACGGTGCCAAAATTTGTACAGCTCATTAAACTTGTGCAAGAAAAGGTCGGTATGGGCAGCACCCGCGTTCGCCCGCCGCGTCTCGAACTGACAGGGACGGAACTCGAAGAAACACTCGCGATCATCGATCACGCCCTGGCAACGCGCCCGCAGACCGTTGCAGAAGCCCGCACGCAGTAAGGGCAGCGCCACGTCAATTCATGGACATCACACTCACAGGAACTTCGATCATCGGCCATACACGCGGAAGCGCGGCGGGAAATACCTTCCGCGCATTCGACCCGACGACGGGCGAAGCCATCGAACCGCCGTTTCATTCCGCGACGCCCGATGAACTAAATCGCGCTGCTGCTCTCGCCGACTTCGCACGCATTCCCTACGGCAATATTTCCGGTCGCGAACGTGCGAAGTTCTTACGAAAGGTCGCAGAAAACATCGAGGCTCTCGGCCAAGCACTGATCGAAAGGGCGTCGCTCGAAACCTCCCTTCCCAACCCGCGGTTCATCGGCGAACGCGGACGAACATGCAGCCAACTTCGCGCCTTTGCGAATCTTCTCGACGAAGGCTCATGGGTTGACACCCGCATCGACCACGCGATCCCGAACCGCGAACCGGTTCCGAAACCCGATGTTCGCTCAATGCTACGCCCCATCGGCCCGGTAGCGGTATTTTGTGCAAGCAATTTTCCACTCGCGTACTCCGTAGCTGGCGGCGACACCGCCTCAGCTCTTGCCGCTGGTTGTCCTGTGATAGTAAACGCCCATGTCGCCCACCCCGGCACCGCCGAACTCGTCGGTATCGCTGTCGCAAATGCGGCAAGAGAATGCTCGATGCCGGAAGGCACGTTTTCGCTTCTTTTCTCAAGCGGTTACGAGATCGGTCAGGCGTTGGTGCGGCATCCGGCGATCAAGGCAGTAGGCTTTACGGGCTCTCGACGCGGCGGCAGGGCTCTGATGGATATTGCCGCCGCTCGGCACGAGCCAATCCCCGTCTATGCCGAGATGAGCTCAGTAAACCCGACATTTCTGCTCCCAAGTGCGATCCGCGAGCGTGGCGACACTATCGCAAACGGTCTTCACGCAGCGGTCACGGGCGGTGTTGGCCAATTTTGCACGAAACCCGGCTTGGTCTTTCTGCCCGACAGGGGAACCGAAGAATTTATTTCAAATTTCAGATCTCAGATCTCAAATACAGAACCGGCTCCGCTGCTCACGGGCGGAATTCAGAACTCCTATAACGAACAGGCGAGCAAGCGAAAGCATGAGGCTGCAGACTTCGCCTTTAACTCAAAAATAGATCTGCAAGGGTTTGCGGTAAATCCCGGCTCTTATGAAGTCTCGGGGCAATCATTTCTGCACACACCAGAACTAAGCGATGAGATATTTGGACCAACGACGCTTTTCGTGAGATTGCAAAAGGACGAACTGCTGGACATAGCTCAATCGCTTGAGGGCCAGCTAACGGCTTCGATCCACGGAACCGAAGAAGACCTCCGTGAATACGCAGATCTGATCGCGATCCTAGAAACAAAAGTCGGTCGCCTTATCTTCAATGGTTTCTCGACCGGTGTCGAGGTCTGCCCATCAATGGTCCACGGCGGGCCGTATCCAGCTACGTCGGACGGTCGTTCAACAGCCGTTGGCACAAATGCGATCACACGATTTTCGCGTTTGGTTTGTTACCAGAATTTTCCTGATGCGGCTTTGCCGGCCGAATTAAAGGAGTCTAATCCGCTCGCGATCATGCGAATGATCGATGGTAAGATGGCCACCTAGGCTATTCCGACTCAAAGCCAGAAAGTTTCAGCACAAACTCCGGTACGGTCGGCTCATCCGGCAGCACATTTTCGCGGCCACGCTCCAGAGCCCATCGATGCAGCCACGAAATTCCCGCTCCACCGACAAACGTATCTGGCAATTGGTACGCATCGTCCTTTAGAGCCGTTTCAAGATCGACCAACTTGTAACCTCGGCGCCGAAACATCTTTACGAGATCGTCAATGTAATCAGAATTGATGAAATTCGCATGGATCAACAGCGTCTGGCTGATCTCACGACCAAAAAGCTTGACCGATTGCCGCTCCCAATATGAAAGCTTTTTCTCCATATACGGGACATAAGCATCGCCGACCTTCTTCATCAATTTCTTATCCTTCCGATCATATGCAATGTCGTAAGCCCTCGAAAATATGTAGTCGGCGTTGTCAATACTGATCGGGGCGATCGTATATTCGTGCTGTTTCAAAAACTCGTTGAAATCCGCCTTGATCTCCAAGGTTCGGCCCGTCTGCAAGAATGGGTGGCGAAAAAATCGCAGCTTCCGTCCCTTTTCCGCCAGCAGTTGTTTCGTGACCGTTTCACCCTTTAACAGATCTGCTTCGTAGTCTGCCAGCGAAATTTGATTGAGGCTGCGATGCGAGAATGTGTGATTGCCCAGCTCGAGACCGGCGAAAAGCCATAGACGCAGCAGATCGACCTGATCCTGATCCAGCTTGTCCTTGGCATAGAGCTTATTCTCGTTTACAAAACCGATCGCCGGTATTTTGGCTTTTGCGATGTGGCCGAGGAGTTTTTTTGTTATCTCGCGACGATTCTTAATGTCGCTGCGGGTCTAGACAACTGGCAGATCGTCGATAGTGATCGCGACCGTGCGTTCCTGGCCCAATTGTGAAAGTGAGAGAACTAGGGCGACTAGTATCGCTTTCAGTATGGTCATTTATTTGAAATACTACTTTGCAAAAACCTGCGAAAAGTCCGCAAACGATTTGAATTCCAGCGCGTTGCCGCTCGGGTCTAGGAAAAACATCGTCGCCTGTTCGCCGACCTCACCCTCAAAACGGACTCGCGGTTCGATAACAAATTTCACGCCCGCTGCCCGCAAACGTTCAGCTAATTCCTGCCACTCGTCTTTGGGCAAAATGACCCCGAAATGCGGCACGGGGACGTCGTTGCCATCGACGGCGTTAGTCATCTGCATCCCGGCCGCCCCGGTATCGAGATGCGTAACGATCTGATGGCCGTAGAGATCAAAATCGATCCAATGTTCAGAACTGCGGCCCTCCGCACAGCCGAGAACACCGGCGTAGAATTCACGTGCGGCTTCAAGGTCATGAACAGGGAATGCGAGGTGAAATAGGTTCTGCATATTTATTTGACCATCTGTCTGATCGCTCCCAAATGATACGCCGAGTGTGCGATCAGGCCCATAGCCATACCGACCTGCATCTCGCTCCAGACACGATCTTGGGCGAGACATCGCAATGCTTTCTCGTACGAGTTTCGCGCGCTCGCACGTAGGGCGTCCCATTCTGCACCGTTTACCGATTCGATAAGCCAACTGTCTTCCCAATTCACAGATTCCTTTCGTCCGTTGATGTACTCGCAGAGGCGATCGAGGTAAAACTTTGCGTGTTCAGTGTGTGCGGCTACGGTCGTTCCGTGGACGTCTTTTGAGGCGGCTTCGGCGGACAGATCGTTCAGCGTAATAAAGATCCCGACACCGCGATCGAGATACGCGCTCGGCTGGCCCTCGGGCGAACCTTCAAACGTTTCGCGCAGCAGATACGCCGCTGCCTCGACAAATTGCTTTCTCGCGATGCTATTATTTTCACTTTCCATTTATGCTAACCTCTTCACAAAGATGCTTGAGAATATTGAGAAATTTACGTCGGAACTTGCTCGGGCCCTCAGCGGGGGCACGTTCGTAAAACTGACTCTAGGCAATTATAAGGGCAGCGACCGGCATCTACAAAAGGTCAACATTCGTCTGATCGAGACAAAAAGGGGCGTTCGTTTGTTTTTTCTTTATCGGCACGACGCACGCGATATTGCAAAGAACTATTCGATCGACGAAGGCACCGTCTTGGTCAGGAAAATGATCGGCACCGAGTTCTTTAGCGGCCATCTTTTTACGACAACAAACGATCTCCAGCTCACCGTCGGCCGCCGGAACGCTCGGTTGAATATCGGCAAGCCCACGCTAAAGGTCGCCCCCCCGCTGCTCCACGACCGCAAAAAAGAAAATCCGATCGACCCGCACAGCGTGTATCTAAACGCCCTCGGCATCACCAACGCCAGCGGAGTTGTCCGGTCTCAGCAGCAGCATAAGTGGCGTCAGATCAACAAATACGTCGAGATACTCGCGAGTCTGGTCGATAAATCCGACTTAAAAGATCATCGAAAACTCAGCATCGTCGATATGGGCTCGGGCAAAGGCTATCTCACCTTTGCGGCATTTGATTATTTCCGCAACGTTCGCGGGCTCGATGTGACTATGACCGGCGTTGAAGCCCGCAGCGACCTCGCCGCGATATCAAATGATGTCGCACGTGCAAGCGAATTTGAAGGCCTCCGATTTGTCGAGGCAACGATAGAGTCGTTCGAACTAGAGAAAACAAATATTCTGATCGCTCTCCACGCCTGCGACACCGCGACTGACGAGGCCATCTTCAAGGGAATCGCCGCCAAAGCCGACCTCATCGTCGCCGCGCCGTGCTGCCACCGCGAGGTCCGCCCGCAAATCACGCCGCCCGAGATGTTTCGCGACATCCTAAAACACGGCGTCATGCTCGAACGCGTCGCCGAAACCATAACCGACGGCCTCCGCTCGCTCCTGCTCGAACGAGAGGGCTACGCAACGAAACTTTTTGAGTTCGTCTCCGTAGAACACACTCCAAAAAACAATATGCTGATCGGCACAAGAGGATCAAGGCCGGACAGCGGCGACAGGTTTGACAGCGAAATAGCCCAGATCAAATCGTTTTACGGGATTGCCGAACAGCGGCTTGAAAACCTGCTTAAACGTTGAGCGGGACGGAGTGTCCGAACACCAACTTGGAGCGAGAAAAAATGCGATCGAATGCCGAAACACCGAAAGAATATATCGACTCACTGCCCGAAGACCGCAAGCCGGTAATGTCGGCCATCCGAAAGACAATAAACAAGAATTTGCCCAAAGGCTTCAAAGAGGCTATGTCCTACGGCATGCTCGGTTGGGTCGTGCCGCATTCGCTCTATTCGGCGGGTTATCATTGCGACCCAAAACTGCCGCTGCCGTTCATCAATCTCGCGTCACAGAAAAATCACATCGCCGTCTATCACATGGGCCTGTACGGGCCGCTACTCGAATGGCTACGAAGCGAATGGCCCAAACATTCGACCAGAAAACTCGACATGGGAAAATGCTGCCTTCGATTCAAAAAGATCGATGACATTCCCGTCGGACTGATCGGCGATCTCTGTACGAAAATGAACCCGCACGAGTGGATCGAACTATACGAAAAGGCCAAACCAGTGCAATGACATTATAAGCCTGCGCGCGACGACAAACCTTCTCGAAGTCAACCTGTCAAAACTGATCATGCTTTGCTTATTTTAGCTCCATGGGAGCGTTATATTTGTAGCGAAGAACTACGAAAATATGGTTTGCCGCTCCGTAGGAGCGGCACATTTCATCGTTTATGCTGCTATCAACGGAAACTCGAAAGATTCGATGTTGTGTTCCACAACGACAATAATACTACGGACCAATACACACCTTGGCCTCCGGCTTTAATTCGCAAACGAGAGCTCTTAGTTCTTCAATCTGTTTCTGCTGTTCTTTGATTTGCGCCTGCTGTTCCTTCACCGCATTCACCAAAACAATCCCGATACGATCGTATTTCACGCCTTCGACCTCACCTTTATCGTTGTAGGTAACTAGGAGCGGTTCGATCGCAGCGACGTCCTCGGCGGCGAGGCCGAGGTCATGCATTCCGCCGGCTTTCCAGTCGAAGGTTATCGGTTTGAGTTGGTTGATGATGCCCAGACCAAAGCCGAAGCGGTCGATATTTGTTTTGTAGCGTAAACTGGACGAACAATTTGCGATCTGGTTGTCTGAATTACGACATAATGTCGAACCACCTGCCGCGCCCAGAGTAGCTACGCGAATAATGCCACTAACGTGGAGTTTGTCGAGGGGGGCGTTAGTGCCGATCCCGACGTTATTGCCTGACGGATTGATGGCGAGCGGCCTATTGTTAAAAGTCTGGATCGCGTCAGCCGTAGCGTCGCTGCTCAGCGTCATAGCATTTCCAACCGGCGTCGCGGTTCGCGGCCCGGTCACAAGAATCGCTCCGTCCACATGAAGCCGGCTCTGAGGAGTGGTCGTGCCTATGCCGACGTTCGTATCGACGATTGATGAGTTCACGCCACTGATGCTGCCGAGGACAAGGCTATTGCTCGCGGAAACTAGTGCCAAGTTTCCGATAGCGGTGGCATTCGTCAAATTATTTGAGGCGACATCGGCATTATTTCCGACAATAGTGTTTCCACTACCGATCGAGTTGAAGTTTCCGGCACTGCTCCCTAAAAACGTATTCTTTCCGCCGCTTGTGGTCGAGAAACCGGCATTAGCACCAATGAATGAATTGTCGTCGGCCGTGCTCAACCTGCCAGCACTCGAACCAAAAAACGCATTTGAGATGCCCATTGTGTTCGCATCGCCAGAGTTGGCTCCAAAAAACGAGTTGCCGAATCCTGTGGAGTTCGATTGACCGGCATGGTAGCCAAAGAACGAATTAGTACTGCCTATTGAGCTCGAGGAACCTGCTTTGCGGCCAAAGAAAGCGTTGGCGAAACCCGACGTGTTCGATTGACCCGCATCGCTTCCAAAAAACGAGTTGTCGTTTCCCGTGTTCACGGGACCAGCATTGACCCCCGCAAAGAGATTATTCGTTCCCGCATTGCTCAAGACGCGGCTACCGCTAATGTTAAATTGGATTGTTGCATTGAGGATATTGGCGGTTGCGGTTCCAACCACATTCAGGGTCCCCGGTACGCTAACAGCATCTGCCTGCCTTCCGAGCACAACAGTATTACTTGTTCCGACCACGGCCCCTGCCCCGATCGCGGTGGCATTGGTCAGGTTGTTAGCGGCAACGTCTGCACCGCTTCCGACTATAGTATTTTGGGAGCCGGTAAAATTACTGCTACCAGCATTCGTGCCAAAAAATGCGTTCGAGGTGCCGGTTGAGTTCGAGAAGCCGGCACTTGTGCCAAAGAACGAATTGGACTGGCCTGTTGTATTCCCAAAGCCGGCGGATGCGCCAAAGAATGCATTGTTGTTTGCGGTCGTAAAGGCACCGGCGTTATTCCCAAAGAACGAGTTCTCGTTGCCTGTCGTATTCGAAAAACCGGCACTCGATCCGACGAACGAGTTGGCGACGCCCGTCGTATTCGAGGAGCCTGCATTACGTCCAAAGAAAGAGTTGCCGCCTCCGGACGTGTTCGCCTGACCGGCATCCCGGCCAAAGAACGAGTTAGACACGCCGGTGTTTGCTGAACCAGCGTTAACACCGACAAACAGATTACCGGTGCCGGAATTACTCAAAATCCGATCGCCACCAATGTTGAACTGAGTCGTTACGCCGAGGATATTTGCCGTCCCGGTTCCGTTAATGTTGAAATTTGTAGCCGATTGTTGAATGGTAGTGTTTTGGATGAATCCGTTCGCCGTCAGCCCGCCAAGTTGCGTCGCACTAGTGGCGGTGTCTGAATTCAGGCTCTTGATCGAATACGGCGAGCTATTGACCGGCTGGCGTGGAGCCAAGAGCGTAAACGCTCCCCCGCCCGTGGTTCTCACTCCAATCTCAAGAAACCGACCGGTCCCCGGAAACTGCGATCCGAAATCCAGCGAAACCGAAAACATCCCATTCGCCACCGCGACGCTGTTCACCGTCACCGTCGCTCCCTGCTGAGCGCCGCCGGACACGGCATCGAACAGCCGAAACTCTAGATCATAATTCCCATTCGCCGGGTTCGCACCGTCGTTCAGGCTGCCTTGATATGTAAATGCGGTCGTCTGGGCTGAGGTCGCACCGACAAACAGCACGACGCAAACCAACGCCATAAAAAGGAATCTGGCTTTCAGTATCATACGAGTCCTCCGGTAAGTTGTTTTTGGTTTCCCAATATTACTCCCAAAGCCTTTTACCACAAAAGGCTTATGGACGAATACACGCCTCTTGGCATTTAGATCTCGGCCTTCTGAGAGGGGACAGAGGTGTCACGATCAAAGCCTCATTTTACCCGCCGCTATTAAATTCTTCCCTTGCAGGGAAAAAGAAGATCGCCTTTTCAGACAGTCTCTTGCTGCTAAAAAATTTGACAATCGCGCAACAACGTGCTATCCTTGCAACCATCTGTCGCCCGTGCGATGCGGCGGCAGATCGATCTTTGACAACCTATACCAGGAATAAGCACCGAAATGTGTCAACTTTTTTCAGGACGACACAGCCACAACTTGATTTCTATTTCGCGAAAAATAAGCACAAGTGACTGCATAGGACCGTGTAACCCATTGATATATAACGCGCGTTTGTCCCAAATGGGGGTCTGGGACAAGGCTGGGACAAGCCTGGGACAGTGGGAAAAACAACCGCCGAGCGTAAACCATGTCCGATCAGAGCTTTACGGCCACTTTTTGGATGATTTTCTGTATGACAATGTCATACACCTGCAAAAATTGATGCTGATTCACGCGTGACTGACAATAGAGGATACGGAGCAGATAGACACCATAAGATCAGTACACTGATGGCCGACGTCTGGCATCGATTTAGCCTTGACGTGATAGCGTTTCAGCCGTATCATTAAGGTTTGCGTAAACCTACGCATCGCTTATCTACGGCGAAAGGAAAAGGTAATTATGAAACAGGAAATACATCCAGATTACAATGAGATCACGGTCTCGTGTGCCTGCGGCAGCAGCTTTCAGACACGTTCGACAATGGGCGAGGAACTACACATCGAAATTTGCTCGGCGTGCCACCCCTTCTTTACCGGCAAACAAAAGCTGGTCGATACGGCCGGACGCGTTGACCGATTTAACAAACGCTACGCTCGCGGTGCTGCTGAGGCGGCGAAATAAGGTATTTGATCGCTTGAGATTGATAACCGACAGATATTAGCTAGTACAACCTGACGCCGACCTCCAGCGCCGATCGATATGGGTGTGTTTCACACCACCGATAGGTAAAAAAAGGTCGGCGTTGGTTCTTTTTAGTACCATCTGTTCTCTGATTTTGGCATCAAAAAAATGTATGGAAAAGCGAATGAGCCCGCGAAAACTTAGATTTCTTCACACCATATTTGCCATGGAACGCGACCTGATCGTCGGCGGCCAGGCTGTGATGGAAGGGGTAATGATGCGCACGCCGTCGGCGTACGCTATCGCTTGCCGACGAGCGGACGGTTCGATCGTTACGACTGCGGAAACGCTGCCGAAATGGAGCGACAAGTATAAATGGATGAATACGCCTGTGCTTCGCGGCGGTGCAACACTCATTCAGTCAATGGCTTTGGGCGTTAAGGCCCTAAACTTCTCGGCCCGCATTTACGAGGAAGACCTTAAAGCTCAGGAAGAACTTGAAAAAGCGAAGGCCGTCGAAACCCAGGCCGTATTGGCAGACGGCACAACGGATGAGAATTTCACAAAGGCACCGGTTAAGATCGTGATGCCCGAAGAAAAGAAAGAGAGCAAGGCAAAAGGCATGGGCCAATCCGCCGGAGCGGTCGGTTCGATCATCTTTGCCCTTGGATTTAACATTTTGCTCTTTATCGTCGCACCACTCGTACTGACCAATGTTTTGTTCATTGCTCTTGGCTGGGCCGCCGCACCCGATCTGGTGGCGGGAGCAGGATGGTTCGAAATGGTGAAGGCGTATGTCTGGAAGATCAAGCTCGACAGCTTTGGCTCGTGGGTCTCGTTCAACCTGATCGACGGCCTCATAAGAATGGTGTTCTTCATTTTTATGATCTTTTCGATGTCGTTCCTGCGTGATATTCGCCGGGTGTTTGAATATCACGGGGCGGAACACAAGACAGTATTTACATGGGAAAAGGGCCTCGACCTCACCCCGGCGAATGCGACCACGATGCAGCGTCAACATCCGCGATGCGGAACGTCGTTCCTGATGGTAGTGATGCTCGTGGCGATCGTTCTGTTTTCGGTGATCAATTTTGAAGCGACCTGGATGAATCTGGTCGTTCGAATCGCTTTAATGCCGCTCGTCGCAGGGCTCTCGTACGAGGTCATCCGATACGCAGCAAAGAAAGAGTCCGGGGCGATATTCAAATTTATGACAAAGCCGGGCCTGTGGCTGCAAAATATCACGACTCAGGAGCCGGACGCCGAACAACTTGAAGTTGCGATCAGGGCATTGGATGAATCGTTAAAACTGGAGCCGGATTCAGTTGTCGGTGCTCAGTTATCAGTTGTCAGTTAGCGACCGCCGCGATTTTCACCTTCTTTTCTGACCACTGACAACCGACTACTGACAACTGATCAATATGTTTGAGAAACTTGCACAGATCGAAAAATCCTACGAGGAACTGACCGAGCAGATCTCGCAGCCGGAATTCATGTCCGATATGACTGCGTATGCCCGGCTGATGAAACAGCATCGTTCCCTCGGCGAGATCGTCGAAAAATATCGCGAGGTCCGCAAGATGCAGGACGACCTGCAGGGCGCGAAGGATCTCTCTGATCTAGCCGACGACGACGAAATGCGCGAGATGGCCGGTTTGGAGATCGCCGAGATTGAGGAAAAACTTCCTGCGGCTGAAGATGAACTAAAACTACTGCTCGTGCCAAAGGACCCCAACGATGAAAAGAACGTCATCCTCGAGATCCGTGCCGGAACCGGCGGCGACGAAGCAACGCTCTTTGCTGCCGAGATCCTGAGAATGTACGCACGTTACGCCGAAACTCAAGGCTGGAAGATGGACGTAATGGAAGCCGCGGATACCGGCGTGGGCGGCATTAAAGACGCGACTGCAATAATCGAGGGAGACAATGTCTATTCGAAGATGCGGTTCGAGTCCGGTGTGCACCGCGTACAGCGTGTGCCCCAAACCGAGTCGAGCGGCCGCATCCACACCTCAGCTATAACGGTCGCCGTTCTGCCTGAGGCTGAAGAGGTTGATGTCCAGATCGATCAGAACGACCTTCGAATTGACACGTTCTGCTCGTCGGGCCCCGGCGGCCAGTCCGTAAACACGACATATTCCGCTGTTCGGATCACGCATTTGCCGACAAATGTTGTGGTGTCAATGCAGGATGAAAAATCACAGATCAAGAACCGCGAGAAAGCGATGCGTGTTCTTCGAGCCCGTTTGCAGGAGATCGAGGAACAAAAACAGCACGACGCACTGTCAGCTGAACGCAAGTCGATGGTCGGCAGCGGTGACCGTTCGGAAAAGATCAGAACATATAATTTTAAGGAAAATCGTGTGACTGACCACCGTATCGGCATGACCGTCCATCAACTCGATCTCGTAATGGAAGGCCAACTCAATGAATTTATTGATGCCTTGCGGACAAACTACCAGACCGAGAAATTAAAGGCCGAAGCTGTCGCCGCGTAGTTTGAGTGTTTTTCACCGAAGCTCCAAAGTAGAAAAATGACCTACTAAAGTTGGAACTCAAGAACAGACTTATGCCACCACCCACCCACCTCTATCTTATTAGACACGGCCAATCCGGCGGCAATGCCGAGGGGCGTTTTGGCGGGCACGGGCCTACACCGTTGTCTGATCTGGGTCGGCAGCAAGCCGAGAAGACGGCAAAGGCATTGGCAAAAGAAGGCATTTCGGCTATCTATTCGAGCGATCTGCTTCGCGCAGTTCAGACCGCAGAACCGCTTGCGGAGCGGCTCAACCTGCCGATCCATCAGTCAGCGGCATTTCGCGAACGCAATGTCGGTGTACTTGAGGGCCTGACTTTTGACGAATCAAAGCAGCAATATCCGCGCGACTATTACGCCCTGATCAATCGCAGCGTTCACCACGTAATAACCGAGGGAGAAAGCTATCGCCACCTGCTCAGAAGAATAACGTCCGAACTTCGCAACATTCTTCGCAACCATCAGCGCGAACGCATTGCCATCTTTTCGCATACAGGTGCGATCTGCTTCCTGACGCTTCATCTTATGGGGGCGATCCATCGCGGTACTAAGAATACACCGTGGCTTATCACTTCAAATTGCGGCGTCAACCGCTTCGAGTTCCGCGGCCCGCGAAATGTTCGCGTTCTCGCTCTGAATGATACGCGCCATCTGCTTCAGACAACTGGCAACGATTCTTTCGCAGGCCGCTAGCCCCATTTTCCTTGACATCGGCATAGCATTTGAATCTACTAGCAGGTACACAGATCTGGAGGTGTTTTATGAGACTCTTTGTTCAAGCGTTTTTTCTATTGCTCATGGCTTTGCTTTTCGCGATGCCGTTGCACGCTCAAGATGATGAGAACCGGCAGGCATCTGGCCTTCCGCGACTCATAGGAGCTCCGGGAGGCACTACTATGAGCGTCTCAGGGCGGATAGTTCTTGAAACGAACGGAAAGCTTGCCAAAGCGCCGATCATTGCCATCCTGATCAATGTTGCGGGGGTTCCGTTCGTTAAAACGATCGCTCGTGACACCGGTCATTATTTTATTCAGGGCGTCCCGCGTCAGGCGGCGACCGTGATCGTTGAAGTTGACGGTGTCGAGGTTGGCCGACAAAATATTATTGCTTCACCAACCGGAAATTCCACAATCGATATGCGTGTGCCCTGGCCGATGGCAACGGGCCCAGCCCAACCGGGCGTGATCTCGGCTAGTTCGTTGTTTTCTCGTTCTGAAAAGAACGAGAAACTCTTTGCAGAAGCAATAGCGGCGGGTAAGGCGGGGCAAACCGCAAAGGCCGTTGACCTGTTCAATCAGATCCTGTCAGACGAGCCAAAAGATTTCGTCGCCTGGACCGAACTCGGCACCGTATATTTTCGAGCGGATTCGCTCGACAATGCGGAGGCCGGCTATTTCAAGGCGATTGAGCTCAAGCAGGATTATTTTGCGGCTTTGCTAAATTTGGGAAAACTATACCTGACCCGCAAGAAGTTTGATGAGGCGATCCTGGTGTTGACCAATGCCGTGAACAAAGACCCCGAATCGGCAGAAGCCCGGCACTATCTTGGTGAATCTTACTTGCAGGCGAAAAAGGGATCACTTGCGGTTCCCCAACTGAATGAAGCTATTCGGCTTGCCCCGAAAGAAAAGGCCGAGCTCCATCTCAGGCTTGCGGCTCTCTACGATGGTGCCGGACTCAAGTCGAAAGCCGCTATGGAATATAGGATGTTTCTAGAAAAACGTCCGGATCATGCGGACAAGAAGAAACTGGAAAAATACATAGCAGATAATCCGCCAAAGTAGAGATCATCTCAAGAATGAAAAAGGGGTTGGGATGCAAAAGCATCTCAACCCCGATCAGGTTAGAAATCACACTGCATCCGACTAGAAGTCGTAGCGAAATGCGAACTGCATAATCCTCGGCGAATTTGCCATATCGGTAAATGCACCAAACTGAGCCGACGGTGCCGTGCCCGTATATCCCAATGTGCCGACCGACTGGCCATCGAAGAACGGTGTGTTCGTCACATTAAAGACATCCGCCCGGAAAGTGATCTTATGCCCTTCTTTCCACGGCATATTGAATGACTTCGCAATGCCTGCATCGACGTTCCATGTGCCCGGGTAGCGAATTGGATTACGAGTTCCGGTTTCGCCCGGGTGTGGGGTGCGCCAAGCTGCTGCCGCCGCTACTGGATCAGCGAATAGGTTTGGCCCGTCCGCCGTGTAATACGTACCCGTCAAGACTGGCCTGAGAAGAGTCGCATAGCTGCGGATATTCCAGTTTGTTTGCCAACCGGTTGCATCGTAGAAGCCGTCAAACGGGAAACCAGAATCCCAACGAAAGATCCCGCTTAACGACCATCCGCCGATCAAAGCATCCGCGATCTTATTCATGCCTCGGCCGAATCTGCGGTCGCGTCCGATAGGAAGATCCCAGATGCCGTTAAAGTTGATCAGGTGGCGGGCATCGAAATCAGAGTAGGAACGCTGGTCTTTGAGCCTAAACGCATTTGCAATAAAGGCTGAGCCAAAGTTTCCACTCGACTGTAGCCCGGACGCCTCATCAAGCGATTTCGAGAAAGTATAGTTGAAATCCCAGGTAATTCCCGTGAACCGTTGACGAACCGACAAGGTTCCACCGTGATAGTCCGACTCCCCTGACGTAGAAAATGAGTTCAACGCATCATATTGACCCTGGAAGAAATACCGCGTCCCGGTAAATCTGTCGAGGTTCTGCATGAGATAGGTCCAGTCTCCAGCCTGAGGCTGGAAATTGTATATCGACTGAGTGTTGGTACAGGTGGCCATACCGGTTGGGCATCCAAATATGGGGCCCAAACTGCCCGGAGTCCACATATTGTCATAGAATGCAACCGATGTAACCTGTGATCCCGGGACACCAGCTTGCAACTGAACATCGAGGATCGTTCCAGCTTCGTTGTACGACAACCCTGATACAGGATCTCTAATATCGCGCAACATCATCGCATCACGGCCGATAAGAAGGTGGCGTGCAAGTCTGGCGACATATGCTACATCAACCCAAATATTGCCTGGCAGACGTCGACCGTAACTAATATTCCAAGAATAGTTGATCGGCGATACCAGATCCTGATCGAGCGAGGTTTCGATCTTGCCAGCACCGGGTAGCGTGAATGGAGCGGTCTGCGGAAATGTCAGACTCGTCGGAATTACCAAATTCGGCAATCCGCGAATGCTCATTGTTGGCCCAGTGTACGACGGTCCAGGGTTGGTCGTAATGTTAAATGTATTAACATTGATCGAGGACGACGAGGCAAAGCCCAGCGTATTCGAGCCATCCCAGTTGGTCGCAAGCTGCTGGCCAAAATAGTCATTCGTAATGGCAACACCGGCCCTCAAGACCGATTCCGAACCCTTGCCAAACAGTTTCGACATAAAGCCCGACTCAAACTCCGGAGCCCATGCAACAGAGACTCGAGGCTGAAAGTTATCCTTATCAAGCGGATAGATGCTGTCAAGCCCGTTGGACTTGCCAGCCTTACGCACCGAGAGGGTTTCGCGATAGTTGATCCCCTGATTCATCTGATAGACGGTCTGAGCTAAATAATCAGAAAGCACGATGGATGGAACCGTTTCATAGCCCTGAGTTTCCGTCACTGGCATGCTCAAGCCATATCGAAGCCCTAGTGTTAGTGTCAGACTCGGAAGAGCCTTCCAGCTGTCCTGAACATAAAAGTCGTACTCATTCGTGGTGAATTCACGCTTAACGCCCGTATTTGGTGCAAGCAATCGGCCTTCGGTATCAAAATTAAAGTTCGCGCCGTAGCCATTCAATCTACCGAGAAGAGCGACCAGGGCCCCCTGAGTGGGAACGTTCCATGCGTTGGCAACGGATCGCGTCGAGCCCGCCTGAGCGGTGATGTATTGATTGATAACTGTCCTCGCAACATTGCTCTGATACGCACTGGGGTTTGTTGTTCCGTTATCGAACGAACGAGCAAAGTTTTCACGCGTATTCTTAATGAATCTGAGGTTTGTACCGATTTGAATCGAATGGTTCCCCCTGATCCAAGTGAAATCATCGGTAATATTCGTTGTAGGGTTCGTTCGGCTAAACGTACGGGAGAACGCGCTCGGCTGATAAATATACCGAAACGTGATTGTCGGATCGGACGAATCGCCTTGATCACTAAATGCGATCCGCGAAAGCCCATAGCTCAGCCGATTGGTCATATTACCCTTAATTAGCCAGGTGTGCGTCGCGGCAAAGCCCATAGGATGGCTCCAAGTATTCGTTGAAGGAGTGTCCGGGAAATATGGCGTGCCGCCCGTGAGATCCTGTTGGTAGTTCGCCCGGAACGAAATATTGTGCTTCTGATCCCGACTTAATGACCAGTCAAAGCGGGCCGTATGCATGTTCTGCTCCACACCTCTGGGCGCATTAAATCTGAAACCGCCAGTGTTGCGGCCGTCTCCTAATGTTGTGTCATTAACTGGATACCTGTTCGCAACAGACGCAAATAATGTTGGGACGAGCGGGTTTACATCCACCACCTGTCCTGCGGCCGCTCCACCGGTCAAGACGAAAGTATTTATTTGAGGGGTCGTAATCGTCCATGCCTGCCCCGTATTGTCGTCAAATTGAATGTTGCCAGCTCCCAAACTGGCCGTAGGGACGGTTCGTGCGACCGATACGCCGCTAGCCTGACGCATTCCCTCGTAGTTGTAGAAGAAGAAGAGTCTGTCCTTAACAATTGGGCCGCCGAGGCGTCCGCCAAACAAATTTCTAATAAGCTTTGGCCGTTCGATGCCCGAAGCATTGTTGAACCAGTCATTTGCCGTGGTCGCCGTGTTGCGATGATATTCGTAAAGAGCTCCGCGGAACTGATTTGAGCCGCTCTTAGTGATCAGCGAAACCTGAGCTCCCGAAGATCGGCCCTTACTGGCGTCCGGATTGGACGTGGTAACACGAAACTCATCCACCGAATCCGGGTTGACGCGCAAAACTGATTCAAAAGCGCCTGCATTCTGCTGGTTGTTTACGTCAACGCCGTCGAGCGTGATGTTTGCCTGGTCAGCACGTCCGCCGACAACCGAACCACCCGGGGTTACACCGGCCTGAAGGCTCAAGAGGTTTGCAACATTTCGGCCCTGGAGCGGCAATGAAATGATCTGACGCGATACGAAGTTGTTTCCTAGACTCGCATCCTGAGTATTCACAATGCTCTCGAGACCGGCCGCATCCACGTTGACCGTCTCAGTAACCTGCCCTATTTCAAGCTTAAGATTGACCTCGGTCGAGATATCAACCAGCGCTTGGAAATTCGAGATGCTGGCTTTCTTAAAGCCGGCCATTTCGGCCTCGACTCTATATGTACCGGTCTGTACCGACGGAAAGATATAGACCCCGTTATCATTTGTAGTTATGGTTCGAACATTCCCCTGTTCACCGACCAATCTGACCGTCGCTCCGACTACCGCATTTCCCTGCGGATCGGTGACGGTTCCTTTGACGGTCGCAGTTCCGACCTGCCCAATTGCCGCGACCGCAAATAGTCCGGTGGCCAATACGAGCATCAAAAGTCTAACAACCCAATTGCTTGCCTTCATTTCATTTTCCTCCATCGATTAAACTCAAACCTGCATTTCAGATTCGATCGGACAACCCATCTACTGTCAGCCGAAAAATCATCACCGAAAGACGTTTCGGCAACGATCCTC
The DNA here is from genome assembly GCA_049663465.1 of Pyrinomonadaceae bacterium. GTDB lineage: Bacteria > Acidobacteriota > Blastocatellia > Pyrinomonadales > Pyrinomonadaceae > OLB17. The sequence continues at coordinate 17,470 of JBATDM010000095.1, forward strand.
ACATTAACAGCCTGTGAATTTGCAAAAGTGATAATTAATCTACCACAAGATATAGTTGAGAACACTATTATATAACGCACACACCGTGCCAGAGTCCAATCAAGACCACGACTTTTCTAGCACATTATAGAAATACTTGCCTTGCACGAGGCCAACTCTCTCGCCTACGATTGAAAAAATCGTGCGTTGAGTCCACTTTTGTTCTGTCCGTCAGACAGGATTGGCTATAAAAACGACCTTTGAGGACAAAGATAAATCACCCGTTAGCAGAACCTAAATGTAATATCTCGTAGATTTCTCCGAGCATTTGGATAATCTGAGATCTATAAATCGCCCTGCTGATCCGTTCTTATCATTTTGAATATCGACTTGGCGGCCGTAGCCCCCATTCCAACAGCCGTGCTGATCGTTGGGGAAATCGGGTTGGCAACGTCGCCTACAGCGAAAACACCGGAAACACTTGTTTTGCAGTCTCGATCGACCACGAGATAACCGATTCTGTCGAGATCTACCTGGCCACGAAAGAGATCAGAGTTAGGCTGCACGCCGATTCGAATAAGAACTGAATCAGCCATGATTTCAACCGACTCGGATCCCAAGAGGGTGACCGATTCGACCTTTTCGGAGCCATTTATCTCAGTGACGATCGAGGAAAAAACGCACTCTACATTGTCAAATTGGGCGATGGCTTCGACAAATTGCGGGCGGGCGAAAAAGCCTTCGCGTCGGTGAACGATAAAGACTCTCTCGGCGACAGGGGCAAGAAGGGCAGCGTTTTCAAGAGCCGCATCTCCACCCCCAACAATCACGACTCGTTTGCCAATAACAAGATTCTGCTCATCAACGCCAGACCGGAGAATACCGCGGCCCTGAAAGGTATCCTCACCCGCAATATTCAGTTTTCGGCGTCGAACACCGGTCGCAATAACCAATGTCCGGGCCTGATAAACAGATCCATCGATTAGGCTGATTCTTTTAGAGCCAAGATCAACTCCAGTAACTCCGCTGCCAAGCGAGCGCTCGAACTCGATCGCCGCCAGGTGCTCGACAAAACGATCACGCAGATGGCGCCCGCTCTGAGCATCGAAGCCGAGATAGTTCGTGATTCTCCCAAATATACGAAGGAGTTGTCCACCAAATTCTGTTCGAATATCGATTATGCGGGCCGTAAGACCCAATTCGGCGCACCAAAGAGCAGTCGAAAGCCCTGCCGGGCCACCCCCAATAATGATCACATCAAGTTCCGTCGCATCCATACTATTGTGTTTGAACCGGTCCATTGTGACAGTTTTTTGTCAGCAGCTATTGACATTTTTTGTCACTTTTCATCTGCTGGTCGTCGGACTCGGTTGGTTGCTGCATTCGCTCGATTGCTCTTTTACCTTTGTTTTAGGGCATTTTCTCTGCTTATTCCCGTTTTGAACGAATCGTGAACAATGGCATCCGATTTGCTATTGAATATTAATTGTAAATGGGCGCATTACGCCTCGTTGCGTCCGCCAACCTCAAAAAAACCTTCCGAATCGAGCTCAAATACAGTTTATGAGATTAGAATTTGAACCTAGCGTAACGACTCTTCCACTTGTTGACAACGCGGCATCCGATGATTTTAGCTCATCCACAACCTACGATCTGGACTCTCTTCTGAAAAAAGGTGTTGCCGCAGCCCAGAAAGGTGAGCGGGATAATGCACGCAAACTGCTGTCTCAGGCCTCCGCGATCGATCCCGAATGCGAGGACGCATGGATGTGGCTCGCTTCGATCAGCGAGTATCCGGAGGAATTACTTGCATTCCTCGACCGTGTCCTCAGCATCAATCCGGAAAATGGACGGGCTCTCGAATGGCGGGTTGCAACGCGGTCGCTTCTTGCAAAAACATTCGTTCAACGGGCCGAGGCCGCCTATCGCGACAAATCTCTAGATCTAGCTGCAAAATGCGTCGAGCACGCCCTTGCCCATGACGACAAGACCGATGGGGCGTGGTTTATCCGGGCTCTAATGACTGAGGCGGAAGATAAGCAACTTGAGTACTTGGAAAGGGTTCTCGAGCTAAACCCTCAGCACGGAGATGCGAAGAAGGCTGTCAAAGTAATTTTCGACGCTCGATCGCAGGCGGCGTTCAATGAAGCGAAAGAGGCCGCTGTATCCGGTGATCATGAGAGATCTATCGAGATCTTGGATGCGTTTCTGAAAGATGTTCCGGATTCCGTTGATGCCTGGGTCTTAAAATCCCATCTGTCCCAGGGACTCGACGAAAAGGTCGCGGCTCTTGAGAAAGCACTCGAGGTCGATCCCAAAAACGCTGCTGCCCGCTCGGGTCTGGCGTTTCTTGCTCTGACCTTTGGAGCATCACGATCCGAGGAGGATGCGAAGCCTACCGAAACCGCTTGCGAAGAACCTCAAACAGTGTCCGAACTGGAAATGGCTCCGGAATTCGGACCCGAAGCCGACATGCACGTCGCAGCAGAAATCACCGAAGCTGAGGAAGTAGTCGCCGAAGCCAGAATGGAAGAGCAGAACGATCATGTCCATTTTGATACCGCAGTAGAGGATTTATCCACTTCCGATCAGCCCGATGTTGATTCGTTGGACGCATTTGCTGATTCTGACCACTCCGATAGCACGGACGAGGAGCTGGATTCAGGCGGTCCTCGCTCGCTCGAAGAATTGTTTGGACCAGTTGCACCGATGGCTGAGGCTGATGATCAGACTGTTGAAAGTCTTTCGTTCGAAGATGGTGCCATTATTGAGCAACCCGCAGACGAATCGGTTAAATTTCATCTGGAGGAGACAGACGAATCACCGAAAGAGGAGTCGTCCTACGCCGACTTCGCACCCGTCCCTTCCCCTTTCGACACGAAAGTCGATCATCGATTTTCGTGTAATGAATGTCCATATTGCGATTCGGCCAATGACCACCAAGCATTCGAATGTGCTTCGTGCCATTCGTCGCTGACCCTATCGGATCTTGAGGGCCTCTTTGCCAATAATCGTGCGGATCGTGACGCGGTGCTGCGCGCTGTTGCCCGGATGGAGGCCGAGCGGGATCAACGAGATCTGACCGCATCAGAAATGACGGATCTGGGCCTAGGTTACTTTAATCTTGGCAACAGCGATGCCGCCCTAAAAAACCTTCAGGACGCGGCCAGGCTCGATCCAAACAACGTGATATTGGGCGGCCAGGTGAACGCCATTGCCATCCGTATCGACGAAATGCGTCGACAAAACGAGCTGCACCAACCAAAATCTATAGGCAAGACAATCTTGGTGGTCGATGACAGTCCAACCGTTAGAAAGCTTATCTCCGGCAAACTCGAAAAGTCTGGCCACGTAGTGGTTTGCGCGTCCGACGGCGTCGAAGCTCTTGAACAGCTTGAAAGCGGACTTCCGGATCTTGTTTTGCTCGATATCACGATGCCGAGAATGGACGGTTACGAGGTCTGCAAACAGATCCGTTCCAATCCTCGAGCGCGCGACCTGCCGGTAGTGATGATCTCTGGCAAAGATGGCTTTTTTGACAAGGTGCGTGGCCGTATGGCCGGCTCAACCGGTTACGTCACCAAGCCTTTCGGCCCCGAAACATTGATGAAGGCTCTAGAGACATATCTGTTGCCGGAAGCCTAGATCGAAACGTCCGATACCTCACGCACCTGCGGCATAAATGGACCGCGAAAATTCTCATTCATTCATTAAGAGTGCCGAGAGAGATCTCGCTTCTGTGCGAAGCAGTCTACTCATCGCGGCACAGTCGCCAAATGCTCCGGAGTTATCAACTCCGCGACGCACTCTCGCACGCCTGATGGGCGAGGCTTCGGTAAACGGACAGCAGCAGCTTGCTGATCTCTCGGGTGACGCTATCGCCGCACTTCAACCCGGTCCGGACGCCGCCGAGAATGCCTCCGTCGAGATCTATGCCGCCCTCGACATTGTCGCCCGAATCGAGGCCCTCGTTTGGAAGATCCCGATCGAATCGGGCGAATTCCTGGACGACGTTGCCGGCTTTGTCGATGCCTCGTTTGACGAACTTATCCCGAGGGTCGACCAGCCAGCAAACGATGAATGGGAATCGGAAGAATTCGAGGTTGATGACGAGACACTAGAGATCTTTCGTTCCGAAGCCGACGAGCTACTCGCTAATATCGGGCGCAATCTCGAAACATTGAGCCAAACCCCGGACGATCAGTCGGCCCTTTGGGAGATTCGTCGAAATGCACACACATTTAAGGGGGCCTCAGGGATCGTCGGTCTCACGGACGCGTCAAAGATCGCCCATCGAATGGAAGACCTGTTGGACCGGCTCGTGGAACTCCATATCGATCCTTCTACTCGGGTTATCGAGTTTCTAACCAAAAGCTCGAGTCATCTGAAGTCCATAGTCGAGTCAAAAGTGCGTGACGAATCCGACCTCGGGCCTGAATACGCGGCGGCAATGGAATCGCTGACCGTTGTTTCACAACCTGAGGCCAGCACTAACACCCAGCCCGCAGCCGTCATCGAAGCGCCACAACGAATCGCAAATCTCCGCCCGGCCGCAACCCCGATCGTACGCGTATCACTTGATAGATTGGATGAAATACTAACCGTCTCGCGATCGTTGATGGCAAATCGTTTGGAGCTCGCCGAGCGATTTACCAAACTCAATATTGACGGACTCGTTCACGACGATACCTTGTCAATGGTTGAATCCATCTTCGAAGTTCAACAAGGGCTGACGGATGCTCTTCACGAAAAACTGCTCCGGATCCGCATGGTCAGATTTGGGACCTTAGAGACGCGCCTAAGCCGTGCTGTCCACGTGACCTGCCTAGACGAAAACAAGAAAGCCACAGTTAGTCTCGAAAACCCCGATGTCGAAGTCGACACACAGATAATTGACGCACTGATCGAGCCGCTGCTCCATCTGCTAAAGAACGCGGTCGTCCACGGAATCGAGCCCCCCGATACTCGGCGATTGATCGGCAAGCCCGAGATGGGAGCGATCCGGATTGGGATCGAAGCCGATGACGAAGCTTTGATCCTGTCGGTTTCGGACGACGGCAGCGGAATTTCGATTCCCCGCTTAAAGGACAAGGCCGTTTCCGCCGGATTGATCGACGGGGCGGCGGCGGCGTCGCTCACTGATCGAGAGGCCCTGAAGCTGATCTTCGATCGGGGCTTAACCACCGCTCACAAGATCGATCTGAACGCCGGTAGAGGCGTGGGAATGAGCATTGTAAAGGAAAGCGTCGAAAACCGCGGCGGCAGCGTTCTGGTCGAATCTGAACCCCAACGCGGCACGACCTTCACTATCCTAATGCCATTGACCGTCACGAAGGCCAGGTCCGAAACCGAACTGGCTTCCGCTCCTTTCATCAGCCAAACAACACTCGCTCCGCTCGTCCTGATCGTCGATGACAGTGCAAGTGTTCGCCGACAGGTCGTCAAGATCGTCGAGGGAGCGGGACTGCGTTCCATTACTGCCAATAACGGTGCGGACGCATTAGAACTTCTTCTGTCCGGAGAATTTGAACCTGATATGATCCTTTCCGACGTGGAAATGCCGCAGATTGACGGATGGGAACTGCTCGAATATGTAAAAACCGATGATAACTTCGGCCATATTCCGGTCGTCATGGCCACTTCGCTCGATTCGGACGAGGATCGTCAGCGTGCGACCGAGCTTGGTGCGTCAGACTACATTGTAAAACCCTTCACGGAAGACGATCTGAAAAACATATTGGAAGCCCATCAGATCGTTCTCGCCCCCTAACCCTTCGGCGGTTTGCTTGGCCTTATCTCAACCTTGCTCGGAAGAGCCCGCTCATCCATCGTCAACAGATTCATCACCACGTCGGCAATGTCATTGGGCTGTAGTTGCCACGCTTTTGCATCGGACACGGTGTCGCCGCCAAATTCCGTATTCACGCTGCCGGGGCAGATGTAGCTGACCTTGATATTGTCGTGCCGGACTTCCTGCATCATAGCCTCGCTGAAGCCGTTTAGAGCGAATTTAGATGCGTTGTATGCCGCCATTCCGGGATGTGCGTTCTGTCCGGCGAGGGATGAGATATTGATAATATATCCCCCGCTACGTTGCTTCATCAAAGGGATCGCATGGTGACAAGCGTAAAACACACCAAACACATTAGTTTCCATCGTCTGCCGAAACTCATCACTCGAGATATCCTCGACCGTGCGATTCATATAGCCGAGGCCGGCGTTATTGATCAGAATATCGACACCGCCAAAGCGTTTCTCGCAGCTCTCGATCACGCCGCGGACCTGGTCTTCGATCCGCACGTCGCAGAGTTTGCCCGCCGCCTGTCCGTGAGCAGACAGCCTCTCGACCGCCGCCTCAACATCTTCACGTGTGCGCGAACAGATGAAAACATTTGCTCCGGCCTTCGCGAGTTCCTCGGCAATGGCGTAGCCGATGCCCTTTGTGCCTCCGGTCACGATGGCGGTTTTATCTACCAATTTCATACTCTATTTGACCTTTTTCGTATCGATGATTATGTCCGGCGAATCCCTGCGGGCGAGTTCCTTCCAAACCATCACAATACTGCCATCGCTTAGTTTTCGAATCACCTTGAAAGCAACGGTGACGTCAACCCGTTCGTCGTCAAGAAGCGGATTGAAGCCTTTACCTTCGTTTCCGATCTTTCCGCGGTAGGCAACCGAACGCATGACATATGTGTTGCCCACGACTGGCGCAACGTCAGGGCCATAAACATGATTGCCGATCACGGCTCCTCGCTGCAAAACCGCATATTGCCTATCGATCTCGCTTTCAACACTGGCCGGCGTGAAATCAGACAACTGCCGAACGCCTTCACTGGTCATACTCAAGCTATCGATATCTGTGTCTCCGAGATCCGACAGAATGCCGATCGTCAGTGTACCGCTCTTAGCGATCTTATCTCCGTTGAATACGATATCTGCCAAATTCGTGTCACGGTATCGACCCGTCCGAAATGAAAAAGCCGTCGCTTTTCCGCGAATAGCGTTGGGGCAATTATCCGCTCCCCGTAAGACTATTGTCTTTTGCGGACATACGTCAGATCGCTGTAAACGGACGATACCGGTTTTCGGCTCCCTAAGGAAGTCTTCGTAGGCGGTGATATCCACCGGCAGAATGAATATCGCTTGGCTATCCTCTGCGCTCAGGAACTTGTTGTACCGTACCGAAATACCGAGCGGGCCTTTTTCCAGCCAAACATCCTCAATATTTCCAGTGGATACCCGGGACCGCATCTGAGCCAGCCTTATCTCAGTGTCCTCACGCCGTATCTGTTCCAGCCTCTGCCGGGCAAGCATTTGCTTTATAACCTCATCACTCGAAAGCGGTGTTGAGGTCGCTGTCTGGGCGACGCCCGAACCGACAAACAATAGGGTCACAATTGATAGTACACAGGCCTTGATTTTCATTTTTTTACCTCCACATCAAATTTAGTTTAGACTAAAAATTTCGTTAACCACATTCAGGAATCGCCTCTATTACCTAGCCTCGAGCTGTTCGAACCGGTTGGAACACGATAATCTTGTGACGACTGTCGCCCTATTGAGCAAATTCATTTTTTGACGCCGCCCCTTTTTCGTTTTTTGCTTCGAGCACCACGCCCGGAGGATCGAGCCTATTCAGCTCTTTCCATAGCAAGACAATACTCCCGTCTTCATGCTGTCGAATAATCTTAAACACTAGCGTGACATCCTTACGTTCGTCGTTTTCCAAGACATCTATCTTTTTCGGCTTTTCCCCGATCTCAAGTTTGCCTTTGTAGGCGACTGACCTGAGAACGTATACGTTGCCAATAGTCATACCGACCTCCGGGCCATAAACGTGACCGCTAACAACGGCGCCCTTACTCAAAATAGAGTATTGACGTTCGATCTCATCCTGACGAACAGGCGGACGGTAATCGACCAGCTGCTGGACACCATCGCTAGCCAACCCAACCTCGGCGATAGCTATCGTTCCCAGATCAGATAATAGACCGATGACAAAAACCCCGCTCTTCGCAAGTTTTCCACTGCGAAAAGATAGATCAGCAAAGAGAGGGGCTCGATAGCCGCCAGCGCGAAACGAATACGCTGTCGCCTTGCCATTGACATTATTGGCGCACCCGGCCGAAGCCCGTACGATAATAGGATTTGGCGGACATATTTCCGCATTTTGAAGTCGGACGATCCCAGTTTTCGCTGATCGCAAAAATTCCTGATAAGTCTTAAGGTCTTCTGGCGAGATCGAGATCGCTCTGATATCCTCATCGGTCAGATTGGGGCCGTACCTTGGCATGATGCCGTCAAAATAAATATCGTCAGGGTTAATACGTTTGCTAACGGCACTGAGCCTTTGCTGGGCCCGCTCCTGGTCCGCACGCATCCTTGCCTCTGCTGCCGCACGCTGTCGTTCGCGTTCGACGGTAGCGGGATCGGGTGTATAACTCGGCGTTTGCCCGAATGTCGCGAGAGACGCCAGAACCAACATCGTAAACAACAAAACTGCCTTAGATACCCTCATTTGTGACCTCTCATCAAAATCAGTACCGTAGCAGCGCCCGTTACTACGGCAGTTTCATCTGACAAACCAGTACTCTATTTTACCTTCTTCGTCTCGATGATTATGTCCGGCGAATCCTTGCGTTCGAGTTCCTTCCAGACCATCACAATACTCCCGTCACTTAGCTTTCGAAGCACCTTGAAAGCCACTGTGACATCCACCCGTTCGTCGTCAAGAAGCGGATTGATGCCCTTACCTTCGTTTCCCGTCTTTCCACGGTAGGCAACCGAACGCATAACATATGTGTTACCGACAACCGGCGTAACCTCAGGACCGTAAACGTGATTGCCGATCACGGCTCCTCGCTGCAAAACCGTATATTGTCGATCGATCTCGCTTTCAACGCTGGCCGGCGTAAAATCAGACAACTGTCGCACCCCTTCACTTGTTATACCCAGACTATCGATATCGGCGTTTCCGAGATCTGACAGGATACCGATCGTCAGAGCACCGCTCTTAGCGATCTTATCTCCGTTGAATACGATATCTGCCAAATTTGTGTCACGGTATCGACCCGCCCGAAATGAAAAGGCCGTCGCTCTTCCGCGAATAGCATTCGGGCAACCATCCACACCCCGTAGGACTATTGCTTTTTGCGGACATAGATCGGAACTCTGCAAACGGACGATACCCGTTTTCTGCTCCTTAAGAAAATCTTCGTAAGCGGTGATATCTACCGGCGGAATATATATCGCTCGGCGATCCTCCGGACGCAGGAACTGGTTGTATCGAATGGTGAGGCCGAGGGGTCCCTTTTCCAGCCAAACATCATCGACATAGGCTCCAACAGAGTTTAGCCGAGCCAGCTTTTGTCGGGTGTCCATCTGCTTTGCCAGTTCCTGATTTTGCCGTTCCTTCTCTCGCCTCTCGATCAAATAGTTCGGAAGCGGCGTTGGTGTCGCTGTCTGGGCGAACCCCGAACCAACAAACAGTAAGGTCATAGTTGATAGTAAGCACGCCTTGGTCTTCATTCCGGCACCTCCAGTTCAGATTGATAATTTAGACTTTAGAATTTCGTTAACGACCTTCGGATTTGCCTTGCCTTGCGAGGCCTTCATCACTTGGCCGACAAAAAATCCAAATAGGGCGTCACGACCCGCACGATATTCCGAAACCTGTTCGGGGTTTGCTTTAATCACCGCTTCGATGATGGTTTCGATGGCTCCGATGTCCGAAACTTGTTCGAATCCTTTTTCTTTTATTATCTCGGGTGCGGCCCTGCCGTTAGCAAACATCTCCGACAAGACTTCCTTTGCCTGGTTATTATTTATTTTTCCGGATTCAACCGTAATAATTAGCTCCGCGAGGTCCTCCGCAGTTAAAAGGCATTCTCCGATACCTTGCCCTGAGCTATTCAGTTCGCGGGTCAATTCTCCCAAGATCCAGTTAGCCGATACTTTCGGATTTGCCGTGATCCGCGCGGTCGTCTCAAAAAAATCTGCCGTGTCACGATCACTGGTCATCTGCGACGATTCGGCAAAACCAAGCTCGTAGGTCGCGATGAACCTTTCGTGCATTGCGTCCGGCAGCTCAGGCATTTCGCCCCTAACACCTTCAATAAATTCGGGCGTCACACGCAGCGGTTGAAGGTCCGGTTCGGGAAAATATCGGTAATCGTGAGCATCTTCTTTACCGCGCATAAAACGCGTGCAGTTGTTCTTCTCATCCCAAAGCCGTGATTCCTGATTCACCGGCTCACCATTCTCGTGGGCCTCGATCTGCCGCTCGATCTCATACTCGATCGCCTTTTGCATAAAGCGGACGGAATTTAAGTTCTTTAGCTCCACCTTGTTGCGAAACTCGGTCTCCCCGACCTTTCGCACCGAAACATTTGCCTCGCATCGCAAATTCCCCTTCTCCATATCAGCCTCGCTCGCACCGACCCACTGGAGTGCTCGGCGGACGTGATTAACATAATCGTAAGCCTGCCACGACGTGCGAAAGTCCGGTGAAGTGACGATCTCACCAAGCGGCGTTCCGGCCCGGTTTAGATCGACGTACGAATATTTGTCGGTATCGGGCAGGCCCTCGTGAACATTTTTGCCAGCGTCTTCTTCGAGATGCATCCGCTGAATGTGGATCGTCAACGGCTTCCACTTAACGGGCCGCCCATGTTCATCACGGTCAGCGGTCAATATCGTCAAATTCCCGTTTGCCGAAAACGGCTTATCGTACTGCGATATCTGATATCCCTTTGGCAGGTCCGGATAGAAATAATTCTTGCGGGCAAAGATAGACGTTTCCTGAATTTCAAGCCCAAGCGATAATGCCGCCCTCGCCGCCAGTTCGATGACATGCCTGTTCAATACGGGCAATGCGCCCGGCAAACCGAGACACACCGGACATGTGTTCGAATTAGGCTCGCCGCCGGTCTCGACCGGGCAGGAACAAAATATCTTGCTCTCAGTCGCAAGCTGCGTGTGTATCTCCATGCCGATAACGGCTTCCCAACCATTCTTCATGATAAATCCAGATGGAACTCAACTTTTTTGAACTTGATGATACGGATTCCCAGGTCAATTTACCTGCCAACATTTGTCCAAGCGATCATCAGAAAATCAAACACCCGTCGAACCCGGAAAACATAGCCATGCCTCCACAAACGCGGTATGTCGACGGTTTCAAGTTAAACTAAATTTAGTAAATTATCCCAGGTTTGTAAACGACGTTTCCGTAGCGTTGAATCTTCGGACCTAGAATGGAGCATCGGAGTAGTATCGATCCGATCAGAGACGGACAGTCCAGCCGCTGAGCGTATTCATCGTGGTACCTAGGCACATCGGCACAAAAGATAGCTGCGACTCCATCGATTCTTCGATGAAACCGCAGCCGAAAGTATCGTACAACCTAACAGACTACGCCGAAACGGCATTTGCCTTAGTTTCAAGTGCCGCAGCGGCTGGGAAAAGAACATTATTCTCAAGATGAATATGGCGGTGCAGGTCACGTTCGAGATCCTGTAGCCCTGCGTAGAGAGCCGTGAAACTCGGACAAGCACCTTCTGGCAACGTGTAGTCACCAGTGATCGAACGCATCCGCTGGAGACGTTCGCCGTCCGTGTCGTGCTCGGACATCATCATGCGGATCGGATTTTGTACACTTCCGAAATGCGGCGGGCTGACCGAAAGATCGTGCTTTGCCGATTCCTCAAGCATTTGAATGTACGGAAAGAGTACAGCTTCTTCCTTTCGCATATGGGGAATAAGACTATCAGCGAGAGCGTCGAAAACTGACTGCAACTCAAAGAGTTCGGGATGGTTTTCGCCGTGACGCGTGGCTACCTTATTCATCAGCGGTGTGAGACGAGCGATCTCCTCAGCAGTGAAAACGTGGTGCTTCGACAGAATGTAACCGATCAAATCGGACGGAGCTTTCTGTTCCGGATGGTCGGTATTTACCCCGTTCGACTGCTCAGCGATAACCGCATTGATCCTTTGAGTAAGGACTTCAGGATCGATCCCTGCGGACAGACAGACATCGTCGATCGACCGCCGGCCGCCGCAACAGTAGTCTATCTTGAATTCCTCAAAAACACGGGTTGTTGCCGGAGCCTCAAGTGCGATGTCGCGAATAGTTTTTCCTATAATAGTATCCATAAATAATATAACGTCTCCTTAGGAAAAGAATAATCCACGAAAAACCCAACTAATATGATTGCAATCATATTTCCCAGGAATATTTTGCGAGTAGAGTACCTGTAGCTATGAAAGTCAGGCTACGAAGTAATTCTATCCGTTTGCGTCTAACTCAAAATGATCTCGATCGATTTATCCAGACTGGAGAGATCGAAGAGACTATCGCTTTTGGCCCGGGTCCGGGCGAACAGTTTGTTTATCGGCTTGCAAATACCACTGATCAACAAATGCATGCCGTTTTCGACGACTGCCGCATCACCGTTTTCGTCCCATATAAGATCGGAGGCGACTGGACTGAAAGCGGGCAGGTTGGGGCTGAGGCCGAACAAAAGATCGGCGGCGGCAAGATCCTGCGCATTTTGGTCGAGAAGGATTTTGCCTGTCTAAAACCACGTCATGGGGACGAAGACAAGGACACTTTTCCACATCCGCTCATGATGACCCCGCTTCCTTCTGTTGGCTCGGCACACGTATGAAGCCGTAATGAGCCAATTCGAATCTGGCTAGACGAACGTGTGCTAAGCCCGCAGATAGTGTCCTATAATCACAGATAGCACCGTCAACACCCCAAAAATCACCTCAAGAACACCGATCTGCATCGCCTTTCGCTTCTTTCGATACGGGGAAAGGCCGAGAGCCGCACGACCCAGCAAGACCACGAACATCACGCCGGTAATAACCGGACTCAACCCATAGGATACAAGTAGTGCAACCAGAACAACCGCAACCAGATGGGCCGCGACGGCCGCCGCCACCGAAGGATCCTTTCCTTTTTCAAGCCGCAAACGGCTCCGCACATACAATATCGACGGTATCAGGCGGAGGACGAAAAGCCCCCACAATGCCATTGCAGCCGGAACCGTCCAATCATCGGCGAGTGCAATCACCGCAGCAGACGACGAGAGAGCTATCGCCCCCGTCAACTCCGGCAGCAGATTTCGGCTTTTTCGCCGCATGTCATAGTAGATCTGAATCAGCCCAAGCGGAGCGACTGCGACGAGCGGAATGAGGCTGGCTGGAGCGACCAACACAAAAGTACCCAATAGCCCCGCGACGAAAACCACAGAAAAGATCAGCGTGAATCTGCGGGCCGAGTCGGTTTGCGGCAGGTCACGCCCCGCGCTTCGATCCGCCAACCATACACACAAAGGCTGCCGCAATAGAAACGCCCCGACAAAGAGCAGAGCGATCGCGATCGCAGCAGGAGAAAACGCAACCGCCATCGCAGCAACAAGCGGCTCAAATAGTATGCCCCATGAACCGTGTTCATTCGGCAATGCTATGCCTTTCAGCCGCACACGGGGCTTCATCCTGGGCTTGCCGGGGACAACAATGTTTTCAGAGACGGTGCTCATTCTTCGCGAAGATATTTCGCGCGGTGTTCTTCTGCAATTGGCCACCTTTTCCCCGCTAGCAATATCCACTTGCCGCGATACTTAAGATATAATTTCAGGAAAATTGATGAAAAATCTGACCGACCTCCTTGAACTACACGTTGCTCTCGATCGAATGTTCTTTGAACATCAGCGGGCTCTAGTAAAGCTTGATTTTGCTCTGGCATTGAGTCTGCTCGATCGCTACAAAATATGCCTGCATCAACATATGCGGGACGAGGAAGACATCTTGCTGCCGTTATACGCCGCCCGGGCAACGGTCTCTCCGGCCGCAACGGTACAGATGTTTCTTAACGAACATGTAAAGATGAACGACCATCTCGACCTGTTTAAGGAACATCTAGAGAAACTTGCGACCGATCCCGAACCCGAGGCCGCACTGATCCTGCTTCTTGACCGCGAAGCGTTTTACAAACGCCTTTGCAGCCATCATGACAAGCGGGAGCACGACCATCTTTATCCCGCTCTGGACGAGATCACATCAGAGGCGGAAAAGGCAGCTCTGATGACGAAAGTGACGACCAGCTTTGATCTTGGCGAAATCCCCCAGTGAAATAGTGACCGCGCCGAAGGCGAATCACTTGTTCACATTCACAAGCCAGAATTCTTTCCCGCCTCCCTCTATAAATCTCGCAGCGTCCGTTGATTCGCGGACCTGCCTTCCCTGAGGCTGAATATTTCCGCCGGCAACATTGAATTTGTACGTGCCGTACAGTTTGTCCGCCTTGTAATAGTTCAGCGTATAGGCCCCATCATCAAATTTGTCCGAATTGGCAAGCATGTCCTGATTGTCATAATACTCGCCCTTAGGGTTCTGTTTGCCCGGCTTTTCGAGTACAAACGTCTGCATCGTCCACCTACGCTCGGTCCTGAACCGGCTTGCTCCCACAGCGATCAGCTTTTTGTCCTTGTCCCTTATCAGCCGAATGTGCCCGCCAGTCTGCTCCAAGCCGCCCTCGTCGTTTCGCATCCAGATCCGAAATTCCCATTTGCCATGCGGTTCGGTTGACGTTTTGTTCAAATACGCATGCGTGTTCCAATCGCCGTCGATGAGAAATGTCTTTTGCGGGTTATATGGGTCGCTGCCTCCGGTCATCCTAAGTTCAAACGGAAACCTGTATATCACCTTGCCGCCGGAATAGTAGGCGAGTTCATAGCTGCCGGGCTCCTTTAGCATTAGTCCGAGAGGATCATTTTTACCCTTTACGATCTCATACCCCGAGATCTCATATCGGGGAGCCGTCACGATCTCCGAGCGAAAGCTATATTCGGCTATCTCGCTGCCCTTATGAAGCACCTTGAGCGATCCTTTGTCCTCGGCAAAAAAGAAAGCTCTCAGTCTTAATGGCCTGAAATATCCGTCTTTCCCCACATTTACGGTCAACAGCATATCGCTAAACAGCGGCGCTGGCGGAAATGGATAGCTTGCCTGCCCAAAGGCCTGAGCGAATGCACCAAAGATAACCAAGCAGACAATGACACTTATCGATCTCTTCATCTTCCCTCCAAATTACTGATAAAAAATACGTTAGTCGACCCAACCTACCTTGGCCGGACCGTGAATAATGGACGAGGTTTTGTTCTCGACCCCGTCGGCCAAAATTGCCCGCCTGCGAAATACCCTGTTTGTGACCAGCCGCGGCTGGCCGGACGCTGGTAGCGGCGGCCGCCGATCCAATAATACTCGATCGGATAGCCCGTCACTTCGGTCTGCACTCGAGACGACTGATAATATGCAGCAAACCGTGCCGCCTCAGCCCGCTGAGCATCGATGCGCTCCTGTTCAAGTTCCTGAGCACGCAGTTTCGCCGAAAGCTCTTGCGTCGCCTTTTGACTCTCGACGCGGCGGCGTTCGAGTTCCGCAGGCGATGGGAAACCGAGTTTCTCATAATTCTCGCGCAGGTCGGTCTCCGCCCTGATCCTTTCCTGCCGGTATTTTTCCAGATCAAAATTCGTGATAGTCGGCCGCTGAGCGGAAACACCGCACACTGCCAGACACACAATACCAAAACCAAATAACAGCTTATATCTCATAGCAGTCTTCTCCCGTTTACCAATAATATCACGAATTCAGGCCTAGTTTCGCTGTTATTGATCGATTGTCCGTCCGTCGTGCCCCAAATCTGTCCCAAGCTTGTCCCAGCCCTCGCTTGGAACAACTAAGTCATTGTATGCCAACATGTTCCGCAGATTTTTATCGGCATTTTTCGCATTTTTCAAAAAAACTCTGTGCCACAATGTGCATCGTCCTGAAATTGTGTCGTCCTGAAAAAAGTTGACACTTTGGCTGGTTAGTCCTGATATAGGTTGTCAAAGATCTTGCCGAACGAAACCGCACAACTGTTGCAGTCATAGCACAACGTTGCACTTCTGTCAAGGCTGCCCATTCGTGTCAGATCAGAATCCGAATGTCAGGCCGACACGGCCCGTTGCTCCGCCGGTTCGGAATCCGTTTTCGTAGTACTCGTGATCAAAGACATTCTCGATCGTTCCGTATAGCCTGAGCGTCATTTTTTCTTTGTTTGGCCCAAACGTATATCCAGCCGTCAGATCGCCTTTTCGATTGCCGTCAAAACGATAGACGTATGTATTGAAGGTCAAATTGCTAAAGATCGGTGCTAGGTATGTCGAAGTCGCGAGGAAATCGAAATTGACCCAGAATCGCTTGAATCTTTGCGTTGCGACCAACGTGAATTGGTGATCGGGCACACCCAACGTATTCAAAATGCCGCTGCCGGAGACTTGCGGGGTTAGTTGTTCGCTGTTCGTGAATGTGTATGAGGCGAAAACGTCGGTCGAGGCCGTCGCTTTTGCCTTAATGCTGAATTCCCCGCCGCGAGCGGTTCCGCCTTTTTGATTTTCGTAACCGCCAAAGGGCCGCGTTGTCGAACCGATATCCGACACAACGTTGCCATAGCCGATGATGTCTCTGAGATGCGTATAGAAGTAGGTCGCGGACAGCCTAAGGCGTCCATTGGCCACCTCTTGCTCGACGCCGGCGTCAAACGCGATAGTCTTTTCGGGCTTTAGAAATGGATCGCCGATCGCGATAAAGGTCGGCGTGCCAAAGCTGGAAAAGAAAGAACCGAACCGTTCGTAGAGCGACGGGACACGATATCCGTTGCCGATGTGGGCACGGATCTTGGTGCCGGACGACCTAAAAAAATAGGACGCGGCACCGTCAAATGTGTAGGCGCTCGGTGGATCGTCGAGCGTCAGGTTGTCGTAGGGTGCATTGCTGAGGCTAAACTCCGGGCGGTCGAGGCTAAACTGCTGAAACCTTGCACTGCCGGCCAATTGCAATCGCCCATCGGCCAGACTCAAGAGATCTTGAACATAGAACGAATTGCTCGTTTGTCCAGCACGGGTGAAATAGTTGCCGGTGCCGCCAGGCGTCATGCCGTCGTTTCCAAATCGTTCACTCTCGAATTCGTACCCGGCCGTGATCTGATGGCGGTCGTCCGGCGTCCAGTTGATGTGGGCATTTCCCGTGTGTATCGTTCCATCAAAAATGCTGGTCGAGGCGCTCTGAAAACCTGCTCCGAGCGTACCATTGTCGTTGGTACGTTTTGTTTTGAGGCCCTGATAGTAGCCCGAAACGACCAATTTGCTGCTAATGACCTGATTGACAACAAACTGGCCGCTGAAGAACCTCGATCGCTGAATATTGTCGGGATCGTTGACGTCGGGCAGGAAATTGACGTTTGGCCGGGCGTCGATGATAGTTGCCGAGGTCGGCGGCAAAAAGCCCAGTGTGTCGGGGCCCGAATTGAGGAGGACATCTGCGTTTGAATAAAATATTCGGCCTGAAATGCTGGTTCTTGAAAAAGGATTTGCGTCGATACGGGTTTGGAGGTTGTCGTTGTTCGCTTCGTCGTCGCCGTCGATACCTTTTGTGTACGTTGTACGCGAAACTCCCGCGTTTATGCCAAACTTCCCATTCTCGGTGCCGTGAGAAAGGTTCCCGCGAAAGCGTCCAAGTCCCAGTCCGCCGACAGCACCGCTGAGTTGGCCGTGTGTACCGCGACGTGCCTCCGGGGTCCGAAAATCAACCGTTCCGCCGACCGCATTCGTGCCATACAGCGACGAACCCGAACCACGCAGCACCTCGACCTTGCTCACGCTCGTTAATGTAAAATCACTCAAAAACGAAGATGCATCCCCCGTGATCGCTGACGGGTCTCGAAATCTGATCCCGTCGATCAAAATAGCCGTATCCTGATTACGAAGCCCACGCGTCTTGATCGTCGCCACTCTGCCAAATCCACCCGATTGCTGCACACGAAAGCCTGGGATCGTCCTCAAACTCTCGATCAAAGAAAAATCCGCCCGGTCACGCATTTCCTGGCCGGTGATGACATCAACCGTCTTGGAGACTTGGTCAATCGCTTGGAGTTCGCCCGCAGCGATCGTCACTTCGGCTCTCAGGACGACCGGTTCACGAACGACCTCGAAATCAAATTGCTTGATTTTATCCTCGCGGACGGTCACTTGAGCCTTATCGACAGTTTTCTCCCCAGTCGAAACAAAAGTGATCGCAACGAAATATTTTCCCGGCTTAATATTTTCGAACCTATAATTCCCGTCCGCATCAGTCCGCGTTGTTGCAGTTAATAGTTGGCAGCCCTCCGACGGATACAACAGTACCTCGGTATTGGGCACACCTCTACCTGAAAACAAAATTCGACCGACCAAAGTACTATTCGTTTGCGGGAATACCGAATAGGTAAACAAGAAAAACCAGATAAGGCCTACTACAAATCCCATGACAAAATACTCCTCTTCTGCCCACACGCAGAATGGTTGTAACCACGGCAAAAGAGCAAAGTTCCAGGCTTGATCAAATATCGAATGCAGAATTTCGAATGTAGAATTTGATCAATTCGTTATTCGATATTCGATATTCGATATTCGACATTCTCATCTCACTGTTGCGTGGGCAGCGTTGGCTTTTCACCAAACTTCCCTTGCATCGCTTGCCAACAAAATCGTAAGAGTAACGCCTTTAGGCGTGAGATCATGCGTAAACGCATAACTCTTACTCAACTCTTGCTAAAAAACATTCGTCACCCGAACATTTCCGCTTGCCGGACTCTTGTCCAACATCACATCGACGCCAAAAACATCGCTGATATTTTCGGCAGTCAAAACTGTTTCTGGCGGGCCGCTTGCCGCGATCCGCCCGCCGTTTAACATTACGATCTCGTCGGCAAACTCGGCCGCTAGATTAAGATCGTGCGTGATAACGACGGCTGAGGCACCAGCGTTGCTGCACCGTTCTCGCACCAAGCGAAACATCATCGCCTGATGCGCTAGATCGAGATTTGCGGTCGGTTCGTCGAGCAGCAAGATCTTTGCACCTGTCGCCAAGGCCCTTGCCAGAACGACACGCTGCCGCTCACCGCCCGAAAGATTATTCATCAGCCGCGACGAATACGCCGTCAGATCGCATTTATCCAGCGCGTGTCTTGCCGCATCAATATCGCTGTCGTTTTCCCATCCAAAAGTCCCGCCCGAAGAAAACCGGCCCGCGAGGACAAAGTCGAGAACGGTCACGGGAAATCGCGTTTCATTTTCCTGTGCAACAACGGCAATATTTGCGGCGATCTCGCGGCGGGAAACTTTTGCGATGGACCGTCCGTCAAGCAAAACCTCACCGCGAGCAACCGGCACCGTGCCGTTCAATGTACGGATCAACGTCGTCTTCCCGGCACCGTTTGCCCCCAAGAGAGCAACCGTCGTGCCCGCCGCAAGCGTCATCGAGACATCGAGCAAAACGTCGTGATAACCGTAGGAAACTGAAATATTTTCCACTCTAAGCATATTTTTTATCTTCAGTGGATAGTGGCTAGTGACAAGTGAATAGTGAACTAACCACTTGTCACTAGCCACTATCCACTGAAGAAGGGAAAATCCTGACGCACAGCTCAATTTCTCCTGAGCAAATAAATAAACATCGGTGCGCCTATCAACGCCGTGACCGCCCCGACAGGCAGTTCCCGCGGTGCGATCGCCGTCCGCGCGATCGTATCCGCAAAGACCACAAAGATCGCACCTGCTATAGCCGAGAAGGGCACGACCAGACGATTGTCGCTGCCAACGCTTAACCTGACGAGGTGCGGGACGATCAGGCCGACGTAACCGACCGATCCGCTCGCGGCCACCGCTGCCCCGACGACCAGGCTTGCGGCGCCAAATACAAGCATTCGCACGCGTCCGACCTCAACTCCAAAATCGAGAGCGTCGCGTTCGCCAACCATCATCAGATTCAGTGCTCTCGCCTGCGATGTCAGCACAATGGTGCCGATGACCACAGCCGCAAAACTCAGATACACGCCATTACGCGTCGCCTGTGACAGGTCGCCGAGCAACCAGAACGTAAATGAACGAAGTTTCGCCGCATCGAGCAGCGTGGTCAGCATGACGATCACCGACGAAAGAAACGTCGTGACGATCACGCCTGACAGAACGAGCCGCTCAACGCTCATCCCTGCGCGGCTCTTCGCCATGCGATACACCGCGAGAGTCGCGAGCCCCGCACCGGCAAAGGCGAGGATCGGCCTGGTCAATTCGAGGCTTTCAAAGAACACGAAGGCGAGCATCGTTCCCAATGCAGCACCATTGGAAACACCCAGCAAATACGGCTCTGCGAGCGGATTTCTGAGCAACGACTGCAAACCCGCACCAGCCACCGCAAGGCTCGCTCCGACACACGCACCGAGCAATATTCGCGGCAGGCGAATGTCAAAAAGTATCGAGCTTTGCTGCTCGTTGAGATCAAATATCGACAGCCGCTCCGCACCGAATAGCATCGCAATAAACAGTGCGAGGGCAAGGGCGGCGAGCAGGGCTGCTCCGATAATTATTGATCTCTGTTTCAAATATTTACCTTCGGAATAAGTGAGAAGTGATAACTTTTCACTTCTCACGTATCACTTATTCCGGAGAGTTTCCGGATGCAATTCTGCGGCGATCTGCTCGATCGCATCGACAAGCCTCGGGCCGGGCCGCGACAGAATATCGGCGTTGACCATATAAACGCGGCCGTTCTTTACCGCCGGAGAGTTCCTGAAAACCTCGTTCGGTTCGAGATTGTCATCGCTCTCGGACAAAATGATCACATCGGGCCGCAGGGCAAGGGCCGTTTCCTTGCTCAATTTTGGGAATGCCGTTTCGACGTCCGCCGTCACCGACACGCCGCCAGCCTTTACAAGCACCGCGTTTAGAAATGATTCCTTGCCGATCGTAAATAGCGGCTCGCGAGATATTTGAACGAAAACGCGTGTACGCTCGTCGAGGCCGACGCGATCCGAGACTCGATTGATCCGCTGCTTTAGATCACTGACCAAAGCGTCTGCGACGGGCTCGGTTCTGAAGAGTTCGCCCAGCTGTTTGAGATTTTTCAGAACGTCCTCGATCGTTATTGGATTCGTCACATAGACCGCAATTCCATTGTCCGACAGCGTTTTGGTAAAGGTCTCGATCTGCGACGCGGTTGAGACAAAGACCACATCGGGCCTAAGGGCCACTATTGACTCCATATTCGGCGTCATCGTGTCGCCGATCTTTGCGATCGAATTTGCCTGTTCGGGAAAATTGCAAAACGTCGTGACGCCGACCAAACGGTCACCTGCTCCGACGGCAAATATCATCTCGGTCAAGTTCGGCGCCAGACTGACAATACGCATGATCTTTGCTGGCACCGTCACCGGCCGGCCCAGATCATCGGCAACGGTTCGGTTAGTTTGCGTGTTCGTATTGGCAGCCGGCTTTACGCTTGGATCTGAAGTGCACGCCCCAAGCAACGCGGCAGAGGCCAATACGCATAGCACGAGAAAAATTCTAAGGTTTGGTCTTTTCATTGCGATCACAAGACAAAAACGCCCCATTTCTCCGCGTCGAAAATATCGACCAGAAAAACAGGGCGTTCGTAAATTCACCATGTTCGCCTGTGATGTTTTGACGCGAAACATCTCTCTTGGCTTGTTGTTTGATACAGGCTGTCCGACTTGTCGAGTTTGGATTTGGATTCTGAATTCGGATCTAACAATCCGCATTCCGAAATCCGCATTCCGCAATTCGTCTTACGGTGACGCGATCGTGCGGGAATCTCACCCGCTTTCCCTGTCTCCGCCGGATCAATGGCGGTTCAAACGATCCATGCTCGTAAAAGAGCAAAATCGATTGTTACGCCTATCAGGGCTGATGTCAATGGCGGTTAGTTGGAGAAGAGCTTGAAAAGCACGGGCCGGCTCGGCGATGCATCAGTCTCGAATGGAGCGATCTGAAGATTGAGTAGATATTCGCCATCCTCGATCTCGTTAGGGACGTAGATAAGCTCGGTAATCGTGCTGTTTAGGCGCGTTTCGGAATTTATCTCACGACTACCAGACTCGATGCCCCAGAATATGCGGTGATTTGCTAGCTCACCTTCGTCAAAAATACGGTCGATCGAGGGCAGATCGACCAGCAAATGCTTGAAACCGCATTCAACCATGTACTCCATCGCTTCCGTCGAAAAATATGCCGGAATATTGCCTTCTCCATAGCTCGCTGCGAGCTTGCCGTCATCATTCGGTAGAGTCCGCACGATCAACGCTTGGGGAACGCGGACGAGGGCGTCCGCAAACGCCGCCTGCGGCGTCAAAGCGTCGGCGATCAGGCCACGCGAAATGATTGAGTCGCCATTGATCTGCTCGGCCCCAACCGTCACCAGCACCGCCGTCACCATCACATCCTGCAAACAATCGCGCACCGAAATACGCTCGTCTGTAACATGCCCTACACACTCGGTGTGAGTCCCATTGCAATGCGGGGTCAGTGTGATCTGCTCAAAATTGCAACTCCCACCGCGACGCGTGTCGCCGACGAGATCGCCATACTCGCAGGCCCTGGTTCTCGCGATTTCGACACCATAGGCATTCGGCTGCATCCCGCCAAAACGCAGAGGTATGGAAATGTCGATCGGAGCGGCCGGGTCAAACCGGTGCTCTATCGAATCTAGGGTGATTTTTGCAATCATTTGATAATAGTCTTGCCAACCCGATCTTCCATTAGGTCTTCAACCCGTGTAGTCGAGCGACGAGTGAATCCAGGTCAATATCATCTGTATCCGCCGTTTCGGCAAATATCTGCATCAGCAGATCGTCCTGAGCATTTCCACGTGTCTTGGCGGTTGAATAAGGCAGATCTTCGCGAAACGTTACCATCGAGTATTTTGAGAAATAGTCAGGATATGTTTGTTCGAGCTTGGTCTCAAGTGCTCTTTTTTTCACAAAAACCGGATCAGCGACGGCATCGCGCATCTCGTAGAAATTTTCGACGGCCATGTCCTGTATCGCGTCGGTGTTGGGTTTTCGCAATGTGCCATATTCTTCAAAAATTGATTGCCAATCGATTTTCGTTTTAACTTCCCTGCGTCTCTGCGTCTCTGCGGTAGAAGTCTGATCATCGATCAATCCCGCTAGAACGCGAACGTCCTCGAATGCGCAGTTCATTCCCTGCCCATAGAACGGGACCATTGCGTGTGCCGCATCGCCGAGCAACAACGCCTTTCCATCGACATTCCACGGCCAGCATTTCAATGTTCCGAGATCGCCCGTAGGATTCTCGAAGAAATCCTCGATCAGCGTCGGCATGAGTGGAACAGCGTCAGGAAATTCGCGGTTAAAGAACTCCAGGACAGAGGACTCGTCAGTTAGGGAATCAAAGGCAGAACCACCTGCGTTAGCGGGTGGCACGGACGCTGAATTCAGATCAACATGCGTTTCCCCCGCTACCGCCGGGGGGGCTGACTCGTGTGCCAGGAACAGCGTACATGTAAAACTGCCGTCAAAATTAGGCAGTGCGATCATCATGAACTGATGCCGGGGCCATATGTGGAGGGCATTGACCTCGATGTCAGAACCGAGAGCGGTAGCGACCTGGTTCCTGTCGACCGGCGGCGGAATGTAGAGTTCCTTATAGCCGTGATCCAGAAAGACGGACGACGCCTCAAAATCAGGAGACTGTCGCTCTATCGATTGACGCACGGCCGAGCCCGCTCCGTCGGTTGCGATCACGGTGTCACTGGTCACGATCTGACCCGACGACGACGTCACATCGCCGGTCGCGCAATCGAAAGATGTACACGGCTCGTTGAAATAAAACCGAATACCGTCGTACTTTTCCGCTTCGTTGATTAGAGCGATATTGAGTCCGGCACGCGAAACCGAATTTATGTACTCGCCCTTGCGGCCGCTGTACGGGAGCAGTTTGGTCTCGCCCGACACGGAATGGATCATCCGCCCGTACATCGGCACCGCCTCGGCGAGCATATATGCATCCATCCCGACCTCGCGAAGAGCCGCAATGCCCCGATCGGACAACGCAAGATTGATCGAACGTCCCGCAGCAACTTCATCGAGACGCATATCGCCGCGAGCCTCGTAAACGTCAACCGCGATCCCGCGCTTCGCGAGATAGATCGCAAGCAGCGAACCAGCGAGACCCGCACCTATAATCGCAACTTTCGACATATATCAAGCCAATTTCAACATATAGAGCGCGAAGAAACAAAGGCAGAACAAATTGTCGCCTCAAGTTCTAAATTTGAGCTAAGTCAATATTTACGTCGATGCCTCAACGCTAATCTTCTCTACAGTGACAGCCGTTACCTTAAATTCCGGTGCCTGTGTGAAACGATCGCGCGTCGGGCCGGTCGCGTAGTTGAGAAAGACATGTGGATCGTGGAATGAGGCAAATAGTTCGCCGCGTTTCACTCTATCTGTGATCTCGACTGGCAGGATCGCCTCTCCATAGCCGCTCCTTAGTCGCACCTTTTCTCCGGCCGCAATCGAGAGCCGAGATGCGTCTTCCTTGGTCATCATCAGCAGATCCGTCGGACGCAATTCCCTGTTTGGCGTACGCATGGTCATCGTTCCGGCGTTAAATTGCTCGAGCACGCGGCCGGTAGTCAGAATAAACGGAAATTCGTCCGAGACAACCTCTTTCGTAGGGCGGTATTTGATACGACGGAGAGCGGCGGTCACGCCATTTGAGAACGACTCACCGTGCAGCACCTCCGTCCCCGGATGGTTGAGATCAGGACACGGCCATTGGATCCCGGCGTCCTCGATCCGGTCGTAGGTAATGCCGTAGCCCGGTGGCCAAACGGCTCGTATCTCGTTCCAGACATCCTCAGCCGATTCAAACGCAAAATCTTCTGCAAAGCCCATTTTCCGGCCAAGGTCGCATACTATCTCCAAATCAGAACGCGAACTGCCGCGAGGAGTCACGGCGGTCCTTATCCGTTGGATTCGGCGCTCGCCGTTCATGAACGTACCATCCTTTTCGAACGATGTGGTCGCCGGCAGAAAAACGTGTCCGAAACGCCTCGCGGTCTCGTTCATGAAGAAATCCTGAATGATCACAAGCTCCATGTTGGAGAATGCATTGGCAGTCGCGTGAGCGTTAGCATTCGAAAGAAATACGTCATAGCCGATGGTCCACAACGCCTTAAGATTGCCGTCGCGGGCTGCATCGATCATCTGGAGTTGATTGTAGCCGGCAGCGGTTGGAACCGGACGACGCCATACGCTTTCAAACAGTTCGCGGCCGGCTTCGATCGTTACCGAACCGGTGAGTATGCCGGGATCACAGCCCATATGGGCCGAGCCTTGGACATTATTTTGTCCCCGCAAAGGATTTACGCCGGCACCCGGCTTGCCGATATTGCCAGTGAGCAGCGCAAGGTTAACGACCGTCATTACGCCTTCGGTTCCCTGTAGATGCTCGGTCATCCCAAGCCCGTGCATTGCCATCGAAGGCGTATCGGTCGCGTAGATACGCGCAGCTTTTCTTATGAGGGCAGAGTCTACTCCACAACGAGCGGCAACAGATTCGGGGGAATATTCGGCAACGAACGCTTTGAACTTCTCAAAGTCGTCAACCCGCGTTTCGATAAAGTCGGCGTCGGCCAAACCGTCATCGATGATCGCGTGGGCCAGGGCGTTGAACATCAGAATATTTGTGCCGGGCCTGAGCTGTAGATGAACGTCCGCGATCTTGGTCAGCTCGGTTTTTCGCGGATCTACGACGATCAGCTTCGTTCCGTTCTTTAAGACTGCCTGGCGAATCCGAGCACCTGGTATTGGGTGGTTCTCGCTCGGGTTGGCACCGCAGAGAATGATCGTCTTCGCCTTTTCGATATCGTCAAACGAATTGGTCATCGCACCGGTACCGATCATCATTTTCATCGCTGCGGCGGTCGGCGTATGACAGACACGGGCACAGCAATCGACGTTGTTGGTACCTAGAACGACGCGGGTAAATTTCTGAGCGAGATAGTTTTCTTCATTCGTCGCCCGTGCCGAACCAAGTACAGCAACGCTCTCGGCCCCATTCTCATCAACGATCTTCTTGAGCTGATCGGCCGTGTAGCTGATCGCCTCGTCCCAGGAAACCACTCGCCAATCACCGTTCTCGCGGATCATTGGTTCGGTCACGCGATCATTGGCATCAATGAAATCAAACGCGTAACGGCCTTTCACGCAAAGATGGCCGTAATTGACGGGTGCATCCATGACCGGCTTGACCTGTACGACCCGGTCATCGCGCGTCCCGACATTCATTTCGCATCCCGTGCCGCAATACGGACAAGTCGTCTTTGTCCACTCCGTCGGAAAGCCACGCTCAACAACGGTCTTGTCCTCGAGCGCTCCCGATGGACATACGTCCGAGCAAGCTCCACACGAAACGCACGTACTGTCGCCAAGTGCTCCGAACGAATCGGGCAAGATCAACGATTCTTCGCCGCGACCCATCACGTGCCAGACGAACTGCCCCTGTACGTCGGAGCAGATTCTCGCGCATGCATAACAGTTGATGCACCGCGACATATCGACGTTGATATAGGTGTGTGAATCATCCGCCGCGATCGAGCGATCACCGTGAAAATCATCGGCGGTCAGGCCATATTGTCGGGCTAGAATATGGAACGGCTTTTCAGGATATCGAACGAATGGATCGGCGGGGTATTTGCCGGCAAGCATCCGCAGATTCCACCTGCGTGCGGTCTCGATCGACTCGCTGTGCGTGTCGATCTCCATGCCGTCAGCAAGCAGTTCCGTGCACGAAACTGCTTCACGGGCACGGCCCTTGACATGAACGAGGCACATTCTACACGCGCCGACAGGGTCGAGGCGTTGGTCATCACAGAGGGTTGGGATATCAACACCGAAGGCTTTCGCCGCCGCCAAGATCGTTACGCCATCCTCAAAGTCGCCATGTTTTCCGTTTATGATCGCCCGAACCATCTTTAACCTCTAATGTTATCACCAGATCTAAGGCCAAAATAGTGCAATCGTTGTGCCGCGGATCATCGCGACATGTCCAGAAACTGGCCGCTATCCGGAAAGTACATTTTCGAGGATCTGCGAAAAGCGAAATACGTCCTCAAACGAGTTGTAGAGCGGAACTGGAGCAACCCGGATCACATCGGGCTCGCGCCAATCAGCCGCGACCCCGTTGGCGACGATCCGCTCATGCAATGACCTATCTCCACCGCTAACTCTAATGGAAAGTTGGCAGCCTCGCTCGCTGGAGCTGCGGGGCGTTACGATAGCGAGGCGGTCGCCCCGGATCTGATCGATCAGAAATTCGAGATAGCCCGTTAGTTGTTGTGATTTCTTTGTTAGGGCAGTCATTCCCGCTTCCGCAAATAGCTCGAGGGACGCTCTGAGAGCCGCCATTTGCAAGATAGGAGGATTCGATATCTGCCAACCCTCGGCACCGGCGAGCGGTTTGAACTCAGGCCCCATGAGAAACCGCGTTTCTTTATCGTGCCCCCACCAACCGGCCATACGCGGGATATCAAAGCTGGTCGCGTGCCGCTCGTGAACAAATGCCCCGCCAACCGCACCCGGCCCGCCATTCAAATATTTATACGAACACCAAGCCGCAAAATCAACATTCCAATCGTGCATCTTGAGCTCAAAATTGCCCGCCGCATGGGCCAGATCAAATCCGACCATTGCCCCTGCTCGATGTCCGGCTTCTGTAATTTCTCGCATTTCAAAGGCCTGCCCTGTGTAATAATTCACACCTCCGAGCAGGACGGTTGTGATCGAGGCACCCTCGCGTTCGAGGATCTCGACGATGTCCGCAGTTCGCAGGGTCGATTCTCCCTCACGAGGGGCGATCTCGATCAGCGATAGTTCTGGATCAAATTTGTGAAATCTAATTTGCGAGGCCACGGCGTATCGATCCGATGGAAACGACCCCTTTTCGATCACGATCTTGTGCCGTTCGGGCGTCGGTCGATAGAACGAGACAAGCAACAGGTGAAGATTTACCGTCAGCGAATTCATCACCACCGTCTCGGACGGTTGGGCCCCAACGATCTCGGCCATCTGCTCCGTCAAAAATTCGTGATACGGCAGCCACGGATTCTTGGCGTGGTTATGCCCTTCGACGGCCAGTCGCTCCCAATCGGAAAGTTCCTGTTCAACGTACTCGCGAGCCTTTCTCGGCATTAAACCGAGCGAGTTTCCCGTGAAATAGAGCGTATCCCTGCCTTCGACCTGAGGGAAACTAAACCGATCACGAAAAGTCCGCAGCGGATCGCTACTGTCCATCTCTGCGGCCGTCGCTATTGATTTCTCGGGCAAATTATCATTCATCATCTTCGTTAAGCCATAGGGCGATCACGTCAACGTCATACCGCTCAAGCATCGGGTCGGCGGTCATCAACCTTAAACCGTTGGTCCGTGCCTGGGCTACCAACAGCCTGTCAAATGGATCATTGTGATGAAACGGGAGATCTCCGACCGCACACGCGTCACGCAGCGAAACCGCAAGCTGTGAAATGCCCGCTGTTGAAATAGCTCTGCTGACGAATTCGTAGGGACTGCTAGGCAACTCCAGGTTACCTTTAGACCATTTGATCGCAATCTCCAGCGCGCTGACGGCCGAGAAAAACACGGTTTCACCGGGGTCGTTCAGCATAGCAATAGCGGCAGATGAAAGTCGCGGATTCTGTTCAGCGGCCCAAATGAAAACGTGAGTATCAAGCAAGAGACTCATTTCTTCTCTTCGTTGTCGGATTTGTCCTCGTGCATGACCTTATCAAGGAAAGTCTCGGCGTCACCGGTAAAATAGGCGAGGGTTTCGTCATCAAGCGGTTCGTAAAAACTATCGTGAATCTTGATCTGCCCTTTATACATGCCAATCCAGTCCCCTTTTTTCTTTGAAACCGGCGTGAGCTTGACGGTTTCTTCACCATTGCGAGTAATAACAACCTCCTCGCCTTCGAGGGCTCGGTTTATCATCTGGCTGAGCTTAGATTTTGCTTCGTAAACACTCACTTTCATAAAGAGTATTCTCTTCTAGTCAGACTAGCTAGTCAAGTCAGATAAATCCGATCTCGACGTACCTAACCAGCTTAACGCAGCTCCGTTGAACAGCATCTCCTTGATCTGATCGTCATATGGCATCGAATCAATAAGGCTACCGGGTTCGAGTTCGCCCAACGGGAAAGGATAATCCGTGCCCAACATCACCCGATCTGAACCGACCAGATCGATCAAAAAGTCGAGCTGCGCCGCTTCGTGAACTAGAGAGTCAAAATAAATTTGGCTCAAATATTTTCGCGGGTTGTGCGGATTATCGACCGCACAAAGATCGGGCCGGACGTTGAAGCCGTGCTCGATGCGACCGATCGTCGCTGGGAATGAGCCGCCGCCGTGAGCAAAACAGATGCGCAGATCGGGAAGGCGTTCGAGTACACCTGAAAATATCAGCGAACAGATCGCCCGCGACGTCTCCGCGGGCATACCGACGAGCCACGGAAGCCAGTATTTCTGCATCTCGGCTTCGCCCATCATTTCCCATGGATGAACAAAAACAGCCATGCCGAGCTTTTCGCACGACGCAAAAATGTCGAAGAAGTGTGGTTCGCTCAGATTGAGTTGATTGACGTTCGTGCCGATCTGAACTCCAACGAGGCCGATCTTTTTGCAGCGTTCAAGTTC
Source organism: Pyrinomonadaceae bacterium (assembly GCA_049663465.1). GTDB lineage: Bacteria > Acidobacteriota > Blastocatellia > Pyrinomonadales > Pyrinomonadaceae > OLB17. The sequence goes on from JBATDM010000095.1 coordinate 47,048, forward strand.
CCGAATGGCAAGCTCTGTGTCCTGCATCGGCAGCGTTCCGAGGCCAATAAATCGACGTGGATATCGCTCAACTATCTCCGCGATCCCATCATTCAGAAATCGTGCGATCTCGGCACCATCCTGGGGCTTTGCCCAGTAGCTGAACATCACCGGAACGGTCGAGAGCACCTGAACATCTATGCCCGATGCCTCGCACTCCTCGATCCGCCGTTCTGGGCTCCAACAATTTTCGTCTATATCGCGAAACTGCTTTCCGTCGTCACGCACCATCTTGGCACAACACGGCTTGTAATGATCGAGCGAGATAAAGCCGCCATAGCCAAATCTATCTTTCCATGCGGGGATATCGCGCGGGAGAATGTGTGTATGAACGTCGATCTTAAGCACGCATCTATTTTGGCATTAGTAGACCGCAACCCAAAATTTGAACGAGGCAACAAAAAAGGCCCGAAGCGGCGTGACCGCTTCGAGCCATATGTACAAACCGAAAAGCTATTTTATGGCTCCTCGATTTCCTCAAGCGGCGACTGCCCTCCCGGGCGTCCTCCTCCTGCTCCCGGCGGTGGCTGAATATACGGCACCTTGGCGGCAACCATCATCGCGTTGAGGGCTACGAGGTCCTCAGCGATGAGCTTACGCACCTCGTCCGCTGCTGCGGGGATCTTGACAGCGAGAATATCGATCTGTGCCAACTCCCATGCGGTCGGCGCCGCCGATGATCCCTCGATCGCCCCCATCAGCTGTGCCGCACGCTGATTAAGCGGCTGTGCCAACTCGACAAGCGGTGGGCCGGCCTGGCTGATCGTGCTTACGAGCGAAGGCGGCGTGCCCCAGTTCACGTAGGTCGCGTCGATCTTCTTTAGAAGTTCGTCTGCGGCCGTGCGAACATTCTGCGGCACCTGCGGGGCTCCCGGACGCTTCCATGCCTCGATCGCTGTATTCACATTGTTGCGAAGTGCGACGATCTGCTGCTGCGCCTGTTGGCCTCGCTGCATCACCGGCAGCAATTTCAGGAGTGCGGCCTTTTTCTTAACACGATCGTCAGATGAGAAGTTGATCCGCGGATCCTCGACGACGTCAAAGGTCTTTGTGAGTTCCTTATCCCCAAACTTTACTTTGACAGTGTATGTACCGGGATCGACGCGAAAGCCGAGATTGGCTATTCCGCCGCCGCGGCCACCGCCGCCGCCGCCGGTAGCTGCGCCGGTCGGACGCTGACGCATATCCCAAACCCAACGGTTAACGCCTTTGCTGACCGCACATTGGTTCCCGCCGCCGAAGCCGCCAAAGCCGCCGCCGCCGCCTCCACCGCCGCCGAAGCCGCCGCCACCCTGACCGGGCGTTGGAGCAGGTTGCGGACGCGTACAATTCTGGGTGCGCATAGTTTGGCCAGCCGCGTCCGTTACTGTGATAGTCACATTCTGCCGCTGGGCAAGATCATCCTTGAGATAAAAATTGATCATTGCTCCGTTCGGCGGATTCTGCCCATAGAACGCCTTGTCAGACGTTAACGGTTTGTTGTTCCACGTCCTCCACATGACCGAACGTCGCGGGTCAAAAAGGTGAATATCGCTCGCCAGCACAGCATCGTTCATCTGCTCGAGGGAAGTAATATCGTCGAGCACCCAGATCGAGCGGCCGTGTGTTCCGAGGATCAGATCGTTCTCGCGAGGATGGATCAGAATATCGTCCACCGGAACGGTTGGAAGATTCATTTTGATCTTTGTCCAGTTTGAGCCTCGGTTGTGCGAGACGAATGCACCGTATTCCGTACCGACAAATAAGAGGTTTGTGTTCCGCGGGTGCTCCCGGATAACGTTCGCGATGCCGTTATTCTGCGGCAGGTTCGAAGCGATCGAGCGCCACGTCTCGCCGAAGTCATTGGTCATAAATACATAGACCTTGAAATCGCCCATCCGGTGTCCGTCAAAGGTAACGTATGCTGATCCGTCTGACGAACGAGAAGCTACAACTCGGCTGACATACGTTCCCTTAGGCACGCCCGGCACTTTGCTGACAACGTTCTTCCAGGTCTGGCCGTCGCGGGTCACCTGAAGATTGCCGTCGTCGGTGCCAACCCAGACCACATTTCGATTGACCGGCGACTCTGAAACCGTCGTGATCGCCGGGTACTGCTGGACGCCATCGTGGCGCGAACGAGTGTTGCGGTCAGGAGCCTTGCCCATGATGGGAAGCGAATTTCGATCGACGTTGCTGGTCAGATCGACGTTACCGACCTTGGCCCAACTGTCGCCGCGATCCGGCGACTTAAATAGGAAGTTGCCGCCATAGTAGATCGTGTTCGAGTCAAACGACGAGATCACGATCGGCGAATTCCAATGGAAGCGATAGCGTCCCTCGCCATCTTCTTCACGCGGCCGAATGCTCTTGCTCTCACCCGAACGCGTATTTCTGCGGAACAGATTGCCGTCCTGAGATTCGCCGTAAACAGTGTCGGGGTCGTTCGGGTCGGGCTGAGCATAAAAGCCGTCGCCGCCGCCGATCGTGTACCAGTCGTCGTTGGTAATACCGCGCGGATTCATCGACTGACTCGGTCCGCACCAGGTATTGTTGTCCTGCAAGCCACCGCAGATCCTGTAGGGCATGCTGTTATCGACACCGATCTCATAAAACAGTCCCAGTGGAACCGTATTGGCAAAGTCCCAAGTACGACCGCGGTCATAAGTGATATTGATACCGCCGTCATTGCCGATAATGAGATGGTTAGAATCTTTCGGATTGATCCAAATGCCGTGAACGTCGGCGTGCGGAGCCCGAGAGAAATTGCCAGTCCACGTCTTGCCGCCGTCCTCTGAATACTGCATCTGGACGCCCGCGAGCCAGAGCCGTTGGTCGTTGTTCGGATCGATCTTCAATTTTGAAAAGTACATCGGACGCGGGACGGCATTTATTTCCGCCATCTTGGTCCAGGTCTCGCCTTTGTCCATCGAGCGGTAAACGCCGCCGTTCGCGTGTTCGACGGTCGCATAGACGATATTCGTATCCTTATCGTAGACCGCGATCGAATTCCGGCCGGTTTCGAGCAGGTTATCAGGACGCGGGGTTGGGGCGTTTTCCGTGTCATAGGGCATTCCCTTCGTGATCTTTGTCCACGTATCGCCGCCATCACCCGACTTATAAAGAGCACTGCCCTCACCGCTGCCGTTAAAGCCAAAAACGGTTCGCCGTCTCTGGTACATCGCTGCGTAAAGGATCGTCGGGCTCTCGTGGTCGATCACAAGCTCGGTTGCGCCGGTGTCGTCGTTCACTTTCAGAACGTGTGCCCACGTCTTGCCGCCGTCGGTCGTCTTGTAAACGCCGCGCTCGGAACTCGAACTCCACAGTTTGCCCGTCGCCGCGACCCAAACTGTATTGGGATCTCTCGGATGAATGACGACCCTGGCAATGTGGTGTGTCTCAGCGAGCCCCATATTCTTCCACGTTTTGCCTGCGTCCATCGATTTATACACACCGTTGCCCCACGACGAGCTTTGGCGGTTGTTGGATTCGCCCGAACCAACCCATACTATCGACGGATTAGATGGCGCAATAGCGACGTCGCCAACCGTGGGGACAGTTTCCTTGTCGAAGATCGTGTCCCACGAGGTGCCGCCGTTGACGGACTTCAGAACGCCCGCCGCCGCCATCCCGGCATAGATAACGCGGCTGTCATTGGGGGCAACCTCGATATCATTGACGCGGCCGCCCATGGTCGCCGGGCCGATCTCGCGAAACGATAGCCGCTCTATCGCGGATTCGAAAGCGTTCTGCGCCGCAATAGCCGAAACGACCGACAGTAGTAGTAAACAAGAAACGCCGACGCGCCTCATCAAGCTGAAAATCTTCATCTTTAGTTGTCCTCAAAAACCGCAATTAGAATTAGAACGGAAAAAGAATCATCAAAGGTAGAAATGCACTTTGGTTGAATTCGATAACAATCTAGGACAGTTCCCAATGATACGAAACCAAAACACGGCCGTCCGCACGCGGGTTTACAAAAATTTACATAGGATGGTTGATTCGGGAGTCCGGTAACAATCAAACTAATTCTTCGACAGAGTACAAACGGCTTGCTAATCCACCACTGCTGGCGGTTCCATCATCGTGGCGCAATTATAGCAGGTGCGCAGGTCATCGCTGTCGTAGAACTTGCGAAAAACGCCTTGGAACTGGTTAACGATGTCCGTGAGTTGGAAGTATTCCTCATAGAGCTTTTCGTTGCAGTTTTCGCAGAACCACATCAGGCCGTCGAGCTCGCCTTCGTGTCTTTTGCGTTCTATGACGAGTCCGACGGTGTTCGCACCGCGGATCGGGTTGTGCGGGATGCGCGGCGGGAGCAGGAACATATCGCCTTCGCGGATCGGCACTTCGACAGCCTTTCCATCCTCCTGAATTTGGACCGTGATATCGCCCTCGAGTTGGTAAAAAAGCTCTTCGCCCTCGTCCCAGTGGTAATCCTTACGCGAATTTGGCCCGCCGACGACCATCACGATAAAATCGTCGTCATCATAGACACACTGATTCCCCACCGGCGGCTTGAGCAGGTGGCGATGCTCGTCGATCCATTGTTTGAAGTTGAAAGGTCGGCGGATCATAAGAGTTGCCCACGAAACACACGAAATTGAAGAAACTCTATGGTACAACGAAAAGGCTCTTCGTTGATAATTTATCGCCCATGTTCGCACGTGATGTTCGAGGCGAACTCTAAACAGATCTGTTTTCGTGCCTTTCCCGTGTGTTTCGTGGGCAAACTTAGTTTTTTCGCAATCCGTCATTTGGCAAGCTGTACGTGACTTTGCCCGTCGCATCGAGAAAATCAAGCTTCGGATTGCCGTCAGCTGCGACGATCATTTTTATCCGCGCTTTTCCGCCTGCATCGTAGAGAGTTACCTCGGATTCTTTTTCAGCATTTTTGCCGACGTAAACACGCGTCGGCGAAAAATTGTCCGTTTTTAATTTCGCCAATGCAGCGGTTTTCGTGTCACCCGCTGGCATTTTGTCGATCTCTTCCTGACGGGTTATGAATTGATCGAGCGGTGTTTCCGGACGGTCCCAGATCTGCAGGCCAGTGCGGTATTTTCCGTTGTGATCGTTGTAGACGAGCGCCATTGCCTGGGCCTGCTTGTATTTGTCGAACGAGAGTCCCTGATACGCGCCGTATTGCCCCTTGCCCTCGACGGCACCAAAGACCAGCCCGCCATTTTCATCGCCGAGGCCGTTGAAAAAGAGCATTCCGGCCGGGCGCTCTGTCTTAAATGTCTTGCCGTTCACGACCGGATCAGGCATGCGCTTGCTGTTCGCGGCGACCAGCACGAGCTGGCCGTTCGGTTCGCGGACATTGATCCGCTCGACGTCGATCTCGGTAAATTTCTCTTTTGAACGGGAAAAAGCCGAAAAGACAAGGACGCAAAAGATGGTCAGCGAAATAGCCGCGTATATCTCCAAAAAGCGCAGGCGGCGACGAATATTTGTCATTTGTAACTCCTTTTTCGATGCAGTGGAAACCTATTGATTTCAAAAGAAACACCGCGAACAAAGTCTGTGTGACAAACTTGAGACGGCACCGCTATAGCTCTACGAGTTTGTTCACCGTACGCCAGTTTCGGGCGGAGTTCGTGATCTTAAGCTTTTTGTCGAGAAAACCTTTTCCAAGGGCACTGTCGAGGATGCTGATCCGCAACATGTAATAGATCGTGCGGCCGCTGACTGTTATGAACTCGTTGTCATTCGCTAGATCAAGCAGCTGGCTTTGCTGTTCAGTGGTCATTTCAGCGGGAAGGAAAAAAACGTGAAGGTCTTTGTCATTCTCGAATTGCCCGATATACGGACTATTCGCGATTATCTCCGCGATCTCATCCATTGATCGGACCATTGTCGAAATGTTGAATCCGAAATCGCTCTCGATCGCATCGTGAATGGTTGAGACCAGGTTAGCCTCGTTCCTCGTTCGTGAGTCAAAAGCAATGTTTCCGCTGTTGATATAGGTGGCGACATTCTCAAAATCAAGCTGCGCGAATGTCCCGCGCAGCTTGTCCATCTTGATCATGTTCTTGCCCCCGACATTAATGCCGCGGAGTAGAGCAACGTAACGCATAAGAATTTGCCCACGAAACACACAAAAGGCACGAAAAAAAGAAAATCAAATTACGATCCTTTCATATTCTACTTTTGGATAGTGTCCAAAATTTACGAGAAGACCGAGTCGAAAATTCAATGCGTGAAGGTAGTTCAAAACCTGTGCTCTATGCTCGTCGATGAGTTTGGATAACGCTTTTATTTCAACAACAATACAGCCAAAACAAACGAAATCGGGTTTGAAGGACTGCTCCAGTTTCGTGCCTTTGTATTCCAATTCCAATATTGGCTGAGCGACAAACGGAATTCCTTGCCGTTGAAATTCGATCTGGAGGCATTCCTGATAAACCGGTTCGGTAAATCCACGGCCTTTTTCCTTATACACCTCAAAGCAGGCTCCCATTATCTTGTACGATTCTTCCCTGTAGATGATCTCCGTCATAACAGTCTTTATTTCGTGCTTTTCGTGTATTTCGTGGGCAAATCCGTCCTAGGCATTTTTCATATCGATAACAAACCGATATCTAACGTCGGCCTTAATCGTGCGATCATAGGCTTCTTCGATGCGGTCGGGTGAGATGACCTCGACGTCAGATGTGATGCCGTGTTCGGCGCAGAAATCGAGCATTTCCTGGGTCTCAGGGATGCCGCCAATGAGCGAGCCGGAAAGCGTCTTATTGCCGAATATCAACGACAGAGCATGGATCGTGTTAGGGCTCGGCGGAACGCCGACAACCACCATAGCGCCGCCGACGCCAAGAAGGTTCAGATATTGATTTACATCGTGATCCGCCGAAACAGTGTCGAGGATCATATTAAATGTACCGGCGAGCGGCTCCAGATTGGCTGGGTTACTCGTAACCACGAAATGGTCTGCCCCGAGTGATTTCGCATCCGCCTCTTTCGACGGTGATGTACTAAGGATCGTGACCTCGGCACCCATTGCTTTTGCGATCTTCACGCCCATGTGACCGAGGCCGCCAAGACCGACGATACCGACCTTTTTACCGGGGCCGACATTGAAGCGTTTTAGCGGCGAATATGTGGTGATGCCTGCGCAAAGAAGCGGGGCAACACCGGTCAGGTCATTGGTCGCCTTAACTTTCAGCGCGTAGTTTTCGTCTACGACGTATTTGTTTGAGTAACCACCGTAGGTTTTCGTCTCGCGGTCCATTTCGGTGCCGTTATAGGTGTATGCGGCCATCTTGTGGCAAAACTGCTCCTGCCCATTTTTGCAGTTCGGACATTCGCGGCATGAATCGATAAAGCAGCCGATCCCGGCAACATCGCCGACGGCAAACTTCGTAACTTCACCGCCAACCTGCGAGACGCGTCCGACGATCTCATGGCCCGGAACCAGAGGATAAGTCGTCGGCATCGAATCCTTCCACTCATTTTTTGCCTGATGAATATCCGAGTGGCATATGCCTGCGTATTCGATGTCGATCAAAATATCTCGCGGCCCAACTTCCCGCCGCTCGAAATCGAATGGCGCAAATTTCGCCTGCTCATCATGTGTCGCGTAACCCTTTGTTTCTATCATTTATTCTCCCTTTATTATTACTTACTTAATTCGTCGCTAACGGTTGATCCGTATTCCATATCTCCCAAACGATCAACCATCGACCGTCGATCTTTTTTCGGCACATTATATGTCGCCCGGTCTCTACGACCGCTGTCCCGCTTTCCTTCGGCGTTATCGTCATCGAATATCGTGCCCTCTCGATTGCCCAGCCATCACCGACGAGTACCTCGTCGACAACTGTCTCATGCTTCGCCGAGGCATCTTGGAAAAGGCCCTCAAGGCTCGCCAGAATCGCCGTTCGACCGGCTATCGTGGGAGAATTATACGGCATCGACAGCGCATCTTCCGAGTATTGCAGCGAAAGGCCATTGAGATCCGGCAAGTTGAAGAGTCGGTCCCATTCAACGGCCGCATTTCGTAAACTTCCCTCGTCCGCCGATCCCGACCGGTCAAAACAGGACGCGCTGAATACCAAGGCCAGAACACAACCTAAAAATATGAGCCTCATTGCAGTACTCCTCATTTTTTATGGTCCCCGATCAAACGCTGCGAGCAGATCATTCGATCGTGGCGATCACCTTCAACTCGATCGCGATCGGGGTTGGCAACGAACTGATCTCGACGGTCGTCCGGCACGGCTGATTGTCCGCGAAATACTCTGCGTAGATGCGGTTATATATAGCGAAATCGTCTTTCATATTTGTTAGGAAAACGGTTACATCGACGATCTGTTCCCACGACGAACCGGCCTCCTCGACAATGTATCTCACATTCTGAAACACCGACCGGCACTGTGTCTCGATGTCGTAAGAGACGATCTCGCGCGCTTCGTTCAGCTCGACGCCGGGAATCTTCTTCGTCCCACGTTCACGCGGCCCCACGCCCGACAGAAACAGCAAATTGCCAACACGCCGTGCGTGCGGGTAGAGGCCGACAGGCTCGGGTGCCTTTGATGAATTTATCTCAATACTGCTCATCGATTCCTTTAGTCTAACAGGCGAGCAAATGAATCCGAACCACACCGGCTGGAGAAAATAATATATTGGGAATAAGATGCAAGGAAATCATCATCCTATTGTTTAGTTAGATCGGAGATACAAGGATGCTATTTATCATGAAGCTTATTACTATTCTTTCCGTTGCGATCGCGGTCGGATGCGGCGTTGTCGCTAGTCCGTCAAAGACGGAGGCGGTCGATCTGCCGGCTGTTCCGGTTGTCGAGAGCGAGGCAGAGTCGGCAAAGGGAATGCAGACTGCAGTTTTCGCGGGCGGCTGTTTTTGGGGAGTCGAGGCTGTGTTTGAGAGCATCAAGGGCGTGAAGAATGCGAAGTCGGGTTATTCCGGAGGCAATGCCAAAGGCGCGAATTACGATGATGTGAGCAGCGGCAATACGCAGCATGCAGAGGCGGTGTTGGTCACTTTCGACCCGGCAAAGGTCAGCTACGCGCAGCTTTTGACCGTATTCTTCTCCGTCGTCCACGACCCGACCGAGGTCGACCGCCAGGGCCCCGACGTCGGCCCGCAATATCGTTCGGCGATCTTTTACACGGACGATTCGCAAAAGAAAACGGCCGAAGCGTACATCGCGGCGATCAACGAATCCAAAGCATTCGAGAAACCGGTCGCCACCAAGGTCGTGTCGCTTGCAAAATTCTACGACGCCGAGGAATATCACCAAAATTACCTCGTTCGCAACCCAACGCAGCCGTACATCGTGATCCACGACATGCCAAAGCTGGCGGCACTCAAAGAGAAGTTTCCGGCACTATACAAAGAAGAAAATTAGCCACGGATCAAACGGATAGTACGGATAGTACGGATATGAGTTAAATCATATCTGTGTGATCCGTGGCCAATTCCTATTTTCCTTTCTCTGCCCAGATCTGAACCAGATGCACGAGCGTCTCGGTAGATTTTTCCAGCCCTTTCTTCGAATTGAATTCGAGCTTTCCGTGGAAATTATGCCCGCCGGTGAATAGATTTGGCGTAGGCAGACCGCGTGCGGTTAGCCGCGAGCCGTCGGTTCCGCCTCTGATCGGCCTGAGCTCGGCGTCGATGCCGGCACGTTTTGCGGCTTCGATGGCGAAATCGGTGAGTTGCGGATAATCCTTGAGGACTTCCTTCATATTCAGATAGCCAAGAGCACTCGAATAGTCGATCTTTACGTTCGGGAATTTCTTCTGTGTTTCGGCGATCTGTTTCTTAACCAGATTCTCCTGCGCAACGAGCCCATCAATGTCGAAATCGCGAAGCAATATCTTGATCGTCGAGGTTTCTATATCCAAATTGCCGACGTACGGATGAATAAATCCGACACGGCCTTCGGTCGTCTCGGGCCGATTCGGAGCCGCCGCCGGAAAATTCCCGAGGAAATCGCCCGCCGCGTACATCGAATTTACGAGAATGCCCTTCGCTGTTCCGGGGTGAGTCGAAACGCCGCGGAACGTCACGGTCGCGGTGCGTGCCGACCATGTTTCGTTTGAAATATCGCCAAGCTGTTCGCCATCGACCGTGTACGCAAATTTTGCTCCCCAGCCCTTGATATCAAATTCGTCCATCGGCCCGCCAACCTCTTCGTCGGGCGTGAAGGCGATGGCGATATTGCCGTGCTTGATCGACGGGTTCTGTTTCAGAGTGTCTATCATGGTCATTATCTCGGCACAGCCCGATTTATCGTCCGAGCCAAGCAGCGTCGTACCGTCCGCCGTGATGATATCGTCGCCGATAAGATTTTTGAGATCAGGATTTTGTGCGGCCGTGATGAGCTGTGCCTTATCATTCGGCAAAACGATATCGCCGCCCTGATAATTCTTATGAATAATAGGATTAACATTCGCCCCCGAAACCGCAGGCGAAGTGTCCATATGCCCGATAAATCCTATCGTCGGCACCTTAGAGTTGTCTGCGAGATTTCCCGGAACCATTCCGTAAACGATGCCCTCTTTGCTGATACGTACATTCTGCACACTGAGAGCTTTCAGCTCATTCTCAAGAAGCCTCGCCAGCACCAACTGCTTCTCAGTACTCGGATGCTTGCCGGCATCTTCGGCTGACTGCGTATCGATCTTGATATACCGCAAAAACCGGTCCATCGCCGATTCGGTCGGCGGTTTTACCTGAGCCGAGATCGACGAAACAAATAAGACCAAAATAACGAACAACAATTTACTCTTCATATAAATAGCCCTTTTCTCTCCTCTGCGATGTCGAGCCTAGCCCCACACGCTCCTGATAAATGCTCCCCAGCCCTCCGTAGCCCCGAACATAAAGGCTCCGAGCAAAATAACGAATATCGCCCCACCACCTATGATGCTCAAACGATGGATACGTTTGAATTTAATTGCATCAAAGGCCACTAGACTTAGTATCAGCAGCAGGTAAAAGACGAACACGGTTGGCAGCGGCAGATCAACGGTAATAATAAATCGGGCGATCGCCGGGGCAATTATCGCGATTCCCGCCAGCAGCATAGCGCGCCGGTGGAATTCAGCCTTTCTCCTGTAGATATATCCAAGCACATAGAGTGTCCCGAAATTGAGAAGCGTAGCAAAATTTGCCAGCACTATCACAGCATCGGCGGTACGCCGATATGACAAATAGGTGATCGCTAAACCTGACACAACAATTGTGATCGCCAAGATGGCACTCAGGGACCCCAGCTTCATATGGACCTTGTGCTTCTTCCTGCCGATCAATTGGGTCTGCAATACGAAAAGCACATACCACCCAACCATTGCGGCTAAATGAAGTATCAGAAATCCGTGGACGGGCGGCAAATTACCGGGCTTGATCACGCCATGCAGAGCAAAGCCGCCAATAGCAATGACGATCAACAGAAATGCCATGTAGCGATAGTATGGATGTCCAAATCGTTTTTCGTCCATATTTATGATTAACCAACTCGCTCGGTCAACGCGACCTGACCACTCAGCTTAATCATCGACCTCTCGAAAGGAGTATTTAAGGGCATCAAGCGTTCTGGTTTCGAATTCTTCTGCCCTGCCTATAAAAAGCACAAGAAAATTCTTGGGAACGAAATCGTCGAAAATCGTATTCCAGCGAAAAAAATTGACCACATCCTCGATGGGCTCGCCGTCGTGCCATGTCGTCATTATGAAGCGGTCGTCGGGCGGCTCGTAGTTGGGATCTGATTCGATATATGCATAATCTATCGAATCATCCCACGTCGAACTTTCGTACCCCATACAGACCGCATACCTACATCTCGAGGCTACCAGCCGTTTGCTCACCCATGCCTGTTCCCGAGAGCTAATGTTTGAGTCGGCGGCGACATGTAGGACCGCAAATTCCTCATTGTTAAATGGCGACTCAAACTTGAACGGCCGCTCAGTGGAGTCGAACCAGAGATTTACTTCTGTACTGCTAAGGAGTTTCTTCACGCTCAGCTAATTTTCACACAGACATTCTTCTCTTCGGTAAAAAACCTCAAAGCCTCAAAACCGCCCTCTCGGCCGACGCCGCTGTCTTTGACGCCGCCGAATGGTGTCCGCAGATCGCGCAAGAGCCAGCAATTTACCCAGACGATGCCGGATTCAAGTGCGGCTGATACGCGGTGGGCACTGGAAAGGTTTTCGGTCCAGACGGTTGCCGACAGGCCGTAGCGGACGGAATTTGCGTATTCCACAACCTCGCCTTCGGTGTCGAACGGCATGATCGTGACGACCGGGCCAAAGATCTCTTCCTGATTGGTGCGGCAATCGTGACTCAGGCCTTCGATGATGGTCGGCTCGATGTACCAGCCACGTAATTGCGGAGTGCGGATTGCGGATTCCGGAATCGGCGACCCAGTCGCTACCGCTCCCGGTGCTGACACTTCTCCGCGTCTCTGCGTCTCTGCGGTTAGATCAACCGACTTTCCGCCGCATAAGATCGATCCGCCTTCCTGCTTCGCGAGATCAATATACGACATTATTTTGTCAAAATGCGGTTTGGAGACAATCGCCCCGACGTTGGTTTCGGGATCTAGCGGGTCGCCGACGACCAGTGCTGCTGTTCGAGCGACAAAGTCTTCGCGAAACCGTTCATAGATCGGTCGCTCGACAAAGATACGCGAACCGCACAGGCAGATCTCGCCTTGATTAGAGAACGACGAACGGACGGTGGTCGCCAGCATTTCTTCGTAATTGCAGTCGGCAAAGATGATATTGGGATTCTTGCCGCCGAGTTCGAGCGAGAGTTTCTTGAACATCGGTGCCGCTACGCGAGCGATCTCTTCGCCCGTTTTTGTCCCGCCCGTGAATGAGATCGCCTTGACGTCCTTGTGCTCAACGATCGCCGAGCCGACCTTTGGCCCGAGGCCGTGAACGATATTAAGAACGCCCGGCGGCAGTCCCGCCTCGATACAAAGTTTCGACAACAGAAACGCCGTCATCGGCGTGACCTCGCTGGGCTTTGCGACGACCGTACAGCCAGCGGCGATCGCGGGTGCGATCTTCCACGTGAACAAATATAGCGGCAAATTCCACGGTGAAATGCACCCGACAACCCCGAGCGGCTGACGCAGAGTGTAGTTGATAGCACTCTGCCCGACCGTATCGTGCGATTCGTTCGCCGTGTGCATTGCGGCGGTCGCATAAAATTTGAAATTAGACACGGCCCGCGGAATATCGACAGCGCGAGCAAGCGATACCGGCTTGCCGTTATCGATACTCTCCGCCAAAGCCAGGTCCTCGAGATCACGCTCGATCAACCCCGCGAGACGCATCAAGATATCGTGGCGTGCCTCGGCAGACGTATTCGACCAACCGGGAAAGGCGTTGCTAGCCGCCTCGACCCCACGTTCGATATCGCGGCTATCAGAATCAGCTATATGTGAATAAACATCTCCGGTTGAAGGGTCAAAATTGTCAAGATATACCCCTGACGCGGGGGCAACGAGATCGCCGTGGATATAGTTTTCGATCTTGATCATCGGCCGGTGTCTAAAGCTTCTATTTACCAAGGACTTCGGTTAATATTAACAAGTAAACAAAATTTTGACCTAATTCCGCTCGATCTTACGCATATGCTCTCATAAACGGGTGAACTCGAAATGCGGGCTACTCGTCGCGGCGGATTGAATAGCAAATAGACAAAGAGATGACAAAATCGTGCCAAAAATGTAACCAGCCAAACCCCGCGGATGCGGCATTTTGCTTAAATTGTGCTTCGCCGCTGAATGCGACGGCACCGGAAACGCCGCAATGGCCTCAGCAGCAGGCCGCTGCCCCGCAGCCATCCGGAGCCGCGAGCCAAAAGCCGATGATCGCACTGATCCTCGCCATTGCAGGATTCCTTTGCTGCGGCGGAATTGCCGGCATTCCGGCGGCGATCGTCGGTTGGATGGAACTGGACGCGATCAAGAACGGGCGGTCGCCCGAGAGCGGAAAAACGATGGCGACGATCGGCCTCTGGGGCGGGATCGCGGCGACCGTCATACACGCAGTTCTCTGGGTGCTCTGGATGGCAATGGGCATGATGTCCTCAACAGCCGGGCCTTATGACTATTGATCGATAGGAAAAAATGTCCTCAGGAGTTCAAGGAAATCCAGTCTGCCCGAATGGGCACCAGCAGCCGGTTGCCGCGACGCGATTCTGCATCTATTGCGGTGTGGCGGTCGGTTCGCAGTCCGCCGCGCCGAACCCGCCCGTCAGTGCGCAGGCGCCCGGCCAGAACTACCAACAGATTCCTCCTCCCAATTACGCCCCCCCGCCCGTTATGTGCGGAACATGCGGCGGTTTCGGCCAAGGTTTGCCGGGCAAGGATGTGGTCTGCAAGGAATGTCGCTGGCTTCGGCCTTTGGCTCCGGGCTATTCGGTCGACACCTCGTCTTTTGCGTGGGCTGCCGACGCTAAGGCAATGGCGGCTTTGCGAGCCGCAAAACCTTTGAATGCCGCCGCAAAGGCTGTTTCCGAAAAGGTCGGACGCCGATGGATAGAGGTCTCATTTAACGGGATCGCTCTGGGCGAAAAGCAGATGCCGCATGTGTTTGGCCCGGCCGTCAGGGCCGCTCGAATACTTGGCATGACGCATATGCCCGACGTTTACCTGTCCGGTGACAGGCCGTGGGATTGCCTCACGTTCGGTACGGATACAAAGTCGTTTATAGTGATCGGCTCGGCCGTTGCGGGAAATTTTCAGGGCGTCGATATGCTTTACTTGCTGGCTCGCGAGATGGGACACTGCAAGGCCGGCCACGCTCTTTGGAAGACGGTGATCCGTTTCTTTTTGGGAGAACAGGGGCCGGCGAAAGGCTTTATGGCCGGAGGCATCTTCAACGCGATCCTCAGCCCGACCGCGATGATTAGCGGTGCGATCGAAATGCCACTGCTTGCATGGGCACGCCAAGCCGAGATCACCGCCGACCGTGCCGGACTGCTGGCTGTGGGCAGCGAAGATATCGCCCGGCGAACACTCCTATCGTGGTCGCTGAAATCGTCATTTATTTTTCGCCAAATAAATATCGAGGCGTGGCTCGAACAGCAGCGTGAGGACGACGGTGATATGCTACGGCTTTCTGAATTGACGACGACCTCTACGCCATATTTGGGGCCGCGTCTGAAACTTCTAAGCCAATTCGTTCAAAGCCCTGAATATCAGCAGTCGTTCCGGCGGATCCGCGATATTCTCGCAAAGGCCGCACCACCGACACCGGAAAAACAATCGGCCCCACAGAGACCTGAAGCCGCAGCAAAGGAGCTAAAGGTCAAATGCTCCGCGTGTGCAACCCCGATGAAATTGCCGATGTCCGCTGTGGCGGGCAAGCAAAAGCTTTCGGTCAAATGCCCGAGCAAAACGTGCGGAAACATTACCGTTATCACAAAAAAACCAAGACCGGCAAAGCCCCAGGCTTCTCCGGCGAAACTAATACAGGAGAACCAGAACTATGCCGAATGAACAAGAACCAGTGACTGTTACAAACGCCGACGGAACCGAGACAGAATTTGAGATATCGACCGCCGAGGCTGCTGAAGGAAGTTTGGCGGAGGAGATCGTCGAAGCCTTGTTCGACGATGGTTCGGGCGATGCCGACGATGTCACATTTGCCGATACCGACGGCGATGGCAAGATCGATGCCGGTGCGGCGGACGGTGACGGTGAGATCGACACCGTCGTGGGCGACACGGATGGCGACGGACGTGTCGATGCCGCCGCGGCGGACACGGACGGTGATGGGCAACTTGATACCATTGTTATGGACACGGACGGCGACGGCGTCGTGGATGCGGCCGGCGAAGATACAGACGGCGACGGGAATATCGACGTAGCTTATTTTGACACCGATGGAGATGGCGAGTTCGATACCGTTGTCGAAGACACCGATGGCGACGGACAACCTGATGAGGTCTCGAGTATGGACGGTGGCCTGCCCACTGATGAGGAGCTATCAACGAATTCT
This sequence comes from Pyrinomonadaceae bacterium, assembly GCA_049663465.1. Lineage (GTDB taxonomy): Bacteria > Acidobacteriota > Blastocatellia > Pyrinomonadales > Pyrinomonadaceae > OLB17. Next base: position 63,047 of record JBATDM010000095.1, read on the forward strand.
GTGGAATTTACCGTGGGCGAAGACGGATTCCCTATCACCGATGATGAGACGTCCGACGAATTCACTACCGAAGACACCGAGGAATTCTCAGATGTATCGTCCGATGAATATGTTGTTGAGGCTTCGCCCGATCTGGGCGGTGATGCTATCAGTGCCGAGCCTGTACAAGCCGAAGCTGACCAAGACACTTCGGGCGAGCACACCTCAGAGGATATGGAGTTGATTGAACAACAGGCACACGCCGACGCAGCGACCGAGGCTCAGTCGGCCGCAGATGAATTCGTCGCCAAGGGCGATTATGCCGCCGCTTCAGAAGCACGCGAGGTCGCTGAGAACGAAGCTTGGGAAGCAGGCGATTCGTCGATGCTCGGAGCGTCGGACGCTATCGATCTCGACAATGCGGCCTACAAACAAGAGATCGGCGAGGATTATCAGGCCCAACAGGCCGAACATATTGCTGAGGGCGATTATGAATCTGCAAAAGAAGATGCTCTGAACGCCGGATATGCGATCGGAGATGCCGATTTCCAGGCCGGCGGCGAAGGCCACACGGGCCAGGCTGATCAGGACGCCTATAACCTCGGCAACGCGGTCCACGACGAAAAGAATGCTGAATATTTCGCTGAAAACGCTGCGAGCTATGCGGAACAAGGGAATATGGACGCAGCAGACCGGAATATGGATATCGCCGGCGGCTATCAGTCGTCGGCTGACGGTTACGCAAATCAGGCAGATTCAGCGTCGCCGACCTATGATGTCGATCCATCATCTGGAGTCGAGGCCGGAGGCGGATACGACATGTCAGCAGTCGATACAGGCTTTGACGCCGGAGTGGACACCAGTGCTCCGGAGCCATACGATTCGGGTATGGATGACGGGACTGTATAGAAATTTACAGGAAATGAATACAGCCGGAGACGAGAGATCGTCTCCGGCCTTTTCTATTTGAGTGGTCGCCCGTATCGCTTCATGATTTCGCGAACGCGGTCAATGGGCACGGCCTCGACCGTTCGCCCATTGCCGGTCACGGTCGTTGCTTTGAATAGCGAATTGAGAATCGCCTCCTCTGTCGCTTCTATGACAGCCTGAAATAACGGTGACATCGCGTCGTTGCCGAGAACGCTGACAGATCTTTTTGCCTCAGAGGCCTTGATCCGATTCTGAGTCGAAAACGCTATGGCGTAATCACCGCTGCCGTTGGTCATCGATGAGCCTGTTCGTGCAAGGCCCGACATCGAACGCGAGGCGAGGCGAGAAAGTTGCCGATGATCGAGCGGAGCGTCCGTGGCAATAACAATAATGATCGAACCATCTGCCAAGTCAGAACCACCTGCGGTAGCGGGTGGCTGAACTCCGCCAGACGCCCCGACAGCATCCTTCAAATAGTATTTCCCCAACTCAACCCCGACAGGAACACCGTCAATCGACAGAACACCGCCGAAATTTGACTGCACCAGAACGCCAAGCGTGTAACCGCCAAGCGACTCGGGTAG